>NZ_JABVYQ010000010.1:0-62924 GCF_013357975.1 Parageobacillus sp. VR-IP
CCCCATGGTCCCAAACCATGTGCTCTACCAAGCTGAGCTACTTCCCGCTATGGCGCGCTCGAGAGGATTCGAACCCCTAACCTTCTGATCCGTAGTCAGATGCTCTATCCAATTGAGCTACGAGCGCGCGATATTAAGACAACAAATTTTACTATAACACAATAAATTGTTGAATGCAAATGTTTTTTGTTATGCGGTCGAGAGGACTTGAACCTCCACGGGGTTGCCCCCACTAGGCCCTCAACCTAGCGCGTCTGCCATTCCGCCACGACCGCATATTTAACTGGTGCGGGTGGAGGGACTTGAACCCCCACGCCGTGAGGCGCCAGATCCTAAGTCTGGTGCGTCTGCCAATTCCGCCACACCCGCAAGGTGGTGAGCCATGGAGGACTCGAACCTCCGACCCTCTGATTAAAAGTCAGATGCTCTACCTACTGAGCTAATGGCTCATAACTGGGCCAGCTGGATTCGAACCAGCGCATCACGGAGTCAAAGTCCGTTGCCTTACCGCTTGGCTATGGCCCAATGATTCATGTAATGGCGGTCCCGACGGGACTCGAACCCGCGATCTCCTGCGTGACAGGCAGGCGTGTTAACCACTACACTACGGGACCATCATGAAGGTTGGAGTTTCACAACCCCAACACATCTTATAAAAGTGACCCGTACGGGATTCGAACCCGTGTTACCGCCGTGAAAGGGCGGTGTCTTAACCACTTGACCAACGGGCCACGATATATATCAAAGTGGCGGAGAAGGCGGGATTTGAACCCGCGCGCCGTAAAGACACGACCTAACGGTTTAGCAAACCGTCCCCTTCAGCCACTTGGGTACTTCTCCAAAGGCTCCGCAAGTAGGATTCGAACCTACGACCTACCGGTTAACAGCCGGTTGCTCTACCGCTGAGCTATTGCGGAATAATGAACCCTAACAACAGGCGACTTTTCGGTATGCTTGCTGCCTCTTCCTCTGCTAGCCGTCTCCAAGAAGCTAGATGCGTCGAGGCAACTCGGAGTGGATTCATTGATGTATTCCTCGTCGCTGAACTATTGCGGAATAATTAATTTTTAAATGATTTTAAATGATCTGTTGTGTGCAACCGACATTCTTTATTATATTTAGGTAACTTAGCGTTGTCAATATGTTTTTTGCAACCCGTCGTTTGGCGACGGCTTTTATAATTTAGCATAATAAATAATCCATGTCAATAACTTTTTATCATTTTTTTGCTTCTCGTTATCAACCAATTTAAAAAATTTTACTTTGCTTCACCGCTATCATCTGATGTTAGCCTTCCCCCACATTTCCCGCAAACATACCGATTCGTATTGACCCGTTTTTTTCTTTCATAAGTCAAACCGCACCAGGAACAAACGTACACGTGTATCTTTTTTGCTTTTTTTCGTGTTTGTTGCGGAAGCGGGCGGCAATAACGCGGGGCCTGAACTTGCCGCAATAAATCACGGAAATCTTTATCGCGATGGCGGTAACCTTTCCCCTCTAAATGAAGATGGTAATGGCACAATTCATGTTTAATAATGGCGATCAGTTCTTCTTCGCCAAATGATTCGTAATACTTTTTATTTATCTCAATGTTATGGGTTTGTACGATGTAACGTCCTCCTGTTGTTCGCAGCCGTGGGTTGAACGTCGCCATATGTTTGAACGGTTTTTGAAAAAATTGCAAAGATACCCTTTCGACAAGTTTTTGTAAATCACTTTGTTCCATTGCTCTTTACTCCTCACTTTTCTGGCACAGGACAGACTGACAGTACATACATTATATACTAACCTTTTCATTATAGGAGGTTGGACACGATGCCAACTTGGCTAAAAAATCAAATGAGACGAGCCTATTATGAAAAAAATCGTTATCAAATCAAACTGTTAAACCAATGCTGGTTTTTTTATCAGAGAAAACACTGCTCATGAAGGCAGTGTTTTCTCTAGCTCCGCTGGCGCAATCATTGATAAAGAGATTCTTTCTTTATTCACATCTACATGATCCACCCAAACTTTTACGACATCGCCGACCGATACAACATCAAGCGGATGTCGTACGTATTGCTTGCTTAATTTAGAAATATGCACAAGCCCGTCCTGCTTGACGCCGATATCGACAAACGCGCCGAAGTCAACGACATTCCGTACGATGCCTTCTAGTTCCATCCCCGCTTTTAAATCTTCCATTTTTAAAACGTCCTTGCGCAATAACGGCTTTGGCAGTTCATCACGGGGATCGCGTTCCGGGCGGATTAAAGCGTCGATAATATCTTGTAACGTTAATTCGCCGATACCAAGCTTCGCGGCCGTATCGGAAACATTCAGCGATTGCAGCGCCTCGCGAAGTTCTTTGCTTCCGATATGCGCTGTGGAAAAGCCTAAATTTTGCAATAGCTTTTTCACTTCTTCGTATCGCTCTGGATGGATCGGCGTCCGGTCGAGCGGTTCATCTCCGTCAATAATACGCAAAAAGCCAATACATTGCTCATATGTTTTCGCACCGAGCCGCGGTATCGATTTTAATTCTTCGCGGCTTCTAAATTTTCCTTGTTCTTCCCGTCGCTTTACAATATTTTCCGACACCGTCTTTGTAAGCCCCGATACATATTGCAATAAGGAAACAGATGCGGTATTGACATTGACACCGACTTGGTTCACGACCGTTTCTACGACAAAGCGCAGCGATTCGGCTAATTTCTTTTGCGAAACATCATGCTGATATTGGCCGACACCGACAGACTTTGGATCGATTTTTACCAATTCTGCCAATGGGTCTTGTACGCGCCGGGCGATCGAAACGGCACTCCGCTCTTCAACTTGTAAATCTGGGAATTCCTGGCGCGCGAGATCAGAGGCAGAATATACGCTGGCACCTGCTTCATTGACAATTAAGTAAAAGATTTCCCTATCTACCTGCTTCAACGTATCGGCGACGAACTGTTCCGTTTCCCGTGATGCTGTTCCATTCCCAATCGCAATCATTTCTACATGATATTCTGCGATTAGACGAATTAACTTTTCCCTTGCTTCGTCTACCCGTTGCTGCGGTGGATGTGGATAGATGACATCAATTTTCAATAGTTTGCCTGTTTCATCAACAACAGCAAGCTTACATCCCGTTCGGTAGGCCGGGTCAATGCCAAGCACGATTTTTCCTTTCAATGGTGGCTGCAGCAAAAGTTTCCGCAAGTTTTCAGAAAAAATGTGAATCGCCCGCTCTTCCGCTTTTTCCGTTAGCCCATTGCGGATGTCGCGTTCAATGGCCGGCTCGATAAGCCGTTTATAGCCATCTTCTATTGCTTCAGATAAAAGCGGAGCGGCAGGAGATTGCGGATTTGTGATCACGTTTTTTTGTAAATACGCCGTAATCTCTTCTACTGGTGCCTTTATGGTGACACGTAGCACCTCTTCCTTTTCGCCGCGGTTTAACGCTAACACACGGTGCGGAACAATCTTATGTACAGGCTCTTCGTATTCGTAATACATTTCATATACTTTCTTCTCATCCTTTTCCGGCGCTTTGGCCGTTGATACAATGACTCCCTTTTTCCACGTTTGCTGGCGAATCCATTGGCGGAATTGCGCATCATCAGACACTTTTTCAGCAATGATATCTTTTGCTCCTTGGAGCGCTTCTTCCACCGTAAACACTTCTTTTTCCGGGTTGATAAATTCCTGTGCTTTTTCTTCCGGTCTCGGTTCCGCTGGACATGTCCATAGCCATTCAGCAAGCGGTTCGAGCCCTTTTTCTTTGGCGGCCGTAGCTTTCGTGCGTCTTTTTTGCCGATAAGGGCGATACAAATCTTCGACTTGCTGCAGTTTCGTGGCGCTCATAATCGCGTTTTTCAACTCATCTGTCAATTTCCCTTGCTCATCGATAAGACGAAGAACTTCTTCTTTACGTTGTTCTAGGCTTTGCAAGTAGCTCCATTTCTCTAAAATATCACGAATCTGCACTTCATCCAGCGCGCCTGTCATCTCTTTTCGATAGCGGGCGATAAACGGTACTGTGTTCCCCTCCTCGGAAAGGGTAATGACATTGCTCACTTGATTGGCAGACAACTGCAACTCATTGGCGATCAAGCCGATCAACGCTTCTCTATTGAACAAATCGATTATCCCTCCAATGGCGAAAATAAAAATAGCTACAAAGATGCAGCTATTTCCGATCAACCATACTATAAATAGTTGGACAGATCGTTTCTCCCCGCGACCTGTCCTTTTTTATGCACAGCAAAACAAACTATCTGCCACTTTGTTTATACATTGCAGAGGCGATAGATGGCTCAGTACGCTGCAAACACAGAATAAGCCCTTTTTCGAAACCGAAACAGGAGAATGATAGGACAAAGCACTGCAAACGGAATCTTCGCACGACTAAAGTCGACAGGTTCTTGTGTACCAAAGAGCTTCTTCCGTGCTTCGCATGGACACTGACTCTTGTTCCACAAGACTTTCATGAGCAAACACTTGGGGCGATGTTTCCCACCCTGTGCACCGGATTCAAGATGCCCACTTCAAACTAGGCTTCGTATGTTTTCAAAGTGGAAAAACTCTTGCCGGTTTATGTTAAAAATCGATAAGTCCTAAACTGATTTGCAGCGCTTCATCCACTTTATCCATCATTTCATCATCTAAATGGGTGATTTTATCCGTGAGCCGCTGTTTATCAATTGTCCGAATTTGTTCTAGCAAAATGACGGAATCCCGCTCAAACCCGTAGCGTTTTGCATCAATTTCAACGTGCGTTGGCAGCTTCGCTTTTTGAATTTGCGCTGTAATCGCCGCTACGATCACCGTTGGGCTAAAGCGATTGCCAATGTCATTTTGGATGACCAACACGGGGCGGACACCGCCCTGCTCTGAGCCAACTACCGGGGAAAGGTCCGCAAAATAAACGTCGCCACGTTTAACAATCAAAGCATTACCCCCCGCTAACTAAACGTTCAACGGTGTGGTCGGCTTCATATTCTGCAAGAAACGCTTCTGAAGCGATCGATAAATTGATTTTTGCCATTTCCATGTAGCCTCGTCTCATCGCTTCGCGGATTTGCCGTTTCTTCCGCTCACGAATATACATTTTCGTCGCTTGGTAAATCAGTTCATTCCGATTGCCGTTTTCTTGTTTCACCAGCACATCTAATTCTGTTACTAATGATTGAGGCAAACGAACGACGATTTCCGTTGTTGCGCTAGACTCCGACACAAATATACACCTCCACGAACTGCAGCCATTCATTGCTTCCATTTCATCATACCACTAAATAAAGGCGCTGCAAAGTCATTTCCGCGTTTTCTGCGTATTATCTTCTGCAAAGTTTATACATAATCATTGCCATTCAAAACAACATTTCTCACTTCCATTATACTCTTATTTCTGAAAAAAATACGGGGAACGCGATAACTTACTGTACAAGGAACCTCATAGTTAATCGTTCCAAGATATTGGGCCACGTCATCAACGGAAATATATTCGTCGCCCTGCCGCCCAATTAAAGTCACTTTCGTTCCGACCGGCATTGGTTCAGGCAGACGGATCATGAGTTGATCCATGCAGATTCTCCCGACAATCGGCGCTTTTTTTCCGTTCACCAGCACATGGAAATTTTGCAGTTTGCGCAACCAACCGTCTGCATAGCCGATTGGCACAGTGCCTATCCATTGTTCCGTCTCCGCCGTATAGGTTGCACCGTAGCTCACTTTTTCTCCTGGTTGTAGCTTTTTAACGTGAACAAGGCGGCTATGCAAGGAGAAAGCTTCTTTTAGCTCGTATGGCAAGTATGGCTTTATAGCTGGCGAAGGCGACAATCCATACATTGAAATGCCAAAGCGCACTATATTAAATACTTTATCCGGAAACCGCAAAGCCGTCGCGCTGTTCCCGCAATGGATCATCGGTGGTTTATACGGAAGCCACTCTAACATTTGCAGAAAACGACGATACTGAAAGGAAAAATAATCGGTATTGATTTCATCGGCTGTGGCGAAATGAGTATAAACGCCTTCCAGCGAAAAATACGGATGGCCGTCGATTAATTCAACAATGCGTTTTGTCTCCTCTTCCTCTCTGACTCCTAACCGTCCCATTCCCGTATCCATTTTTAAATGGAACCGCACTCGTTCCGTTCCCTTGTATAAATCGGCCGCTTGCTCGACCCAGTCCGGTTGAAACACCGTAAGTGAGATTTGGTGCTTGGCGGCAAGATGGACATCGCTAGGACGAGAAGCACCTAATACGAGAATCGGAGCAGTGATTCCTTTTTCTCGCAATGCAAGCGCTTCATCTAAAAAAGCTACGGCCAAATAGGAAGCGCCGGCCTCCAGCGCTGTCTTCGCCACTTGCGCATCGCCGTGGCCGTATGCATTCGCCTTTACCACTGCCATAATGCAAGTTTCATCCGGCAAAAGCTTCTTAAGTTGAGAAACATTGTAATAAATCGCGTCTAAATCAATTTCAGCCCACGTATCACGGTAAAATGAATTCATCATTTCTCGCTGTCCTTCCTTGTCTAGCAGATCTCAGAGTTATTTTTTTGAATGTAAACGCTCTAATTTGCGCTATCCTTTTTTAGTTTACCACTTTCTAAACAAGGAAGGAATATATCATTGTCTTAAGGAGTCTGCCTTTTCCTAAAAAAAAACAGGCTCGGCAAGCCGCAAGCCTGTTGCCTAGCAAATCAATTATTTAATCGCCTTTCCTTGCACGGAGCGGGCTACCATGACCATTTCCTCCGGTGTTAAATCATCGGAAGCAATCGTAAAGTCGACACCTTTATACGACCATGTCAATGTTTTGTCCGTCAGCGTACCAATCGCAAAACCTAAATCGACCGGCTCGCCATTGACCAGCGTCGGTGTGCTTGTTGCCGGTAAAACTTTTGCTTTTTCCTGAACTAATGTAAATGTTTTTTCGCCGCCGAACGTCATAATCACTCGTTTTCCGTTTTCACTGGCAACTTCCTTCTCATCGATTTGCTTTACTCCTTCCGGCAGCTGCACCGGATACATGACTTCCATCGCTTTGTCTTTCGCTTCTGCCATCGTCGGCACTTCTAAACGCGCTCCCGTCATATTTTTCGATGTGTCAAATGCATCATCATCAAACTTTTTATTAAATTCGACCTTGGAGAATTGCACGGTTAACAAAGCTTTTCGGTCGGTATCCATCACTTTGACCGATACCGGTGATAAATCCTTTTTGTTTAACGTAATTTCTTGCGTCGGCACGACATTGCTGTTTGGATAGTTTGTTTTCGTTTCAAATACGTAATGATTTTTTGTCGCTTTAAACTTCGCCTTCGAATCGCTCAAAATGTCTTTGACCAATGACTCATACAAATAGGCCTGACTGCTGTTTTTCGGCCAATCGCTTTGGAACCGGAAGCTTTTATTAAGCGCCGGCGTAAACACAAAGACCCCTTCATCATTGCGCAAAATCATCTGACTTTGCTCTTTGTCTGCATTTTTTAAGCTGACACGGTAATAGGCAGGATGTTTATACCAGATTTCGACGTTATATACTTGCGGTTTTGAACCTGTTTGAAACGTCATTTTTGCTTCTGCCTGGTAGCTTGTGATCTCATCCATTTTTTCATCGAGCGCTTTGATGACATCTTCCTGTGATTTTGACCCACAGCCAGCTAAAGCAATAAGCAATATGATGCCAACCAATACACTGAGCACCTTTCTCCTCATTCATTTCAACCCCTTTGCCTCATATCGATTTCCCTTTTCGCATTACAATATATGAGACAACTTCGGGGAATATGCAGACTAGCTATGACAAGCGCTCAATAATTACTTGAGCGATTGCATAATCACGGCTATGAGAAATGGAAAGATGGATGCGGCAGTCCTTCGCATCTGAAACGACGATTGGCTTTCCATGCAGGTCGTTCATAATTTGAATATCGTGGAATGACAGATGTTTTCCAATTCCTGTGCCGACGGCTTTTGCGTACGCTTCTTTCGCCGCAAACCGCCCCGCTAAAAATTCCACTTTGCGTTTTGGCGATAATTGCGTAAACACATTTTTTTCGTCCCTCGTTAAAATGCGGTCAATCAATTTTTCATTTTTTTCCATCAACTGTCTAACCCGCTCTAATTCCACAATATCAATGCCAACTCCGATAATCATTGTCCTTCTATCCTTTCTACTTCTTACATACCATTTTAATAAGCCGATTCATCTTTCACTTATTCGTTTTGCCCGCCAAAGCGGAAGCTTCCCTAGCCATTTTTTGACAAACAAAGATGAAGGAGAGAATGATATGTTTGTGCGCAGGGAAAACGCCCGTGTTTTTTTTCGCCTTTATCCCGTTGTTTCTATCCTTGTGATCCTTCATGTAGTCACATGGTTTATGTTTTTTTTGAGTCTTTCGAGTGCGGAACCATTATGGGAACGAATGATTGGATTTAATGCCGCCATACGCGAAGGGGAGTATTGGCGGCTTGTAAGCCCTCTTGTTTTTCATGTGCGGTTTGAACATATGATGATCAATTCCATTTCTCTTCTTTTATTCGGCCCTGCATTAGAGCAAATGTTAGGGAAAAGCAAGTTTTTGCTTCTTTATATAGGGAGCGGAGTCGGCGGCAACATCGCCTCTTTTTTCCTTCTGCCGGCTATGTACAGTCATGTTGGAGCGTCTGGCGCTATTTTTGGACTGTTCGGCATGTATGGCTATTTAATCGTATTCCGCCGCGATATAATCGACCATCAGCATGCCCGCCTTCTTCTCGTCGTTATCTGTATTAGTTTATTTATCGCATTTACCAATCCTGATCTGAATATGGTCGCCCACCTATTTGGTTTTTTAACAGGAGGGATTATTGCACCTTTTATCTCGTCTCGCCTGCGCCCGCATCGGCCTTTTCTTCTTCATCGCTAACCATCATCGCCGCTTTCTCGACAATGAAAACGGGATCTGATGAATTAGCGGATGAAAATGACGCCATCACCCCATTCGACTTCTAAAAAAGGGCGCAAACGTCATCGTTTGCGACAGGGAACACTGCTGCAAATGAACGCTCATGGCGACATAGCCAAGCAGGACGATCGCCATAAAAACTCTTTTCCCCAATGGATATATTCATTCTGTTTGCTGCCCGGCTGTTGTTCGCGTATATACATTTTACCATAGCAAAAAACGGCGCCTGTTGCACCGTTTTTAACGGGCAACGCGCCGTTTTTTGGCACGCTCACGGAATGGGCCTTCCGCGCGGTTTCCCCGCTTTTTCTCCCGTTTAACCGGAAGCGGCGGCTCTTCCGTTAACTGCACCGGCGTCGTATCCGGTTCTTTTGTTAACATTTTAATACATGCGGCTACCAGCGAAACCGAATCATGTTCCTCTAATAGCTCTTCAGCAGCTCGTTTATAGAAAGACAAGTTTCCACTTTCCACCACATTCACTAGTTTTTCCACCGCGATACGCTGCTGCCCTTCCAGCGCTTCGTCCAATGTTGGCGGTTTCATACGCTCCATTTTCCGCTTTGTCGTCCGTTCAATGTTATGAAGCTGTCCGATTTCCCTTGGTGTCACAAACGTCATCGCGACGCCTGTTTTCCCTGCGCGGCCGGTGCGGCCAATGCGATGAACGTAGCTTTCCGGATCTTGAGGGATATCAAAATTGTACACATGCGTCACGCCGGAAATATCCAGCCCGCGCGCCGCTACATCCGTGGCGACCAAAATCTCGATCGCACCTTCTTTAAATTTGCGCAACACAGAGAGACGTTTCGCCTGGCTTAAATCGCCGTGAATCCCTTCCGCCGCATAGCCGCGCAAATTTAGCGCTTCCGCCAATTCATCGACACGCCGCTTTGTCCGCCCGAACACAATCGCCAGCTCGGGGGCCTGAATATCCAATAAACGCGTCAAAATATCGAATTTCTTTTTTTCTTGCACTTCGAGGTAATATTGTTGAATATTCGGAACGGTCATTTCTTTTGCTTTTACTTTTACAAGCTGCGGATCATTCATAAACCGCTCGGCAATGCGGCGGATCGGTTCCGGCATGGTCGCTGAAAACAATAACGTTTGCCGCTGTTTCGGAACATTGCTTAAAATCGCCTCAATATCGTCAATAAATCCCATATTCAGCATTTCATCCGCTTCATCGAGCACCACTGTATGCACCTGCTCTAGCCGCAGCGTCTTGCGATTGATATGGTCGATAATGCGCCCCGGTGTCCCGACAATAATGTGTGGATGTTTTTTCAACGCGCGAATTTGCCGCTCAATATCCTGACCGCCATAAATCGGTAATACGCGCACGCGCTTGACGGCACCAATTTTATATAGCTCTTCCGATACTTGAATCGCCAGCTCGCGCGTCGGCGCCACCACTAGCCCTTGCACCGCTTCGCTTTGCACATTTACTTTTTCAATAAGCGGAATGCCAAACGCCGCCGTTTTCCCGGTACCGGTTTGCGCTTGTCCAATCACATCTTTATTTTGCAAGCTTAGCGGAATCGTCTTTGCTTGAATCGGGGTTGTTTCTTCAAACCCCATGCGTCTGATTGCCTTCATTAATTCATTGCTTAATCCTAACTCCTGAAATGTCGTCAATGTTATTCAAACTCCTTTAATCATCCTTACTGATCGATATAAAATCAAATAAAAATGTTTGACAGTTATCATACCATTTTCATCTGTTGTTTTCAATCATTACCACTTTCCCGTAAAAACTTTTCGACTTCGGCAAATAATACATGCCGGTCTGCGCTATGGCAGACGTGATGATAAGACTCGGGCAAGAATAATAGTTTCTTTTTGGATGAACCAATTCTTTGATATAAATAATGGGCGCTTTTTAGCGGAACAATCCCGTCTTTTTCTCCCTGCACAATCAACACCGGGACATGAACGTAGGGAAGACGCGGCCGTACTTCATTCACTAGTTTGCGAAACTCTAATACCGCAGCAATTGGCGTGGATCGCACTTTATTTTTATAGCGGATAAACAGCGGATGTTCACCGATGCGACGCCATCCATTGCGAAACATATCACGAATGTCTTCCCACAATTGACGCGGATTGACATAATAAAATGCCGCGCTTAACAGCACTAACTTATCAATGTGGTATTTTTCTGCTAAATAGACGGCGATCACTCCGCCCATCGAAAAGCCGATGACATATACCGTTTCACACTCGTTCATTAACGCTTGCAGCTCGTGTTCCGCCGCCTGAAACCATTGATCATGCGTAATTCCTTTCAGATGCAGCTCTTCTCCGTGGCCGGGAAGAGTAGGGGTTTTGATCATCCAGTCCGTCCGCTTTCGCAAATACTCTGCCAACGGAGCGACTTCATCAGGGCTTCCTGTAAATCCATGGATACATAGACAGCCAATCATGTTTATATCACCGTTTCCTAAAAAATTAAAAGCGGCGATCGACAACGCCGCTTTTATTTTTTCACCGTTGTTTTCATTTTACACGATGATACCGTTATTGCAAATCGCAAAGCAGTTCTTCTAATTTCACCCCACGGGAAGCCTTTAACAAAATCACATCACCCGAAGAAACGATGGCAAGCAAATCGTTGGCCAGTGCTTTTTTCTCATCGTATGCGCGCACCCGCCCATCCGGGAAAGACGGCGCAGCTGTTAGCGCAATATGGCGCGCCAGCGGTCCATAGGTGAAAACATAATCGACCATTTCCGGACGAAGCATCGCGCCGATTTCGCGATGAAAGGCTACTTCTTGGTCACCGAGCTCCAACATATCGCCTAGCACCGCAATTTTTTTCGTATATCCCGTCAATTCCCCGAGCAGCTTCAAAGCCGCCTTCATGGAAGTAGGGCTGGCGTTGTACGCATCGTTAATTACCGTAAAGCCCCGTTTCGTTTCGATCAACTCCATGCGCATGCGGGTGACCCCTAAATGGGCAAGCGCTTCTTGAATACTCTCCCAGCTGATCCGAAAAAAGCGGGCAACCGCAATGGCAGCCAATGCGTTATTAACATGATGCTTCCCTAAAATCGGAATAAACAACGTTCGGTTTGGAAGCTGGTTGATCGTAAATGTTGTCCCCTTTACTTCCATCCGCACCGCATTCGGATAATAATCGTTTTTCGCTTCTTGGCCAAACGTTACGACATGTTCCGGCAGCGGCAAATTTGACACGCGGCTCGTCAATAACGGCTCATCGCCATGATAAACAAACAGACCGTTTTTGCGCAAACCAGACAAAATTTCCAATTTTGCTTGTGCAATTCCTTCACGCGAACCTAATTCTTGCAAATGGGATTCCCCAATGTTCGTAATAATCGCCGCATCCGGCTCAGCGATGTTGGACAAAAGTTCAATTTCACCGAAATTGCTCATTCCCATTTCGACGACCGCCATTTCCGTATCTTCTGCTAAACGAAGGAGCGTCAATGGCACGCCAATATGGTTGTTTAAATTCCCTTCTGTTTTTTGCACCTTATAAGAAGTGGCCAATAGCGCCGCTGTCATATCTTTTGTCGTTGTTTTGCCATTGCTTCCTGTAATGCCGATTACTTTTACGGCCAGCTGCCTGCGGTACCTGTGGGCCAGGCGCTGCAGCGCGCGCAGCGTATCATCAACAACAATCACCGGGGCGTTCTCTGGCGGATTTCCTTCCGTTTCCGACCAAAGCACCGCACTGGCGCCTTTTGCAAACGCCTCTTGCACAAACGCATGCCCGTTAAACTTAGCTCCTTTGAGCGGGACGTATAAATTGCCCTGCTGAATCGTCCGTGTGTCGGTCGAGACGCCGCTGATCGTAACATCCGCAAATTCGTCAGCCACCAAGCGGCCATCCGCCATCGCTTGTATCTCCTTTAACGTGCGAGTAATCATCTTTCTCCACCTTCTCTATTTCTCAAACGTGTACGTGATCGTTTGCTTTTCTTCATGCCGCTCGATCGCTAGCTGAATGAGGCGCTCGATTAATTCTGGATATGAAACGCCGCTATGTTTCCATAGCAATGGGAACATGCTGTATGGCGTAAACCCAGGCATCGTATTAATTTCGTTAATATACACTGTGCCATCTTCCGCCAAGAAAAAGTCGGCGCGCACAAGCCCGGAAAGATCAAGCGCCTTAAAGGCCGTAATCGCCATCTGCTTGATCGTTTCATACTGTTCTTCCGTCACTTGCGCCGGAATGATGAGTTCCGTATTGCCATCTTCATATTTTGCCTGATAATCATAAAATTCTTTTTTCGGAATAATTTCTCCTACGACCGAACAAATTGGTTCATCATTACCGATTACACCAATTTCGATTTCACGGCCGACAATCGCTTCTTCCACAATAATTTTTCGGTCATACTTAAACGCTTCGATAAAAGCGGTCTTCAAATCGGCGCGCTGTTTGCATTTCGTAATGCCAACGCTTGACCCTGCGTTTGCCGGCTTGACAAAACAAGGGTAGCCGAGTTTTCGCTCAACCTGATCGTATGCGGCTTCTTCATCTTTACTCCAATCCCGCTTCGTAAACGCTACGTATTTCGCCTGGCGCAGCCCGGCCTGGGCAAATAAGTTTTTCATCACCACTTTATCCATGCCGACCGCTGAGGCAAGCACACCGTTTCCAACATATGGAACATTCAAAATCTCAAGCAAGCCTTGCACGGTGCCGTCTTCTCCATTTGGACCGTGCAATAATGGAAAAATCACATCAATGGCCGTTTCCGATTCCTTATTAGCATCCATTTCAGAAGGATGCTGATTTTTATCATCCGCTAATACCGGCACTTGGTTTAACGCTACCGGTATCATTGCTTTCGCATCCGACTGGAACTGCAGCTGCTTGACTTCCGTAATCGTTCCGGTCAGCCGCTCCCCTTTGATCCATTGTCCTTCAGTGGTGATATAAATCGGAATCACATCAAATTTATTTTTATCCATAGCGTTCATGACCGCCATCGCTGTTGATAGCGAAACGTTATGCTCCGGCGATTTGCCGCCGTATAAAATCCCGACTCTCGTTTTCATGTAGGTTCCTCCTCTTTGCTTCCCATCGTTCCTATTTTAACACTTTTCGCGCGCAATCGTATGGTATTTTTATATGAGCAATGCAGGTTGTTTCGCCACTTCAAAAACAGCAAAAACACCATCTAACCGATTCGTTAGATGGTGAAATCGCTATTTCCGGAGAGCGCGATACGATCCTTGGCACATCACCGCCACCATCTCTTCTAATGCATCTTGGGCCGTTTTTTCGATCTCTGCGAAATATTCGTGCACCCGGCGGTAAAAGCGGTTTTTTTCGATTTCATCTGTAAGCACATGAAAAACTTTTTGTTCGTAATGGCGAAGCCCAGACAAATTATAAACTAACCCGCGTTTTTCAAGATACTGTAAATTAATTTGTTCCTGGCCAGGCAAATAATCGACTGTAAAAATCGGCAATTGCTTATGCAATACCTCGCTTACCGTAACGCCGCCCGGTTTCGTGATCACCGCATCAACCTCGTTATATAAACGGTTCATCTCCTGCGGGCTCGATATGTAGGAGAAAGGCCGAATATGCGGATGTTCCCAACTTGCGATTTCATCATAAAGCTTTTTGTTTTTCCCGCATAATACCGAATAACGAAACAAATGAGAATTCCTTGCTTTTTTGAGAAAATCGATGATATTTCCTAATCCCTGGTTGCCGCCTGCCAATAGCAAATGAAACGAACGTCTTTTCCTTCTTGCCTCTGAATGTTTCGCCATAAACACTTCATGGACAGGAATCCCTGTTACGATAATCCGTCTTTCCTCAATACGATACTTCGTCATCAGCTCCCGTTTTGCGTCGGCATGCGGAACAAAGTGGTAATCAATATTTCGCTTCCCCCACACGCTATTAATAAAAAAATCTGTATAAACGTTGATCACTGGCGTGCGAATCACTTTCTTCCGCTTAAGCCGCTGCAAAATGCGCGATGGAAAGGAGTGCGTGCAAATAATAAGCTCTGGCTTCTCTCTTTCCATCATTTTCCTCATCTTACTTTCAAAATAAGGAAGCCACGGCTCGAAAGAAACGAATTCCAACCGATGAACATCATGGTACATGAACGTCTTATAAACACGATGGTACGAATCAGGATGAGAGCGAATCCAGCGCAAATACATTTCCGATACCATTTTCTCCATTAATTCATTACAATAGCTTAAAAAATCGATTTTTTTGCAAAATACATACGGAAACTGCCTTTGCAGAAAATCGATCAACGTATCGGCTACTTTATGATGTCCTGTATTCATCTGGAACAGCGGTAATACAAGAATTTTCATCATCGTTAGCTCCCTTAGTTTTCCAAAGATTTTTTGCGCAGTCGCTGCCCAATCCATGTTGCAAATAGAAACAATACGAACAATGTCAACCCAATCAGAGGAAAATAAAACAGCGGAATTTGCATATGCCGTCCGAGCAACATTCCGGCAAGCGTAACGGGAACAATCCACACCGTTGCGCCAAGCGAAGCAAGCAATAAAAACGAACGAAACGAGAAGTGAATAACCCCTGCCATATACGGAGAAATTTGCCGAACTCCCGGAATGTAATAGCCGAATAAAATACCCCATTTTCCATAGCGATGAAACAGCTGTTTTGCCCGCTCCCACTTTTCTTCTTTAATCCCTAAATACTTTCCGTACTTTTGAATAAATGGCGCTCCAAAAAAGCGTCCGATGCCGTAAGCGGTGATCATCCCGATCACTACGCCGCACCAGCTGGCGATCATACAATATTCCCATAAAAGCTGTTGTCTGGCAATTATGATGCCAAGAAAAAACAATAAACTCTCTTCCGGCGCCGGAATGCCGACAATGCCGAAAAACAAAAACACGAAAATAATGACATATCCGTATGATTCCACATACGAAAAGAGAATACTCGTATCCATAGATCCCCCATTATATTGACGAGATTTGTTTATTAGTTTGCACGTTCATAACATCTGTAATCGTCACCCAGCGCATTTTTTTCGCCGCTTCTTCCTTTAGCAACAGCTCCAGCGCCGCAAGCATTTGTTCCGGCGCCCGTTTGTCAGCGCCAAGCGCATCACCGTTGTCATGCAGAACAATAATGGCTCCACCCTTCATACTATTTCGAAGGCGGCGAAACAATTCCATCGTGCCAAGCTTTGCATTCCAGTCACCAAGAATGTAAGTCCACAGCACCGTAATATATTTCTTTTGCACAAGCGGGGTAAATAAATTAAAATGCCCCCAAGGCGGACGGTAATAGATGGGCCGCTTTCCAATAATCTCTTCAATAATATCTGCTGATTTCTGCAATCCTTTTTCCAAAAAAGGCGGAAGTATCAGCCAATTGCTGATATGCCGGTAATTGTGCATTCCGATTTCATGGCCTTCCTCATGCATCCGTCTGACAATATCAGGATATTGTTTTGCTTTGTTTCCGACCACGAAAAATGTCGCTTTCACTTGATGTTTTTTTAATAAATCCAATAATTTTGGTGTATAATACGGGTCAGGACCGTCATCGAACGTCAAAGCAATGTTATTCTCGGACGCTCCTTCGCGATAAATACGAAACTTTTTTTTGCGAATAACAATCGTTGGAACGATGCCATATAATAGTATCCCGCCAATAACACACACCAAAATCATCCACAGCATCGTTTTCACCTCTTTATTTGTACTTTACCAATATTTCTTATCTTTGAAAATAGAAAAAAACAAACCGATCTGAATCTATCACCATATCAAAACAATATTTTACAGATTAATTATCATATAACACGTTGATAAAAATTAAAACAGAAAATGATGAAAATTTGATGAAACATGAGAACCTGATTCTTTAGCGTACGTAAACAACGCCGATCGGTTTTCGCGTTTTCACACATGAAACGGAAAGTATCTGCTATAATACAATACGATACATGGAAAAAAGCTAATAACTATTGCAGCATGCTGAAAAAGACAGGTGATCAACGTTGAGCAAAAAAATTATTCTTACCGGCGGCGGCACAGCCGGACATGTCATGGTGAACGTCGCGCTGATTCCGAAATTAAAAGAACGAGGCTGGAACATTGCCTATATCGGTTCCCACCAAGGCATTGAACGGGAAATTATCGCAAAAATGGACGACGTGCCTTACTTTCCGATTTCGACCGGAAAGTTGCGCCGCTATTTCGATTGGAACAACTTTAAAGACCCGTTTAAAGTGCTGAAAGGCACTTGGCAAGCGTACCGCATCATCAAAAAAGAAAAGCCGGATATCATCTTTTCCAAAGGTGGATTTGTGTCCGTCCCTGTCATCATCGGCGCGTGGTTAAGTGGGGTGCCGTCCATCATTCACGAATCGGATATTACCCCAGGACTGGCCAATAAAATCGCGATGCCGTTTGCGACCAAAATTTGCGTCACATTCCCGGAAACGATGCGCCACGTCAAGGAAGAAAAGGGCGTTTACCTTGGAGCGGTCGTTCGTGAGGAATTAAAGCGTGGGGACGCCGACAAAGGACGAAAGCTTTGCCAGTTTGAAAAAGGAAAGCCGGTTCTTCTCGCCATGGGCGGAAGTCTAGGCTCGAAACGAATTAATGACGCGCTGCGCGCCAATTTGCCAAAACTGCTTGCCGATTTTCAAATCGTCCATATTTGCGGAAAAGGAAATGTCGACGCTAAATTGGCGAAAGAAAAAGGCTATAAGCAATTTGAATACGTCCATGAAGAGCTTCCTCATCTGATGGCGATGGCCGATATCGTCCTATCGCGCGCCGGCGCCAACTCAATTTTCGAGTTTCTCGCCTTGCGCAAACCGATGCTGCTCATTCCTCTATCCAAGGAAGCGAGCCGCGGCGACCAAATTTTAAACGCCCGCTCTTTTGAAAAATCGGGTTACGCCGAAGTGTTGATGGAAGAAGACTTAACGAACGAATCACTGCAAAGCGCCATTTATCATCTTTACCAAAACAAAGATCGCTACCACCGAAACATGGAGCGGTCCGACGCGGGAGATGCGTTGGAAAAGCTGTTGGCATTGATTGAGGAATCAAGGAAAAATTAAGAAAAAAAGACTTATATAAAGAAGGATTGCGGCTGTTAGAAATTCGTGCTCCTGAAGAAATGTAGGACAAAAGCAGCTATTCCTCTCAACAACTAGACACGGTATCCACAGGATGCCGTGTCTTATTTTGTGATGCCACAATCCTCTATAATTGTTTTTCATTTTTTCGGCCCGATTTCCCTTGCATGCCAAACGAAAGATAGTTTTTTAGCAAAATAAATTTTTTATTAAAAATAATTTTTCGTTTTGTTCAGTATAGTGCCTATTGAACAAAACCCCTTCTTAAAGTATGAAATATGAAGAAAGATTAGTTGCAAATAAAATATATCTATTGTTTTTTTTAGTGTAAATATGATAAAATTTCCATAAAGAAATTTTTTCCTTTTTAACGAAAGTGCTTTATTGAAAGCTCTTCATCCTATTATCTTTTTTTAATTACCCAAAGGAGGAAATTTATAGTGACAACAGTGGCAACTTAATTAAGTCCAAGATTAGTAGAATTTTTAAAAGGTGTTAAAAAATTATACATAAACGGGGAATTTGCATTTCCGGGAAAACGTTTCAAACATTTAATCCTGCTACAGGTGAGGTATTGGCGACTGTTTCCGAAGCAGTTGCAGAGGATATCGATTTAGCGGTTAAAGCAGCTCGCGAGGCATTTGACAACGGTCCTTGGAGAAAGATGGGCAGCGCAGTCGATTGATGTATAAATTAGCTGACTTGATGGAAGAGCATAAATTAGAGTTAGCACAGCTAGAAACTTTAGATAATGGTAAACCATTTGCGGAAACATCTAATGCGAACGTTCCTTTAGCTATTGAGCACATCCGCTATTACGCTGGTTGGGCTACAAAGATTGTCGAGCAAACTATTCCTGTTCAAGGCAATTACTTTAACTATACTTTACACGAACCTGTTGGAGTAGTAGGGCAAATTATTCCTTGGAACTTCCCAATACTGATGGCGGCTTGGAAATTAGGTGCTGCTTTGGCAACGGGATGTACAATTGTTTTAAAACCAGCTGAAAACA
Organism: Parageobacillus sp. VR-IP; assembly: GCF_013357975.1. Lineage (NCBI taxonomy): Bacteria > Bacillati > Bacillota > Bacilli > Caryophanales > Anoxybacillaceae > Parageobacillus > Parageobacillus sp. VR-IP. The sequence goes on from NZ_JABVYQ010000010.1 coordinate 19,035, forward strand.
CTCCGTTGTCCGTTTTATATTTAGCTCAATTAATTAGTGAAGCTGGATTCCCTAAAGGTGTAATCAATATCGTGCCAGGCTATGGTCCAACTGCTGGACAAGCACTAGTAGATCACCCGTTAGTGGATAAAATTGCATGTACAGGCTCTACTAATGTAGGTAAATCTATTATGAGATCTGCCGCTAATACACTAAAACGTGTGACTCTTGAATTAGGCGGCAAATCTCCTTGCCGACCTTTCCAAAGCCATTCCAGGGGCTTTAAGAGGAATTATGTTCAACCAAGGACAAGTTTGTGCTGCTGGAAGCCGTTTATATGTCCAAAAGAAAATGTATGACAATGTAGTAGCTGATTTAGCATCTGCTGCAAAATCAATCAAACTAGGTAATGGTTTAGAACCAGATACTACAATGGGGCCACTTATTTCAGCACAACAACAAGCTCATGTAAAAAGTTATATTGACAAGGGGATTGAAGAAGGAGCGGAAGTTGTAACCGGTGGAACGATTCCATTTGAGAAAGGATACTTCGTTTCTCCAACCATCTTTGCAGATGTTAACCACAATATGACTATCTCAAAAGAAGAAATTTTCGGACCAGTTGTTGCAGCAATGCCATTTGATGATATTGATGATCTGGTTAAAAAAGCGAACGACAGCATTTATGGCCTTGCAGCTGGTGTTTGGACCCAAGACTTGAAAAAAGCTCACCTAATTGCTCATAAGTTGCAAGCTGGAACAGTGTGGGTAAACTGCTACAACGTCTTTGACGCTGCTTCTCCGTTTGGCGGTTATAAACAATCAGGTATCGGCCGCGAAATGGGTAGCTATGCTTTAGAAAACTATACCGAAGTGAAGAGTGTCTGGATCAATATGAACTAATAAAAAGGCCCGTCGAGTTTTTTCGACGGGCTTTCAGCTTGTCGCCAAAGTCGACAAGCTGAAATGTCCTACAAAGTATCTACTTTCCAACAAAAAAACAGAAGATAAACCTTACTATCTTCCGTTTCCAACAGTTGTAAATATATAGTATAATAGGAAGGCAATAGTACGGGAGAACTCAAGGGTGGGTCGGCATGTACCCCTTTATATGCAGAAAGGGGGTGATGCCGATGACAGTGTTTGAAGCGTTAATGTTTGCGATAGCTTTTGCAAGTCTTATCGTTTCAATACTGTCTTACAACCAAAAGAAATAATCCACCCTTGAGTTGTCGGAGCTACGGGTGGATTATTTCCGCTCTGCTGCCGATCCCCCTTGCAGGGAACCGTTCTATTGCAGGACCGAGGGTGTTGCAGCACCCTTGGTCTTATTTTATTTATACGAACCTTCTATGTATATTATACATGATTAGTGTTGTAAAATGAAGGCTTTTGTTTGATGCCGCGTATCTTTGATTTTGCGAAAATTAGACGTCGACTCGCGGGCTGGGGCGGTCGTCAAAGCGATGAAGCTTGGACTATTGGAATAAAAACACCCGATGGAATGCGTCCATCGGGCATAAAAGCGTATTCTCCTTGCTAAATCATTCTAGAAATACAAGACGTAAATGACCAGCGCCAAGACAATGCGGTACACCGCAAACGGCACGAGGCGAATTTGGTTAATCAGCTTTAAGAAAAAGCGAATCGCGAGCAAGGCAAACAAAAATGCGCTAATAAAGCCAGCGATGAAAAACGGGATATCGGCCGCCGTCACGTACTGCCAGTTTTTTAACAGCGACAAGCCACTTGCGCCGGCCATAATCGGTACAGCCATAATGAACGTGAAGTCGGCCGCGGCGCGGTGGCTCATTCCCGCCAGCACCCCGCCGGAAATCGTCGAGCCGGATCGGGAAAATCCTGGCCATAAGGACAAACATTGAACAAGACCGACGATAAGCGCCTGCTTATATGTAATTTGGTCGACCGTTTGCGCTTTCGGAGTATTCTTTTTAGCAAACCAATCAGCGGCAATCATCAACAGCGCCCCGAGCACTAATCCGATCAACACGGTTGCGGTCGAAAATAAGTGCTCGTCAATATAATCCTCAAACAACACTCCTAATACCCCTGCTGGAATGAGTCCGACAATCACTTGCATCAGCTTCAAGCGCGGCTGTCCATCGCGATGGCGTCCACGCAGCCCAAGCAAGTCGATAAATCGGTCTTTAAACACGACAACGACCGCCAAAATCGAGCCAAGCTGAATGACAACTTTAAAAGTGTTTGCTGCATACTTCCCTAAAAATTCCTGCGATTTCAGCCACATATCATCGACAATAATCATATGGCCCGTTGAGGAAACCGGTGCAAACTCCGTTAATCCTTCAACCATTCCTAAAATAATGGCCTTTATAATCTCTACAATGTCCATTCGCTAGCATTCCTTTCTTTTCGAAATTATAAGTTGTCTCTACTTATATAGCATATTTTTCCGCTATGCCAAAATATCACTCTTCGCTTCTCTTTATAGCACTTTCCTGCTCTTTTCCTTTTACCAAATCAATACATGCCAAAAAGTCAGCACGCTTTATTTTACTACAAATCTTCTATTTCTACCACCGCCAAAAGAGGTATCTATCTGCCTATAAATTTCCTCTCACTCTAAACTCTTGGAAATTTTTTCTTCACAAAAAATCCGACGGGCTCTTCTTTGCGAGCCGTCGGACTGTTTTCATCATCATCGAGCGACAAGACCTCCTCTTCAGCCAAAGAAAGGAAAGTAATGAAAGAGATCAATTCACTTTTTTCACCGCACCTATCCAAGTACGCGCCATCAGCATATTGCCGATGGAATTCATGTGAACACCATCTGTTGTCAGTCTATATGGCGAACGCGCTTGTAAATAGGCGAGAAACGCCTGATGGGTAGGCACTAAAATACCTCGAAACCGCCGCGCCATTTTTTGCACAATTTTCACATACGGTTTCAGCTTTATGTTTCCTTCTGAATGAATATCCTCGCCGATAATGGTCGGCTCCATAAATATCAGCTGCGCTTTCGTTTTTTCCTTCGTTTGCACAGCCAGCTGCGTATATACCCGTTCAAATTGGTCCGGATATACTTGCTCCTTTTCTGGATGGTCGAGCTGGCGCCATACATCATTGATGCCGATCGAAATGGAAATGATATCTGGCTGAAGATCGATAACGTCCCGCTCCCACCTCGCCAGCAGATCAGGAATGCGGTTGCCGCTGACGCCGCGATTAACAACATCAAAGGAGCGGTGCGGATAAGCGGTAATAAGATAGTCGCGGATCAGCCGGACATATCCGTAGCCAATTTGTTCCGGGTCTCTCCATCTTCCCGATTCGGTAATGCTGTCACCGATGAATACGATTCTTCCTTCGAGTTTCATCTTCTTCCCTCGCTTCCTTATCGTAAAATGACGGTTTTAAATTCAAACGCATCGTAGCGGTGCACAGAAAGCGAATATTCAAACGCCTGTCCGTTATCTAAAAACGCAACCTGTTCGACTTCGGCAACCGGGTCATGCTCTTGCATGCGCAAATGCCTCTGTTCTTCCGCTGTTGATTTGCGGACGCGAATCGTGCGGTGGGCGCTTTGAATTTTCAGCCCCAAGTCTTCTTCAATATATTTGTAAACAGACGCTTCTAAATGTTCCTTTTTTAACCCCGTAATCACATGAATCGGAATATACATCGACTCAATGACCAGCGGCTGATCGTCTACGCAGCGAACTCGGCGAATGGCATACACAAACGAGTCTTTCTGGATATTTAAATAAGTCGCCACCCTTTCCGGTGCGCTGATGACAGAAAAATCCAAAACGATGCTTGATACTTTCCGGTCCGCGTACGTCGCGGTAAATCCGCGGAACTGATTGGACAGCGTCATGCGCTGCATTTCCTGCGTTTGAACGTCTTTGACGAACGTGCCCGACCCTCGCTTTTTGACAATCAGCCCTTCGGCGACAAGGAGGTCGAGCGCTTTTTTGACCGTCATTTTGCTGGCATGATATTTTTCGCATAGTTCCTTTTCAAACGGCAGCTGCTCGTTTTTTTTATATATTCCTTTTAAAATTTTACTCCTGATATCGTTGGCAATTTCCCTATATTTTGTCAATCCCATCACCTATTTAGAAAATGATTTTACAGAAGAGAATATTCCCTCTTCATGTGATCAATGGTAAATGTTCATTGCCCGCGTGTACAGTGGATGCGGAGAAAAGAAAAAGTATACATGATTGGTCGCTAGTCTATAAAAACTCCATGCAGGCATGTTAAGGCAAACTTTTTCTTATATTCCTACCTACTTTTACTATATAAATAATTTTTTAAAAAATATATACTTTTAATATAAAGATGGCTTGGTGCGTGTGGTTCTTGCGACGAGGTATTTATGACAAACGACTTAAATCGATTGCTGTGAAGATGGAACTTTCCTTTCGTTTGCTTTTGGTAATCCAGCGGTCGTATTGAAGAAAATGTTCTTTTAGCAATCGAAGACATTCATCCAAACATGGGCGGACTCCCGGTTACAGTCGTACAATCGGTCTAAATCCTCTTTGGATGCTGGAAGAACACTTTTTGGCCACGAAACAGGAGAATTACCTTTTCTCCTTGCCTAATTGGACGGTTTTATTAAAGGTATTTTATAAAAATACCCCTATAAATAAAAGAACCGATGCCCTTTTTCATGAAAGGCCATCGGATCTTTTTCGTCTTTCTTAACGCTCCTCACGATGATGGACGCAGAAAAAAGGGTGTCCCATCATTTTGCTTTTGGAAACACCCTCTGTGATGCTTATATAATATCGTCGTCGCCGTCAAACCAATCGCCGACATCCAGCATGTCTCCTAGGTCATGATCATCAAACGCATCCTCAACGACGTCCTCCAACAATTCCTCCGTTACCATGCCCGCAAGCATTCCGGCCGCAAATCCGCCAATCGCTCCCATCATGCTATGCCCACCATGATGATGTTGGTGATAAGGATGATGTTGATGATAAGGATCGTATGCGTGTGGAGCGGTATAAGGCGGCGCATAGGTAGTACCCATATGGAAGGAAGGGTTCTGAGCAGCTTGAACCGCTTCTTCGATTGCACGTTGCAACGCTTGAGCTGTTCCTTCCACATCGTCTAACTCTTCATAACGCAAAAACATCTCTTGTTTCATCTCTTTTTCACGTAGCCCAGCAAATCCGTTCCATACGTCTATTTCTAGATACAACCGAACCCCTTCCTCTTCGAGCAGGGCAAAAAATTCTACTTCCTGTACCGTTCCTCTAAACATGTCGGTCGGGAAGAAGGCAAATTCTTGGCCGTACGCACTTATTTTGCCCGAAGAAGGCTTCTCGCGGAAACCAAGTTTCGCAAACGCTTGAAACAATTTCTCAAGGGCTAACGGCGGAAGAATATGAATCGCATCCTGGTCAAAGGCGTCGGCTCCATCGGCAATATCCAAACGCGTCACAAATGTATAGCGCACACTATGACGGGTAATCGGCAGATGCAACGGTAGAACATAAGAAAACGGCAATACCTTTCTTTCCCCGGGCTGAATGGTAAACGCGGGAGCAACGGGAATGACGGCCACCGTTCGGCGATATGCTTTTCCATCAGACTGAACGGTGAGTTGCAGTTCCACTTCCAGCTTGCGAATTTGTTGTGCCACCGTCCCCCCTTCAATCAAAAATTCTCCTTCCAATTTTTCACCTAGACGTACGTGAGGACGGTGCAGCACAAGGTCTACTTTTGCAGCTCCTACTCCAAGTTTAGACAACAACTTTTTCCACATTTGTTCATCTCTCCTCATGGAAATATTGTTTCTATGAATAGTTACGAATATAACGGCCAAAGAGATTCAATATAATCCATCCTAAAGGCGACGGCTTTTAGGATGGTCAAAAAAATATTTTCGTGATGCCGAGGCAGATTAAAATCGCTCCAGGGATGACCGTAGCCTTTTTCACTGCCTTTGTCTTGGAGAGCAGATTTCCAGCTTTTAACCCTAAACCAATAAAAATAATATTTAATGTGCATACAAGCAAGGCAAGCAGCAATGGCGAATACCCTAAAAACGAGGCACTGATTCCCGCGCCAAACGCATCCATCGACAGCGCGAAACCAATCAATATCGCCTCTGTCATACTGATGCTTCCGGAACGGTCCAAATCCCCTAGCGTCGGGCGTTTTAGCACTTGAACGACGATGCCAAATCGCTCCAATTGAAACCTCCATACTTTAATGCGAGGCGGAACCGCCACCAACGGCTCAATCCTTTCGTGCTTATCCTCTTTTTTAACTACATTATAAATCGCCCAAATGCCAAGGGCAATTAATATAGAGGAAGCCAGCCATCGCTCCGCCTGCACCGGCAAAAACAACAAAAGAACGCTGCCGACATACATGGATGACAATAACATCGCGCCGGACATGCATGCGATGACGAGCCTTGAGCGAAGCGGAAATTGAATTTTCCTAATTCCGTATGTCACCCCAACGCTTAAACTGTCCATACTGACGGCAAAGGCTAACATGATCATTGATATATATTTCCACATTATTCGTTCCTCCTGCGTTACTATATGCAATGATTCACACAGGGGGAACTTTTTTTGCCCATTCGACACATGTCGATTTCCAAGGAAATATTTCTGCTTCTGTCGACACATTATTCCCGTAAATGATACGGTAATGTCGCAATGACAATGTCCTTTTTTAGAATCAAGAAAAAGCGCAAAATAATCGCCGTTTGGTTATGCAAAAGCGTATGCCACCATTTTTTTACGATAAATTGCGGCATTAAAATCGTAATCGGCAAACCATTCGCTTGTTTTTCCACCTCGTTAATATAGTCTAATATTGGAGACAGAATCGTCCGATAAGGAGAATAGATCACCTGCAATGGAATATCGGGATAAAATTTTTCCCATTTTTCTCTTAGCTTTTGTTCCTCCTCCTCGTAGAAAATTACAGAGATCGCCTTAATATCGTTGGAGATGCTGCGTGCGTACTGCACTGATTGCGCGACTACTTTACTTACCCCTGAAATCGGAATAATCACTTTCGGCTTTAACATTTTTTTGCGACGTGCCCACTCCGGTTCGTCCAGTTTTAGCTGTTCTCCTAATTTTTCATAATGATCGTGAATGCGGTAAAACATCCACACTAATAATGGAATGGCGACAATGACCAGCCATGCGCCTTGCGTAAATTTCGCCACCACTGTAATAATGGTGACCAGCCCCGTTACAATCGTTCCTGCCCCAATGGTCAGAATCGTGGTCGCACGTCGCATTTCTTTATCTTTCCATATTTTCTTTAGCATTCCGCTTTGGCCGATCGTGAACGAAAGAAACACACCGACTGCATACAGCGGGATCAGTGAGTGAGTTTCACCGTGAAATGTAACAATCAGCACGATGGCCAAAATACTTAGCAGAATAATTCCGTTCGAAAATACAAGACGGTCGCCGCGCGCCGCCAAGCTTCTCGGCAAAAATCGATCGTTGGCAATAATGGAAGCCAGCTGCGGAAAACCGGCAAAGCTTGTATTTGCGGCCAGTACTAAAATAAGCATCGTAATCATTTGAAATAGGTAAAAGAATATACTATTCCCGAAAACATGATGGCCAATTTGGGAAATGACCGTCTTATGTTCTAATGGCGTCACACCAAACCCTGCCGCTAAAATGGTAATTCCTAAAAACATCATCCCTAATAAAACGGACATCCATCCCATTGTTATGGCTGCATTTTTTGAGCTATTCGGTCTAAATGCCGGGACACCGTTGCTAATGGCTTCTATCCCTGTCATCGCCGAACATCCTGATGCAAATGCTCTTAATAAAATAAACACACTATAACCTGAAGCAAAAAAATGTGCAGCAGAAGCATGCTCTTTGTAATTAAACCCATGCCATCCTTCATGACACAGCTGCCATCCCCCTACAGCAATAAGCACTAACACGAAAATAATAAACAAGTACGTTGGGTACGCAAACACTGTGGCTGACTCGGTAATTCCACGCAAGTTTAAAATCATCAGCAGCAATACGAGCGCTACTCCGATTTGTACTTTCCACGGCAGCAAGCTTGGAAACGCCGACGTTAACGCCGCCACGCCTGAGCTAATGCTGACCGCTACAGTAAGAATATAATCAATCATTAATGCCGCGCCGGCAACGAGGCTGGTCGCCGTTCCTAAATGATCTCTAGCAACTACGTAAGCTCCGCCTCCGGACGGAAATGCGTAAATAATTTGGCGATAGGATAACGTCACAAGCAGCAGCAGCACTAAAATGGCAACTGCAATCGGCAGCGAATAAAAAAACACGCTCGTTCCTAACAACATTAATACTAATAAAATCTCTTCCGTTGCGTACGCAACCGATGAAAGCGCATCGGATGAAAACACGGCTAAAGCCTTCCATTTTGGCAACTTTTCGTGTTTTAGCCGTTTTGTTTCCATCGGCGAACCAATTAGCCATCGTTTCAAAGAAGCCATCGTTCTATCTCCCCCTTACGTATTACCTTTCCTTTTTCATCCATCATCATTCAAAAAGAAAAAAACCGTTGAGAATGTACTCAACGGTTAGATTAGGCGAACATTTCCCTTTACATCCCTCCCCAGAACGCTTACGAGGTTAGCTGTCGGGTTAGGGCATGGAGAGATAGCCCTTCCTTTTCAGGATTCACCCCAAGTAACGGACGTTACAACATTGGGTCCCCCGCTCCATTAAGGATTCAGCGATTTCCCTATATAGTGTTGCATTATAGCAGCTATATTACTCGCTTCTTGTTTCCCTGTAAAGGAGCAAAAGGAAAGAAGTGAACACGATTTGGCTCATTTTATCTTTTCTTTTTCTTTCTTTCTCACACTTTTGCTTATTTTTGCATTCTTGCTTAACCAATCATAATTTTCCCTTTTGGATAGCGGAACGGATCCGGCTTGCGATGCAATGTTACAGCGTAAGCGATCGTTAATGGCCCGACTCTTCCCGCAAACATCGTAAATATAATTAACACCTTTCCGAATGGAGATAGCTCCGGTGTCAGTCCCATAGACAATCCTACCGTGCCAAATGCCGACGTTGCTTCAAATAAAATCATTAAAAAGTCTTTTCCTTTTTCCGTAATCGTTAACAGCATCGTTACAAACATAACGATAAACAAACCGCTGATCGTTACGGTTAACGATTTATAAATCGTATCATACATAATCCGCTTTTTAAAAAAGACGACATCCTCTTTTCCTCGTATTTGCGACCAAACCGCTCCCAATAATGTCGCAAAAGTGGTCGTCTTGATGCCGCCGCCAGTTGAACCGGGAGAGGCGCCAACAAACATAAGAAATATAATCAAAAACAATGTCGGCTGCGTTAAATCAGGAATATTCAACGTATTCGATCCAGCCGTTCTTGGTGTTACCGCCTGATAGAAGGAGGCCAAAAACTTGCCAAGCGGAGATAATGGCCCGAGCGTTTTTGGATTATGAAGCTCAAACAAAAAAATGAGCAGCGTGCCAAATGCTAACAAGAGGCCGTTCGTTACGGCGACGACTTTTGTATGAAGGGAAAAGCGGCGCGTCTGCCGATATTCGTACACCTCATTTATGACGATAAAACCAATGCCACCTAAAATAATAAGGGCGCATACAACAAGCGTAACAACTGGATCTTCCACGTATCCTGTTAGACTTCGGAAATCTCCCATTAAATCAAAACCTGCGTTATTAAAATTGGAGATCGCATGAAACATCCCAAAATAGAAAGCCTTTAGCGGCGGCATATCAAATGCAAAACGAATGGCCAATACAAGGCCGCCGATCCCCTCAATTATTACCGTAAAAATTAATACCCTCTTCACTAAACGGACGATTCCCTCGAGTGTTAAATTATTCATCGCTTCCCGAAGCAATAACCGTTCTTGCAACGAAATCCGCTTTCCAAGCAGAAAGGCAAACATCGTTGCAAATGTCATAAATCCAAGTCCGCCTACTTGAATAAGCGCTAAAATAACAAGCTGCCCAAATAGGGTAAACGTCGTTCCCGTATCAACAACCACTAATCCCGTTACACATGTAGCCGATGTTGCCGTAAATAACGCATCTAAAAAAGACAATCCTTTTCCATCATTCGTCGCCACTGGAAGCATTAACAACATAGCACCGATGAAAATAATCACGGCAAATCCAGTCACCAATACTTTCGGTGGGTCTAAATAATATTTCCGTGCCGTGGTCATCCTAGTATCCCTTCCTCTTTTCTTCATTCTAATTTCTACATAGTTACAGGTTATGCATAGAAAAATATACCAAAAAACAGCAAAATCCGGTACATCCAATTATTTTTTATCATAATGCGTCACTCGCTTAATAAAATGGTTAGAGGGCATGGCCGTTCAATTGGACAGAATTTTTTCCATAAACGTGAAACCATTTCCTTTCCACTTTCGTCTATATAAAACAGAAAGAAACGCTTGGCAAATGGCAGAGAAAGGGGGGACAGACAGCGAGGAAAGCGAAAATAAAGTGGAAATAGAATAAAAACATTCCATTGACTTTATATAAAATAGGTATTATGCTACTTGACGTGGAGATTTTTCAACGTAAAATAATGACAGAATGCCTCGCATGCTGCACGCGGCACTTTGTGCAGCTGTTGTTCATATATGTATATGTGCTATCCATTGCACTAGGCGTTCAAATAATAAACAAGGAGGCGAAGAGAACGTGAAGAGGATTGGTGCAAAACTGTTAAACAAATACCGTTCTCTCCCTAACCAATATATTGTTTTTTTTATTTTTGCTGTATTTTTGTTTTGGATGAAAACGTATGTAGCTTATCTAGCTGAATTTAATCTGGGCATCAGCAATTCCATGCAGGAGTTTCTGCTGTTTATTAACCCGATCAGCTCTGCTGTTTTCTTTTTAGGATTAGCGTTATTGGCGAAAGGAAAACGAGCGTATACATGGCTCATTATTATTAATTTCATCTTATCGTTTATTTTATACGCCAATATTGTATACTACCGTTTCTTTAGCGACTTTATTACATTTCCAACACTCACGCAGACGAAAAACTTCGGCGATCTTGGCGGAAGTATTTGGGAATTGCTCAAGTGGTACGATATTTTCTATTTTTTAGATACGATTATTTTAATAGCGATTGTCGCTTCGAAACGTTTCTCCCTGCCAGCGGTGCAGGTCGGACGCTACAAAAAAAGCATTGTGTTCGCGACTGCTGTCCTCATTTTTACCGCGAACCTTGCGCTAGCTGAAGTGGACCGCCCGCAACTGCTGACAAGAACGTTTGACCGAAACTACATCGTGAAATATTTAGGGGTCTACAACTACTTAATTTATGACGCTGTGCAAAGCATGAAATCTTCGACACAGCGCGCGTTTGCGAATAAAAGCGATATTACAACGGTTTTAAACCATGTACAAGCAACATATGCGAAACCAAATCCGAAGTATTTCGGTGTCGCAAAAGGAATGAATGTAATTTACATTCATTTAGAATCGTTCCAAAACTTTTTGATTAATTATAAATTGCATGGCCAAGAAGTAACTCCATTTTTAAATTCGCTTGTGCATGATCCGAACACCTTTTACTTTGATAACTTCTTCCATCAAACCGGTCAAGGGAAAACATCGGATGCAGAGTTCATGTTAGAAAACTCGCTGTTCGGCTTGCCACAAGGAGCTGTGTTTACAACCAAAGGACAAAACACGTATCAAGCAGCACCGGCAATTCTCCGCCAGTATGGATATACGTCGGCGGTGTTCCATGGTAACTATAAAACGTTCTGGAACCGTGATGAAATTTATAAATCGTTCGGGTTCGATCATTTCTTTGATGCAAGCTACTATGATATGAATGACCACGATGTGCTTAACTATGGATTAAAGGACAAACCGTTCTTTAAAGAATCGATTCCATTGTTGGAATCGTTGAAAGAACCGTTTTATGTCAAATTTATCACGCTATCAAACCATTTCCCTTATCCAATTAGCGAGGAAGACGCAACGATCGAACCGGCGGATACAGGCGATGGCTCGGTAGACCGTTATTTCCAAACCGCCCGTTATTTGGATGAAGCGGTAAAAGAGTTCTTTGATTATCTGAAAAAATCCGGCTTATACGACCGTTCCGTCATCATTTTATATGGTGACCATTATGGAATTTCCGAAAATCATAATAAAGCAATGTCGCAACTACTAGGAAAAGAAATTACGCCGTTTGAATACGCGCAATTACAACGAGTTCCTTTGTTTATCCATATTCCTGGCGTCAAAGGCGGCGTTATTCATAAATACGGCGGACAAATTGACTTATTGCCGACAGTTCTTCACCTGTTAGGCATTGATACAAAAAATTATGTCCATTTCGGTACAGACCTGTTGTCGCCGGAACATCAGGAAATCGTGCCGTTCCGCAACGGCAACTTCGTCACTCCGACCGTAACGGCGGTAAACGGAAAATATTATGATTCGAAGACGGGCGAACCGTTGAAAGAAACTCCAGAAATTAAACGAATGGAACAAATTGCCCGTACGAAACTGGACCTTTCCGATAAAGTCGTATACGGTGATTTGTTGCGGTTCTATACTCCGAAAGGATTTAAGCCGGTCGATCCGTCCAAATACAATTACAACAATAATCGCAAAGATAAAGAAGAGGGAAGCGGCGAATAACGCTTTCCTCTTCTTTTTTATGCTTTTAGTAATTCAATTGCTTTTTTGGCGTTAACATACCCCGCTCCATATACATTAGGGTCAAGCCCTTTCCATAGATCAGTACCTTCTTTTAGGGCCTGTTTAATTTCATCTGGTGCGGCATTTGGTTTATGCTGCAGCATTAAAGCAACAATGCCCGCGCAAATCGGTGTCGCCATGGATGTTCCTGACATGCTCGTATAATATTGGTCGATGCGACTTTGTTTCTGATATTTGTCCAACGTGGATCTCGGCGCGCGCAGCGAAATGATATTGACTCCCGGCACGACAATATCAGGCTTTGTCACCCCGTAATTGGTAGGCCCGCGGCTGGAGAAATCGGCAACTTTATCATCCGCCCTTGTCTCGGCCGTATCAAGGTCATCGAGGGCGCCGACGGTAATAATTTTATCGCTGATTCCTGGACTAGAAATCGTTCTATATTCCGGCCCCGCATTTCCAGCTGCAGCACAGACGACAATGCCATGATCCCATGCCTTTTCCACCACCTGCACAAGCGGATCGTCATTTTCGGCAGGAAACGGCTGCGGTTCGCCGCCTAGTGACAGTGAAATAATATCAATCTTGTTGTTTGGATTCGTTTCATTATATTGGATGCACCATTCAATTCCGCGAATGATTGTATCAAGGGTGCCAGCTCCTGCCTTGTTCAGCACTTTTACTCCTACCACATTTGCCTCATATGCCGGCCCCGCATACAATCCGGAAGACATGCGGCCGTTTCCCGCCGCATCGCCGGCGCAATGGGTTCCATGTCCATTATCATCGTACGGGGCAGTACGCCCATTAACAAAATCGACAAACTCAATAATCCGTCCTTCCAAGTCCGGATGCGGATAAATTCCTGTGTCAACAATCGCAATCGTTACCCCTTTTCCGCTTAACGTTGTCCCGTTCACTGTCACATGTTTCGCATTCGCTGATGGAACAGCATTATTCAATAGCGCGCTTACTTTTCGGTTTAAGTATACTTTTTTCACATCGGAGCGCTGTAAAATTTGCTCTAACGCTTGCGGAGTCACCTCGGCACTGCACGAAGGGATATAACGGAATTGATGATGAATTTTCATGCGAAAATGTTGTTTTTCGATTTCCTTGAGAGCGAAAATACCATCCTCATCATGAAAATGAATGATGACCGGAATTTTTTTCGTCTTTTTCATCCATCTTTCTAGATGTTTATGAATAATACACGGAGTATATATAAAAGGCTTATACATACTTACCATAAAATGACGCAAAGGACGGTCTAATTTATGTGCGTAATTACGCGCTAGCTGAACAATAGAATATCCGTACATTCGATCTCCTCCTCTAGTGAAACCTTGATATACTCTATGAAAAAGGAGGGGATTGGCAACGGCTTGTATCTTGAGACAAACCAATCAAAAAAGCCTATCGCACTTCACAAAGTGCGATAGGCTTTGCTACACAAACTCATCTTTTCACTCGTTCCATCTCTATTTTATTAGCCTTTTCTAAATAGTATTCTACTTGTTTCAATACATTTTCCTTGTCTTCATAGACACCGATTTGTTTCCCATCGACAATGACACGAATCAAATCGTTCGCATCTGACTTTTTTGTTAAGTGGAATGCTTTCGCTAACCCATTCACATGCCCTCTTGCGATCGTTTGCAGAAAAGCAGGATCTTTCAACTTTTCCGCGTCTTCCTCTCGATCGACAAATCCGTTTTCCGTAAGCACCGCTGGCATGGCCGTTTCTCTTAGCACGTAAAAGTTTGCTTTCTTTTTCCCGCGGTCGCGGAATCCTGTCGCCCGTATCACTTCTTCGTGAATGATATCGCGAATCCGCGCTGTTTTGGAATGATCGGAAAGTCCTTCATAAATATAATCCTCATACCCCGTTCCTCCCCCAGCATTTACGTGAATGGCTAGATAAACGTCGGCACCCCAGCGGTTCGCTTTTGCCGCCCGCTGACTTAATGGTACAGCCGTATCGCTCGTACGGCTTAACTGCACAGAAACGTTTTCATATTCGTCTTGCAATATGCGTTGCATCTCCAATGCAATGGATAACGTAATATCTTTCTCTTGCAGCCCGTTTCCAACCGCGCCTGTATCTTTGCCGCCATGCCCCGGATCGATAAAGATTTTGGGCATGTTTTCACCTCAATCTATTCTTCATGGTATCGTATCCTAATACTAATATATAGTGATGTTTTGTAAAATGATCACCTATATTTGCCTAACCATGGGAAAGAGATATTGGTTATAAAAAATTGCCCACACTATGATTTCTCCCAAATTTGTAAACAGCAATTAAGAAAAAAGCGAGCGCAAAGGCAAAGAGAATCAGTATATTTAAATATAAGCTTCCGAAATGATGCCCTTGCTGTAATTTCAATAGCGTATCTAACGCCCACCGCTGCGGAAGAAAATCAGCCATTTTTTGCGCAAACGCAGGCATAATATCCACTGGCCAAAAACATCCAGCAAGCATGCATGTAGGAACCGTTAATAAATTTTGCATCGCTCCTGAAGAAGCGGAACTGCTCGCAAAAGCCACTGTCATTAACGCTACTCCAATGGCTACCAAGGCAAAAAGCATAAGGATCGTTGTCATTTGCCAAAAAGGAATATTTGTTTTGATGTGAAATACTGTATCCATCATGATTAGCGTAATGATAATCTGTCCCGTCATTACGATCATGTTGACGATGACATTTGATAATACATACTGCTTTGCATTAATAGGAGTGGATAATAATCGGAAATAGGTTCGATTTTCTTTTTCTTTAATAATGATTTCGGCTAAATTTCCCGCCGATAAAAGCATGATCATGAGCAAATATCCGATCGTTTGATACGTCATATATTTGTGTTTCGATGTATCTTGTAACGAATGGACTGACATGTTGAACGGAGCTTGCTGATAACGTTTGTACATTTCCAAAAACGTATGTTCATCCCCTTTTGCAATTTGGCCGAGGGCAGCAATATTATCGATGTAATGATACAGATACGATTTGATAAAACCTGTAATTTCTGTTCCCCGGATCGAAACGATTTGAATATGGCTAGGACGTCCTTCTTGAACGCTTTGTGAAAACCCTGAATGAAAAATAACCACACAGTCTAGTTTTCCAGACGTGATTTTGTCATCTATTTCTGATTCTTTTACATTCGTAACCGATATATGTTCAATGCTTTTGATAAAACGTATCGTATCATTGGTAATATAATGAGGATCATGGTTTACCATACCGACATGCAAATCCTTCGCTGTAGAACCGCCGTAAACAAGTAGAGATATTATAATCCCGATCAATGGAGTACCAAAATATAATAGTATATTTCTTTTGTTGCTAAACGTCCTTTTTAATGTATGCCTTATTAGCCAAACGAGATCGCGCATCTTATAATCCCTCCCGTCTTGTGAGCGACATCCCTGCAATCAGCAAAAACAACGCTGATAATCCGACATTTAGGAGTATGGCAGGAAAGCTGGCGGACAAATCGTTGGCATAAATCATTTTTGTAATAGCCGTGTTTGCCCATGTGAGCGGAGAAAGATTAGTAATCAACCTTGCTATTGTACTTGTAGCTTCTATTTTAAAATACGCCCCGCCAAAGAAAGACGCTAACTGTATCACCACCATGACAATCATTTTCGCAGCTCCTTCTGTCCTTGCAATGTAGCTGATGCCTAGCCCGAAACTAACGGCGAATAGTACTTCGGTGAACACTACAAGGTATACGAGTGCAAGGTGGTTTCCCCAATACGCTTTGAAGACAAACTTACTGAAAACGATGATAATGGCAACGCAAAGAAAATTGGTAACCATGCTTCCGAGTATTTTTCCGATAAAAATTTCACTTTTATGAATTGGCGCCGCTAGTAACCGATCTGCTGTTTTCCGTGTTCTTTCTCCCCTTATTAAATAACTGGCCGATACGGCTCCATAAAGAGCAATCATCGTTGTCATCGTAATGGCATAATAGTCCATGGCGCCTGGTTGCCGTTTAGAATGCAGGGAGGTTTCTTGTATATAATCATCACGATGGCCGTTGTTCATCAGCATATGGACTTGATTGGGCTTCACTTGCGTCACAGCCGCAACCATATTATATTTATCGGCAAAAGCAGCCACCATTCCTTGAATAATACTGCCTTTGACCGAATTGTTATTGTTCGTATACAGCTGTACGCCTTGATTATCGATTTCCATGTAACCGTCATAATTCCCCTGCTTGACCTCTCTTCTCCCATCCATATGATGGGAAGCTTTTTTGAAATGAATGTCAGATTTCTTTGCTTCTTTTATAAATGTACGAACATATGTGGAAAACTCCCCAGCCGTTTTGTCTTTGTACAAAACATGAATATCCCCTACCGAAATGGTGGAATCAAAAGCATTAGAAAGAGCTGTACCAAGTATTAACATGAGCACAATCGGAAATGCAAGCATAAAAATAAGCGTTCTCACATCACGAAAATCTCTTTTTATTTCCTTTATGGCGATATTAACGATATTCAAGAAAAAACCTCCTTTATATTACGGTAGGTTAAAAGGCTAATCTCTTAAATTTCTTCCCGTTAAGGTAAGGAAGACCGTTTCTAAATTTGGCGGCTTTTCTTCCAGTGAACGTATTTCCACGCCATCATTCATCAAACATTGGATAATGCGGTTAAGGTTATTGACTCCTATATCCGAGCTAATTTTCACCATGTTTTCTTCGCATTGCACTGCCTTTACCCCACTAATGGCTTTAAGTTTGTTGATATCCATGTTATCCATTGATTTGACTCCAATCCAAACGTCTTTTGTATTCGTGATAATCGCTTCAAGCTGTTCTTTCGTTCCCTCCGCAATGATTTTTCCATGATCGATGATGGCAATTCGCGTGCAGATTTCTTCGACTTCCTCCATATAGTGGCTTGTATAAATGATCGTACATCCCATTTCGTTGAGCTTTTTGACAGAGGCCAAAATATAATTTCTAGATTGCGGATCAATGCCCACGGTAGGCTCATCCATAATAATCAGCTTCGGTCGGTGGGCGATCGCGCAAGCGATATTTAATCTGCGTTTCATTCCGCCTGAAAAATTTTTCGGATAGCTTTTTTGTTTATCGCTTAATCCGACAAACTGTAATGCTTCTTCTACCCGCTCATGTAGCTGGGAACCACGCAGTCCGTATAAGCCGGCAAAAAATTTCACATTTTCATATGCCGTTAAATCTTCATAAATCGCAATATCTTGGGGAACGATGCCGATATTTCTTTTCGCAAAATGACTATGTTTGCCAATGTCTTTTCCAAGAATCTTGATCTCACCCGCATTGGGACGCAGCAGCCCGGAAATCATATTGATTGTCGTACTTTTCCCAGCGCCGTTTGCCCCGAGGAATCCAAATATTTCCCCTTCCGCTACCGTTAAAGACATATTATCTACTGCGATGAAGTCGCCAAATTTTTTCGTTACGTTTTTGATTTCTAATATGTTCATCCCTTCACCCTCTTTACCTGCTTTATGTTGCTTATTATAGAAAAAAAGATGAACCCCTGTAAGTGTAGGAGTTCATCTTCTTCACATGAGAATTTTCATGTTTTCTGCATGAGGTCATTCATTGAAGAATAGGAAGCAACGTTGTCACAGAAAAGCCTTTTGTGCCATCGACAATTACAGTGCCGTTTACCGAAGCGGCCCGTTCTTCCATTCCCATGATTCCAAGGCCTTTTTTTATTTTTTCGGCGCCTTTTCCATTATCTTTCACTTCCACTTTAATGAGAGTGTTAAGTACATGAATCTCAACGGAAACAACAGTCGCTTCCGCATATTTCATCGCATTCGTTAACGCCTCGGCAATATTCTCATAAATAATTTTCCATTGGATAGGGGAAATGACCTCCAAATCCCCTTTGCATACAAGCGGAATTTGAATGTGGTGTTTAGCCGAAAATTCCTCTATGAATAATCTCACTCGATTCATACCGATTTGTTCGGATGGGGGCTTTATTTGTTTTAACGTCATTCTTATATTTTCAATTCCTTCTTTCGAGATATGGATGGCGTTTTGCAATAGTTCTTTTGCTTTTTCTTTGTCCATGTCCATTAAGCGCTTCGCCGCTTCCAACTGAATCAGCGCCCCGGTCATGGAATGTCCGATTTTATCATGGATTTCTTGAGACAGCCGGTTTCGTTCCTCTAATTGAAGCGTATATTCTGACTGCTTTATGTATTCATGATATTCGTTTAAACTTTTGGTTAATCGTTGCATATCTTTCCGCATTTTATCAAGGCGGTCTTCCAATTGTTCTGCTCTAAACGTGTACTGTTTTGCCATAGTAACACCCATAAAAGTAAACGACGCAACAAGCCCATATATAGGATATACTTCTTCTTGGACAAAGAAAATTGGAAGCAAAAGCAAGAGAAACAGCATCCATTTTTTACGTATATGGCCAGAAGCGAATTCATATAGATTGATGGGCAAAAGCAAAATAAATAAAGGGTAAATATAGAAACTCGCAGTAAGTATAAGACAGATCGATAGCAGCACCGCGCCCTTTTTCACTGTATCTTTTTTGACGATGTAAATGACCATATTGATACAAAAGTAGACAAGAGAAGAAAAGACAAACCAAGAAATAGCGGTATTATCAGAGTACACGTAACAGACAGCCACATAGACCCACACGATTAGTTTGCTCAGGATGAACCAAAGCTCCATTGATCTCCCTCAACTAATTTTTCCTGTTAAATAATAAATGGCGATCTGTGTGCGATGCTGTAATCCTGTTTTATCTAAAATCGAAGTGATGTAATTGGCGACTGTTCCTTCCGATATAAAAAGCTGTTTCGAAATTTCTTTGTTCGAAAGCCCTTTCGCAATGAAAGACATAATTTCCATTTCTCGTTCCGTAAAAAGGCTCTTGTCGATTTTAGGTTCTGCTTCTTTTTCTTCTTTTAAGCTGGACTTGATCTTTTCCATTACGACATCCTGCATAATGATATTTCCGTTATATACTGCTTTAATCGCTTCCCGTATCCTCTCTGGGTCGGTATTTTTCAAAAAATATCCTTTCGCGCCGTTTCGCATGGCATCTAAAATATATTCATCGTCATCAAAAGTAGTAAGTATAAGAGGTTTCGTCTTTGTTTGCTCACATATGAGTTTGGTCGCTTCGACCCCGTTCATGTTCGGCATGCGCACATCCAATAGCGCGATATCTACATCATGATTTTTGCAGTAATGGAATGCCTCTTGTCCATCATTCACTGTCGCTACAACCTCGAACTCATCGTACGTGCTTAATATAATTCGCATTCCTTCGCGAACAAAGGAATTATCATCGGCTATAATGACTTTTATTTTCATCTGTTTTGGCGAGGTGGTGTCCTTCATCCCTATTCACACCCTTTCATCTCCATTTATTTTACTATTTTATCTCTACAGCAGGCTAGAAAATCCGTACCTTCATTCCACTGCTTCTTCAGGAGCATAACAGGATAGAACGGACACCTTGTCCCTACCTACACATATTCAAAATAGTGCGTTATACATTTTGGTAAATATATTCCATTTAACAGATGAGGATTGGACGAAAAGGATCACTGTATATTTGGTCTGTCCGCTTCCTCTTTAGCCCTTTGATTGTTTACGATGGCGTAATTGATACAAACAATGAGCAACAACAGTAGACGGCAGATTCCCTATGTTTCCTTGTATATGGAAGTGTAATTGCTCTTCTTCAAACGACATGTTTTGATACATTTGTTCTTGCGAAAGCTTCGATTTTCTTGCCCGTTTTTTTATTCCCGATATATACAAGTATTGAATCGGGATCATCACAAGAAAATACAGCAAAGCAAGGCTTCCAAAAAATAGCCATTCCGATGACATCATATACTCCTCCTTTTTATATATTACGAACGAAATTTCCAAAAGTTTCATTTTCATTGGATTCATGATGCCGAACTTTGCTACAGGCGATGTTGAAAGGATATATTACATAGGAATAAGTGAAGTATGCATACGAAAAAAGAGATGTCGATAAAGACGGACATCTCTTTATTTACTCTTTTCGCTCTGCTTTCGCTTGTCGGCTAAAGAACCATTTATACATACATCATTGGGATGACGATGAGCGTTAGCAATGTAGGCGAAGTCAACTACCCAACGGCTAAAGCCGCGTGCTTCTGGCGGCTGTTCTCGTAAGTCCACCGATGACAGGAATGGCCGGCCCTTTGGAAATTAACGTTCCTAATGATTTCGTTAGCGCAAGCGGAATGAGGGCAGCCACCGTCGCAAACGCCGTCATTAAAATCGAACGCAAGCTCGTTTTTCCTGCCTCAATATTTCTCTATTCCCAGTCCTGTCAGCCATTCCGTTTACGCAAGAACAACATGAGTGCGATTCCCGCACCGGCAATTGGCAATAAAAGAATAAGAGAGCCAAATGATACCCCAAACAATTGGAAGCTGCTATCTATAATCGTGATGGATAACACCAATCCCCCAAGCAATCCGCCAAGTAAGACCAACACCATCAAAGCTATCTTCTTCATTTCCATCACCCTTTCGTGTCCACTTTTTCCTTTAGATGACTACGGTCTTATCCTACCAGCACAATGTTGCAAACTTATGACGAACCTTTACGGGTTTAATGAATTTTTCCTAAATCCATGAAGATGGGGCTATAATGGAGAGAGAATGAGGTGCAAGGAAGGAGGAAGAGAATGCCACATACATTGTTGTTGGTGGATGATGAAGAAAAAGTACTCGAATTTATGGAACCATTTCTGCGACAGGAAGGATTTGAAATCGTCACCGCCAAAACAGGAAAAGAGGCGCTACAAAAAGCAAAAGAAGTAAAGCCATCCCTTGTGGTGCTTGACTGGATGCTTCCAGAAATGAGCGGGATTGAAGTATGCCGCGAACTGCGTAAAACAAGCCGTGTCGGCATTATTATGGTAACGGCGAGAACAGACGAAACAGACAAAATTATCGGGTTGGAAATCGGTGCCGATGATTATATCACCAAACCTTTTTCCTTACGGGAACTAGCGGCCCGCATCCGCTCGGTATTGCGGCGAATAGAGGGGCAAGAAAATCAGGAAGAAATGATGCAGCGGGGCGAATTGACGATTTCCGAAGCACAATGCCGCGTATGGAAACGAGGAAAAGAAATTGCTCTGACACCAACCGAATTTAAATTATTACTCACCTTAGCCGCTAGACCAGGCGTTGTATATAGCCGCCTACAGTTATTGCAAAACGCCTTGGACGATGACTTTTTAAATGATGAGCGGACCGTGGACGCCCATATTAGCCGACTCCGCAAAAAAATCGAAGATGACCC
This sequence comes from Parageobacillus sp. VR-IP, assembly GCF_013357975.1. Lineage (NCBI taxonomy): Bacteria > Bacillati > Bacillota > Bacilli > Caryophanales > Anoxybacillaceae > Parageobacillus > Parageobacillus sp. VR-IP. Next base: position 41,056 of record NZ_JABVYQ010000010.1, read on the forward strand.
TTCCAATCCAGTTTACATCCAAACAGTCTATGGATTTGGCTACCGGTTCGGTGAACGAGAATGAGCATCAGACGCAAACTGTTTCTTTCCATGGCGGCCTTTATTGTCGGCATGGGGGTCATATTTGCTTTATTGACCAAGGTTGTGGTCAACGATATACTCGACGTTATGTTACGTGTAGATAGAAGCAAAGAAATCGAAGAATTGTCCAGAATGTTTGCTGATTACTATGAAAAACATCATCATTCTTGGAATGGTGTAAAGCATGTCCATATCGACAAGGACAACGGGAAAAAGCATGAGGAATTTAGTATCCTACTTACGTCTCCTGAACGAAAACAGCTATATATGGCTGGAGACGCCAGCTATGAATCCATAGTAGGATTGGGGGTTCGAAGCAAAGTACAGGTAAATGGAAAAACCATCGCTTTCTTGTATTACTACGACCGCGAAGTCGGCAACATGTCGAAATTGCGGATGGGAATTACTAGTTCCGTCACTACTCTATTGTTGATCTGCGCCGCCGCTTTCGTTCTTCTTTCTCTCTTGGTCGCCTTTTGGCTGTCCAAACGGCTCACTGCACCGCTAGGCCTACTTATTCCCGCGATCGACCGTTTAGGGAAAGGTGAATTCGGTGTTCAAGTGCCTGTCGTCACGAACGATGAATACGGGAAAGTCGCACAAACGTTCAACGAGATGTCGAAACAGCTGCAACGCGCCGAGGAAGCCCGCAAAAATTTAGTTGCCGACGTCGCGCATGAACTGCGGACACCATTAACGGTCATTCGCGGCAAGCTGGATTGGTTTCAACAGAGCGGCTGTTCCATCGAGCCGGAAAGTTTACTGCCTTTGCAAGACGAATTGATTCGTCTTACTCGTCTCGTTGACGATCTTCATCAGTTATCACTTGCGGAGGCAGGAAAACTGCCGCTCGAACGCAAACCGACGGATATGCACGTGCTTTTGCAACGGCTGATCGAGCGAGTCACACCCAGCGCGGAGGAAAAAAACATTCATATCCATATGACATGTTCTACGGACAAAACAACGATTCTCGTCGACCCGCACCGCATCACGCAAGTGTTTCTTAACTTGCTTGTCAATGCAATTCGCTATACCCCTGAAGGCGGAGCGGTAAAAGTGACCATTGATGAAGAACCAATCCATAATGGAGAGAGCCGTATGCTGCGAATTGCGGTGGAGGATACAGGCATCGGCATCGCACCGGAGCATTTGCCATTGTTGTTTAATCGATTTTACCGCGCCGATGAGGCAAGAACGCGCAATCGGGGCGGAACGGGACTAGGTCTGGCAATCGCCAAAGAATTCGTATTGGCCCACGATGGTACAATCAACGTAGAAAGCACCCTAGGGCAAGGGACAACCTTTATCGTCAAACTTCCTTACTAACCATATCCTGTTCTTCTTTGGTATAATCGGAAAGGGAAACAAATTCCAAAAGGAGGAATGCACATGAGCCAGGCGCAAAAACTTGTGCAATACTTTTTATCCCACCGCAATGTTACGGTAGAGTTAATTAACAAAATCGAAGAAAAGCATTATGATTACAAACCGACACCAACGTCGATGACGGCAAAAGATTTAGCCACTCATATTCTTCTCAGCTTTTATAAATTCGCCAACACTGCAAAACATGGAGATCCAACGCTATTTACAGAAAAAATCGAAGAAACGGAGACCAATTTGCAAAAGCTTGCCCAAACATATACGGAAAAAACAAAACAATTGCTGGAATCCCTTACCGATGAAGATTTCGAGCGTGTTTTAGATCTCACGAACGTATTTGGCGCGAAAATCCCGACAGCGCAATTTTTGCAAATGGCGATGGACCATGAAATCCACCATAAAGGCCAGCTTTTCGTATACGTCCGCGAAATGGGGCATACCGACTTGCCATTGTTTGTCAAGCGCGGATAACAAAACACAACCAGGCGGCTCTCACTAAAGACCGTCTGGTTGTGTTTTTATATACTTGCTATTCCATTTGGCAGCTGCCGTCCATGCATTGGCCTCCTCCATCCGCTGCCAGCGGCCGCAATGGCGAGTTTGCGTTTTCCTCTTTCCACACTTTTTCAAGCGCCTGTATAAACACTTCTATCGGCTGCGCTCCGGAAATCGCGTATTTGCGGTTCAGCACAAAAAACGGCACGCCGCGGACGCCAAAACGGGCCGCCTCCTCCTCGTCCTTTCTCACCTCATCGGTATAGCGACTGCTTTCGAGAACTTGTTTCACTTCCTCCCGGTCCAGCCCGGCTTCGCCAGCCAGCTCGACGAGTACATCATGGTCGCTAATCCGTTTCGAATCGGTAAAATACGCTTGGAACAGCCGCTCTGTCATTTCTGGAAGTTTTCCGCGCTCTTCCGCATATTTGGCAAGGCGGTGAGCGTCAAACGTATTCGTCGGCTTCATCGTGTCAAAGCGGAACGTCAGCCCGACGGACTCTGCCTGTTTGCCAATATCGGCATTGACCCTTTTCGCCTCTTCAACCGAAATGCCATATTTTTGTGCAATGATTTCGTGAATCGTCATATCATAATGCTTTTTTGCGTTTGGGTCTAGCTCAAAACTGCGGAATATGACTTCGACTTGGTCTTTATGCGGAAACTGCTCAAGCGCTTCTTCCAACCGGCGTTTCCCAATATAGCAAAATGGGCAAACAAAATCGGACCAAACCTCTATTTTCATCGTATATGCACCTCGGTTTAGGCTCTCCGTTGCAAAAACAACAAGAAAGCAAAATTTCATGTTTCCACCTTATTGTAGCGAATCGCCATGCCGGCATTCAAATAAATGAACTTGGCATGCGTAAAAGAAACGCCGCTCATTATCATTTTGTAATGAGAAACTTCTTATTGAGCCACCATGTCACAGCCAATACAAGCAAGCCGAAAAGGATGCGAATCATTCCTCCCGCTTCGATACGGTAACCAAATCCAGGGACAAATTGATATATCAAAATCGATATGGCTGTCGTAAAAATGATAATAAACATGAGGATGGTAAAAGGTCTTTCTCTCACGCAAATGGTAAAAAATTGCTTTTTGCAAAAACTGCAACACAATCGCGGTGCCGGAGAAAATAATAATACAATCTACCATAAAAGTGATGAACTTAAGGCTGCTTCTTTCGTTTCTTGAGACTGGCTATGTGGTGTACAAAAAAAAGCCCAGGTAAACGCCTAAACCTTTACCTTGGATAAAACAATTATACTCTTACTTTGGAATATTCTTTCCTTAATTCATTGGCGATAATATTGCGCTGGATTTCGGATGTTCCTTCGTAAATTTTCGTAATCCGTGCGTCGCGGTAAAAGCGCTCGATCGGATAGTCTTTCATATATCCGAGCCCGCCGTGAATTTGGACAGCTAAATCAGCAATTTTGTTATACACTTCCGAGCCAAACAGTTTCGCAATCGCCGCTTCTTTTACAACTCTCATTCCTTGATCGGTCATCCATGCGACGCGATATGTAATCGACCGCAGCGCTTCAATCAGCATGCTCATCTCGGCCAACATATGTTGAATGGCTTGCTGCTCAAAAATAGGCTTACCAAATTGCTCGCGCTGCTGCGCATATTCCATGCAGTATTCAAGCAGGCGGATGCATGATCCTAAATTTCTCGCCGCCAATCCGGCGCGGCCGTTCGCCAATATTTTCAAGGCGTTGACATATCCTTCTCCCTCTTTGCCGAGCACGTTTTCGACCGGGACTTCCAAATTATCAAAGAAAATTTCCGCCGAATGCGAGCCTCTTAGTCCCATTTTCCGCTCCACTTTTCCTAAAATAAAGCCCGGAAAGTCTTTTTCGACGATAAAGGAAGTGATTCCCTTCGCCCCTTTGGAAGGATCGGTCACCGCCATCACGGTAAAAACATGCGCTTCGACCGCATTTGTAATATAATGTTTCGAGCCGTTGATAATGTAGCGGTCTCCTTTTCTCACTGCTGTCGTTTTCAATGCGGCCGCATTGGAACCCGCGCCAGGCTCGGTTAAAGCAAACGCGCCAATCCATTCTCCTGTCGCCATTTTCGGCAAATATCTCCGCTTTTGTTCCTCCGTGCCAAGTTCGACAATGCCAACGGTACCGATGCCGGTATGCGCGCCGATCAATGTCGTATAGCCGTTGTGCGTCTTCCCAAGCTCCTCGTAAATCGCGCATTTGCCGACCATCGATAGGCCTAGGCCCCCGTATTCTTCCGGAATGCTCAACCCAAACAAGCCCATTTCTTTCGATTTTTCGATAATGTGTTCCGGAATTTGATCGTTTTCTTCAATTTCCATCGCGACCGGGTCGACTACTTCTTTTACGAATTTTCGCACATTTTCTTTTAAAAATTCAATCTCTTTTGGCAAAGTAAAATCCATTGTATATCCCCTTCCTATTTTTCTTTTTCGTATTTTCCGTGTAATGGTAGAAGCGTTCACTTTCAATAAATTCGCCGCTTTGCGGTACGTCCCCTCTTTTTGCAATGCCTTTGCAATTAATTACTGTTCTACTTCTTTGACCGCCTGTTTTAACGGTATGATGTCATGGACAGTGATATGCTCTGATACAGAAATACCTTGCTCTAAGTTAAGCAGCTTGATCGCCTGGTCTCCATTAACTACCTCCGAAGTAGCAGTCACAAAAATTCTCTCGATCTCGTTGACCGATTCTCTTACGTTCCCAGGTCAGTGACATTATAAATTAAGAATTTTAACAATATTATATCTTTCCTCTATCTTACCATTTCAGATTGTTGCAAAACAACAACATTTCATTGCACTATCGCAACATCCACCCTTAAAGTGGCAACGGGCTGCCACTGTTTCAGAGATATGTTGGACTTTGGCAACACAATGTTCCATTAACCAATGCAAAACCATTTTCATGAAAAGACTCGACAGTGAGAAAAACGATAAATCAAAATCAAATGCCATTCCTATATAGAAGGGGTCACACGGATCATAATGAACAAGTGAGGCAAAAACTATTATTAAGCTTCATCGGCCTATTGGATAAGCAATGAAACAAGCATGTGAGAGAAGGAAGCTGGACCATCATGCAAGTGCTGGAACATCTTTATTTGATGGAAGCGTACATCGCGAACATGATTGCTGATACACTCGCAGACAGCAGCATTCAGCCAGCGGAAAAAACAATCCATCTGTGACACTAGAAGAAATGCAATAAAAACTTCACCCATCGCATCAGCATGATGAAAGCCTCCAAAGAAGCAACTTCTTCCGATTTAGAGTAAAAATCGCTCCCATATCCCGCATTCGGACCAATAAGCTTAAAACCATGGATTTCATTTGTCGGCTACCATGAAAAACGCCATCTCGCCCAAATCGAGGAATTAAAAGCGAAGTTATAGACCATGAACCTTTTCCGCCTTTATTCCGTGAAGAGATGAGAGTTTCTTACCACCTCCATCGAAGAAGCTTCTGCATAGAAGAAGGCGGTCTCCTTCTACCCGATAACTGCCATCGGAAGTCTTCTTGGATGCTCCTTCGCTAATCGAAGACATTCATTCCAAACACGGACGAACTCTTGATTGCAGGCGTACATCAGCTTAAATCCGCTTTCGATGCCCGAAAGAACACTTTTGGCCACGAAGAGAGAGACTTCCCTTCTTTCCTTGCCTGATGGATGATTTGGCGATGGAACGTATGTTCTTTATTAGAGCACAAAAAACTCCCGATTCATCTCCCCCTTCTCTTCGTTTCGAGGCGGAAGACTTCTCAAACACCTTTTAAAATCGGGCATTATATTTTACAATATAAAACAAGCGCTTTACTATCAAATTCAAAGGTTTTCTTCGCACGAATTTTTGCATTTTGTATGAAATATCACTGCGTTATATGAGCATAAATGGTGTATGATTAAGGTAGAAAGCGCAACTTACCTCAGCAGAGAGGAAGATTCTCATGGCAACATTTTATAAAATTCTTGTTTTTATACATATTTTTTCAGCGATATTAGGGATGGGGCCGGGTTTTATTTTAATTTATGTCGTAAAATCCGCGAAAACAATGACGGAACTTAAATATGCTTACGCCATTAGACGGCAGCTGCATACGTTCGTTATGATCGGGGGGACGCTTTTACTTATTACAGGTTTGTTAATGGGACTTTTAAATCCAGGCTTATTTCAAATGGGTTGGTATGTGACAAGCCTTGTTCTCTTCTTAATTGCACTCGCGATGGGACCGCTTGTATTAGCGCCTAAATCAAAACCATTAAAACATTTGTTAGAAACTTATAAAGGAGAAGACATACCAGAGGAATATATACGTTTATCCAATCAGCTTTTTCGTTACGAGCACATAGAAAATGGTATTTTTTTAATCATTATTGCACTTATGATTCTAAAACCATTTTGAGCATGTGCGGATATGCAGAAAATCTATTTAAAAATTCATCAATAGCCTTTTTTCATCGAGATAAACCCCTCATCCATCTATTTAACAAAACCTGAACCCCTAGGTCATAATGACTTGGAGCTTCAACAGTCTGAACAAAAACAGGGCAATGCCCTGCTTTTGTTCGCAATTATTTTTTGTTTTGATCCGCGAAAACCGCCATGGCATCGCGCATAAATCTTGCTAACCCTTCGCCAAATTGGTCGATGTTTTTGGTGAAGCGTTCATCGTCCACATACATTTGACCTAATCCTTTGAACGCTTCGAGCGAGTAATTGCCGAAGTTATTCAAAAAGTCATACCATTCTTTAATTGCCGCTTGCGCCTCCTCTGATTCAGGCGAGCCGTGGCGAAGGGCTGCAAGTTTTTTATAGATCGAATTCATTGTTTGGACCATAGCTTTTTGTTCTTCTTTAGACATGCTCCCGATTTTAGCGTTTGCTTTGTCGACAGCTTCATCTCCCCAGCGCTCACGGGCTTCTTGTTCATATGGATTATGTCTAAAGTCAAAGCCTTCAAACTTCTCTTTGTTCGTCATTTGAATTTCCCCTTTCATATGCTGAATGGTCTTATCAATCGTCGCAATCATTTTATCGAGCCGCCTGCGTTTCTCCAGCAGCATTTTTCGCTGCAGCACCAACGCCTCATGCCGATCAAACGAAGGACTATTGATAATTTCTTTAATTTTCTTCAAAGGGAAGCCAAGTTCTTTAAAAAATAAGATTTGTTGCAATTTCTCAAGGTCATCATCCGTGTAAAGGCGATAACCCGATTCCGTTGTCTTCTCTGGGGTTAATAATCCGATTTCATCATAATAATGCAGTGTGCGCACACTAATGCCAACCAAATCCGCAACTTCTTTTACTCTCATTGCCATCACCTTTGGCCTCCCTTCAACATTCACTATAAAGTATCACGCCGCGTGAGAGTCAACACAAGTTTTGAAAAAATATTGCACTCGATGCACAAAATATGCATAACACCGTTCAGAGATCCGAACAGTGTGAAAAAGCATCCATTTTCTTTCTGTTTATCCGGCTCCTGAAACAAAGCCATTTATAAACGCAAAATGACCTTATTTTGTTTTATTTTTTCCAACTAAAATATCTAGATCGATGGTTATTTCGCCTACATTCATATTTAACAATGCCTGTACCTTTTCCGCTGTTGCAGACCATGATAAAGGAGTCATACGAATCAGCGTCGGAATCAGCGATTGATTCAAGGAAACACTATAACACAACCGAAACTTATCTACAGCCTCAAAGTTAGCATTAAATCTTTGAACGATCTTTTGATTAGAATAAGACTGCTTTTCCGGTTCATCAAAAAAAAACTTCTCTTAGTTCTTTTAGATAATCACTTCGAGGAATCACTTTTATGACGATACCATTGCCATTCAACAGTCTTTGGAATTCTCTATAATTTGCTGGCGACAAGATGTTAAGGATTACATCAAATGTGTTGTCCTTAAAAGGGCTGTGAGCAAGATCAGCGACGCACCAAATCATGTTGGAATGATTCCTAGCCGCTACCAAAATACCTTCTTTAGCTATATCAATCCCCACTCCCAAGACTTCGCCTGCGGAAGGAAAGCTGATTTTCTGCTTGATGCTGGATAAATGCGAACCTTCTCCGCATCCCGTATCTAGTATTTTCACCGTGTCTCCCTCTAAACGCACCTCATTTTTTATCCATTCACTAATCATCTTATGCAATGGTTCAAAAAATCCATTTTCAGCAATAATCTTACGTGATTCAAATAATTCCTTATCGTACTTCGTGGCGAGAGGACGAGTCATCAAATTTACATATCCCTGCTTAGCGATATCAAAAGTATGGTTGTTAGAGCAAACTAAACTTTTCGAGTTCACGATTCCCATAGGGGATAAACAAATGGGACATTGAAAAATCTTTTCAAATTTACTGATCAGTTTGACACATATTATTTTTTTGCTCATTTTAACAACGACTCCCATCCTTTATCATAATTGGTTATTTTTGTACTTTTTTGCTTTTCATATATATCCTCCATTACTTTTACAAAATAAAAAACACAGGCGATCTGCCTGTGTTACGGTAAAGGAATGTGAACCTATCTAAGAAACCAAAAAAGATAAGTTATTTTCAGAAGAAAACAAAAATCCTTCCCTGGTTATCATTCTGGTCTTCCAACAAAGAATGGCATACTTAACAAAACTGATCCACTCGTAATAAATCTTTAGCAACCAGCCTGACTGCAGCACAAAATTCAAGCATATCTTTACGTGGATAAACATACTAAGAAGCATTCCTTACCTTTGTATGGCTTTCTATTTTTAAAGACATAAAAGGGGGGACAGATTCGTCCCCCTCTTTTTCTCATATCCTCATAATCGTATAACAATAGGTTTCCTTAAAAATAGGCAGACCAATCCCATTTACTCTACACACAGGCAGAGCCTTTGAACGTATTCAATTACCCGTTCAAAGCTTGGGATCGAAGTCTATAAAATGCCACAAGGAAACCCTCCATTCTCAAAAGTCGATAGTAGTATAACATAATAATTACCTTATCATCAACAGCAAAAAATATTAAAGCAAAAAAGACTCTCAATCGATCTTAGTGATTTTTTTGTTTTTTAAGATAAGCCACTTAACGATAACGAAGTTAAGAACGATACCGACTCACATGTTCACATTTAATGCTTCTTCGACAATTTGGATTTCCTTTCCCTTTTCCCCCATGGTTTGAACACCGAAAGGATAAACATCGCTATAAGCGAAACAATCTGTAGTGATATTCCGATGAAAAGGCATGTTCGATTAACCAAAAAATCGGGATTTTGCAGGGATTCCATTCCTTGAACGCTTGCAATAGAAGCGGCTTTTGATGACCATAAGTAAATCCCCACCATACCAATACCGATCGAAAGAATCGTTAACAACTCTTTGACGATGATCCAATAATATCGGAAGAAACCCCAATGGGTAAGCAACGAAAGCAATACGCCAGTAACTACGGTGCCGATCGTGGATGCTCTAACCGACGTTTTGGCTAAAAGATGCATACTTGTATAGGAAGCCTTCAGCACGCCCTCATCCGTCGTGACCGCCGCGGCAATGCTTAAAACCAAGAAAGTGACGGTTACGCCAAACATGATAGCCGCAAATAAGATGTGCAAGGTTAACAGCCATTTCTTAGGTGTTAATCCGATTTTCTTCATAACAGTATCCTCCTATCTATAAGTTAAACCGGTAACCCACTCCCCAAATAGTCTGAATGTATTGCGGGTTGGACGGATCGAGCTCAATTTTCTCACGCAGTTTACTGACATGCACGGTAACAGTGGCCATATCACCGAACGAATCCATCCCCCATATTCGTTCAAAGATCTGTTCCTTGCTAAAAACCTGATTCGGGTGCGTTACAAACAACAGCAACAAGTCATATTCTTTCGATGTAAGCATTACTTCCTTTCCATTGATGAAAACCTTGCGTGACCCTTTATCAATGACAATACCCCGGATACGAATTTCCTCTGTTTTTCGTTCAACACTACCGACCAGCCTTGCGAAACGGGAAAGATGAGCTTTAACCCTAGCAACCAGCTCGCCGAGGCTGAAAGGTTTGATGATGTAATCGTCAGCCCCCATCCCTAAACCACGGATTTTATCTACATCTTCTTTCTTAGCCGAAACCATTAGAATAGGAATGTTCTGTACTTTACGAACCTGCCTGCATATTTCAAATCCATCTGTATGCGGAAGCATCACATCCAGAAGAATAAGATCATACGACCCGTTCAACGCCATCTCTAAACCTTTGTCTCCGCTTGAAGCAATATCTACCGAAAAGCCGCTTGCCTCCAAGTAATCCTTTTGTACTTCTGCGATCACGGTATCATCTTCAATGATTAATATTCGTTTCATGCCTATTCCTCACTTCATTGCCTTTGATTTTTGCAACGTGAAATATATGGTCGTACCTTTTCCTGCTTGGCTTTCCGCCCATACCTTCCCGCCATGTTCTTCAATGATTTGCTTCACAATGGCCAGTCCAAGCCCGCTGCCGCCAGTCTCGGTATTCCGTGATTTCTCCGCCCGGTAAAATCGCTCAAAGATACGTTGAAGCGCTTCTCTTTCGATTCCAGGCCCGTTGTCGCAAATAGCGATGGTAACATCCTTTTCTCCAACGATTAGATCAAATCCGATTTCCAGCGTTTTATCCCGTTTATATTTGATACTGTTATCCACGATATTCATAATGACTCGACGAAGTTGTTCGCGATCCGCGACGACGGTTACGGGCCCCTTTCCGTCATATAGAAAGTTCATCTTCACGCCATTCAGATTCGGATCATACCGCAATTCATCCACGCAATCGGTTAAATAATCAACAATGTCAATATTCTCAAAGTGGAATGGCACCCTTTTTAAGTCCAGTTTAGAGAACAAAAACAAATCATCGATTAGATGATCCATGTCATCCGCCTTTTTGTAAATCATGTTCATATACTTGTCCAGCTTTTCTTTCGTATCGGCAATCCCGTCCATCACTGCTTCGACGCATCCTTTTATCCCTGTAATCGGAGTTTTCAGATCATGGGAGATGTTAGCCAACAGCTCTTTTCGGTTCTCTTCGTATTGTAGTTGAAGCTGTATCGATTCTTTTAACCTGCATCTCATTTCTTCAAACGCATCACTCAATTCGCCGATTTCGTCTTTGCGCTTCATGTTCACTTCGTAATTCAGATTCCCTTCCTTGATTTGTTCCGCTGCATGTTTGAGTGAATATATTGGTTTGATGATGCTTCGGGAAACAAGGAAAGTCAGGAATCCGTTGGTCAAGCCGATCACTAACAGCAAAGACAATATTACAAGAGGAAAAAACTTTTGCATAAAGTGGGCAAGTGGACTGGTGTCAGTGAACAAATACACGGTTCCGACAGACCCATCTTGAAAATGAAAATCGTGTGTTTGAATCACAAAAAAACGATCTTTTTCTCTTTTCCACATCTCCCATCTTTCTGTATCTTTTCTTAATAGTTCTTTTGACAAATCTACGTCTTTTAGGAATGCAGATGCAAAAACGGTTTTATTCTGTTTCGTGACAAGAAGACCGGAATTATTCGTACGCAGTTCTTCATCTACATTTTGCAAAAAAGTATGGTCCATTAGACGTTCAGGGTCATACCTAGATACCATTTTGATTCCCGAAAAAATCTCATCCCGTTTCTTAAACGTTTCTATGAAAGAAAACACCCACTTCTTTTGTTGATCGTCCTGGTAATATTCGTTGATTCCTTTAATGTCGTCCAAAAAGATTCCAATCAGCATCATAACCGACAAAATAAACAAAACTATTGGAATCATCACCATGCCAATGTATGATAGCAGCAGTTTTGTGCGAATAGACATCATCAACTCTCCCGTATGATGAATAAATGATCTAGTTCTTATCTTAGTATTAAGCTTTAAAAAAACTCTAAACAAATTCTAAAAAAAGTATAAAATCCCGAATAAATAAATCGTTTTAATACTATTATGCTTTTCATAATGCTTATTCTTCCGGCCGGAGGTTTTCACTTCCAACAAAACTGTGAATAGAATCCTCTTTATAGCCGCTTCCCCATTTATGCAATTCGAGCAGTTTCAGCGCTGGTGTTTCCTTCTTCTATGATTAGTTTGACAGCATGAAGGTTCAAGCGTTTTCCCGCGTTGAACACTCTCTTCTCCATGTAATTAGTTTTGTTATATTGGCGTGTCCACTTTTAGGCTAACATTCACTATCCCTTTCTCCTCTTTTTGTCCCAAAATAAAAAGGAATCGAGAAAAGCACTGTCAGGTACTTTCCTCGATTCCCTTCAATCCCATTCCTTCTCCCTTGTTTTATTTTCCAACATCGTCACACTTTTTTGTGTCGTCAGGGTTTTTTGTAGGGAGACAAACGGGACGCGTGTTTTTAACTTTTATTCGACCGTCACGCTCTTTGCCAAGTTGCGCGGTTTGTCAACGTCGCAGCCACGGTGCAATGCCGCATAGTACGCGATCAGCTGCAACGGCACGACGGAAACGAGCGGAGTAAGCATTGGATGAACCGCTGGAATAACGAAGCGGTCTTCCTCTGTCTCTAAACCGCGCATCGAAATGATGCATGGATTGGCGCCGCGGGCGACGACTTCTTTGACGTTACCGCGAATGCTTAAGTTGACGTGCTCCTGTGTCGCCAAGGCGATGACCGGCGTGCCGTCTTCGATTAAAGCGATCGTCCCGTGCTTTAATTCGCCGCCGGCAAATCCTTCCGCTTGGATATAAGAAATCTCTTTTAGCTTTAACGCGCCTTCCAAGCATACATAATAGTCAACAGCGCGACCGATAAAGAAACAGTTGCGCGTTACCGCTAAATATTCACGCGCGATTTTTTCCATCTCTTCTTTCGCATCGCACAGCATCTCCATCACATTGGCGACAATGGCAAGTTCTTTTACAAGATCAAAGTCAAGATCAATGCCTTTGGCCTTCGCGGTTGCAACCGCTAAAATGGCAAGCACGGCAATTTGCGCTGTATATGCTTTCGTGGAAGCAACGGCGATTTCCGGACCAGCGTGAAGCAATAGCGTATAATCGGCTTCACGGGACAGCGTCGATCCTGGAACGTTCGTAATCGTAATTGCTTTATAACCAAGTTTGTTGGTTTGCACTAGCACCGCCCGGCTGTCTGCTGTTTCGCCGCTTTGCGAAATGTAAATGAAAAGCGGCTTTTCCGACAGCAATGGCATATTGTACGAAAATTCGCTTGCGACATGGACTTCAACTGGAATTTTTGCCCATTTTTCGATCAATTGCTTGCCGACCAAACCGGCGTGATAGCTCGTTCCGCACGCAATAATATATATGCGGTCCGCATTTAGAACTTCTTGAATGATTTGCGGATCAATCGTCAGCTGGCCGTTCTCATCCTGATATTTTTGGATAATGCGGCGCATTACAAACGGCTGCTCATCGATTTCTTTTAGCATGTAATGCGGATAGGTGCCTTTTTCAATGTCGCTTGCATCCAATTCGGCCGTATATGGTGCGCGTTGGACGATATCGCCGTTCAATGTTTTAATCGTAATGTCTTCACTTGTCACAATCACCATTTCTTTGTCCATTAACTCGACGAATTGGTTGGTGACTTGAAGCATCGCCATCGCGTCGCTCGCCACCACATTAAAACCATGGCCGAGCCCGATAAGCAACGGGCTTTTATTTTTCGCGACATAAATAACTTCTTGATTTTTCGCATCAATCATGGCGATGGCATAAGAACCCTTCAACAATGTTAATGTCTTGCGAAACGCTTCTTCGACAGAAAGACCATCGTTTACAAATTTTTCAACAAGTTGCACGATCACTTCCGTATCCGTATCACTGCGAAACGCGACATCTTGCAAATATTCGCGTTTTAAAATCGCATAGTTTTCAATGACACCATTGTGCACTAACGTAAAACGTCCCGATGTGCTTTGGTGCGGGTGTGCATTGACACGGCTTGGCGCCCCGTGCGTCGCCCAGCGCGTATGGCCGATTCCGATCGACGCGCTCACCGTCGGGTCAACGACATTACGTAAATCAGCAATGCGGCCTTTTTCTTTAAACAAATGGATACCTTCATCGTTTAGCACGGCAATGCCTGCCGAGTCATAGCCGCGATACTCCAATTTTTCCAATCCACGCAATAAAATTTCCTTTACGTCTTGGTAGCCAATATAACCAACAATTCCGCACATAGATATAGTTCCTCCCTTTAGCGGGAGCCCGTCTTACAAAACGACCCAAAAACGTTTATTCTCTTGTCAAAGAACGATGTCAGGGGTCTGACTTTTTGTATAGACAGACTCCCTACTTTTTCGTTTTTTTTTTTTGCGATTACATCCTCCCCTTTGTCCAAAGGGTCACCCCTTTGTTTTAAGGAAGGACTTGCGGCTGTAATCGCCACAGCCGGGAGGCATCCGCCGAAACCTCGATAAACCTCCTCCTCGTCAACTAAGCGTTTTGCCGTCCCACGCTTAGTCCAGGCGCTTTGAAAAAAGAACTAGTAACTCTTTATCCTCCTTTCCTTAAAAATAACAACAACGTTAATATTACAGTACATCCAAAGGAGCGTCAACTGTAATATGGTTATTGTTCATAAACTGTAATATTTGTTATTGTTCATAAAATAACCTATGCATAAATGGAATACAATGTTCCATTTATGCATAGGTTGGTGATAAGCCATTCTTTTTATTCCACTCCCATTTCTTCACGAATGACCGCAACAATCCGCTCTACATAGCTTCGGCAAGTTTCTTCTGTCGGCGCCTCCGCCATAACACGCACGACTGGCTCCGTTCCCGAAGGGCGGACAAGCACGCGGCCATTTCCATTCATTTCTGCTTCCACCTCTTGAATGGCTGCTTTTACTTTTTCGTTTTCCATCACTTTCTCTTTATCCGACACCTTTACATTAACAAGCAGCTGCGGATATTTTTTCATTTCGCCTGCCAGCTCGGACAGCGGTTTTCCTTTGATTTTCATAATATTGACAAGCTGCAGTGCCGTCAGCAACCCGTCCCCCGTCGTGTTATAGTCAAGGAAAATAATGTGCCCTGACTGTTCTCCGCCTAGATTGTAGCCGTTTTTCTTCATTTCTTCGACTACATAGCGGTCGCCGACCTTGGTTTGCACGCTTTGAATTCCTTGGGATTCAAGCGCTTTGTAAAACCCAAGGTTGCTCATCACGGTAGTAACGACTGTTTGATGTTTCAACCGCCCGATTTCTTTGAGATATTTGGCACAAATGTACATAATTTGATCGCCGTCCACGATATTGCCATGTTCATCGACAGCAATGAGGCGGTCGCCGTCGCCGTCAAAGGCAAGTCCAACATCGGCGCCTTTTTCTTTCACAAATGCTGCTAATGCTTCCGGATGAGTGGAGCCTACTCCTTCGTTAATGTTAAGTCCGTTTGGCGATGCGCCCATCGTGACAACATCGGCTTCTAAATCGGCAAATAAATGCGTCGCCAACGACGAAGTAGCTCCATGCGCGCAGTCCAGTGCGATTTTCAGACCGGAAAAATCTTCATCAATGGTTTGCTTTAAATATTGTAAATACTTTTGCCCGCCCTCAAAATAATCATTCACTTGTCCTAAAGCTTTGCCGATCGGTCTTGGCAGCATATCTTCCGGACTGTCAATCAATTCTTCAATCTCTCTTTCTTGTTCGTCGGATAGCTTAAAACCATCTGGACCGAAAAATTTAATTCCGTTATCTTGAACAGGATTATGAGACGCCGAAATCATAATCCCTGCCTGTGCTCCCAATGCCTTTGTTAAATAAGCAACCCCTGGAGTAGAGATGACGCCGAGGCGCATGACTTCCGCTCCGATGGAAAGCAATCCAGCGACAAGCGCCCCCTCGAGCATATGGCCGGAAATCCGAGTGTCACGACCGATTAACACTTTCGGACGTTCTTCGCTTTTAGTTAATACATATCCGCCACAGCGCCCGATTTTAAACGCTAGCTCTGGTGTCAGTTCTCGATTTGCTACCCCGCGTACACCGTCAGTACCAAAATATTTGCCCATTATGTCAATCTCTCCTTACATCCATGAAATTATATTATTGTTCATTGTTTTTTTCGCTTATTTTAATTTTTACATTTTCTTTTGGCAGTTCCCATTTTATATTTTGTGGTCCATTCCATTTTATCTTTACCTCATGTTCACCGAGGTCTAAACCGCTAACATCAATATATAATTCCACGTCATCTTCTTTAATATCATTTAGGATGTCAGGCGCTCCATGAAGCCGAACATCCATTGCTTGTTCTTTTGGGTCTATAAATTCCACTGTATATGGTTCTCCTAATCCTAACACATGAATTGGCACGTCCTTGAGCGTTTTTGTTTCTTCTTTTTGCACATCGATATGGATTTTTACTTTAGATGGATCAACGCTTTTGACTCCTTCCGGCAACGGAACAGCCATTTCCAACGTCCTATCCTCAGTAATTTCATCTAAATGAATCGTAAGCCCATCGATAAATTGAATAGAATCAATTTTTTCTTTAGGACCGAAGATCGTCACTTCATCTGGAACTGTTTTTATTTCTACAATGTTTACTCCTTCCGGCAACGTTCCTGTCCGGTTGATTTTTAGAGGAACGGTTTTGCTTGGACTTTTTATCGGAACAGTTACTTTAACAATCGAAGGATGCGCATGGATATTTAATACCCTGCCGCTATGGTCATAAACAATTACTTTTGATTCTTGGGTTATCGTATCCGTGGCGCCTTCTAAATTCACTGTCGCTGTTACCGATGAGATGCTATCAATTAATTCTTTGGCGCCCGTGATCATAACCGAGTTGGGCTTGACAACCGGCTGTTCCACGGCATAGCCTTCTGGTACTTTATTTTTATTAATGAATGCAACCCCGACATGGAAATCTTTTGAAACTTTTTCTCGAATGGTTACTTTTGCTGTCGAGGGCTGAATGTTTACCTTTAGTTTGTCGGATATGTCCTTATACTTGATCGGAACAGTATATGTTCCTAACGGTAAATTAGTTAAATCCATATATACTTCGAAATTCCGCTGCAAAGCGGTCGGTTTGACAATGCTTGCCGGCCCTTGCAACGTCACGTTGACGTATTTTGGAATGCCGGAAACCATTAAATTTTCCTCGTCATAGTAAACGACGACGGGGACATTCGTCAGCGTTTCCGTATCCTCTTGTCCGATCGCATTGCGAATGATCTCTCCAGATTTTGCTCCTTTTTCGATATTGGCTGACATATAGAGCATGATGGCTACTAGTAAAGAAAACACTTTAATAAACCAATGATTGTTCATTAACTTATCCATGTTTCTTCCCCCTCCATTGCCAACGGGATGAG
Organism: Parageobacillus sp. VR-IP; assembly: GCF_013357975.1. NCBI lineage: Bacteria > Bacillati > Bacillota > Bacilli > Caryophanales > Anoxybacillaceae > Parageobacillus > Parageobacillus sp. VR-IP. The sequence continues at coordinate 58,394 of NZ_JABVYQ010000010.1, forward strand.
GAAGTCGCTTTTGTTTTTGTTGCCGGCACTAATTCTCTTGTAAGCAACTCCCGAAACTGCTCCGGAGTTAAATCCCGATGTAGCTCCCCATTTTTTGTAATCGATACCGAGCCGGTTTCTTCCGATACCACAACCGTTACACTGTCAGTCACCTCACTAATTCCCAATGCAGCACGGTGGCGAGTTCCTAATTCTTTCGAAATAAATGGGCTTTCTGAAAGCGGCAGATAACAGGCTGCAGCAGCAACATGGTTTTTTTGAATAATCACCGCTCCATCATGCAGCGGAGTGTTCGGAATAAAAATATTAATTAATAGTTCGGAAGAAACACGCGCATTCAAAATAATTCCCGTTTCAATATAATCCCCCATTCCTGTTTCCCGTTCAACAGAAATTAACGCGCCTATTCGTCGCTTTGCCATATATTCGGTGGCTTTAATAATGGCTTCAACCATTTTCACCTGTTCTTCATCCTCATTCACGCTACTTCGAGAAAACAGCTTTCCCCGCCCTATTTGCTCAAGCGCTCGCCGCAATTCTGGCTGGAAGATAATAATAATAGCAAGAAATCCCCATATAATCGCCTGATCCATTAGCCACTGCAAAGTAGTAAGCCCGAGAAAGTTACTAACGATTCGCACTAATATAATAAGAATAATTCCTTTTAAAAGCTGGACTGCTTTCGTTCCGCGAATCATCATAATTAATTTATAAATCACGTACCAAACAACGAGAATATCGACGATTTTCGCTAAATAATCTATAACCGGGAGCTCTCCGAAAGGCATTTTCACACTTCCTTTATCACTAATTCCAACATCCATGTTTATGGAAACAGCTCTTTTATTATAACATATCATTGAAAAAAGCCATCAAAAAGATGGCTGACACTATTCGAACGTTTCCATTGTATCCTTGATCCGTTCCTTAATATTATACCAAATCCATTCAAATACTTGATTAATTTCTTCAATTTCCCCTGTTACTTGCCCTGCGGAAGCTAAATATTTTTCTCCGTGAATCACGGTAACATCGCCTTCCACTTTCCCTTCTATCCTAATAGAACCATTGCGGACAACGATATCCCCTTTCACCGTTTCCCCTTTTGGAACAATGACGGTATGGCCGCGAATAATCACATTTTCGCGTGTAGAAACCGAAAATTGTTCCTCTCCATTCCATGCCGTAAACAGACTTCCGGTAGTTAAAAGAATAAACAGCGACGCAGCAGTAAGAAACGGGTGGCGTTGCATCCATCTTTGCACTCGAATCCTCTTCTTTTCTCTCGGTAACTTCTCCATCACCCGCATCGTAAAATCAGATGGCGAAGGGACATGAGAAGCATACTGAATAAAGGCCACTGTTTTTGTTAATTCATGGAAATGGGCGGCACATGCTGGGCATTGCTGTAAATGCTCTTTTAATTGTTTTTCATCACCCGGACCTATATCGCCATCTAAGTAATCATGCATAAGATTTATAATATGCTCTGGACACTTCATGTTTTTTCACCCTCTTACAGATGACCCAAATGCTTTCGTAATGCTTCCCTACCGCGATGAAGCCGTGTTTTCACCGTACCGATCGGCAGCTCTAAAATCTCGCTAATTTCTTGTAATGATAAATCTTCTATATACTTTAGCACGATCACGCTGCGATATTTTTCCGGCAGCTTTTCGATCGCCTCCTGTACCGTTTCACGCAGCTCCAGGGTTTCTACTGTTTCCTCGGGGGAAGCTTCGCGAGAAGAAAGCTGGGCATACATCGTAAGCCCATCGGTGCCGCTGACTTCCTCATCCAAATACGCATCCGGCTTCTTCTTCCTAATTTTATCAATCGCCAAGTTCGTTGCAATGCGGTAAAGCCATGTCGAAAATTTCATCTTCGGGTTATACGTATCAATATGAACATAGGCGCGGATGAACGCTTCTTGCGCCACGTCTTCCGCCTCATGGCGGTTTCCTAGCATCCGATAGCATAGACGATATATTTTATCTTTGTAAAGATCAACAATATCGGCATAGGCATTTTGGTCGCCTTTTTTTATCGCTTTAATCCGTTTTTTCACAAATATATCCATAATAATACAATACCCCCGCCCCTGCGGCTACAGTATACTACGGTTCTTCTCTAATAAAAGTTTCATGAAAACATATAATTTATTTTATCATAATCGAGCAAAAAGAGCTCCACTTCATCCAAAAGAAAATGAGGGAGGAGGCCAGCATATGCAAAAAGAAAAACAGCAGATTTTCCAGAATCTGCTGTTTTTATGCCATTACACTAACTTTTCGCCAAAAAGAGACCCCATCAATCCCACGGCGACAGAAGCAGTCTTATTGCGCTCATCTAAAATAGGATTTACCTCGACAAATTCTGCCGATGTAATTAACTGCGCCTCGGCGAGCATTTCCATTGCCAAGTGGCTTTCCCGATAAGTAAGACCGCCAATCACTGGAGTGCCTACCCCTGGTGCATCATGAGGATCCAATCCGTCTAAATCAAGGGACAAATGCACCCCGTCTGTCCGCCCCTTCAAATAAGCAATGGTTTCTTCCATCACCGTCGTCATCCCAAGGCGATCTACTTCATGCATCGTATATATTTTAATCCCTTTTTCGCGAATTAATCGTTTTTCGTCTTCATCAAGGGAACGAACACCGATCAGAACGATATTTTCCGGCTTTACTTTCGGACTATAACCGCCAATATGCGTTAATGCCCGATGTCCTAATCCGAGACTTGCAGCCAGCGGCATTCCATGAATGTTTCCAGACGGCGACGTTTCAGCGGTATTCAAATCGCCATGGGCGTCATACCAAATCACTCCTAAATTTTTATAATGCTTGGCAACACCGGCTAACGTGCCAATGGCAATGCTATGATCGCCGCCCAAAACGAGAGGAAATCTTCCCCGTTTAATCACACCATCCACAACCGTAGCCAATTTTTCATTCGCTTCCGCAACCGCTTTCAAATTTCGCAAGTTAAGACAAATCCCTTCATCATCAGGCCGTTCAGCTCTTCCTATCGAAATATCTCCCAAATCTTCAATATCATAATGAAGGCGCTCCAAGCGCTCAACGACCCCTGCATAGCGCATGGCACTCGGCCCCATATCGACGCCGCGGCGCGTCTGTCCTAAATCCATTGGCACACCAATAATCGATATTTTCTTCATCTGCCTCCCCTTTCCCGTTGTATTACGTTATTATTGTAGATGAAAACGCCACCATGACTCAACTCGACAATTTTTTGAATATTTATTCTTATTCCAAGGGGAAAGGGAAAATAAAAAAGCACCCCATTTCGTGTTTTTTCGAAACGGGATGCTTTAATGGAGCCTATCGGGATCGAACCGATGACCTCCTGCGTGCAAAGCAGGCGCTCTCCCAGCTGAGCTAAGGCCCCGCACAGCGGGATAAAAAAGCGGAAGACGGGACTCGAACCCGCGACCCCCACCTTGGCAAGGTGGTGTTCTACCACTGAACTACTTCCGCGCATCGATGAGCCATGGAGGACTCGAACCTCCGACCCTCTGATTAAAAGTCAGATGCTCTACCTACTGAGCTAATGGCTCATGGCTGGGCTAGCTGGATTCGAACCAGCGCATCACGGAGTCAAAGTCCGTTGCCTTACCGCTTGGCTATAGCCCAATGATATTCAAACACCGTCAGCTGAAACATATTATTTCACAATATCCAAACATTATACTTGATTGAATGGCTGTTTCTTATGTATATGGAGGGGGACGGATTCGAACCGCCGAACCCAAAGGGAGCGGATTTACAGTCCGCCGCGTTTAGCCACTTCGCTACCCCTCCGTATCGTGATGCCGGCTGCAGGACTTGAACCCGCAACCTACTGATTACAAGTCAGTTGCTCTACCAATTGAGCTAAGCCGGCATAGGCAATGTGTCTATACTCAAATTATTTTCGTTGCCTCTTCCTCTGCTAGCGAATTCAACGATGTCAAATGCGTCGAGGCAACTCGTAGCTTATTCGATGAAGCTTAGGCTCGTCACTGCCAATTGAGCGAAGCCAGCTAATAAAAAGTGAAACATGGTGGAGGATGACGGGATCGAACCGCCGACCCCTTGCTTGTAAGGCAAGTGCTCTCCCAGCTGAGCTAATCCTCCAAACAAAAAGAAAGTGACCCGTACGGGATTCGAACCCGTGTTACCGCCGTGAAAGGGCGGTGTCTTAACCACTTGACCAACGGGCCAAAAAGGCAGACATCAAAGCTTCCAACCGGACTTGAACCGGTGACCTCTTCCTTACCATGGAAGTGCTCTACCAACTGAGCTATGGAAGCATAATGGCTCCGCAGGCAGGATTCGAACCTGCGACCAATCGGTTAACAGCCGATTGCTCTACCACTGAGCTACTGCGGAACATTGAACTTGCCTAGCGACGACCTACTCTTGCAGGGGCGCTGGCCCCAACTACCATCGGCGCTGGAGAGCTTAACTTCCGTGTTCGGGATGGGAACGGGTGTTTCCTCTCCGCTATAGTCACTAGGCAAGTAATG
>NZ_JABVYQ010000011.1:0-57182 GCF_013357975.1 Parageobacillus sp. VR-IP
TCCCATCGCGTTAAGCGAGTAAGATCCCTCGAAGATGACGAGGTCGATAGGTCCGAGGTGGAAGCGTGGCGACACGTGGAGCTGACGGATACTAATCGATCGAGGACTTAACCAAGAAAAGCGGAGGCGAGCGGTTCGCCGCGAAGGGCAAATGTTCTTCGCCTGGAGGGATGCTTGCATCCCGAAAGCGAAGGTTATTTGACCCCGAGCGGAGGCGAGCCGGAGCTAGACAGTACGAAAAGCGCAGGGCGCCTGGCTTCTTCCAAGCAGACGGTTATCTAGTTTTGAAGGAATGAACTCCTTCTTGACAAAATCAATCTGATGAATATAATAATATATGTCCAATAGAACAGCTTGCCTAGTGACTATAGCGGAGAGGAAACACCCGTTCCCATCCCGAACACGGAAGTTAAGCTCTCCAGCGCCGATGGTAGTTGGGGCCAGCGCCCCTGCAAGAGTAGGTCGTCGCTAGGCAGGATGAAGAAGCATGCCTTTTTTATGAAAGGCATGCTTCTTTTTTGCCTCATTTGTTTAGCCTCATTTGTTTATTTTTTCCTTGACCATATGCAAAACCGATATTGGTGTTTCATTTTTGGCAAAAAAGGATATCCTATGACTAGTCATTTTTGTCGGTAACTCTTGCATTTTTTTGTAATACACTATATAGTAGAGGTAAGGTCAAATATAGTCAAAGTCAACTTTGATTGTTAAGGAGGAGGGTAGAGTGCCAAATATTTCCGATATCATTGAGCAATATTTAAAACAGGTATTAAATATGAGCGACGAAGACATTGTCGAGATTAAACGCAGTGAAATTGCTAATAAATTTCAGTGCGTTCCATCACAAATTAATTATGTGATCAATACAAGGTTTACGCTCGAGAGAGGGTATATTGTCGAAAGCAAACGCGGAGGCGGCGGCTATATCCGCATTATGAAAGTGAAAACGAAAAGCGAGGCGCAATTAATCGATCAATTGTTGGAATTAGTCGGGCACCGCATCAGCCAATCCAATGCAGAAGATATCATTGAACGTCTTGTCGAGGAAAAAGTCATTTCTGAGCGGGAAGCAAAGATTATGTTAAGCGTGATGGATCGCTCTGTTTTATATATCGGTTTGCCGCAGCGGGATGAGCTGCGGGCGCGCATGCTCAAAGCGATGTTAACATCGCTGAAATACAAATAGGGGAGGGGACCGCGTTGATATGTCAAGAGTGTAAACAAAGACCAGCGACGATGCATTTTACGAAAATTATCAACGGTGAAAAAACTGAATTTCATCTTTGTGAACAATGCGCGAAAGAGCATGGCGATATGTTTATGTTTTACGAAAACGATGATTTTTCTTTAAACAATCTACTAGCCGGATTGCTTAATTTCCAAACGCCGATGAAAGAAATGGCCACCAATACGTTCTCAGGCCCGAATATTTTACAATGTGAAACATGTAAAATGACCTATCATCAATTCATCCAAATCGGGCGTTTTGGCTGCTCTGACTGTTATCGGACATTTGCGCGATATTTGCCCCCAATATTAAAAAGACTTCATAGCGGAAATACGACCCATTCCGGGAAAATACCGAAACGAAAAGGCGGAGTGCTTCATCTGCGCAAACAGATCTTCGTCCTAAAACAAAAGCTGCAGGAACTTGTAGCGAGAGAGGAATTTGAAAAGGCGGCAGAAGTCCGCGACCAAATTCGTTCTTTGGAATATCAGCTGCGTCAGCGTGGAGAGGGGGAAATGTAGCGGTATGTCATTTGAAAAGTTTTTTAATACGGCCGTTAGTTCTTGGATGAGCCAGGAAGGTCCTGATTCTGATATCGTGTTAAGCAGCCGTATCCGTTTGGCACGAAACATCGTTGACTTCCGTTTCCCAACCGTGTTTAGCAGCGAGGAGGCACAACAAATTGTTTCCCTATTCGAACAGACATTTGCCCATCGCTCTTATCATTCGGTCGGACGTTTTGAATTGTTAAAAATGTCAGAGCTTCAGCCGATTGAAAAAAGGGTATTAGTAGAAAAACATCTAATTAGCCCACATTTGGCAGAAGATTCGCCATTCGGTGCTTGCCTGCTATCGGAAAATGAAGAAGTGAGTATTATGATTAACGAAGAAGACCATATTCGCATTCAATGCTTATTTCCAGGGTTGCAATTAACCGAAGCATTGGAAGCAGCGAATGGGCTGGATGATTGGATTGAAGAGCATGTGAATTATGCCTTCGATGAAAAACTCGGCTATTTAACAAGCTGCCCAACCAACGTTGGGACAGGGATGCGCGCCTCTGTGATGATGCACCTTCCTGCCCTCGTTTTAACACAGCAAATCAACCGCATTATTCCAGCTATTAATCAATTGGGGTTGGTAGTACGCGGAACATACGGAGAAGGAAGTGAGGCTTTAGGTAATATATTTCAAATATCAAACCAAATTACATTAGGAAAATCAGAGGAAGATATTGTCGAAGATTTACAAAGCATCGTTAAGCAATTAATCGCCCAAGAGCGAATGGCAAGGGAGGCATTAGTCAAAACTTTAAACATAAAATTAGAAGACAGAGTATTCCGCTCGTATGGAATATTGGCCAACTGTCGGATGATTGAATCGAAAGAAGCGGCGCAGTGTTTGTCCGACGTGCGTTTAGGAATTGATTTAGGATACATTAAAAATATTTCGCGCAATATTTTAAATGAGCTAATGATTTTGACACAGCCTGGGTTTTTGCAACAATACGCCGGCGGTGCGCTGAGACCAGAGGAGAGGGATGTTCGTCGAGCGGCATTAATACGGGAACGTCTAAAAATGGAAGAGAGAAAAAATATGGAGGGTGATGAATAATGATGTTTGGCAGATTTACGGAACGGGCGCAAAAAGTATTAGCGCTAGCCCAAGAAGAAGCGATACGCCTGGGCCATAACAATATTGGCACGGAACATATTTTGTTAGCGCTGGTCCGCGAAGGGGAAGGAATCGCAGCGAAAGCATTAATGGCGTTGGGACTTGGGCCGGAAAAAATTCAAAAAGAAGTGGAGTCGCTGATTGGTCGCGGACAAGAAGTTTCCCATACGATTCACTATACACCGCGGGCAAAAAGGGTTATTGAATTATCCTTGGACGAAGCGAGAAAACTTGGCCATTCCTATGTGGGCACCGAACATATTTTGCTTGGTCTTATTCGCGAAGGCGAAGGGGTGGCGGCCCGTGTACTTAACAACTTGGGAGTCAGCTTGAATAAAGCGCGCCAGCAAGTATTACAGCTGCTCGGAAGCAACGAATCGGTTTCGGGTCATTCAGGAAGCGGTGCTTCCCATGTCAGCACGCCGACATTAGACAGCTTGGCCCGCGATTTAACGGCGATTGCCCGCGAAGGTCGATTGGACCCTGTTATTGGCCGAAGCAAAGAAATTCAGCGCGTAATTGAAGTGTTAAGCCGGCGCACGAAAAATAACCCGGTGTTGATCGGGGAGCCTGGTGTAGGGAAAACGGCAATTGCTGAAGGGCTTGCGCAGCAAATTGTCAACAATGAAGTGCCGGAAACGCTCCGCGATAAGCGGGTGATGACGCTGGATATGGGAACGGTCGTAGCCGGTACGAAATATCGCGGCGAGTTTGAAGATCGTTTGAAAAAAGTGATGGATGAAATTCGTCAGGCGGGGAATATCATTCTGTTCATTGACGAGCTTCATACTTTGATTGGCGCCGGCGGAGCAGAAGGCGCGATCGACGCATCGAACATTTTAAAACCGGCTCTTGCTCGCGGGGAGCTGCAATGTATCGGTGCGACGACATTGGATGAATACCGCAAATATATTGAAAAGGATGCAGCACTAGAACGCCGCTTCCAGCCGATTTATGTTGACGAGCCAACGGTGGAAGAATCGATTCAAATTTTAAAAGGGCTGCGTGACCGTTATGAAGCGCATCACCGTGTTTCTATTTCCGATGAAGCGATCATTCAAGCGGTCAAATTATCCGACCGGTATATTACAGATCGTTTTCTCCCGGATAAAGCGATTGACTTAATTGATGAAGCTTGCTCAAAAGTCCGTCTTCGTTCCTTTACCGCTCCGCCGAAATTAAAAGAACTGGAACAAAAACTGGAGGAAATCCGGAAAGAAAAAGATGCTGCAGTACAAAGCCAAGAATTTGAAAAAGCGGCTTCCTTGCGTGATATGGAGCAACGGCTGCGTGAAGAACTAGAAGAAACAAAACGGGCATGGAAGGAAAAACAAGGCCAAGAAAATTCGGAAGTAACGGTCGAGGACATTGCCATGGTCGTATCGAGCTGGACAGGAATCCCAGTTTCAAAATTGGCGCAAACAGAAACCGAGCGCTTGCTGAAACTAGAAGAAATTTTACATTCGCGTGTCGTTGGGCAAGACGAGGCCGTCAAAGCCGTAGCAAAAGCAGTGCGCCGCGCCCGTGCTGGATTAAAAGATCCAAAACGTCCAATCGGCTCATTTATTTTCCTTGGACCGACTGGGGTTGGAAAAACGGAGCTGGCCCGAGCGCTTGCTGAAGCGATGTTCGGCGATGAAGACGCTCTTATCCGCATCGATATGTCGGAATACATGGAGAAACACTCGACGTCCCGTTTAATCGGATCGCCTCCTGGTTATGTCGGATATGAAGAAGGCGGCCAGCTGACCGAAAAAGTGCGCCGCAAGCCGTATTCGGTCGTATTGCTGGATGAAATGGAAAAAGCCCATCCGGACGTATTTAACATTTTGCTGCAAGTGCTAGAAGACGGTCGTTTAACCGATTCGAAAGGAAGAACGGTAGATTTCCGTAATACGATTATCATCATGACGTCGAACGTCGGCGCGGACGCGTTGAAACGGAATAAATACGTCGGCTTTAGCGTCCAAGATGAAGATCAGAAGTACAAAGACATGAAAGGAAAAGTCATAGATGAGTTAAAGAAAGCGTTCCGTCCAGAGTTTTTAAACCGAATTGATGAAATTATCGTCTTCCATTCGCTCGAAAAACAACATTTAAAACAAATTGTCAGACTGATGGCAGGCACATTAATCAAACGCTTAAAAGAGCAAGATATTGATTTAGAGCTGACGGATGCGGCGATTGAAAAAATTGCCTCGGAAGGATATGACCCAGAGTATGGTGCTCGCCCACTGCGCCGCGCTCTACAAAAACATATCGAAGACCGTTTGTCGGAAGAGCTGTTAAAAGGAACGATTGCAAAGGGACAAAAAGTCATTGTCGATGTTAAAGACGGAGAATTCGTTGTATTATCAGAACAAGCGGTAATGTAATCAAAGTTTTTGCGAAAGGTATGCGGCAGCTCCATTGCCCATACCTTTTTGTTTCAATGTAAAAAAGAGAGGGTTTTTTCGATGGGGAAAAAGAAAACGAAATTTGTTTGTCAAGAATGCGGCTATGAATCAGCGAAATGGCTTGGAAGATGTCCAGGATGCAACACTTGGAATTCGCTGGTCGAAGAAATAGAGCGAGTAAAGCCGGCAACAAGAGGAGTGTTTGTCCATTCTGCATCTGATGCCTTGGCTAAACCGGTGCCGATTACTACCGTAACGACCACGCAGGAGCCGCGCATGCAAACGAATATGTCCGAATTTAACCGCGTATTAGGCGGAGGAATTGTAAAAGGTTCGCTCGTGTTAATCGGCGGGGATCCTGGTATTGGAAAGTCAACGCTTTTGTTGCAAGTTTCTGCGCAGCTTGCTGCGATGCAGCATAAAGTATTGTATATATCAGGCGAAGAATCGATTAAGCAAATGAAGCTACGCGCTGACCGCCTCCATGTGGTCTCCGATCAATTGTATGTGTTAGCGGAGGCAGATTTGGAATATATTGTAGAAGCAATAGAAAATATTCGCCCTGCTTGTGTGGTCATTGACTCTATTCAAACCGTGTATCGCGCTGATATTACATCTGCTCCGGGAAGTGTGGCGCAAGTGCGCGAATGCACGGCGGAATTAATGAAAATCGCGAAAACGAAAGGAATCGCCGTTTTTATCGTCGGGCATGTGACGAAAGAGGGTGCCATTGCCGGTCCGCGAATTTTAGAGCATATGGTTGATACTGTTCTTTATTTCGAAGGGGAGCGGCATCATACGTATCGCATTTTGCGGGCGGTAAAAAACCGGTTTGGTTCTACCAATGAAATTGGCATTTTCGAAATGAGGGATGTAGGGCTTGCCGAAGTCGAAAATCCTTCAGAGGTGTTTTTGGAAGAACGCTCCCGCGGTGCGGCGGGTTCAACGGTTGTTGCAGCGATGGAGGGAACTCGTCCTGTATTAGTCGAAATTCAAGCATTAGTATCGCCAACGAGCTTTGGCAATCCGCGGCGGATGGCAACCGGTATTGACCATAACCGTGTTTCTTTGTTGATGGCGGTATTAGAGAAGCGGGTAGGTCTGCTTTTGCAAAATCAAGATGCCTATTTGAAAGTGGCAGGAGGAGTCAAATTGGATGAACCGGCGATTGATTTGGCGATCGCCGTCAGCATTGCCTCCAGCTTTCGCGACCAGCCGACGAATCCGTCTGATGTGATTATCGGAGAGGTCGGTTTAACCGGGGAAGTGCGCCGCGTGTCCCGCATCGAACAGCGCGTGCAAGAGGCCGTCAAATTAGGCTTTTCTCGTATTATTATTCCAAAAAACAACTTAACGGGCTGGAATCCTCCTAAGCATATAACGGTCATTGGTGTATCCCACGTTTCCGAGGCGCTCGAGCATACGTTGCAGTAAAATCGTTACAAACCTATGCCAAATGTTTAAAAAACATTAAAAACTATGCTATTATTGGTTTCAAACATTGGAAACTGTTTATAATGTTAAATAGGGAGGTGAAGATCCAGACATGGTAAAGCGGATCGTGCAGCTATTTTTTCTTGTTGTCGGAGGAACATTAGGTGCTGTTTTTTTGCCTGATTTATTGCGGATCATGCATATAAGCGCTGTGCCGCTCTTAAATAATTCCTATACATTGGCAATATTAGGGGCAATTATTTTCTTTATGTTGACATTTTGGCTAGTCGATTATGTAGTTGATATGATTCGTTGGATGGAAGAATCGCTCGTTAAAGTGCCTGTTGCCGATTTATTGTTTGGCAGTTTAGGGCTCATTTTTGGCCTTATTATCGCATTTTTAGTTGTCATGCCGCTGCAATCGTTTCACATTCAAGTTGTCAATACGGTTCTGCCAATCTTTTTGACGATTTTGCTCGGTTATTTAGGATTCCGCGTTGGTTTTAGCAAACGGCATGAATTAATGAACTTATTTTCTCTTTCTAACCGAATGGCGAAGAGAAAAAGTGGAGAAGGAGAGGCAGAGCAGCCAAAGGGCGGTTCAGTGAAAATTTTAGATACAAGCGTCATTATTGACGGTCGGATTGCAGACATTTGTCAAACTGGTTTTTTAGAAGGACCCATTGTCATTCCGCGCTTTGTGCTGGAAGAATTGCAACATATTGCCGATTCTTCCGATGTGTTGAAACGCAACCGCGGCCGCCGCGGGCTGGACATTTTAAATCGCATCCAAAAAGAATTGGATATAAAAGTAGAAATTTATGAAGGCGATTTTGATGATATTCAGGAAGTCGACAGCAAGCTGGTGAAGTTAGCAAAATTGTTATCAGGAGTTGTTGTTACGAACGATTTTAATTTAAATAAAGTATGTGAGCTGCAAAATGTGCGTGTTCTTAATATTAACGATTTAGCCAATGCGGTGAAACCGGTTGTTCTGCCTGGGGAAGAATTAAACGTCCATGTTATCAAAGATGGCAAAGAGCATAATCAAGGAGTAGCGTATTTAGATGATGGCACGATGATCGTCGTCGAGGATGGAAAAGAGTACATTGGCAAACGGGTTGACGTCTTGGTGACGAGCGTGTTACAAACATCTGCAGGGAGAATGATTTTCGCCAAGCTAAAACTGTTGCAAAAAGCACTTTAAACAAATGAATAGGGGAAACGGCAATGAAGTATGAGGTAGTCATTCCAGCAGCTGGGCAAGGAAAGCGAATGAGAGCGGGAGTGAATAAACAGTTCATTGAGCTTCGTCATGAACCGTTGATCGTGCGCACATTGAAAGTGTTTGACAGCGATGAATGGTGCGACGGCATTATTGTGGTGATTAACGAAGCGGAAAGAACCCAATTTGAACAATTACTTTCCCGCTTTCATCTCAACAAAATTATCGCAGTGGTCAACGGCGGCAAAGAGCGGCAGCATAGCGTGTACAATGGACTGAAAGCGCTCAAAAGCAGCAATATTGTCCTTATTCACGATGGCGCCCGTCCATTCGTTACCGTGGAGCACATTCATGAATTAGTAACAGCAGCAAATGAGTATGGCGCAGCGGTTCCGGCGGTTCGCGTCAAAGATACGATCAAGAAAGTCCACGGACAGTTTGTGAAAGAGACGATGGAACGTTCTAGCTTGTGGGCTGTACAAACTCCACAAGCTTTTCATGTTTCTCTCATTTTACAGGCACATGAGCAAGCAAAAAAGGAAGGTTATATCGGCACGGACGATGCCAGCCTCGTCGAGCGAATCGGCGGAAAAGTAAAGATTGTGGAAGGCGATTACCGCAATATTAAATTAACGACACCGGATGACCTATTGTTTGCGGAAGCGATTTTATCGAGCCGCGCCAGTTTAAAAGGGAGGGGGAACGACATGTTTCGCATTGGTCAAGGATTTGATGTGCATCAGCTTGTTCATGGTCGTCCTTTAATTATAGGTGGCGTTCGCATTCCCTACGAAAAAGGGCTGCTTGGCCATTCCGACGCCGACGTATTGCTGCATGCGGTTGCAGATGCTTGTCTAGGGGCGATCGGCGCCGGCGACATCGGGAAGCATTTCCCGGACACAGACAACCGTTTTAAAGACGCGGATTCCGCGTTATTATTAAAACATGTATGGGAGCTAGTGAAACAGCAAGGATACGTGCTTGTGAACGTCGATTGCACGATTATTGCACAAAAGCCGAAAATGACGCCATATATTGAACAAATGAAAGAGAAAATTGCCGAATTGTTAGAAGGAGAACCATCACAAGTCAATGTAAAAGCCACAACGACGGAAAAGCTGGGCTTTACCGGCCGGGAAGAAGGAATTGCTGCGCAGGCAGTCGTATTATTGCAAAAACGGTAAGCTTCTGCGATGGACTGTATCGCGGAAAACAATCTATTTTGAACTTTGCCGCGATAAAATGTACAATAGTGGTACAAGCTTGATTATATTGGAGGTTATCAACAATGGCACAAGAAGTACGAGTGCGCTATGCACCAAGTCCAACCGGCCATTTGCATATTGGCGGGGCGCGGACAGCTTTGTTTAACTATTTATTTGCCCGTCATCATAACGGAAAATTTATTGTACGCATTGAGGATACGGATATTGAACGCAACGTAGAAGGCGGTGAACAATCGCAGCTGGAAAATTTAAAATGGCTCGGTATTGATTATGATGAATCCGTCGATAAAGACGGAGGATATGGTCCGTATCGCCAAACAGAACGTCTTGATATATACCGTAAATATGTTGATGAACTTTTAGAAAAAGGATACGCCTATAAATGTTTCTGTACGCCGGAAGAGCTCGAAAAAGAGCGGGAAGCACAAAGAGCAGCAGGTATCGCGGCGCCACAATATAGCGGAAAATGCCGCCATTTAACGAAAGAACAAGTTGCCCAATTGGAAGCGGAAGGAAAGCCATATACGATCCGCATCAAAGTTCCTGAAGGAAAGACATATGAATTTGAAGATATGGTGCGCGGAAAAGTGACGTTTGAATCGAAAGATATCGGCGATTGGGTCATTATGAAAGCGAACGGCATCCCGACATACAATTTCGCCGTTGTCATCGATGATCATTTAATGAAAATCACACATGTGTTCCGCGGCGAAGAGCACTTATCGAACACGCCGAAACAGCTGATGGTGTACGACTATTTCGGCTGGGAGCCGCCGCAATTTGCCCATCTGACCTTGATCGTAAATGAGCAGCGCAAAAAGCTTTCGAAACGCGACGAGTCGATTATTCAATTTGTCTCGCAGTATAAGGAGCTTGGCTATCTTCCGGAAGCGATGTTCAACTTTTTTGCGCTGTTAGGCTGGTCGCCAGAAGGAGAAGAAGAAATTTTCTCGAAAGAAGAACTAATCCGTATTTTTGATGTTTCCCGATTGTCCAAATCGCCGTCGATGTTCGATACGAAAAAGCTGACATGGATGAATAACCAATATATTAAAAAGCTAGACTTAGACCGGCTGGTGGAAATTTCTTTGCCGCATTTAATTAAAGCAGGGCGCCTGCCGGAGCAAATGAGCGAAGAACAGCGGCAATGGGCGCGCGATTTAATTGCCCTATATCAAGAGCAAATGAGTTACGGAGCAGAAATTGTAGAGCTATCGGAGCTGTTCTTTAAAGAAGAGATTGAGTATAATGAAGAGGCAAAACAAGTGTTGGCGGAAGAACAAGTTCCGGATGTATTGAAAGCATTTTTAGAAGAAGCGAAGCAACTCGAGCCATTTACGGCGGACAATATTAAAGCAGCCATTAAATCCGTGCAAAAGGCGACAGGACAAAAAGGGAAAAAATTGTTTATGCCAATCCGCGTCGCCGTAACCGGGCAAACTCATGGTCCGGAATTGCCGTTTGCGCTCCAATTACTAGGAAAAGAAAAAGTGATCAGCCGATTAGAAAAAGTTATTCATTAACCATTTTTGTACGCTTTTCATATAGTTTAAGTAAAAATGAAAATATGGAAAAAGCGTTGATGAGGAGAAGTAGGAAACATTGGCATTCCAGAGAGAATCACCTTGGCTGGAAGTGATTCATGACCGATGTTTTCCGAAATGCCCCTCGGAGCCTCCTTTCGAACCGGAACAGGGACGTTCTGTAGTAGATGGGAGCGGAGTTTCTCCGTTATCAGACTAGAGCGAGCTAAACGATCGTTTAGCTAAACAGAGTGGAACCGCGCGCAGAGCGTCTCTGTGTCTTTGGCACAGAGGCGCTTTTTTCTAATGAAAAAACAAAACCGTTATCGATATAATGCAAATTATTAAATAATGGTGGGGGGAGGACTATATGTTTAAAACACTAAAAGAAGATATTGAAGTGATTTTTGAGCAAGACCCGGCGGCAAGAAGCTATTTAGAGGTGATTTTAACGTATTCCGGTTTGCATGCGATTTGGGCGCATCGCATTGCTCATGCGTTGTACAAACGTAAATTTTATTTTCTCGCCCGTTTGATTTCGCAAATCAGCCGCTTTTTTACCGGCATTGAAATTCATCCGGGAGCGAAAATTGGTCGTCGCTTTTTCATCGACCATGGCATGGGAGTGGTTATTGGCGAAACGTGTGAAATTGGCGATAATGTAACTGTATACCAAGGCGTAACATTAGGCGGGACCGGGAAAGAGAAAGGGAAGCGCCATCCGACGATCAAAGATAACTGCTTAATTGCGGCAGGAGCAAAAGTGCTTGGATCGATTACGATCGGGGAAAACTCGAAAATAGGCGCTGGTTCGGTCGTCTTAAAAGACGTGCCACCAAACTCGACCGTTGTCGGGATTCCGGGACGGGTGGTTGTTCGTGACGGGGTGAGAGTGAAAAAAGACTTAAATCATACAGACTTGCCAGATCCAGTGGCTGATCGCATTAAAGAGCTGGAAGCGGAAATTGCCAAATTGCGCAGCGAAATCGAGAGCTTAAAACAGGAAAGGAAGAGCGAACATGAGCAGCATTCGGCTTTATAATACGCTAACAAGAAAAAAAGAAACGTTTGAACCGCTCGAACCAAATAAGGTGAAAATGTATGTATGCGGTCCGACGGTATATAACTATATTCATATCGGCAACGCCCGCGCCGCGATCGTATTTGATACCATTCGACGCTACTTAGAGTTCCGCGGCTATGAAGTGACATATGTATCCAATTTTACCGATGTCGATGACAAATTAATTAAAGCAGCGCGGGAGCTAGGGGAAGATGTGCCGACGATTGCCGAGCGGTTTATTCAAGCATATTTTGAAGATATTACCGCACTCGGCTGCAAAAAAGCGGATGTGCATCCGCGCGTCACCGAAAATATCGATGTCATTATTGCGTTTATTCAAGCGCTAATCGATAAAGGGTATGCATATGAAGTCGACGGCGATGTGTATTATCGCACGAGAAAATTTGCGGAGTACGGAAAACTTTCTCACCAGTCCATTGACGAACTAAGAGCGGGAGCGCGCATCGAAATCGGGGAAAAGAAAGACGACCCGCTTGACTTTGCTTTATGGAAAGCGGCAAAAGAAGGGGAAATTTGCTGGGACAGCCCGTGGGGAAAAGGCCGTCCGGGATGGCATATCGAATGCTCAGCCATGGCGCGCAAATATTTAGGAGATACGATTGATATTCATGCTGGCGGCCAGGATTTGACATTTCCTCATCATGAAAATGAGATCGCCCAATCGGAAGCATTAACGGGAAAACCGTTTGCAAAATATTGGCTGCATAACGGATATTTAAATATTAACAATGAAAAAATGTCAAAATCGCTTGGCAACTTCGTGCTCGTTCATGATATTATCCAGCAAATCGATCCGCAAGTGCTACGGTTCTTTATGCTTTCGGTTCATTACCGCCATCCGATCAACTATAGCGATGAGCTGTTAGAAAGCGCGAAAAAAGGATTAGAACGGTTAAAAACATCCTATTTTAACTTAAAACATCGATTGCAAAGCAGCACCAATTTAACTGATGACGACGAGCAATGGCTTGAGCGGATTTACGAGCAGCATGAGGCGTTTATCCGCGAAATGGACGACGATTTTAATACAGCTAATGGAATCGCCGTGTTATTTGAGCTGGCGAAACAAGCGAATTTATATTTGCATGAGAAAAATACATCGGAACGCGTCATTCATGCGTTTTTACGCGAGTTCGAACAGCTGCTCGGTGTGCTTGGCATTACGCTGCAAGAGGAAGAATTATTAGATGAGGAAATTGAAGAGCTTATCAAAAAGCGGAATGAAGCAAGAAAAAACCGCAATTTTGCCTTAGCCGATCAAATTCGTGATCAATTAAAAGCGAAAAACATTATTTTAGAAGATACGCCGCAAGGAACAAGATGGAAAAGAGGATAAAAGGAATGAGCTTGCTACAGCCGATCAAAGATGTAAAACAGCTAAATGGATTAGCGCTTGCCTACATTGGTGATGCCGTCTACGAAGTATATGTACGGCATCACCTTCTTGCCAATGGCAGCGTGAAACCGCACCAGCTTCATCGCCAAGCCATTCAATATGTATCAGCCAAAGCGCAGGCTAAAGTGTTACTAGCTTTATTGGAAAAAGAATTATTAACGGAAGAGGAACAGGCCATTGTCCGCCGTGGGAGAAACGCCAAATCCGGCACGATTCCGAAAAACACGGACGTGCAGACGTACCGGTATAGCACGGCGTTTGAAGCATTGATTGGCTATCATTTTTTAGGGAAAAATGAAAAGCGGGTGGAAGAGCTAATTCGTTGTTCATTTGCGATTATTGAAAGTAAGGAAAGGACGTTGTAACGATGGATTTTATTATTGGGAGAAACCCAGTGATGGAAGCGTTGAAGTCGCAGCGGGAAATCAATAAAATTTGGATCGCAGAAGGGGTGCAGCGCCACTCTGTGCAGCCGATTATTCAGCTTGCAAAACAAAATGGTGTGCTTGTGCAATACGTTCCGAAAAAAAAGCTCGATCAAATGGTAGAAGGGACACACCAAGGAGTGGTGGCTCAAGTTGCAGCATACCGTTACTACGAAATCGACGATTTATTCGCCCGGGCATCGGAAAAAAGCGAACCGCCGTTTTTTCTTATTCTCGATGAACTAGAGGATCCGCATAATTTAGGATCCATTATGCGAACGGCTGATGCGGTAGGGGCGCACGGCATTATTATTCCGAAGCGGCGTTCTGTCGGCTTGACGGCGACGGTAGCGAAAGCTTCCACAGGCGCTATCGAGCATATTCCCGTTGCTAGAGTGACAAATTTAGCGAGAACGATCGACGAATTAAAAGAGCGTGGGGTGTGGATTGTCGGGACTGATGCGAAAGCAAAAGACGACTACCGCTCCTTTGACGGAACAATGCCATTGGCTCTGGTAATTGGCAGTGAAGGAAAAGGAATCAGCAGACTTGTTTTAGAAAAATGCGATTTTCTCCTTCGTCTGCCGATGAGAGGGCATGTGACATCATTGAATGCTTCCGTCGCTGCAAGCATTCTCATGTATGAGGTGTACCGCAAGCGATATCCGTTAGGAGAATAAATGATGAATATTTTAATTGTTGATGGCTATAACATTATCGGTGCTTGGCCGGAACTCCGCGAACTAAAAGAGGAAGATGACCTTGCCGCGGCAAGGGATTTGCTGATTGACAAAATGGCGGAGTATCAAGCATTTACAGGAGACCGAGTCATTATCGTTTTTGATGCACACCTCGTACAAGGGAATGAGAAAAAATATAAAAACCATCAAGTCGAAGTAATATTTACGAAAGAACATGAAACGGCGGACGAGCGCATTGAACGGTTGGCTAAAAGCTTAATCAATGTACGAACGAAGGTGTATGTTGCTACGTCGGATTATACGGAGCAATGGACGATTTTTAGTCAAGGAGCACTGCGAAAGTCAGCCCGTGAGCTTTTAGCAGAAATGGAGACGATCGAAAAAGATATTTCCAAAAAACTGCAACACATGCAGCAACAAACCCCGATGTCCAAAGTCCCGTTAACCGAAGAAGTTGCTAAAATTTTCGAAAAATGGCGAAGAGGTCAAAAGTGAGTGGTTGACGCTGTAAAAATTTGTACTGTATAATAAATTCTAGCGATTTATGCGGTCGGGGGGATCAGCGTGGGTCAATGCTTCAAGGAAAAAATGTACAGTGATTACAAAAACATGGAAGATGAACGGTTAGTAGAGTTGGTACATCAAGGAGATGGGGATGCGCTAGATTTTTTAATTCATAAATACCAAAATTTCGTACGTGCTAAAGCCCGCTCTTATTTTTTAGTCGGCGCTGATCGGGAAGATATTGTTCAAGAAGGGATGATCGGCCTGTACAAGGCGGTTCGAGATTTTAAGGGGGACAAGCTCTCCTCTTTTAAAGCGTTTGCAGAACTTTGCATCACAAGGCAGATGATTACGGCTATTAAAACGGCAACAAGGCAAAAACATATTCCGTTGAATTCATACGTTTCCTTAGATAAGCCTATCTATGATGATGAATCAGACCGAACGTTGATGGATGTCATTTCCGGCACAAGAGCGACGGATCCGGAAGAGCTTATTGTCAATCGCGAAAAAGTAGACGATATTGAGGTCAAAATGGCAGAACTTCTTAGCGATTTAGAGAGAAAAGTGCTTGCTTTGTATTTAGATGGACGTTCGTACCAAGAAATTTCTGAAGAATTGAACCGCCATGTCAAATCGATTGATAACGCTCTTCAGCGTGTAAAAAGAAAGCTGGAAAAATATTTGGAGTACCGTGAAATCAGCCTTTGAGAACGTCTAACATAGGGGCAAACAAATCTGACGTTGACAGTGAAATGAGGGTGTGGTAAATTTTTATGGACATCCTTATAGAACGGTGGGACACTCATGCGAAAAAAAGTGATTTTAGCTTGCAGTAAATGCGGCGGCCGAAATTATGTAACGATGAAAAAAACAAGCCATGCAGCGGAACGCTTTGAAGCGAATAAATTTTGTAAAATTTGTAACATGCATACGCTCCACCGTGAAACGAAGTAGCGCTATGTGAGCAGTTTTTCAAGTCTGTTGGAGGTTACTAATCATGCAGCGAATCGTAAACTTTTTTAAAGAAGTAGCACGAGAAATGAAAAAAGTAAGTTGGCCAAACCGGAAGGAATTAGTTAATTATACCGCTATTGTATTAGCTACCGTTACGTTTTTTACGGTGTTTTTTGCCGTTATTGATTTAGGTATTTCCGAATTAATTCGTTTTGTTTTTGAATAAGTCTGCTGCCGATATGATATAATGAAAGATAATAATGTGAGCGTCTGACCCGGTAACGGGTTTTTGTTTTGCTTAAAAAAGGAAATGAAACCGATTTGGGGAGGGAAAGGACAGTTAAGTCCTAATCAATGGAAAAAAATTGGTATGTGATTCATACGTATTCCGGTTATGAAAATAAAGTAAAGGCCAATTTAGAAAAACGCGTCGAATCCATGGGTATGCAGGATAAAATATTTCGCGTTGTCGTTCCCGAAGAAACAGAAACAGATGTGAAAAACGGCAAAAGAAAAACGACGAAAAAGAAAGTATTTCCAGGCTATGTACTAGTGGAAATGGTGATGACCGATGATTCTTGGTATGTGGTGCGCAATACTCCTGGGGTAACGGGATTTGTCGGTTCAAGCGGGGCTGGCTCTAAACCAACCCCATTGATGGAAGAAGAAGTGAAAATGATTTTAAAACGGATGGGCATGCCATTGACAGACATCGATATAGATTATGAACTAAATGAAACGGTAAGGGTAAAAGAAGGTCCTTTTACTAACTTTACTGGTAAAATAGAAGCGATCGATGTGGATAAACGAAAAGTGAAAGTGCTTGTGAATATGTTTGGCCGTGAAACACCGGTGGAGTTGGAATTTTCGCAGATTGAAAAAATATGATGGAAAAGAACTTGCAATCAAAATCGAAAAGTGATAATATTTTAAAGTCAGTATGTCTCGTAAACCGAGACAAATATATTTCCGTACAAGCAATGAACTTATACAAGTGTATAAGGGAGCACTGTGATTTTTTAACACGCAGATCCTCTCAACCGAAACGGGAGATATGGAAAAAGGCTATATGACATTAGCCTTATGAGTGGGAGGGACTATCCCTAATACCACATCACGGACTTAAGGAGGTGTGTCTCGTGGCAAAAAAAGTTGTAAAAGTCGTCAAACTGCAAATTCCTGCGGGGAAAGCGAATCCGGCACCGCCAGTTGGTCCTGCATTAGGTCAAGCCGGTGTTAATATTATGGCGTTTTGTAAAGAGTTCAATGCTCGCACAGCTGACCAAGCGGGTTTGATTATTCCAGTTGAAATTACGGTGTTTGAGGACCGTTCATTTACATTTATTACAAAAACTCCGCCAGCTGCAGTGTTGCTGAAAAAAGCGGCCGGCATTGAATCCGGTTCTGGTGAACCAAACCGTAATAAAGTAGCGACAATCAAACGCGACAAAGTGCGTGAAATTGCGGAAATGAAAATGCCGGATTTAAACGCAGCAAGCATTGAGGCTGCGATGCGCATGGTTGAAGGTACAGCCCGCAGCATGGGCATTGTTATCGAAGACTAATGTGCATAGTGTTGGCTGAGGAGGTTGCGACTACAAGGAGTGATCCTTTTCGCAACCTTTATTCGTGGGAGGTTATTCCGCTAAAACCACAATGAGGAGGAATTATGTATGCCAAAAAGAGGAAAAAAATACTTAGAAGCATTGAAACTTGTAGACCGCTTTAAAGCGTATCCAATCGCAGAAGCGATTGAACTGGTGAAAAAAACGAACATTGCTAAATTTGATGCTACGGTGGAAGTTGCGTTCCGTTTAGGCGTGGATCCGAAAAAAGCGGACCAACAAATTCGCGGCGCGGTTGTATTGCCTCATGGTACAGGGAAAGTACGACGCGTATTAGTATTCGCTAAAGGGGAAAAAGCGAAAGAGGCGGAAGCAGCTGGCGCCGACTACGTTGGCGATACAGAATATATCAACAAAATCCAACAAGGTTGGTTTGATTTTGATGTCGTTGTCGCAACACCTGACATGATGGGTGAAGTTGGTAAACTGGGACGTATTTTAGGTCCAAAAGGATTAATGCCAAACCCGAAAACTGGCACCGTTACATTTGATGTCGCGAAAGCGGTGCAAGAAATTAAAGCTGGTAAAGTCGAATATCGCGTTGACAAAGCCGGCAACATCCACGTGCCGATCGGCAAAGTGTCGTTTGACAACGAAAAACTGGTAGAAAACTTCACTACGATTTACGAAGCGATTTTAAAAGCAAAACCAGCCGCTGCAAAAGGTACGTACGTGAAAAATGTAACGGTTACTTCGACGATGGGGCCTGGCATCAAAGTAGACCCATCTACAGTAGCGGTAGCACAATAAATATTGACTTCTTTCCATCCTTTTAGTAAAATGTCTTTTGTCTGAAAAAATGAATATCATTTGTACCGTAGACAGTAGGTGCTCTTAGGAGCTTAATTTCCTACCGAGGTATTTGTGCGATAGAAAAACGCGTTCAAGGCCGTTTTGCGCGTTTTGCGATACCTCCATGTCTACGTGGCATGGAGGTTTTTTACTGATGCGGTATAAGTGGTGTTTTCATTTTATCTTCTACAGGAGGTGTAAAAATGAGCAGCGCGATCGAACTCAAAAAACAAATTGTAGCAGAGATAGCTGAAAAGTTCCGCGCCAGCAAATCTACGGTTATCGTAGACTACCGCGGCTTAAACGTAGCGGAAATTACAGAGCTCCGCAAGCAGCTCCGCGAAGCGGGCGTTGAGTTCAAAGTGTATAAAAACACATTAACCCGCCGCGCGCTGGCGGAAGTTGGATTAGAAGGATTAAGCGACGTATTTACTGGACCAAATGCGATTGCATTTAGCAATGAAGATGTCGTAGCGCCTGCAAAAATTTTAAGTGAATTTGCCAAAGACCATGAAGCACTTGAAATTAAAGCAGGTGTCATTGAAGGCAACATTGCGACGCTGGAAGAAATCAATGCGCTTGCAAAACTTCCTTCCCGCGAAGGCTTGCTTTCTATGTTGCTTAGCGTTCTTCAGGCTCCAATTCGCAACTTTGCGCTTGTTACAAAAGCGGTTGCGGATAAAAAAGAAGAGCAAGGCGCATAATCTCGCATCCATATATGCATAAAATTATAAATTAAGGAGGAACTGACAATGACAAAAGAACAAATCATTGAAGCGGTTAAAAATATGACAGTATTAGAATTAAATGAATTAGTAAAAGCAATTGAAGAAGAGTTCGGCGTAACTGCTGCTGCTCCTGTAGTGGTTGCTGGCGGCGCTGCTGCTGGCGGCGAAGCTGCTGCTGAAAAAACAGAATTCGATGTTATTCTTGCTGATGCTGGTGCGCAAAAAATTAAAGTTATCAAAGTTGTTCGCGAAATCACTGGTCTTGGCTTAAAAGAAGCAAAAGACTTAGTTGACAACACTCCAAAACCAATTAAAGAAGGCGTTTCGAAAGAAGAAGCAGAAGAAATCAAAGCAAAACTTGAAGAAGTTGGCGCTAGCGTAGAAGTAAAATAATTGCTGTTTACAAGAAAAAAGCCCGCTGGTTTCAGCGGGCTTTTTTACTGCAAAAATGGGTATGATGGAAGATAGATGGGCAAAAGAAAGGTGATGAAATTGAGCGAACATTATTATTCTTCCAACCCGTCATCGGAAAGCCATCCTCATACGTGGACGTTTGTATTGCGGGGCAATAAGTTCGTATTTACCACGGACAGCGGCGTATTTTCCAAACGGGAAGTCGATTTTGGCACGCGGTTGTTGATTGAAACGTTTATGGAACCGGATATAGAGGGCGGTTTTTTGGATATTGGCTGCGGATATGGTCCGATCGGCTTGGCGGTTGCAAAGTCCTTTCCACACCGCCATGTAGACATGGTGGATATTAACAAGCGCGCGATCGAGTTGGCTATAGAAAATAAACAGGCCAACGATATTAAAAATGTAACGATTTATGAAAGTGATTTATTTGCGCAAGTAGGCGATAAAAAATTTGCTGCGATTTTAACCAATCCGCCGATTCGTGCCGGAAAACGCGTTGTTCACGCCATTTTTGAACAAAGCGCCGACCATCTTTACGAAAATGGGGAGCTGTGGGTTGTCATTCAAAAAAAGCAAGGGGCGCCGTCTGCGTTAAAAAAATTGGAAGAAGTGTTTTCACACGCAGAAGTGGTAGCGAAGAAAAAAGGATATTATATCATAAAGGCGAAAAAATGTTGACAGTGTTTTTGGGTTGTGATAACATTATACAATGCTAAATGTGTACATTTCCCTAGTAGGATGGTACGTATAATTTTGGTGATAATGGAAAAAATGATAAAATCAATAAACAGGTGAAAATATGGTTTTCTATGATAGAAACCATTTTCTTTTTTTCTCCATGAAAAGCATGGCTCCATGTTTACCTTCCAATTTGATTAATGTTTACATTTGAGGGGTGAATCACTTGACAGGCCGACTAGTTCAATATGGACGACACCGCCAACGGAGAAGTTACGCGCGCATTAGTGAAGTGCTCGAATTGCCGAATCTTATTGAGATTCAAACTTCCTCTTACAAATGGTTTCTTGATGAAGGATTGCGGGAAATGTTCCGCGAAATTTCCCCGATCGAAGACTTTTCCGGTAATCTTTCTCTTGAATTTATTGATTATAGTTTAGGGGAGCCGAAATATACGGTAGAAGAAGCGAAAGAACGCGATGTTACATATGCTGCGCCGCTTCGCGTAAAAGTCCGTTTAATTAACAAAGAGACAGGTGAAGTAAAGGAACAAGATGTGTTTATGGGTGATTTCCCGTTAATGACAGAAACAGGGACGTTTATCATTAACGGGGCAGAGCGGGTTATTGTATCCCAGCTTGTCCGCTCTCCGAGCGTGTACTACAGCGACAAAGTGGATAAAAACGGAAAACGAGGCTATTCAGCGACCGTGATTCCGAATCGCGGCGCCTGGCTAGAATACGAAACTGACGCCAAAGATGTTGTATATGTTCGCATTGATCGCACACGTAAACTGCCAGTTACGGTGCTTCTTCGTGCGCTCGGGTTTGGTTCCGATCAAGAAATTATTGATTTGATCGGCGACAATGAGTATTTGCGCAACACGCTTGAAAAAGATAATACGGATAGCACCGAAAAAGCGCTCATTGAAATTTACGAGCGCCTGCGCCCAGGCGAACCGCCGACGATTGAAAACGCGAAAAACTTGTTAATCTCTCGCTTTTTTGATCCGAAACGCTATGATTTAGCAAGCGTCGGACGTTATAAAATTAATAAAAAGCTCCATATTAAAAACCGCCTGTTTAACCAACGTCTTGCCGAAACATTAATCGATCCGGAAACAGGCGAGATTATTGCCGAAAAAGGAGCAATCATTGACCGCAGAATGTTAAATCGTTTGCTGCCATACCTTGAAAAAGGCATTGGCTTGCAAACTTATAAACCTAACGGGGGCGTAGTAGACGAGCCGATTTCTGTGCAGTCGATTAAAATTTACTCGCCAAATGACCCGGACAACGAAAAAGTGATCAATGTCATCAGCAACGGCTATATTGCTGAAGATGTCAAACATATTACTCCAGCGGATATTATCGCTTCCATCAGCTATTTCTTTAACTTGCTGCATGGGGTTGGCGATACGGACGATATCGACCATTTAGGAAACCGTCGTCTTCGTTCGGTCGGTGAATTGTTGCAAAACCAATTTCGCATCGGTTTATCTCGTATGGAGCGGGTTGTTCGCGAGCGTATGTCCATTCAAGATACAAACACGATTACACCGCAGCAATTGATCAACATTCGGCCGGTCATCGCTGCGATTAAAGAGTTTTTCGGAAGCTCGCAGCTTTCGCAATTTATGGACCAAACGAACCCGCTTGCCGAATTAACGCATAAGCGCCGTCTTTCGGCGTTAGGACCAGGTGGGCTGACGCGGGAGCGCGCAGGGTTTGAGGTGCGCGACGTTCACTACTCCCACTATGGACGGATGTGTCCGATTGAAACCCCTGAGGGCCCAAACATTGGATTAATTAACTCGTTATCGACTTATGCGAAAGTCAATAAATTCGGTTTCATTGAGACGCCGTATCGGCGCGTCGACCCGGAAACAGGAAGAGTAACCGATCAAATTGATTACTTAACGGCAGACGAAGAGGACAACTATGTTGTGGCTCAGGCGAACGTCCCGCTTGCGGAAGATGGAACGTTCTTAGAAGAAAATGTTGTCGCACGTTTCCGCGGGGAAAACATTGTCGTCAAACGCGACCGCGTTGACTATATGGACGTGTCGCCAAAGCAAGTTGTATCGGCAGCGACGGCATGCATCCCGTTCTTAGAAAACGACGACTCGAACCGCGCGCTTATGGGTGCGAACATGCAGCGTCAAGCAGTTCCGCTGTTAGAGCCGGAAGCACCAATTGTCGGTACAGGAATGGAATATGTATCGGCGAAAGACTCCGGTGCCGCTGTTATTTGTAAACATCGCGGTATTGTCGAACGGGTAGAGGCCAAAGAAATTTGGGTTCGCCGTCTCATTGAAGTAGACGGAAAGGAAGTAAAAGGAGACCTTGACAAATATCGTCTGTTGAAATTTGTCCGCTCGAACCAAGGAACTTGCTACAATCAGCGTCCGATTGTGAAAAAAGGTGACATTGTTGAAAAAGGTGAAATTTTAGCAGACGGTCCGTCGATGGACAAAGGTGAGCTTGCGCTTGGCCGCAACGTGCTTGTCGCCTTTATGACTTGGGACGGCTATAACTACGAAGACGCAATTATTATGAGCGAACGCCTCGTCAAAGAGGACGTATATACATCGATCCATATCGAAGAATATGAAGCGGAATCCCGCGATACGAAACTTGGTCCAGAGGAAATTACGCGCGATATTCCAAACGTCGGGGAGGATGCGCTAAAGAATTTAGATGAGCGCGGAATTGTCCGCATCGGTGCGGAAGTAAAAGACGGCGATTTGCTCGTTGGTAAAGTAACACCAAAAGGAATGACGGAGCTTACAGCCGAAGAACGGTTGTTGCACGCCATCTTCGGGGAAAAAGCACGCGAGGTGCGCGATACATCGCTGCGCGTTCCGCATGGCGGCGGCGGTATTGTGCTCGATGTGAAAGTATTTAACCGCGAAGACGGCGATGAGCTTCCGCCTGGCGTCAATCAGCTTGTCCGCGTCTATATTGTGCAAAAACGGAAAATTTCCGAAGGCGATAAAATGGCAGGCCGCCACGGAAACAAAGGGGTTATTTCCCGCATCTTGCCGGAAGAAGATATGCCGTTCTTGCCGGATGGCACACCGATTGATATTATGTTAAACCCGTTAGGTGTTCCGTCGCGGATGAACATCGGGCAAGTGTTTGAGCTGCATCTTGGGATGGCCGCGAAAAAACTCGGTCTTCATATTGCGTCGCCGGTATTTGACGGCGCTACAGAAGAAGATGTATGGAATATACTGGAAGAAGCAGGGATGCCGCGTGATGCAAAAACGGTTCTATACGATGGCAGAACGGGAGAACCGTTTGACAACCGCGTATCGGTCGGCATTATGTATATGATTAAGCTGGCGCACATGGTTGACGATAAGCTTCATGCTCGCTCAACGGGACCGTACTCGCTTGTTACGCAGCAACCGCTCGGTGGGAAAGCGCAATTTGGCGGACAACGTTTCGGCGAAATGGAAGTATGGGCGCTCGAAGCTTACGGTGCTGCGTATACATTGCAAGAAATACTTACCGTCAAATCGGACGATGTGGTTGGTCGCGTGAAGACATACGAAGCAATTGTCAAAGGGGAAAACATACCGGAGCCAGGTGTGCCGGAGTCGTTTAAAGTTTTAATTAAAGAGCTGCAAAGCTTAGGCATGGATGTGACGATTTTAACGAGCGATGAACAAGAAGTTAATATGGAAAACTTCGATGAGGACGAAGACCATGCTGCCGATGCGATTGTTTCGGAAGTGAAACCGGCAGAAAAGGAAAAAGCAGCTGAAAAAGACGCCGTCACGAAAGAATAAGCTTAACCGATAGTGATGGGGGAATATTCCTCCATCACTATCAAGGTGTTATCCAACAAACAAACAATTGAGGCAAAACCGATGGATAAAGAGGGAGGTATACCCCTTGCTAGATGTAAATAAATTTGAGTACATGAAAATCGGGCTCGCTTCACCGGAGAAAATCCGCTCCTGGTCGTATGGTGAAGTAAAAAAACCGGAAACGATTAACTATCGTACATTGAAGCCGGAAAAAGACGGATTGTTTTGCGAGCGCATTTTCGGGCCGACTAAAGACTGGGAATGCCATTGCGGAAAATATAAGCGCGTACGTTATAAAGGTGTTGTCTGCGACCGCTGCGGTGTC
Organism: Parageobacillus sp. VR-IP; assembly: GCF_013357975.1. Classification (NCBI taxonomy): domain Bacteria; kingdom Bacillati; phylum Bacillota; class Bacilli; order Caryophanales; family Anoxybacillaceae; genus Parageobacillus; species Parageobacillus sp. VR-IP. The sequence goes on from NZ_JABVYQ010000011.1 coordinate 24,156, forward strand.
GAAGTTACTCGCTCGAAAGTCCGCCGTGAACGGATGGGTCATATTGAACTAGCCGCTCCTGTTTCACATATTTGGTATTTTAAAGGCATCCCAAGCCGTATGGGGCTTGTGTTGGATATGTCGCCGCGTGCGTTAGAGGAAGTGATTTATTTCGCTTCCTACGTGGTGACGGACCCAGGCGATACACCTTTAGAGAAAAAACAGTTGCTTTCCGAGAAAGAATATCGCGCCTATCGCGAAAAATACGGGCAATCGTTCCAAGCTTCCATGGGGGCGGAAGCCATTAAAAAGCTTCTCCAAGATATTGATTTAGATAAAGAAGTAGCGACGTTAAAAGAAGAGCTGAAAACGGCGCAAGGACAGCGTCGTGCTCGTATTATCAAGCGCTTGGAAGTGCTAGAGGCGTTCCGCAACTCAGGCAACGATCCTGCTTGGATGGTGCTTGATGTGCTGCCGGTTATCCCGCCTGAATTGCGGCCAATGGTGCAATTAGACGGCGGACGCTTTGCGACATCGGACTTGAACGATTTGTACCGCCGCGTAATTAACCGAAATAACCGCTTAAAACGTTTATTGGATCTTGGCGCACCAAATATTATCGTGCAAAACGAAAAACGGATGTTGCAAGAAGCCGTTGATGCGCTGATTGACAATGGTCGCCGCGGCCGCCCGGTAACAGGACCTGGCAACCGCCCATTAAAATCATTGTCCCATATGTTAAAAGGGAAACAAGGACGTTTCCGGCAAAACTTGCTCGGTAAGCGCGTCGACTATTCCGGCCGTTCTGTTATTGTTGTCGGTCCAAACTTAAAAATGTATCAATGCGGCTTGCCAAAAGAAATGGCGCTCGAACTCTTTAAGCCGTTTGTTATGAAAGAACTGGTAGAACGCGGATTGGCGCATAATATTAAAAGCGCGAAACGGAAAATTGAGCGCGTGCATCCAGAAGTATGGGACGTATTAGAAGATGTCATTAAAGAGCATCCAGTGCTTTTGAACCGTGCTCCGACGCTTCACCGTTTAGGCATTCAAGCTTTTGAACCAACGCTTGTCGAAGGCCGCGCGATTCGCTTGCATCCGCTTGTATGTACCGCGTATAACGCGGACTTTGACGGAGACCAAATGGCGGTTCACGTTCCGCTCTCGGCGGAAGCACAGGCGGAAGCGCGCTTGCTCATGCTGGCTGCGCAAAATATTTTGAACCCGAAAGACGGAAAGCCAGTTGTTACGCCTTCGCAAGACATGGTTTTAGGAAACTATTATTTAACGATGGAACGCGAAGGGGCCATCGGTGAAGGCATGGTATTTAAAGATACGGATGAGGCGTTGCTTGCCTATCATAATGGATATGTTCATTTACATTCGCGCATCGCTGTTCATGCCGGCTCATTGAAAAACGAAACGTTCACCGAAGAGCAAAACAACAAATTATTGCTCACTACCGTTGGCAAATTGATTTTCAACGAAATTTTGCCAAACTCGTTCCCTTACATTAATGAGCCGACAACAGAAAACATTGAGGGACGGACGCCGGATAAATATTTCCTTGATAAAGGCGTAAATGTGAAAGAAGAGATTCGCAAACGCGAACTTGTACCGCCGTTTAAGAAAAAAGTGCTTGGACAAATTATCGCGGAAGTATTCAAGCGGTTTAAAATTACGGAAACGTCGAAGATGCTTGACCGCATGAAAGATTTAGGTTTCCAATATTCGACAAAAGCTGGCATTACGATCGGCGTCGCTGATATCGTAGTATTGCCGGAAAAACAAGAAATTCTTGACGAAGCGCAAGCGAAAGTCGATACCGTATTGAAACAGTTCCGCCGCGGTTTAATTACCGATGAAGAGCGCTATGAACGTGTCATTTCGATTTGGAGCGCGGCGAAAGACAAAATTCAAGACAGACTAATGAAATCGTTGGATAAACGCAACCCGATCTTTATGATGAGTGATTCTGGAGCGCGCGGTAACGCTTCGAACTTTACGCAGCTTGCCGGAATGCGCGGTCTCATGGCCAACCCGGCAGGACGCATTATTGAGTTGCCGATCAAGTCGTCGTTCCGTGAAGGTTTAACGGTATTGGAATACTTTATTTCTACGCACGGGGCGCGCAAAGGACTGGCGGATACGGCTCTAAAAACAGCGGACTCTGGTTATCTCACAAGACGTCTTGTCGACGTGGCGCAAGATGTGATTGTGCGTGAAGAAGATTGTGGTACAGACCGCGGTATTCTTGCAAGAGCGTTAACAGACGGCACAGAAGTGATCGTCAAATTAGAAGAGCGCCTTGTCGGCCGCTATGCGCAAAAAACGGTGAAACATCCGGAAACAGGCGAAATACTCGTTCGTAAAGATGAAATGATCACCGAAGATATTGCGAACGAGATCATTAAAGCGGGGATTACAGAGGTATGGATTCGTTCTGCCTTTACATGCAATACGCGGCATGGCGTATGTAAAAAATGCTATGGCCGCAACTTGGCGACAGGCGCCGATGTCGAAGTCGGCGAAGCGGTCGGTATTATCGCGGCCCAGTCGATCGGGGAGCCTGGTACACAGCTGACGATGCGTACGTTCCATACAGGCGGTGTTGCCGGCGACGACATCACCCAAGGTTTGCCACGGGTACAAGAGCTGTTTGAAGCGCGGAATCCGAAAGGGCAAGCTGTCATTTCGGAAATTGACGGCGTTGTTGTTTCCATTAGCGAAACGCGTGATCATCAATATGAAATTGTTGTCAAAGGTGAGGTTGAAACGCGTTCATATGTTGCCCCTTACAACGCAAGACTAAAAGTCGAAGAAGGACAGCAAGTAGCGAGAGGTCAAGAGCTGACCGAAGGATCGATCGATCCAAAACAGCTGTTAAGAGTCCGCGACATTACATCGGTTCAAGAATACTTGCTGCGTGAAGTACAGAAAGTATACCGGATGCAAGGGGTAGAAATTAGCGACAAACATATTGAAGTGATGGTTCGGCAAATGCTGCGCAAAGTGCGTGTCATTGATGCAGGGGACACGGACGTGCTCCCAGGAACGCTGCTGGATGTGCATCAATTTACAGACGTCAATGAAAAAGCGCTTCTGGAAGGAAAACGCCCGGCGACCGCACGTCCGGTACTGCTTGGTATTACAAAAGCATCGCTTGAAACAGATTCGTTCTTATCGGCTGCATCGTTCCAAGAAACAACGCGCGTGTTGACCGATGCGGCGATTAAAGGAAAACGCGATGAATTGCTCGGCTTAAAAGAAAACGTCATTATCGGTAAGCTTGTTCCAGCCGGAACAGGAATGGCTCGTTATCGTAAAGTCAAGCCGGTAGTGAAGAAAGAAACAGAAAGCGATGCTGTTACATCCAAATAAATCTCTCGGTGCCAGCAAAGGAGGGTCCTCCTTTGCTGGCAATAAATTAAATGGATTGAAAATATAGTTGACAATGTCTTGCAAAAATGATAGTATATCAAAGGTGTTCCAAAAACCTGGTACTTTGGAGGATATGTTACATGTCTTATGAAAAAGTATTACAGGCTGGAAAGATTGTCGTTGGAACGAAACAAACAGTAAGAGCTCTGAAAGAAGGAAAAGCGCTCGAAGTCATCGTTGCCGAAGATGCTGATCCATCCATTGTTGATAAGGTAATGGAAGCAGCGAAAGAGGCTAATGTTCCCGTTACGAAAGTAGATTCGATGAAAAAGCTTGGCAAAGCGTGCAAAATTCAAGTAGGAGCAGCTGCTGTCGCGATTCTTCGGTAAAAACCATTTCGGTTTTTATCTTAAAAACGTTGTTTGTATAAATAATGAACCACCTGGATATGTGGGCTTAAGTTTATATGTGAAAGGAGGACAATTTAACATGCCTACAATTAACCAATTAGTCCGTAAAGGGCGCGAGAAAAAAGTAGTAAAATCCAAATCTCCAGCGTTAAATAAAGGATACAACAGCTTTAAAAAAGTGCAAACAAACGTTCCTTCACCACAAAAACGGGGTGTTTGTACACGTGTTGGTACGATGACTCCGAAAAAGCCAAACTCTGCGCTTCGTAAATATGCGCGTGTTCGTTTATCGAACGGTATCGAGGTAACAGCTTACATCCCTGGTATCGGCCATAACTTACAAGAACACAGCGTCGTATTAATTCGTGGCGGACGTGTAAAAGACTTGCCAGGGGTACGTTATCACATCATTCGTGGCGCCCTAGATACAGCAGGTGTGGCAAACCGCATGCAAGGGCGTTCGAAATACGGTGCGAAAAAACCAAAAGAATCGAAAAAATAATAAAGTAAATCGGATTTTTTACTGAAAGGAGGAAAAACTATGCCACGTAGAGGTCCAGTTGCAAAACGAGACGTACTACCAGACCCAATTTACAATTCGAAACTAGTAACCCGTCTAATCAATAAAATTATGGTGGACGGAAAAAAATCAAAAGCACAAAAAATTCTTTACACGGCATTTGATATTATCCGTGAACGTACGGGTAAAGATCCTATGGAAGTATTTGAACAAGCATTAAAAAATGTTATGCCTGTTTTGGAGGTTCGCGCACGCCGCGTCGGTGGGGCAAACTACCAAGTTCCTGTTGAGGTTCGCCCGGATCGCCGTGTGTCGTTGGGGCTTCGCTGGTTAGTGCAATATGCTCGTCTCCGCGGCGAAAAAACGATGGAAGAGCGCCTTGCGAATGAAATTATGGATGCGGCCAACAACACCGGTGCAGCGGTGAAAAAACGCGAAGATACGCACAAAATGGCGGAAGCAAACAAAGCGTTTGCACATTATCGTTGGTAATGATCAGTTAAAGATCTTTATTAGGGAAATAGGTGATGGTGGCAAAATCAGCTTGCCGCCTATACCTATATTCCTATGATTTTGTATTGTTTTAATTGTTTTATATGAGCGTGATTATTATACATGATACTTATTTGAAGGAAGGAGAAAATAACCACCATGGCAAGAGAGTTCTCCTTGGAAAACACTCGTAACATTGGGATTATGGCGCACATTGACGCCGGTAAGACAACAACAACAGAGCGTATCTTGTTCTACACAGGACGCGTTCATAAGATTGGTGAAGTCCATGAAGGTGCGGCCACAATGGACTGGATGGAACAAGAGCAAGAGCGCGGGATTACGATTACGTCTGCGGCGACAACTGCGCAATGGAAAGGTCATCGCATCAATATTATCGACACGCCAGGGCACGTAGACTTTACAGTAGAGGTAGAGCGTTCCCTTCGCGTGCTTGACGGTGCGATTACTGTTCTTGACGCGCAATCCGGTGTAGAACCGCAAACGGAAACAGTCTGGCGCCAAGCGACTACATACGGGGTTCCACGTATTGTATTCGTCAACAAAATGGACAAAATTGGCGCGGATTTCCTATATTCTGTAAAAACACTTCATGACCGCTTGCAAGCAAACGCGCATCCAGTGCAATTGCCAATCGGTGCGGAAGACCAATTCTCCGGCATTATTGACCTTGTCGAAATGTGCGCGTACCATTACCATGATGAACTTGGCAAAAATATTGAACGCATTGAAATTCCGGAAGAATACCGTGATATGGCGGAAGAATACCACAACAAGCTTATTGAAGCAGTTGCGGAATTAGATGAAGAACTGATGATGAAATATTTAGAAGGGGAAGAAATTACAACAGAAGAATTGAAAGCAGCGATTCGCAAAGCAACGATCAGTGTAGAATTCTTCCCTGTATTCTGCGGCTCCGCATTTAAAAACAAAGGTGTTCAATTGCTGTTAGATGGAGTCGTAGATTATTTGCCATCTCCAGTTGATATTCCGCCAATCAAAGGGGTTGTACCGGATACGGAAGAAGAAGTTGTTCGTGAATCAAGAGACGATGCTCCATTCGCAGCGTTAGCATTTAAAATTATGACAGACCCTTATGTTGGTAAATTAACGTTCTTCCGCGTGTACTCTGGTACGCTTGATTCTGGTTCATATGTCATGAACTCGACAAAACGCAAACGCGAACGTATCGGTCGTCTCCTACAAATGCATGCGAACCACCGTCAGGAAATTTCGAAAGTATATGCCGGTGACATCGCAGCAGCTGTAGGTTTAAAAGATACAACAACAGGCGATACTCTATGTGATGAAAAGAACCTTGTTGTATTAGAATCAATGGAATTCCCTGAACCAGTTATTAACGTAGCCATTGAGCCAAAATCAAAAGCAGACCAAGATAAAATGAGCCAAGCATTGCAAAAGTTACAAGAAGAAGACCCAACATTCCGTGCTTGGACAGATCCGGAAACTGGCCAAACGATCATTGCTGGTATGGGTGAGCTTCACCTAGACATCATCGTTGACCGTATGCGCCGTGAATTTAAAGTGGAAGCGAATGTTGGCGCTCCACAAGTTGCATACCGCGAAACATTCCGCAAATCGGCGCAAGTGGAAGGGAAATTCATCCGTCAATCCGGTGGCCGCGGTCAATACGGTCACGTTTGGATCGAATTCTCGCCAAACGAACGCGGAAAAGGGTTCGAATTCGAAAACGCGATTGTCGGTGGGGTTGTTCCGAAAGAATATATACCGGCAGTCCAAGCAGGTCTTGAAGAAGCAATGCAAAACGGGGTTCTTGCCGGATATCCAGTGGTCGACATTAAAGCGAAACTATTTGATGGTTCTTACCATGATGTCGACTCGAGTGAAATGGCGTTTAAAATCGCAGCTTCTTTAGCATTGAAAAACGCTGCGACTAAATGTGACCCTGTGTTGCTTGAGCCAATCATGAAAGTCGAAGTAATTATTCCAGAAGAATATCTTGGCGATATTATGGGCGACATCACTTCCCGCCGCGGACGCGTCGAAGGAATGGAAGCCCGCGGTAATGCACAAGTCGTCCGCGCGATGGTTCCGCTTGCGGAAATGTTTGGATACGCTACTTCGTTGCGTTCTAATACACAAGGACGCGGAACGTTCACGATGGTATTTGACCACTATGAAGAAGTTCCGAAAAACATTGCAGACGAAATCATCAAAAAAAATAAAGGTGAATAATTGATTTCTCTGCATAGTTTCGCTATAAATACTTATGTAAGACTTGGGAATCAATACAATCTGTATTGGTTCCCAGGCATCCTATATTTATATAAACCATTAAAATTATATTCTAATTTTAAGGAGGATATTTCTCATGGCTAAAGCGAAATTCGAACGTACGAAACCACACGTCAACATTGGTACTATCGGCCACGTTGACCACGGTAAAACGACGTTAACTGCTGCGATTACAACGGTTCTTGCTAAACAAGGTAAAGCAGAAGCAAAAGCGTATGACCAAATCGACGCAGCTCCAGAAGAACGTGAACGCGGTATCACAATCTCTACTGCACACGTTGAGTATGAAACTGAAAAACGCCACTATGCACACGTTGACTGCCCTGGACACGCGGACTACGTGAAAAACATGATCACAGGTGCAGCGCAAATGGACGGCGCGATCCTTGTTGTATCTGCAGCTGACGGTCCAATGCCACAAACTCGCGAACACATTCTTCTTTCTCGCCAAGTAGGTGTACCATACATCGTCGTATTCTTGAACAAATGCGACATGGTAGACGACGAAGAATTATTAGAACTAGTTGAAATGGAAGTTCGTGATCTATTATCTGAATATGACTTCCCTGGCGATGAAGTGCCTGTTATCAAAGGTTCTGCATTAAAAGCGCTTGAAGGCGATCCGCAATGGGAAGAAAAAATTGTTGAATTGATGAATGCAGTTGACGAATACATTCCAACTCCACAACGTGAAATTGACAAACCATTCATGATGCCAATTGAAGACGTATTCTCGATCACCGGTCGTGGTACGGTAGCAACTGGCCGTGTAGAACGCGGTACGCTAAAAGTTGGTGACGCAGTAGAAATCGTTGGTCTTTCTGACGAGCCAAAATCTACAACAGTTACTGGTGTAGAAATGTTCCGTAAACTTCTTGACCAAGCAGAAGCTGGTGACAACATCGGTGCGCTTCTTCGCGGTATTTCCCGTGACGAAGTAGAACGCGGTCAAGTACTTGCGAAACCAGGCTCTATCACACCACATACAAAATTTAAAGCGCAAGTTTACGTTTTAACAAAAGAAGAAGGTGGACGTCATACTCCATTCTTCTCTAACTATCGTCCACAATTCTACTTCCGCACAACAGACGTAACAGGTATCATCACGCTTCCAGAAGGCGTAGAAATGGTTATGCCTGGCGACAACGTTGAAATGACAGTAGAATTAATCGCGCCAATCGCGATCGAAGAAGGTACAAAATTCTCAATCCGTGAAGGTGGACGTACAGTAGGCGCAGGTTCTGTATCTGAAATCATTGAGTAATATACTTGCGCTTCTGTGGCAGAAAAACAAGCAGGTTTGCACAAGGCAAACCTGCTTGTTTTTTTATGCAATTTTTCGACAGGTTGAAAATGGACATTTAGCTATGTATAATTAAGAAGTGCGCAGAAAAACGAAGAAATAGCTTGCAATCCCGTTTACATATCTGTATAATATCAAATGTTGGTCTTTGACTGCGATGAAGTGGAAGGTTGCTGACACACCCGGTCGCTTTGCCATGGCGAGTGTGCAGGAAATTTCCATGGAGAATGTCTATTTTGAAAATAGGCGAAGAAGGAGGGAAAACAATGGCAAAAGAAAAAATTCGTATCCGTTTAAAAGCTTACGATCATCGAATTCTTGATCAATCTGCGGAGAAAATCGTAGAAACAGCAAAACGTTCCGGCGCAAAAGTATCCGGTCCGATTCCGTTGCCAACGGAAAGAACTGTTTATACGATTTTACGTGCTGTTCACAAGTATAAAGATTCTCGTGAACAATTCGAAATGCGTACACATAAACGCTTGATCGATATCGTAAACCCTACTCCACAAACAGTAGATTCATTAATGCGCCTTGATTTGCCATCTGGCGTTGATATTGAAATTAAACTTTAATTAAGCAGGAGGTGTGACGAATGACCAAAGGAATCTTAGGGAGAAAAATCGGTATGACGCAAGTATTCGCAGAAAATGGCGATTTAATTCCTGTAACCGTCATTGAAGCAACTCCAAACGTGGTATTGCAAAAGAAAACGATTGAAAAGGACGGTTATGAGGCGATCCAATTAGGTTTTGAGGATTTAAGCGAAAAACGCGCCAATAAGCCACAAATCGGCCACGCTGCGAAAGCGAATACTGCACCTAAGCGCTTCATCCGCGAAATCCGCGGCGCAAATGTCGATGAATACGAAGTTGGTCAGGAAGTCAAAGTAGATATTTTTTCTGAAGGCGATATTGTCGATGTGACTGGAATTTCAAAAGGGAAAGGATTCCAAGGCGCAATCAAACGGCATGGTCAATCGCGCGGACCAATGGCACACGGTTCTCGCTATCATCGTCGTCCTGGTTCGATGGGTGCGATTGCTCCAAACCGCGTATTTAAATCGAAAGAATTGCCAGGTCGCATGGGTGGACAACGTGTAACGATCCAAAACTTGAAAATCGTGAAAGTGGATCCAGAACGCAACCTTCTTCTTATCAAAGGAAACGTACCTGGTCCAAGAAAAGGTTTAGTGATCGTAAAAAGCGCAGTAAAAGCGAAAGCAAAATAACATTTTGCTAGGAAAGGAGGAACTATCCAATGCCAAAAGTAGCATTGTATAACCAGAACGGAGAAACAATCGGTGAAATTGAACTGAACGATTCCGTTTTTGGTATTGAGCCAAATAAATATGTGTTATTCGAAGCGGTCATTATGCAACGCGCTTCGCTGCGTCAAGGAACGCATAAAACAAAAAATCGTTCGGAAGTAAGTGGCGGCGGCCGCAAACCATGGCGCCAAAAAGGAACAGGTCGCGCTCGTCAAGGTTCGATTCGCGCTCCACAATGGCGTGGTGGTGGTACAGTATTCGGCCCGGTTCCGCGCAGCTACAGCTATAAGCTGCCGAAAAAAGTCCGTCGCTTAGCAATTAAATCGGCATTATCTTCTAAAGTTCTTGAAAACAACATTGTTGTTTTAGACAGCTTAACATTAGAAGCGCCAAAAACAAAAGAAATGGCAAAAATCTTAAACAATCTCTCAGTTGATCGCAAAGCGCTGATTGTAACAGATGACGTCAATGAAAATGTTGCACTATCTGCGCGCAATATTCCAGGCGTTACTGTGATTACAGCGAACGGCATTAACGTTCTTGATGTGTTAAACCATGATAAGCTTGTAATCACGAAAGCGGCCGTGGAGAAAGTAGAGGAGGTGCTTGCATAATGAAAGATCCTCGCGATATTATTAAGCGCCCCATCATCACGGAAAATACCATGAATTTAACAGCGCAAAAAAAATACACGTTTGAGGTAGATGTAAAAGCCAATAAAACCGAAGTAAAAGATGCTGTTGAAAAAATCTTTGGCGTAAAAGTAGCGAAAGTCAACATTATGAACTATAAAGGGAAATTTAAACGCGTTGGCCGTTACAGCGGTTATACAAACCGTCGCCGCAAAGCGATTGTAACGTTAACGCCAGACAGCAAAGAGATCGAACTGTTCGAAGTATAAAGTTTAAAAGCGAAGGAGGGAAACCAACATGGCGATTAAAAAATATAAACCGACATCCAACGGTCGTCGTGGCATGACAGTGCTTGATTTCTCAGAAATCACAACCGATCAGCCGGAAAAATCGTTGCTCGCGCCATTAAAGAAAAAAGCGGGTCGCAACAACCAAGGGAAAATTACAGTACGCCATCAAGGTGGCGGTCATAAACGTCAATACCGTATCATTGATTTTAAACGCGACAAAGATGGAATTCCAGGCCGCGTTGCTACAATCGAGTACGATCCAAACCGTTCCGCAAACATTGCATTAATTCATTATGCAGACGGTGAAAAACGTTATATTATTGCGCCGAAAAACCTTAAAGTAGGCATGGAAATTATGTCTGGACCAAATGCAGACATCAAAGTCGGCAACGCATTGCCGCTTGAAAATATCCCAGTTGGTACGCTTGTGCACAATATCGAGCTGAAACCAGGAAGAGGCGGACAGTTAGTTCGCGCAGCTGGCACATCCGCACAAGTTCTTGGGAAAGAAGGAAAATATGTCATTGTTCGTCTTGCATCTGGCGAAGTGCGCATGATTTTAGGTGCTTGCCGGGCAACAGTTGGTGAAGTAGGTAACGAACAGCATGAACTGGTCAACATCGGTAAAGCAGGTCGTGCTCGTTGGTTAGGTATTCGCCCAACAGTTCGTGGTTCGGTTATGAACCCTGTCGATCACCCGCACGGTGGTGGTGAAGGTAAAGCACCAATCGGACGTAAATCGCCAATGACTCCTTGGGGCAAACCGACACTTGGATTTAAAACTCGTAAAAAGAAAAATAAATCGGATAAATTTATTATCCGCCGTCGTAAAAAATAACGGGGTTGAACTACGGTTCTTAAGAACCGTAGCACAATCACGAAGGGAGGTTCATTTATGGGTCGCAGCTTAAAAAAAGGTCCGTTCTGTGATGAGCATTTAATGAAAAAAATTGAAAAATTAAATGAGACAGGACAAAAACAAGTAATTAAAACATGGTCTCGTCGTTCGACAATTTTCCCGCAATTTGTTGGTCATACGATTGCCGTATATGATGGACGCAAACATGTACCGGTTTATATTACGGAAGACATGGTCGGACACAAACTTGGCGAGTTCGCGCCAACACGTACGTTCAGAGGCCACGCTGGCGACGATAAGAAAACAAAACGTTAATGAGAGGAGGTTAAACACATGCAAGCTAAAGCTGTTGCAAGAACAGTCCGGATTGCTCCTCGTAAAGCACGTTTAGTGATTGATTTAATTCGAGGAAAAGAAGTTGGTGAGGCAGTAGCCATTCTTCGCCACACGCCAAAAGCTGCTTCTCCGATTATTGAAAAAGTGTTAAAATCTGCGGTAGCAAATGCTGAACATAACTATGACATGGACGTGAACAAACTGGTTATTACGGAAGCATATGTGGACGAAGGTCCAACGCTGAAACGTTTCCGCCCGCGCGCAATGGGACGTGCAAGCGCGATTAATAAACGCACAAGCCATATCACCATCGTTGTTTCAGAAAAGAAGGAGGGATAATAAGTGGGTCAAAAGGTGAATCCAGTCGGTCTCCGCATCGGCATTATTCGTGACTGGGACTCTAGATGGTACGCTGAAAAAGATTATGCGGACCTTTTACATGAAGATCTAAAAATCCGTGAGTATATTAATAAACGTTTGCAAGATGCTGCGGTGTCTCGCATTGAAATCGAACGTGCGGCAAACCGTGTTAATGTTACGATTCATACGGCTAAACCAGGCATGGTCATCGGTAAGGGCGGTTCGGAGGTAGAAGCGCTCCGCAAAGCGTTAACGCAATTAACTGGCAAGCGTGTTCACATTAACATCGTTGAAATCAAAAAACCAGATTTAGATGCGAAACTAGTAGCGGAAAACATTGCTCGCCAATTAGAAAACCGCGTTTCCTTCCGTCGTGCGCAAAAACAAGCAATTCAACGCGCAATGCGCGCAGGTGCAAAAGGGATTAAAACGATGGTATCCGGTCGTCTCGGCGGTGCTGATATCGCTCGTTCGGAACATTACAGCGAAGGAACTGTTCCACTCCATACACTTCGCGCTGACATCGATTACGGAACGGCAGAAGCGGATACAACATACGGAAAAATCGGCGTAAAAGTATGGATTTATCGTGGAGAGGTCCTTCCGACAAAAAAGAAAACTGAGGAAGGAGGAAAATAATTATGTTAATGCCAAAACGCGTAAAATATCGTCGTGAACATCGCGGACGCATGAAAGGTCGCGCAAAAGGCGGCACGGAAGTACATTTCGGTGAATACGGATTGCAAGCGTTGGAATCCGCTTGGATTACCAACCGCCAAATCGAGGCAGCTCGTCGTGCGATGACTCGTTATATGAAACGTGGCGGTAAAGTTTGGATTAAAATTTTCCCTTCTAAACCATATACAGCAAAACCGTTGGAAGTGCGGATGGGTTCCGGTAAAGGTGCTCCTGAAGGTTGGGTAGCGGTTGTTAAGCCAGGTAAAGTAATGTTTGAAGTTGGCGGTGTTTCAGAGGAAGTGGCACGTGAAGCATTGCGTCTTGCTTCTCACAAACTTCCGATTAAATGCAAATTCGTAAAACGCGAAGAAATTGGTGGTGAAGCAAATGAAAGCTAAGGAAATTCGTGAACTTACCACTGCCGAAATTGAACAAAAAATTAAAGCATTAAAAGAAGAGTTATTCAACCTTCGCTTCCAATTGGCAACAGGGCAATTGGAAAACACGGCACGCATTCGCCAAGTGCGTAAAGATATCGCACGTATGAAAACGATCATCCGTGAAAGAGAGATCGCTGCCAATAAATAAACGTTTGAGAGGAGGTTTGCGACATGAGTGAACGCAATCAACGCAAAGTATACGTAGGCCGCGTTGTATCCGATAAAATGGATAAAACGATTACCGTTCTTGTTGAGACGTACAAAAAGCATCCGCTTTACGGCAAACGCGTGAAATATTCGAAAAAATATAAAGCGCATGACGAAAATAACATTGCAAAAGTCGGCGACATCGTAAAAATTATGGAAACCCGCCCACTTTCGGCAACAAAACGTTTCCGCTTAGTGGAGATCGTTGAAAAAGCAGTTATCGTTTAATCATTACAAGGTTTGGTTCGGTGATATAATTCCGAAAGGAGGTTTCGTCGATGATTCAACAAGAATCTCGTTTAAAAGTGGCTGATAACTCAGGTGCACGGGAAGTGCTTGTTATTAAAGTTTTAGGTGGTTCTGGCCGCCGCTATGCAAACATTGGCGACGTTGTCGTTGCAACGGTCAAGGATGCTACACCAGGTGGCGTTGTTAAAAAAGGTCAAGTCGTAAAAGCAGTGGTTGTCCGTACAAAACGCGGTGTTCGCCGTTCTGACGGTTCTTACATCCGCTTTGACGAAAATGCTTGCGTTATCATTCGCGATGACAAAAGCCCGCGCGGTACGCGTATTTTCGGGCCAGTTGCTCGTGAATTGCGCGATAGAGACTTTATGAAAATCATTTCCTTAGCTCCAGAAGTAATTTAACGGACAGGAAAAGCCTTTTAAGGAGGTGCGAACTGCAATGCATGTAAAAAAAGGTGATAAAGTACAAGTAATCTCCGGTAAAGATAAAGGGAAACAAGGCGTTATTCTAGCGGCATTTCCTAAGAAAAACCGCGTGATTGTTGAAGGTGTCAATATCGTTAAAAAACATGCGAAACCATCACAAGCAAACCCGCAAGGCGGTATTATCACAAAAGAGGCACCAATTCACGTATCAAAAGTAATGCCTTTAGATCCAAAAACGGGAACTCCAACCCGCATTGGCTATAAGATTGTTGACGGCAAAAAAGTACGTTATGCAAAAAAATCCGGTGAGATTTTAGATAAATAATCGTGATGTCAGAAAGGAGGTACTCTTATGAACCGCCTGAAAGAGAAATATGTAAAAGAAGTGGTACCTGCTCTTATGAGCAAATTTAACTACAAATCTATAATGCAAGTCCCAAAAATTGAAAAAATCGTCATTAACATGGGTGTTGGCGATGCAGTACAAAATCCAAAAGCGCTTGACAGCGCAGTGGAAGAATTAACATTAATCGCTGGCCAAAGACCGGTTGTGACTCGCGCGAAAAAATCGATCGCTGGTTTCCGTCTTCGTGCAGGAATGCCGATCGGTGCGAAAGTAACATTGCGCGGAGAACGTATGTATGAATTTTTAGATAAACTGATTTCCGTGTCGCTTCCACGCGTCCGTGACTTCCGAGGTGTATCGAAAAAATCGTTTGATGGTCGCGGTAACTACACGCTAGGAATTAAAGAACAATTAATTTTCCCTGAGATCGACTATGATAAAGTCAATAAAGTGCGCGGCATGGATATCGTCATTGTTACGACAGCCAACACGGACGAAGAAGCACGTGAACTTTTAACATTGCTCGGCATGCCATTCCAAAAATAATGAATCCCATCCGTAAAGCAAGGGAGGCGAAATCGTGGCTAAAAAATCAATGATTGCGAAACAAAAACGTACGCCAAAGTTTAAAGTAAGAGCGTATACCCGTTGCGAACGCTGCGGCCGTCCGCACTCGGTTTATCGCAAATTTAAACTTTGCCGTATTTGTTTCCGTGAACTAGCATATAAAGGTCAACTTCCAGGCATTAAAAAAGCAAGCTGGTAATAAACCCACGAATTGGGAAGGAGGTAAAACATAATGGTGATGACAGATCCAATTGCAGATATGCTTACTCGCATTCGTAATGCGAACATGGTACGTCATGAGAAGCTTGAAGTACCGGCTTCGAAAATGAAACGCGAAATCGCGGAAATTTTAAAACGCGAAGGTTTTATTCGTGATTACGAATACATTGAAGACAACAAACAAGGCATTCTTCGTATTTTCTTAAAATACGGTCCAAATAATGAACGTGTAATCACTGGCTTAAAACGCATTAGCAAACCAGGTTTGCGCGTTTATGTTAAAGCGCATGAAGTGCCTCGTGTATTGAACGGATTAGGAATTGCGATTCTTTCTACATCGCAAGGCATTTTAACGGATAAAGAAGCGCGTCAAAAAGGAACTGGCGGCGAAGTAATCGCATACGTATGGTAATTCATTTTGTTAAGAATGGAGGTGTTTGTACATGTCACGTGTCGGTAAAAAGCCAATTGAAATTCCTTCTGGTGTAACAGTAACGGTAAACGGCAATACCGTTACAGTGAAAGGGCCAAAAGGAGAATTAACTCGCACTTTTCATCCAGATATGACTATCAAAGTAGAAGATAATATGATCACAGTTACTCGTCCGAGCGATGAGAAATTTCATCGTGCGCTTCATGGTACGACTCGCAGCTTGCTTGCAAACATGGTGGAAGGCGTATCGAAAGGATACGAAAAAGCGCTTGAGCTCGTTGGTGTCGGATATCGTGCGGCTAAACAAGGTAAAAAACTTGTCCTTAGCGTCGGTTTTTCTCATCCGGTAGAAATTGAACCGGAAGAAGGATTAGAAATTGAAGTTCCTTCGCAAACGAAAATCGTTGTAAAAGGTGCGGATAAACAACGTGTTGGCGAGCTTGCCGCGAACATTCGCGCGGTGCGTCCACCTGAGCCGTATAAAGGTAAAGGCATTCGCTACGAAGGTGAAGTTGTACGTCTTAAAGAAGGGAAAACTGGTAAATAACGCGGCTTAGCGAAATGAAAGGAGTGACATAAATGATCACGAAAATTGATAGAAACGCAGTTCGTAAAAGAAGACACGCACGCGTTCGTAAAAAAATATTTGGAACTGCCGAGCGTCCACGCTTAAATGTGTTCCGTTCTAACAAACACATTTATGCGCAAATTATTGATGATATGAAAGCTGTGACACTTGTCAGTGCTTCGACACTAGATAAAGAATTTGACTTGGAATCGACTGGAAATATTGAAGCAGCTAAAAAAGTCGGTGAGTTAGTAGCAAAACGGGCATTGGAAAAAGGCATTAAAAAAGTGGTGTTTGACCGCGGCGGATACTTATACCATGGACGGGTAAAAGCACTTGCCGATGCCGCTCGTGAAGCTGGCTTAGAATTTTAATCATAAAGGAGGGACAAAGATGCGTCGTATCGATCCAAATAAACTTGAACTTGAAGAGCGCGTAGTAGCGGTGAACCGTGTTGCAAAAGTAGTAAAAGGTGGACGTCGTTTACGCTTTTCCGCATTAGTCGTTGTCGGCGATAAAAACGGTCATGTTGGTTTTGGTACAGGTAAAGCACAAGAAGTTCCGGATGCGATTCGCAAAGCGATTGAAGATGCAAAGAAAAATTTAATTGAAGTACCGATCGTTGGCACAACAATTCCCCACGAAGTGATCGGCCATTTTGGCGCCGGAAAAATCATTTTAAAGCCTGCATCCGAAGGTACAGGGGTTATCGCTGGTGGTCCGGCACGTGCTGTATTGGAGTTAGCAGGTATCAGCGATATTCTTTCCAAATCGATCGGTTCAAACACGCCAGTGAACATGGTGCGCGCTACAGTGGATGGATTAAAACAATTAAAACGTGCTGAAGATGTAGCGAGATTGCGCGGCAAAACAGTTGAGGAACTGTTAGGATAAGGAGGGAAATATAGTGGCAAAAAAATTAGCGATTACCCTCACTCGCAGCGTTATCGGTCGTCCGGAAGATCAACGGATTACCGTTAAAACGTTAGGTTTACGGAAAATGCATCAAACTGTCATTCATAACGATAATCCTGCGATCCGCGGGATGATTAACAAAGTTGCACACCTTGTCAAAGTAAAAGAAATTGAAGAATAATGATCATAAGGAGGTGCTTCGCCATGAAACTTCACGAATTACAACCAGCACCGGGTTCCCGGAAAGAACGCAATCGCGTCGGCCGCGGTATCGGTTCTGGTAACGGCAAAACATCTGGCAGAGGTCAAAAAGGTCAAAACGCCCGCTCTGGCGGTGGGGTACGCCTCGGTTTTGAAGGTGGTCAAACTCCTTTATTCCGTCGTCTTCCAAAACGCGGTTTCACCAATATCAACCGCAAAGAATACGCCATTGTTAACCTTGACAAATTAAACCGTTTTGAAGACGGAACAGAAGTAACACCTGAGTTGCTGCTGGAAACAGGCGTCATCAGCAAATTGAAATCGGGCGTGAAAATTTTAGGCAAAGGACAAATTGAGAAAAAGCTAACGGTAAAAGCCCACAAATTCTCTGCTTCTGCCAAAGAGGCAATCGAAGCTGCTGGCGGTAAAACTGAGGTGATTTAATGTTTCGGACAATCTCCAACCTTATGCGCGTCGGTGATATAAGAAAAAAAATCATCTTTACTCTTCTTATGCTCATTGTGTTCCGGATTGGAACATTTATCCCCGTTCCGAATGTGAATGCGGATGTCTTAAAAGTGCAGGATCAGCTAAACGCTTTTGGCGTTCTTAACATATTCGGCGGCGGGGCATTGCAAAACTTCTCGATTTTTGCGATGGGCGTGATGCCGTATATTACAGCATCCATCATCATGCAGCTGCTGCAGATGGATGTTGTTCCTAAATTTACGGAGTGGTCGAAGCAAGGTGAGGTTGGACGACGTAAATTAGCTCAGTTTACCCGCTATTTTACGGTCGTTTTAGGTTTTATTCAGGCGTTCGGAATGTCGTATGGTTTTAACCGTATGGCATCGGGAGCGCTCGTTAAAGACCCTGGTATACCAACCTATTTATTAATCGCAACGGTTTTAACAGCCGGAACGGCATTTCTGATGTGGCTTGGTGAACAAATTACTGCAAAAGGTGTAGGAAACGGCATTTCGATTATTATTTTTGCCGGGATCGTTTCCGGTATCCCTGCTGTGCTCAATCAAATTTATGCACAGCAATTTGAAAATGCCGGCGAAGAGTTGTTTTTGCGCATTGTGAAGCTTCTGCTTGTTGCGTTAGCGGTAGTTGTTGTTATCGTTGGCGTTATTTACATTCAACAAGCATTCCGGAAAATTCCGATTCAATATGCTAAACGACTGGAAGGACGGAGCCCGGTTGGCGGGCATTCTACCCATTTGCCGCTGAAAGTGAATCCAGCGGGAGTTATTCCAGTGATTTTTGCCGTGTCATTTCTTGTTGCTCCACCGACAATTGCATCGTTTTTTGGATCGAATGATGTAACATTGTGGATTCGGAAAATATTCGACTACACACACCCAGTTGGCATGGTTCTTTACGTGCTATTAATTATCGCCTTTACGTATTTCTATGCCTTTGTTCAAGTCAATCCTGAACAAATGGCGGACAACTTGAAAAAACAAGGTGGTTATATCCCAGGGATACGTCCAGGGAAAAATACACAGGAGTATGTCACCAAAATTTTATACCGGCTTGTATTTGTCGGTTCGATATTTTTAGCAGCAGTTGCGGTCCTTCCTGTGTTCTTTGTCAATTTTGCTAATTTGCCACCTTCCGCTCGCATCGGTGGAACCAGTTTGCTCATTGTCGTCGGTGTTGCGCTCGAGACAATGAAACAGCTAGAAAGCCAGCTTGTGAAACGTCACTATCGAGGTTTTATTAAATAAAGAGGTCAGGAGCAACCGCCCCTTGCCTCTTAGAGCTGAGGGGGAGCGAGGATGAATTTAGTACTAATGGGTTTACCAGGTGCCGGAAAAGGCACTCAAGCGGAAAAAATTGTTGAGACATACGGAATTCCGCATATTTCCACTGGTGATATGTTCCGTGCGGCCATTAAAGAGGGAACACCATTAGGATTGCAAGCGAAAGAATATATAGATCGCGGTGATCTTGTTCCGGATGAAGTGACCATCGGCATCGTTCGCGAGCGTTTAAGCAAAGACGATTGTCAAAAAGGATTTTTGCTAGACGGGTTTCCACGGACGGTTGCCCAAGCGGAGGCGTTAGAAAACATTCTTGCCGAATTAAATCGCACGATTGATTATGTGATTCATATTCATGTAAATAAAGATATTTTAATGGAACGGTTGACAGGAAGAAGAATTTGTAAAAGCTGTGGCGCAACGTACCATCTTGTATTTAATCCGCCGGCCAAGCCAGGCGTTTGCGATAAATGCGGCGGCGAACTATACCAACGCGCCGATGATAATGAAGAGACGGTAGCGAACCGGCTCGAAGTAAACGCCAAACAAATGCAGCCGTTGCTGGATTTTTACGAGAAAAAAGGGTATTTACGCCACATTAACGGACAGCAAGATATTGAAAAAGTATTCGCAGATATTCGCGAACTTCTCGGAGGATTACAATAATGATTATTTGCAAAACTCCGCGTGAAATTGAAATCATGCGCGAGGCCGGGAAAATCGTGGCGCTGACCCGAAAAGAGTTAGAAAAACATATTCGACCTGGGATTACAACGAAAGAGTTGGATGCGATTGCGGAAGACGTAATACGCCAGTACGGTGCCATTCCTTCATTTAAAGGATACAACGGATTTCCAGGAAGCATTTGCACTTCTGTAAATGAAGAGCTTGTCCACGGAATTCCTGGCAACCGGGTATTAAAAGAAGGAGATATTATCAGCATTGATGTCGGCGCCCAATATAATGGCTATCATGCTGATTCCGCATGGACGTATCCTGTTGGGGAAATTGCGGAAGAAACGAAAAAGCTTCTTGAAGTAACGGAAAAATCCTTATATATAGGATTAGAAGAAGCAAAACCAGGTGCCCGTTTGTCCAATATTTCTCACGCGATTCAAACGTATGTGGAATCTCACCATTTTTCAATCGTTCGCGAGTATGTTGGGCACGGAATTGGTCAAGACTTACATGAAGACCCGCAAATACCGCATTATGGTCCGCCGAATAAAGGACCGCGTTTAAAACCAGGAATGACGTTATGTATTGAACCGATGGTCAATGCGGGCAGCCGCTATGTCAAAACACTTGCTGATAACTGGACCGTCGTTACGGTAGACGGAAAGATGTGTGCCCATTTTGAGCACACGATCGCCATTACAGAAAATGGCTATGAAATCTTGACAACCCTCTAATATAATCATGATGGACACGGATTGCGGAGCCGTTGGCCAATATGGTGTTCATTCGGTTTTTCGTAACACTATGTTACTCATTCGAAGGAGGGAGAGCCGCTCGATGGCTAAAGACGATGTAATTGAAGTGGAAGGCACTGTAGTCGAAACATTGCCAAATGCGATGTTTCGTGTAGAATTAGAAAATGGTCATACTGTATTGGCGCATGTTTCTGGTAAAATTCGCATGCATTTCATTCGGATTTTACCTGGAGATAAAGTTACGGTAGAATTATCTCCGTATGATTTGACACGCGGTCGAATCACGTATCGTTATAAATAATGAAAGCACTCCGTTTGACAGGGAGGTAAAAGACATGAAAGTAAGACCATCTGTAAAACCTATTTGTGAAAAATGTAAAGTTATTCGTAGACGTGGTAAAGTTATGGTGATTTGCGAAAATCCAAAACATAAACAACGACAAGGTTAATCTTTAAGGAGGTGCACAATATGGCACGTATTGCAGGTGTAGATATTCCACGTGATAAACGTGTAGTTATTTCGTTAACTTATATCTACGGAATCGGCAAACCAACTGCTCAAAAAATCTTGAAAGAAGCAGGTGTATCAGAAGATACTCGCGTTCGTGACTTGACAGAGGAAGAATTAGGGAGAATTCGCGAGATTGTCAGCCGCTTGAAAGTGGAAGGAGATCTTCGTCGCGAAGTATCGTTAAATATTAAACGTTTAATTGAGATCGGATGCTATCGTGGCCTTCGCCACCGTCGCGGCTTGCCGGTTCGCGGCCAAAATACGAAAAACAATGCTCGTACACGTAAAGGTCCACGCCGTACCGTAGCGAACAAGAAAAAATAATTAAGCAAAGGAGGTAATTCCACGAATGGCACGTAAAACAAATACACGCAAACGTCGTGTAAGAAAAAATATTGATACGGGTATTGCCCATATTCGTTCCACTTTTAACAATACGATCGTAACGATTACAGACGTTCACGGAAATACGATTGCTTGGTCCAGCGCTGGAGCGTTAGGTTTTAAAGGTTCCCGTAAATCGACGCCATTTGCGGCGCAAATGGCAGCGGAAGCAGCTGCAAAAGCTTCGATGGAACATGGAATGAAAACAGTAGAGGTAAATGTAAAAGGACCTGGTGCTGGTCGTGAGGCAGCGATTCGCGCATTGCAGGCAGCTGGATTGGAAATTACAGCAATTAAAGACGTAACTCCTATCCCGCACAATGGATGCCGTCCGCCAAAACGTCGCCGTGTGTAATATCCCTGTATAGAATTTGTATCCTTGTCAATAATGGGATATGATAAGTATCATTATGTACAGGGAAAATATTGCTTAGCCATTTGCACATTTGGGAACTTATTCATGGGGGAATTTCGATTAGGCGTGTATCGTTTGGTCGGGGTCTCGACGTTTTGAAGGAGGGTATAATAATCGATGATTGAAATTGAAAAACCGAAAATCGAAACGGTTGAAATCAGCGAAGATGCCAAATATGGCAAATTCGTCGTCGAACCGCTTGAGCGTGGATATGGTACAACTTTGGGTAACTCCTTACGTCGTATCCTATTATCTTCACTCCCTGGTGCTGCTGTGACATCGGTACAAATAGATGGTGTACTGCATGAGTTCTCAACGATTGATGGCGTCGTAGAAGATGTGACAGCAATCATTTTGAACATAAAAAAATTAGCGTTAAAGATTTATTCTGATGAAGAAAAAACGTTGGAAATCGATGTACAGGGTGAAGGAGTTGTCACAGCTGCTGATATTACTCACGACAGCGATGTGGAAATTTTAAACCCGGATCTTCATATTGCTACGTTGGCAGAAGGCGGACGTTTGCGTATGAGAATGACCGCCAAACGGGGACGTGGGTATGTTCCAGCTGAGGCCAACAAGCGCGAGGATCAGCCAATAGGCGTTATCCCTATCGATTCGATTTATACACCTGTTTCACGCGTTTCTTATCAAGTAGAGAATACGCGTGTCGGACAAGTGACGGACTATGATAAGTTAACCATTGATGTGTGGACAGATGGAAGCATCGGACCGAAAGAAGCCATTTCCCTCGGTGCGAAAATTTTAACCGAGCACTTAAATATTTTCGTCAGCCTGACAGATGAAGCGCAAAATGCGGAAATCATGGTGGAAAAAGAAGAAGATCAAAAAGAAAAAGTGCTCGAAATGACGATTGAAGAACTTGATCTTTCTGTCCGTTCCTACAACTGCTTGAAACGTGCCGGTATTAACACGGTTCAAGAACTGACGCAAAAAACAGAAGAAGATATGATGAAAGTGCGCAATCTTGGTCGCAAATCTCTTGAAGAAGTAAAAGCGAAGCTGGCTGAACTTGGGCTTAGCCTGCGGAAAGATGACTAGTTAACGTTGTTTAACTAGTATTTTCATGTTACTATGGAAATCGGCTTTGTCGAACGAAAACAGCCAGGAATAGGGGATGTTCGTCTATTTGTCGGTTGACTTGCTAAATATTGCAGTTTCATTTTGTTCGAGAAACGTTATTGTTACCATTTTTGTTAGCAGCTAAATAAGAGATTTGCATCGGATATCATGCGGAAAATATTATAAAGGAGGGACATCTCATGTCATACAGAAAATTAGGACGTACAAGCGCTCAACGTAAAGCATTGCTTCGCGATTTAGCAACAGATTTAATCATTAATGAGCGTATTGAAACAACAGAGGCGCGTGCGAAAGAATTGCGTTCTGTGATTGAAAAAATGATCACGCTTGGCAAGCGCGGTGATTTGCATGCACGCCGTCAAGCGGCAGCATTTATTCGTAAAGAAGTAGCAAACAGTGAAACAGGTCAAGACGCGCTGCAAAAGCTGTTCAGCGATATTGCACCGCGTTATCAAGATCGCCAAGGCGGTTATACTCGGATTATGAAACTTGGTCCTCGCCGCGGCGATGGAGCGCCAATGGTGATCATTGAACTAGTGTAATGTAAAGCAGTTCTGTTGACTAACAAGGGCGAGACAGTTTCTTTCGAACTGGATCTATGCCCTTTTTTTATTTTACTTGTTTGTAGTAGAGTAGAGGTGAGAGATAGAAGAGACAAGGAGAAGGAATTATGACAGAAACCATTTTATCCGTGGAGAAGCTATGTTTTCGCTATCCAAATCAATCTGATTATGCTGTGCAAAACGTAACATTCCAAGCGAAGCGTGGGGAATGGCTGGCGATTGTCGGGCATAACGGTTCAGGAAAATCAACCATTGCTAAATTGCTTATCGGGTTGTTAAGACCGGAAAGCGGTGTGATTAAGCTGTTTCATCATGTACTTGATGAGCAGACAGTTTGGGAAATCCGCCGTCGCGTTGGCATGGTATTCCAAAATCCAGATAATCAGTTTGTCGGAACGACGGTAGAAGATGATATCGCTTTTGCTCTGGAAAACAACGGGGTTCCCCGCGAAGAAATGGTCAAAAGAGTTCATGAAGCGATTCGGCAAGTTCATATGGAAGAGTTTTTGCACCATGAACCACATCACCTTTCCGGCGGTCAAAAGCAGCGCGTTGCGATTGCAGGCATCCTTGCCTTGCGGCCGGATCTCATCATTTTAGATGAGGCAACATCAATGCTAGATCCAAAAGGAAGGCAGGAAGTATTAGACACCGTCCGTGATTTAAACAAAAAACAACGTATCACTGTGTTGTCCATCACCCATGATTTAGAGGAAGTTGCTAAGGCCGACCGCGTTATTGTCATGAATAGAGGGGAAATAATGACAGAAGGAACGCCGAAACAAATTTTTGCGCTTGGGACAAAACTAGAACGAATAGGTTTGGATTTGCCGTTTGCGGTAAAAATAAGAGACCGGCTAAAACAGTGCGGAATCCCGCTATCTTCAAGCTACTTTACGATAGAGGAGTTGGTAGAAGAATTATGGACATTATATTCCAAAAGGTAGAACATGTATATAATGCCAACTCACCGTTTGCCCGTCGAGCGTTATACAACGTGGACATCATGATTGAAAACGGTTCTTATGTGGCGGTTGTCGGTCATACTGGTTCAGGAAAATCGACGTTGTTGCAACATCTAAACGGGTTGCTTCAGCCGACAAGCGGCACAGTGACGGTAGGAAATCAAACGATTACAAATAAAAAACGCCAAAGGGACTTAAAACCGCTCCGCAAACAGGTTGGTATTGTCTTTCAATTTCCAGAACACCAACTGTTTGAGGAAACAGTGGAGAAAGATATATGTTTCGGACCAATGAATTTCGGTGTTCCAGAGGAGGAAGCAAAAAGGAAGGCAAGAGAGCTGATTAAGCTAGTCGGGCTTCCGGAGGACGTATTAAGTAAGTCACCGTTTGATTTAAGCGGCGGGCAAATGCGCCGTGTTGCCATTGCCGGGGTGTTGGCGATGGAACCTGATGTGATTGTGTTGGACGAGCCGACAGCTGGCCTAGACCCACGCGGGCGTAAAGAAATCATGGAAATGTTCTACCGCCTTCATCGTGAAAAACAGCTGACGACCGTATTAGTTACCCATAGCATGGAGGATGCTGCCACATATGCAGATTATATGATTGTTATGCATAAAGGGACCGTGTGGAAAACGGGAACACCACAACAAATTTTTCAAGATAGCGATTCTTTAGAGGAAATTGGGCTCAATGTACCGGAGACAGTGCGTCTAAAAAAAGAATTGGAGAAAAAGTTAGGGATTATCCTGCCATCTCCGTGTTTGACGATCGAAGAGACCGTAGACGCCATTCAAAAATTATTTTCCAAGGTGAACACTCATGATGAATAGCATGATTATTGGCAAATATGTACCTGGCAATTCCGTCATTCACCGCATGGACCCGCGTGCCAAACTGTTAATCATCTTTATGTACGTATTTATCGTCTTTTTAGCGAATAATAGTGTTACTTATGCCGTATTAACGGTATTTACATTTGGTTTTCTCGCATTGTCGCGCATCCCGTTATCGTTTGTGATTAGAGGTTTAAAGCCGATTATATGGATTATCGTCTTTACTTTTTTGCTGCATGTCTTGATGACAAAAGAGGGGGATGTGCTATACCAAATTGGTTCCTTTTCGATTTACGAAGGCGGCGTCAAGCAAGGAATTTTTATTTCGTTACGCTTTCTACTGCTCATTATTATTACTACTTTATTAACTTTAACCACCACCCCGATCGAAGTGACTGACGGAGTGGAAATCCTACTGGCGCCGCTAAAAAAAATGCGCGTTCCTGTCCATGAACTGGCGCTAATGATGTCTATTTCTCTTCGTTTTATCCCGACGCTAATGGAAGAAACGGAGAAAATTATGAAAGCACAAACAGCCCGCGGCGTCGATTTTACTGAAGGCCGATTTTCGGAAAGAATGAAAGCGATTGTATCACTGCTTGTGCCGCTATTTATCAGTTCGTTTAAACGTGCTGAGGAACTGGCAACCGCGATGGAAGCGCGCGGCTACCGCGGCGGCGAGGGAAGAACGAAATTTCGCCAGTTGGTATGGAAATGGACTGATACCGCTTTTTTAACAGCAGTATTGCTGTTGGCTGTTGTGCTGTTTGTATTACGTTCGTAATGAGGAGGAAATGATGAATAAACGGATGAAATGTACGCTTGCCTATGACGGTACCTATTTTTCGGGCTATCAAGTTCAACCTGGCAAACGCACGGTCCAAGGGGAACTTGAAAGAGTGCTAACACAAATGCATAAGGGCCAAATGGTGCGTGTGGCTGCTTCAGGAAGGACGGATGCCGGTGTTCATGCATGTGGGCAAGTGATTCATTTCGATACGGCTTTATCGCTTTCGCCCCAACAATGGAAAAAAGCATTAAATGCTCTATTGCCGGATGATATTGTGATTAAACATGTGCAGGAAGTGGATGCTTCTTTTCATGCCCGTTTTGCCGCCAAGGCCAAAGAATATCGGTATAAAGTGCGGAATGCCAAGGAGCGAGATGTGTTTTTGCGTCATTACTGCTATCATTATCCGTATGCGCTGGATATCGAAGCAATGAAACAGGCATTGCGATTGATCGAAGGGACACATGACTTTACGAGCTTTTGTTCCGCCAAAACCGATATAGATGATCGTATACGGACTATTTATCAAGCGGACATGGCCGTTGATCAGGAGATGTTGGAATTTCGTCTGATTGGCAATGGATTTTTGTATAATATGGTGCGGATTATTGTTGGAACTATTTTGGAAGTTGGTCAAGGAAAACGGAGCGCAGACAGCATTTCCACTATTTTGGAAGCAAAAGACCGGCGTTATGCTGGCCCGACTGCTCCGCCTCAAGGTCTGTACTTATGGAAAGTATATTATGACAACTAGTCCTGGTGTAACATTTTCTTGACATTGATATGCTAAAGAGATATTATGTAATATGGTATGTATTTTTCCACGATTAGCCCCGGAAAGTAATCGTGTTGAGATAAATTTTATAGCAAATTGCATGTTTATTTTTTATTTTAGGAGGGAACAGAATGCGTACAACTTACATGGCGAAGCCAAATGAGGTAGAACGTAAATGGTACGTTGTCGACGCTGCTGGCAAAACGTTAGGACGCCTTGCAAGTGAAGTAGCAGCAATTTTGCGTGGCAAACATAAACCAATATTCACACCACACGTGGATTGCGGCGATCATGTCATCGTGATCAATGCAGATAAAGTGGAATTAACCGGGAAAAAATTAACGAAAAAACTTTATTATCGTCACAGCTTGCATCCAGGTGGATTAAAAGTAAGAACGGCTTTAGAAATGCGTACAAACTATCCAGAGCAAATGATTGAAAGAGCGGTACGTGGAATGCTTCCAAAAGGCCACTTAGGTCGTCAAATGTTTAAAAAACTGCACGTATATCGTGGAAGCGAACATCCACATCAAGCACAAAAACCAGAAGTTTATGAAATTCGCGGATAATTCATGAAGGAGGGTATTATTTTGGCACAGGTACAATATTATGGCACAGGTCGTCGCAAAAGCTCTGTTGCACGCGTGCGCCTTGTTCCAGGAGACGGACGCATTATCGTCAACAACCGTGACATTCGTGACTATATCCCAACAGAAGCGTTAATCGAAGTGGTGAAACAACCGCTAGTGTTAACAGAAACATTAGGAAATTATGATGTGTTGGTAAACGTAAAAGGCGGCGGATTTGCTGGTCAAGCAGGTGCGATTCGCCACGGCATTGCCCGTGCGTTATTGCAAGTAGACCCGGATTATCGCCCAATATTAAAACGTGCAGGATTATTAACACGCGATGCTCGCGTGAAAGAACGGAAAAAATACGGTCTCAAAGGTGCTCGTCGCGCTCCACAATTCTCGAAACGTTAATCTTATTTTTCCACAAATCTCAGCCATATCGGCTGGGATTTTTTTCTTTTCCCTCACCTTTTTTCTTCACGCATGTTTAGGATGAATCGTTGAAAACTACATCCTAAAGGAGCGTGAAAGAACATGAATGTCATTACTTCATTTAAGGAAAAAAAACGCGAAAAGCAAATACTATACGAGCGAAAAATGTTGCGCGAGTTGTCGTTGGAAAAGTTAAAAACGAAAGTCATTGAACAATTTGGTCCTTTTTATCATATGTATCGCGTATTCCCAGCCATTATTGAGGAAGGATGCATCGATATCGCGATTGAGGCGTATTTGCTCGGTGCAAACTACAGCCGGTTTGGTTACTATGGGGAGCCGACAGAAAGCGTAAGAAGACGATGTGCGCAAGAGGAAAAATATTTAATCGATACATTATTCGATTTCCTTTGCTTTTGGGGCAATATCGATGACGAATTGGTAAGCGAATCGCTTTATTATACATGCGAGCATTATATCATTTATTGGTGGACAGAAGGATTTGAAAAAGGAAAAAAACGCCGGCGCTTGAAACTTCACTGAAAGAAGTTCTATTTTTGCCTCTTGTCCCATATAACATAGAGTAGGGGAAACGCAGGAGGAGAAATAATGAAAGGAAAATGGTTGGGCGCTCTTGTCATTAGTTTGGCCATTATTATTGTTTTGTTCCAATACCTTTTTTCCGATCCAACTTCAACAAAATCATGGAATCTTCCGCTATCTGGAAGGATTATCATTTTAGACCCTGGTCACGGCGGACCAGATGGCGGAGCGGTCGGCGGCGATGTGGTGGAAAAAGAAGTGGCGCTGAAAGTGGCGGCGAAATTGCGTGACTACTTGCAGCAGCAAGGAGCGCTCGTGCTGATGACAAGGGAAACGGACAGCGATCTTGCTGATAAAGACACGCGCGGCTACAGCCGGCGGAAAACAGAGGATTTGCGAAAGCGCGTCGCTTTTATTAATGAATCAGAAGCGGATTTATTTATTAGCATTCATCTCAATGCGATCCCTTCTCCGCGTTGGCGTGGAGCGCAAACCTTTTATTATGGTTCATTGATAGAAAATGAACGGCTTGCTAGGTTTATCCAGGACGAGTTACGGCGTAATCTTGAAAATACAAACCGTGTAGCCAAAGTTATTGATACCGTTTATTTGTTAAAATATGCGAAAAAACCTGGCGCGCTCGTCGAAATTGGTTTTTTATCCAATCCGGAGGAGAGGGAACTTTTAGCTTCCAATCACTATCAAACCAAACTTGCCGCCTCGATATACAAAGGAGTGCTGCGATATTTTTCCAATGAGAAAAATCCCCCAAAGTAGGGGGATTCCTTTTTTTACATAATGGCTATGCGATCATTATATATGATATAGTAAAAATATGAAACAGAATATATACATAAGGGCTGGTGATGATCGATGCTTACGGAGAACGAGGTTAGAGCGTTGCTTGAAAACATCAAAGATCCGTTTTTAAACAAAACGTTTAAAGAAACAAATGCGATCCAAGAAATTAAAATTAAGGAAGACAAAAAACATGTTAGCGTCAAAATTGCATTGGCCAAAACGGGAACAGCAGAACAGCTTCGGGTGCAAACGACAGTTGTCCAACTATTAAAAGATGCGGGCGCTGCTTCGGTAGGCTTGCGGTTTGCACAGCTTCCTGAAGAAGTAGTAGCAAAATATGAAGGGAGCAAGTCCAAAACTACTTACATTGCGATTGCCAGTGGAAAAGGCGGGGTCGGAAAGTCGACCGTTTCCGTCAATTTGGCTGTTTCTCTCGCTCGTCTTGGCAAAAAGGTAGGGCTCATTGATGCCGATATTTATGGATTTAGTGTTCCGGACATGATGGGCATTGTCGAACGCCCGACGGTGCGCGGTGATAAAATTATTCCGGTGGAACGTTTTGGAGTAAAAGTCATTTCCATGGCCTTTTTTGTCGAAGATAACGCTCCTGTTATTTGGCGTGGTCCAATGTTGGGAAAAATGTTAAACAACTTTTTCAAAGAAGTGGAATGGGGCGATCTAGACTACCTATTATTGGATTTACCTCCTGGAACAGGAGATGTTGCGTTAGATGTCCATACGATGCTGCCATCGTGCAAAGAAATTATCGTTACTACTCCGCATCCGACAGCGGCGTTTGTGGCGGCGCGCGCGGGGGCAATGGCGCTTCGTACCGAGCATGAAATTATCGGTGTGATTGAGAATATGTCCTATTTTGAAAGCCGCAAAACAGGCGAAAGAGAATATGTATTCGGCAAAGGCGGCGGCGAAAAGCTTGCCAAAGAGTTGCAAACAGAACTATTAGGCCAATTGCCACTGCAGCAACCAGATTGGAATGATGATGATTTTGCTCCATCGGTGTATGCCGAGGATCATCCGATTGGACAAATATATATGGACATCGCCCGCAAAATTATCGAAAAATGTTAAATAAAAAAGGAGATGCATCTCTAAGAGATGTTCTCCTTTTAGCTTTCTCCTCCTTGCCCTTGCTGATCTCCGCTGCTTTCTTCTCCCTCTCCCGTTTCTTCACCATCGTCTTGTTTTTTTGTTTCCTGTTGTATGTTTTCAGCCGATTTGATTAATATGTCTTGAATTTTTGCTTGGAACAATGGACTGTTCAGCGTTTCGGTGATGACTTGCTGCAGATGTTGGCGAAACTCCTTGCTTTTTAACACGTCTAGCATTGCTTTTTCCATTTCAGGATTTTTCAAAATATCTATCATCATCCCTTGATATTCCGGGTCTTTCATCAACGCTTTGATCGTTTTTTCATGCTCCGTTTTTAAGCTTTTGGCAAAGCTTTCCGCAATTTTGGGATCTTGTAGTGCTTTCTCCCAAAATTTTATTCCTTGTTCAGAAGTCAGTACTTTTTGCAACGTGTCTTTGATGACGGTTTGTTCCATGATGAGTTGTTGCTTCATTTTTTCATCCGTCATGATTTCTTGAATCGCCTTTTTTCCTTCATCCGTTTTTAAAATATCAACGACCATTTTTTTCGTTTCGTCATAATCAGGGGGAGGTGCACTAATTTCTTGAGGAGCACAAGAACCAAGGATAAGAAAATAGCTCAATAACAGGAGCAATGTGCTTTTTTTCATGTAGGTAAGCTCCTTTCTTGCAAAAGTCCCTCACCCTTAATATGAATTTTCAACAGAAAAATATGCATTTGCTTTATTCCAAGCTGGCTTTTTTCCGAAGTCGTTGATAAAATTTAAAGCGAATCATGTTGAGAATAATGGGGGATGGAGTTGTGAACAGCCGTAAATGGGTGCGTTTATTTTTAACGACATTAGCTATCGGAGGAATAACGACGGCAATTATAGGAATCGTTTTTAATTGGGGCCAATACCAAAAACTGCTGTTACAATTGGACGTAGTGGAAATTTTCGCTGTATTGATGTGGCATATTGGTGTTGGCTTTATTTTTAGTGTCGTGAGCCAAGCGGGTTTTTTTGCTTATTTAACTATCCATCGCTTTGGGCTGGGAATTTTCCGCTCTGCCTCGCTGTGGAACGCTGTACAAATGGTGTTAATTTTGTTTGTACTGTTTGACTTAGTATATTTTCGTTATCAAGCATTTGCGGCCAAGGGTGAGTCTGTCGTTAGTTACATATTAGTGGCTTTATTTCTTTTAATGGTTGGGCTTGTTGTAGCGTATATAAAAAGCGCGCAAACCAATAAAGGCGCATTTGTGCCAGCCTTGTTCTTCATGATTGTCGTGACGGTAATTGAATGGTTTCCTGTATTGCGTATTAATGACCGAAACTGGCTTTATTTAATGTTGTTTCCTTTATTAGTTTGCAATGCTTATCAGCTGCTTATATTGCATAAATTAACAGGCGGCGCGAAATCATAACCGAAAAGGAGGAGGAGCTCCTCCTTTTTTTGTAAAAATCGGATCAAACATACGATCGTTTAATTGATTTCCTTGCTGCTTACATCTCCATTCGCAATCAGCTGCGAAACGCTAACATTCCGGTATCCGTTTTCCTTCATTACCTTAATAATCTTTGGAAGTGCTTTTGCTGTTTGCTTGGCAGAATCGGATGCATGAAGTAAAATAATGTCTCCCGCTTCCATGTCGGTGACAACATTTTTCACAATGGTGTTAGTGCCAGGATTAAGCCAATCTTTAGAATCAATGCTCCAGTGAACGACTGTGTAGCCAAGGGAATCGGCAATCTTTAACACGTTTTTGTTAAAGTTGCCTCCTGGAGGACGCAATAATGTTATTTCCTTTATTCCAAGGGTGTCAAATACTTTCTTGGCTTGCATAAGATCTTGCCGTATTTTCGCATTTTCTAGCTCCGTATAGTTCAAAAAGTTATAACCCATGCTGCCGATTTCGTGGCCGTCCTCTTTAATTCGCTTCACGATGTTTGGATGGCGTTCTGCCCACGAAGCCGATAAAAAAAAGGTTGCATTTTTGATGCCGTTTTGTTTTAATACATCGAGGATGGGCAAAGCATTTTGATCCCCCCAGCTAATATCAAATGTCAATGCTATTTCATCTTTACTTTTCCCCACTTTATAGATAGCCTTTGGACCGGCAGAGAGAGAAAGAGTGGTATTATACATTCCATGTGCGTATAAAATAGCGGCGGTAAAAAATGCAGAAAGAACGATAATCAATGCTTTTTTTAGGGACCTCCCATTTAGTGCGTAGAAAAAGTTCATTATATTTTCCCCCTTTGTCCTAAAGTCGTCCTGTGACCATCTTATGCTTGTCATCGGGAATGTTATGAAACATATTTTGAAACAATCTTTTTTAATTTGAATAAAAAAGTATTGACAACGGGAAAATACCATGATAAATTATAGTACGTCGCTAATTTAAACAACAAAAACAGTATTGACATACTGCTGATGGTTATGTTAGTATAAAGAGGTCGCAAACAGGAAAAAATGTTCCTTGAAAACTGAACAAAACGAAGCGTCCACATAGAAAAGCGGAAGCGCCGCGACGTCTTACGGTGTCGGTGCTGAAGCTGAAAACAAGCCAATCAACTTTCTATGGAGAGTTTGATCCTGGCTCAGGACGAACGCTGGCGGCGTGCCTAATACATGCAAGTCGAGCGGACCGAACAGGAGCTT
>NZ_JABVYQ010000012.1:0-55186 GCF_013357975.1 Parageobacillus sp. VR-IP
TGTTCGTCCGAAAATGACTTTCTCGTAGATTTCCAGTATGAATGTACAATTTATTTCCTTGCTCATAAACGTAGACAAAGGGAATGACATATGGATAACCATCGTCTCCCACTGTCGCTACATGCGCTACCTTTCCCATCTTTAAAAAGTGATAAGCTCTTTCCTCTGATATTTCCCTCTTCGTATTGTGAATAACTCCTCTCACAATTTCTCACTCCCTATGTATTTTGTATAGTCAAGCGTTCTTCTTAATACCGCTTGACAATTCTCTATATTTATTGATGTTCCAACTATTGCACTGTCATGAAGATCACCAAAAATGACTAAATGTCACTATTTTATTTTTTATTTTTAATATAATTCTTCCTTACGATTCCATACATCATAAGATGTGTTATGGCTAGATAGATAATAAATCGCAGGAATACACTTCTTTCTTCAACGTCTCCAAAGATTTCAAAAATATAGTCTACTGCTAAAAAACCTAGGGCTGTCAGAAAAGCAGGTAAAACAACTTTTTTGATGATAATGTTATTTTTCATGTTATTTCTTCACCTATAAATAATTGTAAACTGTTTTGTAAGTTGTTGCCTGAAATTTATTAACTGAATCTTGGCAATTATATTCATATTATACCAAAGGGTATGATCATTTCGAAAACCTGAAACAGGAAGTTCATTTCTTCCTTTTAACTAGTGATTTTCAAACGAACAGGACTTTTCAAATTTTGTTTTCCTAAAATGGACTTCAAACTGTTGAACTCGGGAGAAAAAATTAATGAGACACTCGAAAATAAAAATCGTAGCTATCAGTGTTGATAACTACGATTTGATTTTAAAATAAATTTATTGGGTACTTTTCAGTTGTTCCACTGAAAAGTCGTAACACCTTTTTGAAATGCTTATTTTATTATTCGGATATGTTTAAAAGGCCAACAAATTATGTTTGCCTGGCCAACAACATCATCCATTGGAATGGCCCCAATATGACGACTGTCCTTACTATGTCTTCTATTATCCCCCATTACAAATAAATAGCCTTCAGGAACAGTGTTTCTACCGATTGGAGTGTCCTTTAGAGTAAACGATTCCGTAAGAGGGCTACCAAACTTGTTTTGTTTTTTGTATTCATCTAGATAAGGTTCTTTATAAGCTTTCCCGTTTATATATAAAATATCATTTTTATACTCGATGCGATCTCCAGGTAACCCAATTATGCGTTTTATGTAATCCTTTTTTTCTTTTGTATAGAATACAATAATATCAAACCTTTTCGGTTTTACAAAAGAATATTTTATTTTGTTTACAATCATACGATCTTGATCGTGTAGTGTAGGCATCATGGATTCTCCTTCTACTATAAACGGCGCAAATATGAAGTGCCGAACAAAAGCAGCTAATAAAATTGCAATAATGATCGCCTTCATCCATCCCCAAAACTCACTTTTCCTTTTCTTCATTATCATTATCACCCTTAACTCCTAGATCACACATAAACCACACAAAAACACCCATAATCCCTGATCTGCCCAGGTTTATGGGTGCTTGGTTTGCCTAGTGACTGTCGAACTCGGGGAATAATAACCTAATCTTTAAATCTAAAAAACCAGAAAATTATTCTACGTTAGCAAACTTAAGATAGGTTATGTCCTCGTTGTTCCGTCCCAGCCTACTGACAATCCGAGTCCCTTAGCTAACTCCTTGCTCCTCATTATTTTGTAAACTCTGGTACTATGACTGTAGAAGAAGAACTAGCAGAAATATTTAATCCTGATGGCAGCGTGACGGACTTTTCAACAGATGCTCCAAAAGTTTGAGGAGCAAGTTGTTGAATGGGACTGCTTTGGTAATACGATTCAGTTGGGCCCGAAATAGATACAGATGCCTGACCTTGTATTACTGGTAGTTCAATATGATCATTATATCCGAATAAAGGGGATAAAAATGGTAATATCAAAAGTGCTCCCGCTCCTTTCATCAATATCCCTCCTCAGTAAATATACATAATATTGTAAATACTAGAATGATCATCGCAAAAAAGGCCAGAGATCAATCTCTGACCTTATTGTAATGTTTAATGCAAAATAAAACTTTAGCAAAATGCAAGATAAAAATTAAGCACTAAATTGGAAACAAAACAGGTCAGTTTTCTCACAAAATATAATTTCAGAAACACTGTTTTACATGGAGTGGCGTGCATGGTAGGCTGGTTGCCTCTGCGAACTCCTTTTGTGCTGCGGCCTTCGCAAAAGAATCCATGCACGCAGATGCTCCATGTCAATCCTTATAAGGTAAGATAATTTATATTAGTATATGGATTATATTTACTTTTGTGGAACATAAGGTGCTAAACTTTTTCATTGCATTTCGCTTAAATTTTTAGTTGCAGAAAACAATTGTAAAAGTTATTTCAAGAGTCCACCAAGCAGACCGCCTAACCCATTAGTCAGAGACTGAACTGAAGAAGCTAAACCATAGCCACCGTTGGTGGAAGCTGATGCAGACAATCCGTTCGGACCACTTAGGTTCGCATTGGTGTTGTATGTGCCACCAAGAACTCCTCCTAAAAGACCCGTAACGCCATCTTGATTAACCGTATAAGTGGAACCAGCTTGAATCTCAAAATTAGGGCCGGTAGCACTAACTACACTACCACTAGATACATTTGTCTTTCCTACTAAACTATTAACCGCTCCCAGTACATCATCAAGACCTGCTGCGGAAGCTGGAGCCGCATTACCAGCTACTAAACTACCAGCCATTAACATTGCTGAAATTCCAACTGTTTTGATCAACTTTTTCATTATAATTCCCCTTCCTTTTCTAGAATTTTATTTTAATGCTTGACCTAGACTGTTCAATAACCCACCAATAGATTGAACGGAAGATGCAAGACCCCAGCTACCATTTGCCGAGGTACTAGCTGAATACCCTGCATAAGATACCGAAGCAGAGGTTCCGCTAGTTCCACCTAAAACTCCACCGCTGATTAATCCAGTTAATCCAGATTGTTCAGTCGAGTTTACTGCTTTTGCTGTCACAGTTACATTATCTACCTTCAAGGAAGCGCCACTCTGAACATCTACTTTAGAACTACCAACTAATTGATTTACAGCTCCGAGAATACTGCCAAGTCCACTATCCGGAGAATTAGTTGGTTGTTCTGCAGCAAAAGCCGATCCCATACCCCCCATTAGGATTGCCGTAGATAGGCCTGCTGATAGAATCAGTTTCTTCATTTTACCTACCACCTTTCTAATTTATTGTTTTAAGGATTTCGTAGAAAATAATACCATTAAACTGAAAAATTTACCATATTAAAAAGAATATTTTTCTATTTTAGACAAAAAATTGGAATAAAAAGGATAATACTGTAAAAATGTTAATATTAGTATCAAGATGTTTTTAAATATTTTGGGTCTGACAAAAATATATATATTTCGACAAAAATTTCAGCAAAGCCAAGGAAGATCCGAAGGTCCTTAACTAGGTAAGTCGCGCATTGACGCTTCCGTTTCCTTTTGATCCGGGTCTTCAGGACGATGTGATGGTCGGCTGGTGGCCGGAAACGCTATGCTTTGTGATTGCGTCTCACCAAAGAGCAGTGCCTTTCCGGCCAGTTCCAGCCTATCACATAGCCTCTTCCAAACCAAAAGCCTACGGGTTGCCAGCGTATTTTCGTGTCTACTTCTAAGCTTCTCTATAGGGCATTTATGGCGTTTTAAACGTATATTCACAAAAATACGTGATTTTTTTTACGATCATCGCTTCTGTTGCTCCAATAAAGAGCGCAGACCCTTTACGCACCTAACAAGCAAAAATGATAATAGGGTGAGGCAAAGGAAGGAGCGTACTTGAGAAGGAGGTAAAAAATAAAACGCATTTTTGGTCTGTTGCATTTTTTTTAAATGCAACGGCCTAAAAATGCGCCAAGACAAACTTTTTCAATCTTGGAATGCAACATAATATCAGTGTTATCGGAAATTAATTTCTATACATATAGGTAGAAGGGGCGGCCATTAAAATGTTCCTTAGTTTTATAAATTCGCATTTTCCTGACTAGACCCCAATCTTCGCTTTAATCATTTTCAAAAAAGAAAAATCCCAGCAAACTTAAAATTAAAAGTACTCCTAACGTACTTAGAACTAAAAACCCGATGCCTCCTACTAAAAATAACGCTTTTGGAAAAATAAAGGCCACAATTAATCCAATAAGTAAGAGCCACATAATGGACTTGAAAGTTACTTTGAGAAGTTTCCAGATGATATAACCAAAAATAATTCCGATAAGGATATGGATTATTAGCATAAGACCTACCCCCTTGAACACATTTTGTAAACAATATCATA
This sequence comes from Parageobacillus sp. VR-IP, assembly GCF_013357975.1. Lineage (NCBI taxonomy): Bacteria > Bacillati > Bacillota > Bacilli > Caryophanales > Anoxybacillaceae > Parageobacillus > Parageobacillus sp. VR-IP. Next base: position 4,350 of record NZ_JABVYQ010000012.1, read on the forward strand.
TCAGCTTACATGCGTTTTATTATGGCCATCTCAGAGAAAAAATATGTCTGTATATTATATCATAAGGCCAAGTCCAAATTATTGTGTAAACTCCCTTTTGATAGAAACGATGATCCCGATGATTTGACTTCGTCGCTTTGGTTCAGTTTTTCTAGTACAAATTATGAATCGTAAAAATTTAGCATAAACTACCCCTTCCATAAAAATGTATTCAAAATAAATTAATTTTCTTTCATTGCCATTTTTAACTAGGCATATAATCCACATTATACGCAATTTAAAATGACGCTTTTATGATATAATCGCCCCCCTTGATGTTTTAAGGGGGATGATTTCATGGAGAAGTTTGGAATACAACATAATCAGCGTTGTCGAAAGCTTTATACACCATTTAACGTAATCTAAATATCTCTTATACTGAGGTAGCACGCACATTTTAATGTTTTTATCCGCTTACGTTATTTGCTTTCTTTTTTATTATGAGTTTTTTTGTTTTTTCAATGTTTTTGCAAATACTCTTAAATACAAAAAAATTCAAGTTCTGGTTTATCAAGTTTTATGCTGTAAAAGTCTCTTGCCTATGAGGGGGGATCTTTATGTGTAAGAAAACCGTGGAATAAATAGTATGTTAGAGAGCAGAAAATGTTTTTAGAAGTTAAAGCTAGGAATCTTAAAAGGAGAAATCATTTTATTGATTTTTTATTTTTCTTTTCAATAGTTCAACGATGGGGAAGGGAATTCGATGTTTTTTGGCCATATCAATGCTTGTTATTTCTGGATTTTGCTCTAATTCTTTTTCAATAATGGCTTGAATTTCTTCTTTTTTCAATTTGATTCACTCCTGTTTCTCTTGATATTTAAAGTCCATTGTTATAAAGCTTTTGAAAATCATTTTAGATTTAGTACTGGAAATGTGTTTAAATACCAATCGGCGTAATCGCGATAGCAAAAGGACCGTTTCCCACAGGTATAGGTGCTCCGATGACTGTGTTGGTTGAGGTGTCAATGACTGATACAGTATTGCCAAATACATTGGTAACATAAGCCCGAGTGCCATCTGGCGTAATCGCGATACCAATAGGACCGTCTCCCACGGATGATATAGTATCGCTGACTGTATTAGTTGAGGTGTTAATGACTGATACACTATCGTCAAAGGTATTGGTAACATAAGCCCGAGTGCTATCTGGCGTAATCGCGATACCTTGAGGACCGTTTCCCACAGATATAGTTGCGATGACTGTGTTGGTTGAGGTGTCAATGACTGATACATCATTGCCAACTGCATTGGTAACATAAGCCCGAGTGCCATTGGGCGTAATCGCGATACCAATAGGAAGGAATCCCACAGATATAGTATCGATGACTGTGTTGGTTGAGGTGTCAATGACTGATACAGTATTGCCAAGGCTATTGGTAACATAAGCCCGGGTTCCATCTGGCGTAATCGCGATACCTTGAGGAATGCTTCCCACAGGGATAGTATCGATGACTGTGTTAGTTGAGGTGTCAATGACTGATACAGTATTGCCAAGGCTATTGGTAACATAAGCCCGGGTTCCATCTGGCGTAATGGCTATACCTTCAGGAAAGCCTCCCACAGATATAGTATCGATAACTGTGTTGGTTGAGGTGTCAATGACTGATACATCATTGCCACCTGCATTGGTAACATAAGCCCGAGTGCCATCTGGCGTAATGGCTATACCAAAAGGACCGTTTCCCACAGGGATAGTTGCGATGATTGTGTTGGTTGAGGTGTCAATGACTGATACAGTATTGTCAAGGCTATTGGTAACATATGCAAAAATCGTTAGCCTTGGTGGTTCTGGTGGTATAGGTCCATGCACTGTTACCGTTCTCATATTGGTACAACCACATCTTACCCTTGGCTTATTGTTGCTATTCCATCTCTCTTCCCCATGTTTTGACAATATGTTTCACCTCTTTTCACTAGGATACTTCAGCATATGAACAGGATAATAAGTTGGATTAGACACAAATTATAGGTTAAGTGTTTACATCCAAATTAGGCGATGGAATATTCGGAGAAGGAGATAACCGAAAGAGGTATTCGCTCTTTAAACTAGACATATAATTTACGTTATATGTCTAACAATCTCGTCTTTTTTATGATATACTCGTCATATAATGTTATTTTTTCAATCGATTATTTGCTCTTTGAATCTATTTAAACTCGTCGTATAAGTGAAAGGGTGAAAAAGATGTTAAATGAGTATGTTACCTACCTTCAGGAAAAAGGGGCTTCCCCCAACACGATCATCTCCTACACCAATGACTTGAATATCTTTTTCCAAGATTTACATATCGGTCCGGGTGATTACGTTACATCGGCCGACATTCGCAAATGGATCCATCAAATGTTGAATCCGACGGAAGGAAAACCATTGGCCATTTCCACCATCAACCGCCGGCTCAATTCGCTGCGAAGCTTTTATGCGTGGGCAGTTGAACATCATAAGCTCGAACAGAACCCAATGAAAGACATCCAGGATTTAAAATCGGCCGATGAAGAGAATGAAAAAATTATGTGGCTCACAGAGGAAGAATTTGAGGACTTATTGCATCGGATGCGGAAAAAACCGGTTCGCAGCAGAGGAGTGGATCCCGAGGAGAAATATCGCCGTGATCGGGCTGTTGTATATCTGCTTACCTATGCAGGATTGCGAGTGGAAGAGTTATCAAATTTAAAATTAACGGACTTAGATTTAGAAATGAAACGAATTCGGATCGTAGGAAAAGGAATGAAGATCCGGACCGTGCCGATCTCGAATATCTTGTTGGCCGAACTCGAGGATTGGCTTAAGTTTCGTGCGGAAATGGCGAAAAAGAAACCGCATGTGGCCGAATCGCCATACGTCTTTTACAGCCAGCGCTCGCCGAAGTTTTCTGTAAGGGGGATCCAGCGAATGATTGAAAGCTACAGCCTGCCGAACAAAAAGCTAACCCCTCATATGTTCCGGCATACGTTTTGTAAGTGGATGTTAAAGGCGACGAACAACGATATCGAGAAAGTACGGAGACTCGCCGGTCACAGTAATATCGCCACGACGTCCCGATACTTAAAAGACAGCTATAGTGATTTGGCGGATGCAGTCGAGGCGTTACCAAAATTCTAATAAGGTTTGTTGTGCGTAGGCGTCGCCGATAACAATTCGGATAGTTCAGTACGGCCATGGTAATCCTCGAAAGAAGCTTCAAAGATGTCATGGCCTTTGGCATTTTCATCACAATTTAACCGACACTTGCACCAGTCAAAGACAGTCAAGTATCCTTCTGCTTAATTGGAAACAAGAGGTAATTATTTGATAAAAAGATAATTCACAAAAAACATAGGACATGAATTTCCTGCTAACTTACGGACTATGAGGCGATGTGGATAATCTTAGGCTGATGATGTTTTTATTTGGGCAAATTTTGTTGTTCTATAACTAATCATGCCTTTTTTAGATTAGTAGTATCAGTATGTTTAAGTTTGACAGATTACTTACAATCAGCCTAAGATTCTTAGTACCAGAATCTATATTAGTGCGGGAAGTATTAGAAGATGGGAAGAAACAAGGAAAATTCCATTTCCACTCTCTCGACCATACCTTATTAGTCATTATGGGAGCGGTTTTATTCGCCGGAGCCAACCAGAACCAGAACCTTTTGATCAACACGGAGTCAATCAACGTAGATGACATTGTCAGCGATACTTTAAATCTGATCTTTGATGGATTAATGAATTAACTCAGTAATATTCGTAATGAGTCGCACAATATGAAGACTGATTGTAAATAAGTATATTCACGATAGTGATTATCGCTCGGGAGGGATCAATTATATGAAATACCTATTTTTTGTTATGCCAGCACACGGACATATGAACCCTACATTGGCTGTTGCTGAGGAATTGGTTCGTCGTGGGGAAGAAGTCATTTATTACACAACGGAGGAGTTTGCTGAATCAGTGAAAAATGTGGGGGCGAAGGCACGGCTTATACCCCCTCATTTTAATCCAGTCTATGTGTTGAAACAAAAAGCAATGGAAATGGGGCTGGATTTGAAAAAAAGAGACCCCCAATTAATGCTTCATTTTTTAAAGAATATTCGTCTAAAAGCACATGAACTTGTGGATCAGGTCAAAGCAGAAGAAGCTGATGCAGCTGTTTATGATCCAATGTGTACATGGGGACATGAAATTATCCAAACTTTACGTTTACCTGCAGCTACCTTTATGACCAGCTTTGCTATGAAGAAAGGAACCTCGCTCATGGATTATATCGCCAACAGGGTACCAGAAGTTTCCGAGATTATTGAGGTATTTACTGTAGAGGAAGAGTTGAATATCGTCACTATCCCTAAAGAGTTTCAAATACAACCCGATGCTTTTGACGATCGTTATCTGTTTGTCGGTCCCCTAATCTCTAGGAGAAACATAAAACATGATTTACCGCTAAATCAGTTAGCTAATGAGCCTGTATTATATATTTCATTGGGATCTATTCTAAGTAACGTCGATTTCTATAAATGTTGTATTGAGGCCTTTGGTTATACTTCATGGAAAGTTGTACTCAATATAGGCCGTCAAACAAATCCGAAGGATATTGAACCGATTCCGGACAATTTTATCGTTCGTCAGTTTGTTCCTCAATTGGAAGTATTGAAGGTAGCGGATGTCTTTATTACGCATGGTGGGATGAACTCAGCAATGGAATCTCTCTGGTTTGGTGTTTTACCGGTTGTGGTTCCGCAATCGTCTGATCAGCCGATTGTAGCAGAGCAGATCAAACGTTTAGGTTTAGGTGAGGTAATTCAACCAGATCAAATAAGTGCTGATACATTAATACAAGCAGTAAACCGTGCCATGGATGATAAGGAAATGAAGCAACGATTATGCAAAATGAAGGAGTCCTTGCATCAAATCGATGGTATTGCTTTAGCTGTTGATCATTTGCAAAAAAGATTTAGACGTTCCTGAATAAGCTGTAGGAGACGTCATTATTAAAGAAACCTCTCTTCGAATCCTTACATGGAACCAATCTGCAAATAGAGGATTTCTGTGCCTGATCGATTGGCATAAATTACAGGTCATTGACGGATATTTTGGCGACAATGTGTTTTACATGCGCAGCATAGCCGGATTTTAATAGACTGCCACACCAACAAGGAATCAGCAAGGACCTTTGGATTCGATCAGCTGCATACTTTCTGTATGCTTAGATTCGGACCTAAAGGTCTTTTTGCGCTTTTTTAGAGAGGATTTATGGAAAGTATACCTTAAAATATCTAAGGATGGCACCACATTCCGTATCGAACCCTTTCAAAATAGTATATGAAAAGTAAAATAATCAAATGTTAGCATACATTTGTAAAAATACAAATACATATGCAAAAAAAAGATACTTAAATGAGAACTTGCACGATGGAATTGGTTTTTTCCTTGACATGATTCTTTGGTCTACATAAATAAGGGGGGGGATATTATTTGGATTGTAACCGTTTACAAAGAAGGATCGCTAGGTAATTAAGCCTACAAGTTGGTTAGTAATGAAATACACTAAATTACCAAATGAAATGATGTAAGTTTATCGTATTAATAGGAGATTATTTTTCTGAATATTAATTATATTCTTAAATTAATTGGTTGTTGGAGTTGTTTTAATGAATTGCATTAATAAATTTAAGAATGGAGTGATCATATGCCACTTATTGTATTGACATTAGGGATTGTTTTATTATTTCTACTAATCATAGTTTTTAAGCTTAACGCTTTTCTATCTCTGATTTTATCGGCCATATTCGTTGGGGTTTTCCAAGGAATGGAACCATTAACTATTGTCAAATCAATTGAATCTGGCCTTGGAGGTACCCTAGGACATTTAGCCATCATTATTGGCTTGGGTGCTATTTTCGGGAAAATCATATCTGAAGGCGGTGGAGCCCACAGAATTGCAAGATCTCTAATTAATAATTTTGGTGAAAAAAGAGTGGGTTGGGCAATTTGCCTGGCATCTTTTGTATTGGGAATAATATTATTCTTCGAAGTCACTTTCATTTTGTTGATTCCAATAGTTTACACTGTTGCAGTTGAAGCAAGGGTGAAGCTGCTAAAAGTGGGTATACCGTTTTTAGCAGCAATATCAATAACACACTGCTTTTTACCTCCACATCCAGGACCAACTGCTATTTCGTCTGTTTTAGGAGCAAATTTAGGAGTTGTTCTGGCCTATGGGTTGATTCTAGCAATTCCAGCTTCAGTTATTTTCGGACCTCTATTTTCTAGATTGTATAAAAATTGGGATGTAGAAGTTCCAGATCATTTAGTCACAAAGGCAGAATTCAACATGGATGAAGTCCCATCATTTGCAACTTGCGTCTTAACGACTTTGTCGCCGGTTATTCTCATTTTGATCGGGGTAATTGCAGAATATACACTTCCTAAAACCTCTACAATCTACAAAATTTTAACCTTTATTGGTAATGCTGATATATCTTTGCTTATATCGCTCTTCATCGCAGTATATGTATTTGGTTTGCGTAAAAAAAGAAAGACGATTCCTCAACTAATGAAAATCGCAGAAGAAGCACTAATTTCTATGGGCGGATTATATTCATTCTTGGAGGCGGTGGTGCATTCAAACAAGTTATTATTGATAGTGGAATGGCCGATTACATTGCTCATTTCACAAGTGGATGGAATATCTCACCATTTATATTAGCATGGATTATTGCCTGTATAATACGGTTAGCCGTAGGGTCTGCCACGGTAACAGTTTTAACCACTTCAGCAATGATGTCGCCAATTGTACAAAAAACAGGTGTTAGTCCTGAATTGATGGTATTAGCAATTGGAACCGCTTCCATAGCTTTTGCTCCACCAAGCGATGTATCTTTCTGGATGACAAAAGAATATTTTAACTTGACTATAGGACAAACAATTAAAACAGTTTGTTTAATGTTTACTCTTATTGCTATTTATGGATTGCTTGGAGTATTAGCGTTAAGCACGGTGATTGGCTAATATCCACGTTTCATCGATTAAGGAAATAAAAACAGCCCCTTCCTCACCATGAAAGGGGCTTATTGCTTTTCATACTCAACCAGCTCATTTGTTAAATCCTGAATTTCTTTTCTTCGATCATCAGTTTCTTCTTTGTTCGCGCAAAAACGGCGATTTTCTAATATGATCACATCGCCGTCCTCAGCATTCTTAGGAAGCTTGCTTTTTCCGATATCTATCATTTGCTTCACAAGCATCCAAATCGCTTTCAAAACGATCGATAATATGCTTCATTCTTATGTTCGTATCCTCTTTATTTTATCTAGGAGTTAATGAAGTTTGTGTCTTATATGTTTTCCCTTTAGAAACCGCATGCGGCCTTCTCGCCATACGTCTTTTACAGTCAACGCTCCCCGAAGTTTTCGGTCCGAGGCATTCAACGAATGATCGAAAGCTACAGCCTGCCGAATAAAAAACTTATGCCCCATATGTTCCGGCATACATTTTGTAAGTGGATGCTAAAGGCGACGAACAATGACATCGAGAAAGTACGGATACTTGCCGGTCACAGTAACATCGCCACGACATCATGATACTTAAAAGACAGCTATAGTGATTTGGTGGATGTTGTGGAAGCATTACTAAAGTTTTAAAATAAGTGGATTATAAACCATTTATTGACTTCTGGGTAATTTTAAATAAAATGAATGTTGTAATAATTAATGATAGATTAAGAGGAGGGGATTTATTTGATTAAGAGATTGAAGAAGGGGATTGTCGCAGCCATTGCAGCAGGATCATTTGTTTTAGGTTTTGGAACTCTAAATAATGCTTATGCTGCTTCCTATACTGACTTCGGACCAGCTTCGTTTGCTACTGAGGATGGTAAATACGAATTGACCATTAGAACAACTTCGGTTGAAAAGAATGTAACTGTCTCTGTCCATTATGATCTTTATGCAGTAAATCGCAACTCGGGTGCCGTTACCCCTATGAATGGTAATACTAGCCCTTTATCTGTTCGACTTTGTAATGCTTCTACAGGAAACTGTACATCCTTTAAATCATTTTCACAAGATAATGGTAGTGCCATCTTCACTAATATGAAACCTGGAACATATTACGTGGATATACGTGATAGCTGGGCAAGTTACTATTTTAAAGGTACGGTCTCTGCAAAAACGTATAGTTGGGACCCATACGAATGGGAATGACCGGAGCAATCCGGTCTTTTTATTTTTGTCTAACAATTCCTCTCCCTGCTTATCTCCTTCTTTTCTCAGTTTCCACTTGACTTTTTTAACAAAATATAAGAACATATATTCGTAAATCAAACATATGTTCTTATAAAGGGGGGCTTTGCGTCGATGTGCTTCAATATTCCTGGCTGCCAAAACACAAAATGTTGTGCATCGATGTTCAAATTACAGAACTGTTTTCCACCTTTGTCCCTTTTGAAGCGAAGCGATTCTCACGTACAGCGTTGATGAGAGCTGGATAACTCTAGACGGTACGGAAAAACTACATGGATCTCTCGTGGAAGCAGCCCAAAAAATACGAAGCGCGATCTGGAATCAATTCGGTCTGCCATCTTGCATTGGCATCGGCCTGAACAGTTTCATCAGCAAAGTCGTACTGGATGTATACGCCAAAAAAACAAGGCATCGCGGAATGTACCTATGAATAAGTTTCGAAAAAGTTATGTGGGGCATTGGCAGCCGAATGGAGAAACATTTGAACAACATGGGAATGTATACGCTTGGAGACGTAGCAAACAGTTCTTTGGATCGTCTACGAAAGAGATTTGGGGTAATAGGGGAGCAACTTTACTACCATGCTTGGGGAGTTGACTTAAGCCCTCCTTTTATCGACGCAAAGACCTTCCCTCAAAAAAGCATCGGAAAAGGAATTACGTTGCTGCGCGATTACTGGCGGGAAAACGAAATTTTAACGGTTGTGCTGGAACTTTGTGAGGAAGTGGCGAAACAGGCTCGTGAAATCGGGAAAGTGGGGCGCACCGTTTCGTTCAGCGTGCGCGTCATTCATGTGTCCCTTGGCAACTTAATGGATGAGTAAAGTTTGCAGCTGTCCTTTTTTGAAGACAGAACAAAAGAACGAGCCCTTGCCCAAGCGATGGATGCAATCCGCAACAGATTCGGTTCGAACGCGCTATTGCGTGCCGTCAGTTACACGCCTGGAAGCGTCGCCCGCATCCGCAACGGCTATATAGGAGGGCATCAGGCATGAACCATCGTGATCGTGGAATCATCAAATATTCGCCCTTTTTAATGCCGGAACACCGCAAAATGCTCAAGGAACTTCGTGAAAAAGAAGAGCGAATCCAGCCCTCCCATCACGACGAGCAACAAATGAAGAATGGAATCGGATCATTTTCAAGGCGATGGAGTTTGCTTCTTATCTCTCGGTGGAATATCATCAGCGACATCGATTACATCTTATCATTGGACGTATCCATTATTACGATCAGTTAATAAATAAGATATTAGGTTTAAGGAAAAAGAAACTGGAAACATCTATTATATTCCTCTTTCAAGTATAACGCATATGGAACCTAACCATTAAAAATCCCCACTCTCTCCGAGTGGAGATTGCTGTGTTGAATACTAAAGCAACTCACTCCTGCAATAGAAAAGCCCAACTGCAAGGTCGCATTCGATCAGCAAAACGGTCCAGCAGTTGCTTCGCTACCAACAGGATGCGGAGTGTTTCTTCCACCACATTATGAGTTGTCGCGACATACAATGAACAAGCGAGATTTGGATCAATCGGTGTGAAACAGCGATACTTCGGGGAATGGAAAGACCCGTACCTGCTCAAGACAAGCGACATCGTCAACAGCCGAACGTGCCGGGACCTCTTGGTCGCGAGCAAGTTCCCGAAAAAGCATCTGCTGGACATGCTCCAAAACTTTGTCGTCTATGAGGTCAAGGGAGGACGGACAATTAAGAAAGTCTGCCGCTACCAACAGTTCCCTCGCCGTCAATAAGGCAGTGAAACGGATTTTGAGCGGCAAAGACACAGAAGGAACGGGGCGTCGTCTGGGCGACGCAAGTGTCCGGGAAGATCTTGACGATACTCTGCCTGTCCATCAAACTGTGACGCCTCAAGAAACTGTGCACCCCTTCCACGTCATCGTGACGGACCACACCGACTTGGGCGAACAAACCACAAACACGTTCCGTCGCTGCGGACTCCCGAACCCGAGACGTGCCGAAAGTGTCTGGGATCTGTGTGTCTTGCTTTGGACTGCGACAGGCGCAACTATCATGACGACCATCCAAATGTTCCAAGACCACGTCGACGACGGGGGTGACCTGCTCTTAAATGACGAGGACAACATCTTTGTCCTCGTTGACGAGTCGCACCGCTTTTGAATGTGTCTTTCAAGACTATTCGAAAGAGGACCGGAAACGAATCAAGAAGAAATACGCGACAGAGGAGGACATTATCGGGTCACCGCAACTGCAGCCACGACATCGTGTCGCCATATGCTTTTTTGACGGCGTCAACCGCGACGACATTGAGGAATGTATGAAAGTGTTAAGGCCGGAAGACATGAGACACGCATGAGAAGACATGCCTTTGACCAAGTTTTTAAACGTTTCTCCAAAAGAATGAACATGATCACGCCGCATCTGTAGATAAGACAGTATTACGAAAATCTGAAATTTCTGGAGCGAGTGCGTCAGTATGCGTACAACCGTTTCCGAGACAAGCAGATAGGCATGTTCGACCGATCCAACTAAGGGGAAAAGTCCCCCAGCTGAAAGGTAGACACCCCATACGTCCCCCTTAATTATCAAATGATGCCTTATAAGCAGGTTATCCACTTTTTTCACCATATTTATTCCCTATTATCCACAGATAAAACCTCTTCTTAATTAATTTATCAAGTTAATAACTTTGTATTTAGAATTATGTTCTAATTAATCAATATTCTAAAAATCAAAAATCAATAAGGGATCTCCTTCCTCGGTGTCCCCTTAACCATATAAAATTCAAACAGCCCTCTCTATATCAATCTCATCATGAAAATGATTCTAAAAACAACCTTTACGCCAATTTCAATCAATAAAATACTTAAATTCCCCTTCAACAAAACGAAAAGACAAAATCCCAACAACTTAAGTAATCATACAAGCTCATAATATAGCTCCTTAGTATAAATAATCGCCTTCCCCTTCCCAACTTCCTGGACAGCTCCTCCCCCTCCTAATAAAAAAAGGCACTGGCTGACAGGATCCAGTGCTTAAATTATCCACAAGCGGCAGCAAGCAGGCTAACGCCCCATAATATAAGGGCGACGAACCATTTCACGGGAACATCAGTTCGTAATTAACTTCTTCAGCTGCTGAATTCGCCGGACGGATACCTGAAGCATTTCCGCCAGCTGCTTGTTTGTCGCGTTTGGATGCCGCTCCATTGCTTTCTGCAGCTGCCATACCCTGTCTTCCGTCTTTTCCTTTTGTTCCTCAAGATATTCCTCGCGTGTTTTCGCCCCTTGCTCACGCCGTACTTCGTCCATCCTTTTCTTGTCTCTTTCCCTCTTGCGCCGCCGTTTTTCGTTTCCGTCGATAATCGTCTGTAAATGCCGCTGTTCTTCCGGCGTAATGTCCAGCCATCTGATGATGGTGGAATTTTTTAAGTTATAGCCGGCACCGGGATAGCCTTTTTTGATCGCCTCTTCATTCGCTTTTGCGTCACTTTTGGCCCTCCAAGCTTTTTCGGCGCTTCTCGTCGCCCGGATGACTTCGTGAACGGACAGCGGTTCTTTAAACTCGCTGTTGAATTCGAGTACTTGCTGCAAAGCTTCCTCCGGATCGTCCGTAAAGCAGCAGCTCCAGTACCGGTACAGGAAGCAAAACAACTCCCGATATCCTTTTAAATCGTAATCCCGCAGCTCCGCCAGCTTCACCAAGTCTAGCAATCTAGCGTAATGCAGCGTGCGGACGTTATGTAAATGAACGATTTTCGGCTTCCGTCCCCGCTTCGGCGGCCGATTCGGAACCAGCTCCGGCAAATACTCATACTGCAAATCCCGCAATATATATCGGTAATCATGCCTGTATTCCACGAAGACTTGTTTTTTATTTTTGGAGTTGATCGTCCCGTCAATGCGAAACACCCTCGTCGGATCGAGCGATTTTTTATCTGCGCCGACGTAATTCAGCTGCTCGCAGAAATAGTTCTGCACCGCCTTCCAAAGCGGCAGCGCCTTGTACGGGACCGGCTTGAGCAGCCAGACGCAGACGAGGCCGCGCCCCGAAAAAATGATGATGTTCGGATTCGGCAGGACATTGTCCTGGAAGATCTCGATATCCAGCTTGCCGATAACCCAATCGGGATCATAATTCATGACGTGGCAGTCCACATCGACGTAGAGCGCCCGTAATTGCCTGATATTCTCGATTCTCCGCTGGGGCTTATAAAAGGTATTCTGGCTGAAATAAACGTCCTCTCCAAGCCATTTGGAAAGCTCCGTAGCCAATTCCTCAGGCCGGTAGTGGTACTGCCGCCAAGCACCGTTCTGATCTTTTTTGGCAATAGCAACCCACCCCGAAGCCCCGCGGTGATGGAACAGCACATGGCGCTTCGCCCGTTCCAAAGGCGGAATAACCGCCAATTTTAAATTTTCCATAAAAAAATCCTCCCATAAGGAAGGACAATCGCGCGGCTATATGTTAAAATAAAGACAACACAACCTCATATAGAAGCACGCGATTGCTTCCTTAGATTTTTTCTCGAAAAACCCCTGGAGCGGCCAACTCAGCAGGGGTTTTTCTCTTTTTTGCTCTCTTTCGCTGCAAAAAAATAGAATCTATCATCCTAATTCTATCAAAAATTGCATTTTCATGTCGCAATAACAAAAATGTTGGAATAAAAGAACGAGAATCTTCGCCAAAAAGCGGCTGTTTGCGGGAACATTCGAGGATGCAAAAAAAGGGGGGATCCCCGTCTTATGGGGATGATATTTGGTAAATTCGACATATTTAGTTAAAATCCTTCATAATTTCAAAAAATTATTTAAAAATGTTTCTTTTGTGAACGAGCACAATTTCTATTACGCCGGCGACCCGTAGTCTTTTGGGGCGGGAAGGGCGATGTGATAGGCTGGAACGGGCCGGAAAGGCGCGTGCTTCGGCAGGATGGCCATCAGTTGGCATAGCGTTTCCGGCCACCAGCCGACCATCGCATCGCCATGGGGACCCGAACCAAAAGGAAACGGAAGCGCCGGTGAACGCGGACTTTGTCCCATTGATCCTTGTTTTTTGCCATGATTTGTCGAAATAGTCTTTTATATTTCTCATATATGGATCGGTAATAATAAAAAATAGTAAATGGCCGCTTAAATTCGCCTGTAACGCGTTTTAATCGGTAAGGTAATGTTTTCCTATCCGAAAAGAGAAAAATGCTTGTACAGGCTGTTTTTTCGCATTTAAAGCGATTTTGGCATTTTTCTTCCCGCAGCGATGCGCTGATTGGCTTCTTGGAGTTGCTTCGCATGGCTGCGGAATGAGTCTGCTTGCAAAATGGCTTCTTTGAATGGGCCGAGCGCCGGGCTTCGGAGGCTCCAGCCGGACTTCCAAAGGCAGGGAGGCGGCCAGCCGAGAAGACTGGCGCGGGGTTATATCCTATTTTTACCATTTCTTGTTGTTTGTTTGGTAAATATAAATTAATAAAAATACAATCCCGTCTAACATTAATTTGACGGAATTGTACATAGTATTTAATTTTATGGTGTTATTTTCGCTAATAAGCGATACCCTTTTCTAATTTATCGAATTTCGATTATTTTGTTTAAGGTTAAATGGTTTATCAAGTAAATATTTTAATAAATACCGATTACGTGAAAAAACAAACATTGTATTATCAACCATTGTTATCGTTTTCATAATCTTGTTTAAATAGACACAGTATTTTTAGGAATTAGATTTGATTCACTTGTTTCAACTTCATCATCATCAAATATTGCTTTTGGTAGACCGGTATAAGTCCCCCAATAGTAAGCGATTAAAGAAATTATCGCAACAAAAACGATATCCAAAGGATGTTTAAGGGCACCGATACCACCAAATAATCCAAGATAGGAAATAATAATCATGGTTGAGTAATAAAACACGAGCCACCACGAGGATTTTATTTGTTGCGCAAAACTTACCTTCTCAGTAGGAACCCATTTTTTAAAGAATAAATAAATAATAAACATAACTATTTGAGAACCAAGCAACCATGAAATTGTTTTCCAACCAGACCAGTATACTATTAATGAAGCAATAATAAATGAAAGCGGACCTAAAATAGACATCCCTTTTAAGTAAAATGGACGAGGAAGGTCTGGTGCATTACGTCGAAAAGCTGCTACTGAGATTGGAGCGAATGCATAACTTAATACTAAAGCTGCCGAAACAACACTGATTAAAGATTCCCATGATGGAAACGGAAGAGTCCAGAAGACTGATAGAATAAATGATAACCAAACAGCAGGACGCGGAATTCCTGATTTTGGTTCAACTTTGGTAAAGACCTTAAATAATGTTCCACTACGAGCCCATCCATATACTACACGTGGAGTTGCAGACATATAGATGTTACCTGTTCCGCTTGGAGAAATAATTGCATCAGAAACAATCAAAAATACTAGCCAATTTAGTCCAAGAATTGTAGCAATATCTTTAAATGGAAGGCTGAACTCTTTGTCGATTCCTGACCATCCATTTTCCAGCATATTTGTTGGTATACTACCAAGAAATGACACCTGTAAAAGAACATATACAATCGTAGATAAAACTACAGACAATATTAATGCTATTGGTATTGTACGTTGAGGATTTTTAGCCTCACTTGCGACTGAAACAATTGGTGTCAAACCTAAATATGCAAAAATAACTCCACCTACAGAAATAGCCGATTCTATTCCAAACATTCCGAATGGCGCAAATCCGTCTACAGAAAAATTTGCTGATTTTAAGTGCATCAATAAAACAATGATGGTTATAGAAGGTACAAAGAATTTAAATATGGTTATAATTGTATTTGATTTTGCAAATGTTTTAATACTCCAATAATTCAATATAAAAAAAATGCATAGTAAACAAAATTGCAGAAACCATCCAAGGGCAGTTGGCAGATTTGATCCTTCTTGAGTTAAACTTGGCCACCATGCAGTGGCATATTGACGAGCCGCCTCTACCTCAATAGCAATAAGACTAGAATTAGCAATTAATGTTATGGATCCTAAGAGATATCCCATAAGTGGACCATGAGAATAAACTGGGTATCGAACAACACCACCCGCGCGTGGGACAGAAGCGCCAAGCTCACAATAAACCAATCCCAATAGTAGAACTGCTATACCGCCTATAACCCATGATAATATACCGGCTGGTCCTGCAATGGCAGAAACATGGCTTGCCGCAAAGAGCCATCCAGAACCAAATATAGCTCCAAATCCTATCCAAGTAAGATCAGACAATGAAAGTTCTCTTTTAAACTTACCTTGGTTTGACATTAACTTCACCCCTCCGTTTAGTGACAATAATTAAGTTTTATCAGCCGGATAGAATTAATCCAGCTGATGTCTTATATCGGTTATTAATAGGGTGCAAAACTGTCTATTATACGAAGAACTAAATTAATAAAAACTAATTGGTATGAGTGGTAAAAAGGGTTAATGACTGATCGGCATCGGCGGTATGAGTAAAAATCCCTCTTTTAGCGGGTCCTCCTCGTTGTAGACAAATTTATGCATACCTGTCACCCATGCAGATCCAGTAATTTCCGGTATAACCGCATCAAATTCTTTTATTTTTGTGACATCGATTATCTTCGCCTTGAAAAGGCTTCCAATAATACTTTCATGAACAAAGAGTTCATTAATTTTTATTTCATTACGTGCGTACAATGTGGCAAGTTTTGCCGAGGTGCCTGTGCCACAAGGTGAACGGTCAATTCCTCCTGGTGGTACAACAACCGTATTTTTGCAATGTGCTTCTTCATTGGTAGGGTCTGTATAGAACTCAATATGGGTTAATCCCTTAATAAAAGAGTATTCGGGATGAATAACATCAGTTATTTGATTGATTGTATCGCGAATTTTAACAGCAGTATCGATGATTTTTGCAGCATTTTCTGGTACAAGTTCTAATCCAATTTTTCTTGCATCGATAATACCGTAAAAGTTTCCTCCGTAGGCAATATCGCAATATACTTCTCCGATATTTTCTACATTAACATGTATACTTTTTAATAAAAATGAAGGGATATTACGGAATGTCACTTCTTTCGCTTGACCATTTTCTACTTTAATTCTTACTTTTACCAAACCAGCTGGTGTATCTAATTTTAAATCAGTATAAGGTTCTTGAACTGGTACTAGCCCTGCTTCAACTAATGCTGTACAAAAACCAATCGTATCGTGCCCACACATTGGCAAATAGCCGCCGGTTTCGATATAGATTACACCTACATCCGCTTCAGGATGACAAGGCTCCATAAGCAAAGCACCTGACATCACATCATGACCTCTTGGTTCAAACATAAGGAATTTTCGAATCCAATCATATTCTTCTTTCATATGAAGCATTTTCTCAGACATCGTTTTTCCTTCTAATTTTGGAAGCCCACTAATAACTGTTCTTGTAGGATTTCCCCCGGTATGAGTATCAATAGTATGAAAGATTCTTTGAAATTTCATGAATGAGCAACTCCTCCTTTAACTTTAAAGCGATCGTATCTTAATGGTTCGATAGGAACTGATGTGTGTGATTCTTCCCTGATTAGTTCGTCTATTAATTTCCCTGTAATAGCAGCTAAACTAATCCCATCACCTTCATGACCAGCAGCAATATAAAATCCAGGAATTTCGTCAACGTGAGAGATAATAGGTAGATGATCTTCTGTCCATGGGCGTAGACCAGCATAAGTTCGAATTACTAGCATATCTGCCATTTTAGGATAAAATCGAATTGCACGACGTGCCATGCATTTGATAACATCAATATTCACATTTGTATTAAATCCCACGAATTCTCTACTACTTCCAATCAAAAAATTTTGACTTTCTGTTGGTTCGAATACTAAAGCTACGCCATACTTTTCAGTTAAAGGATCTACTTTTCTTTTACCTCCAAACTTAGACATTAGGTAACCAAATTCCATAACTTTTCTAAGACCAACAGGTTGTTGTCTCGATGCAACAATAATATGACCTTTTCTAGGTTTAATTGGAATAGGAATGCCGAGCATTTTTCCAACCATGGGAGCCCATACTCCAGCAGCATTAACGACTTTTTTGGATGTAAATAATCCGTTAGATGTTTCGATTTCAAAATCCCCCGTAGTTAATTTTTTTATTGACTTAACCTCAGTATAGGTGTAAATTTCAGCTCCTCTTTTCTTTGCTCCCTCTGCTAATGCAAATGAAAATAGGTAGGGATTAACAGTTGAATCAGTTTCGCATTCTAATCCGCCTAATAAGTCATCAGCAAAAAAAGGGGATTCTTGCCTAATATCACTGCGATCTAGCATTCTAAAGGGAAGTCCTGCTTCTTTTTGACGTGAAACCCATTTTTCTGCAGCAATCATTTCTTCTTCGGTTTCACACACTAAAATACTTCCGGGTGCTCTATATTCAAAGTAATGTTCTAATTCTTTGCTTAATTCATCTACTAATTTCTGACTAGCTAAAGACATCTGACTATCGAATCCTGGGTCTTTATCAATCGCTAGTATGTTTCCATCGCATCTGGACGACGTTCCGCTCGCTAGTTCGTTTTTTTCTAATACTGCTACACTCAGTCCTGATTTTGATACGTAATAAGCAATAGCACTGCCAATAATCCCCCCTCCTACAATGATTACTTCAAATTTTTTTTTCAACAAGCTCCCTCCTTTCTGTGGCTTCTAACAATATAAAAAGCAAGAACTATGCCAATAACAAACGATTCCAATCTATTCAGAATTGACAAAATATTTTTACACATATAATCTAATTATGTAAAAATTTTTAGAATATGTAAAACATATTAGACACTATATGGGAGGGATAAATATGAATTATAAACTTCCTAGTTTAAAAGAAATTGTTAACAAAAATTTTATTGTTTTTAAATCTGAAAAAGGAATTTCAAGACCTTATAATGCTGATGCGGCTTTCCTTATAGATAAGGGTGTCTTTTATATCGCCGATTTTAATCCGTTAAAGCTATCAAAGAGCATGATGGTGGATTGTGACATGGCCATCGAAGAAGTGGTGAAGTATGTAAAAAAATACCGGTGTTTATTAGTAAAAGATAATGAGGGAAAACCAATTGGATTTATTGACTCTGGAATCATGAGCGAGTGTTTATTAAATTCCTATAGGTACTTGCGTGCTTTTTTCGACACTGTATTAGAAACAATGGACGCATCGTGCACGGTGATTGATAAAAATGAAATAGTATGTGCTTGGACAGAAGGAGCAGAAAAAATCTTTTCTATTTCGAGGAAAGATATCATTGGCAAACCTATTACAGATTTCTTTGAACCAAATATGCTAGAAATATTAAAAACGTTAAAGCAGGGAAGAAAACTTCATCGTCATCGTCACCAACCGAGACCTGATTTGTTTGTGCTGATTAATTCTAATCCCGTTTACTTAGATGGAAATATAATAGGTGCAGTGGTATCTGAAACAGATATTACGAGTCAAGTACGCCTAAACCAGGAATTATTTAATATTTCCGCAGAGGTTCATCGGCTAGAGCAGGAGGTTGCGAGGTTAAGACCTTCGAAAGATCCGTTTAGCATTATAAAAGGAAGAAGCAGAGCAATTCGAAAAACGATTGAAATGGCCAAAAAGGTTAGTTCAGCTAAATCAACCGTTCTGATACTAGGGGAAAGCGGAGTTGGAAAAGAGTTATTTGCCAAAGCAATTCATGATGCACGTGAAGCACCAAACGCCCCATTTATATCTATAAATTGCGGAGCAATTCCATCGTCCTTATTTGAAAGTGAGTTATTTGGTTATGAAAGGGGAGCTTTTTCAGGGGCGGACCAAAGAGGAAGAAAGGGAAAAATAGAATTAGCAAAAGGTGGAACATTATTTTTAGATGAAATTGGTGAAATGCCAATGGAAATGCAAGTTAAGCTTTTGCGAGTGCTACAGGAAAAGAAATTCTATCGAATAGGCGGAACAAAGGAAATCGACGCAGATTTCAGAGTAATTGCTGCTACGAATAAAAATTTGGAGGATATGATTAAAGCCGGCAAATTTAGAGACGATTTGTTTTATCGCTTAAACGTCATAAGTATTAATATTCCTCCTTTAAGGGAAAGAAAAGAAGACATAATTGAACTGACCCACTACTTTTTGTACGAGTTTTCCATCAGATATAACAGGCCAATTCATGGTATTTCTCAAGAAGTAATGAATGAATTATTTAACTATAGTTGGCCTGGGAATGTACGTGAACTCAGAAATGTTATTGAACGTTTGGTAGTACTCGCTACAGATGGAATTATAAAGACAGAGGATTTGCCTTTTGTTCATCAAGTCGATACCCGTAGTAAGAATATTTATAATCAGCTTGAAGAACCTAGCGATGACACTGATAAAATCTTATCGCTTAAAGAAGAATTAGAGCTTTGTGAGAAAAAAATTATTGAGCGAGTACTTCAAATGGAAAATGGAAATAAGCAAGCGTGCGCGAAGAGATTGGGTGTTACACGAGCAACATTGTACAATCGAATGAAGAAACTTGGTATTAAAGTGTAATTCCCTCCGCATGTATTGGCATGGTTTTTGCAAGTTATAATAACAGAACCTATAACCATTGAACGAGGAGGGAAATACATGAAGACCTCAACAGATTTTATTGTGTGTCGATGTGAAGAAGTCACTTACCAAAATATAGTTGAAACAGCTAAAAAATACAAATGTTCATCAAGGGAACTGAAATTAAGAACTCGTGCCGGTATGGGATTTTGCGGTGGAAGGACGTGTCGCTATCTTATCGATATGATTGCTGCTGATTATGGTGAAAATACTATGACTCTCAACATGCCACTTAAATATCAAGCTCCCGTAAGACCTGTTACATTTGGGTTGTTAGGTGATTTAAAATGAATAATCGTATTATTAACCATCCAGTTTTAGGTGAAATAAAAAAACGCAAAAAGATACCATTTTATTTTAATGGTCAGTATTATGAGGCATATGAAGGAGAAACTATTGCGGCCGCGCTTTTGGCCAATAATATTCGCATATTGCGTTTTCATGAAGAAAGTGGCACAGCAAGAGGAATTTATTGTAATATTGGGCATTGCTTTGAGTGCAGAGTGACTGTAAATGGTTGTAATAATGTAAGGGCCTGCATTACTTTAGTGGAAGAAAACATGGATATTCATAGCGGGAAAAGACAACCAACTCCAATTAAAGATTTATTTAAAGGGGAAAATAACATATGGGCGAATTAATCATTATTGGAGCTGGACCGGCAGGATTAGCTGCCTCAATTGCTGCAAGAGAATGTGGTCTTAAGGTAACATTAATTGATGAATTTATAAAGCCTGGAGGAAGATTATTAGGGCAACTATATCAGGAAAGTGATGGAACATGGTGGAACGGTATTAAAGAAACTGATAAATTAGTTGCTCAGGCAGAAGAGCTAGGAGTAGAAATTAAATGTGGGGTATCAGTTTATCATTTGGATAAACATGAACATGGGTGGGTTGTTTACACAAACCACGGAATTATGCAATCCCCATATGTTTTATTAGCAACAGGTGCAGCAGAATATCATATACCAATACCAGGATGGACTTTGCCTGGAGTAATGTCAGTAGGGGCTGCACAGGTAATGACTAATGTTCATCGTGTAAAAGTTGGAAAAAGGGGAGTTATCATTGGGGCTAATATTCTTTCCTTTGCGATTATGCATGAACTGAAGCTTGCCGGTCTTAATATTGAGTGTATGGTATTACCTCCGAAAAATGAGATATCAAAGACGGCTGCTGATCCAATGGAAGTCATGAAAAGTTTATTAAGAGCATCCCACTTAGCTCCATCCCCTATATTAAGATTAGGAAGTCGATTAATGATAAATGAATCATTACGTAAGTTAGCACTTCGTTTTCTCCCGAAAAAAGGCATAAGTGTATGGGGAATACCCCTTCATTTGCGGAAGGCAGCTATTGAAATAGTAGGTGAGCAGCAAGTAGAAGGGGTAAAAATAGCTGATATCACAGTAGATGGAGAGCCTATTAAAGGAACCGAAAAAATAATACCAGTTGACTTTGTTTGCATATCTGGAGGTCTATATCCACTAGCAGAATTGGCTGCAGTGGCTGGGTGTCCATTTCACTATATTCCTGAGCTCGGAGGGCATATCCCGCAACATAATGAACGAATGGAAACACCTCTAAAAGGTCTATATGTTGCAGGGAATATTACTGGAATCGAGGGAGCTAAAGTTGCAATAGCACAGGGATTTGTAGCTGGCTATTCAATAGCGGATAACGCGGGAATATCGACAGAAACAGTAAAACAGAAATTGCGACAAGCAATTAAAAATGTAAAATACGTTCGTGAAAAGGCAATTATCCAGTTTTATCCTAATGTCAAAGAAAATAGAGAAAAACTGTATGGTACGTATCAATATATTTAGTTGGAAAATGGATGGCATCACATGATGAATTCTGTGAGTCATCCATTATTTTTTAGTAATTAAAAATCACCCAATGATGTAATCACTGGGTGATTTTTATAAAATATACGTTTAAAAATGATATTTAATGGCGCAAGTCTTGATTTGAGAGTAAAAATCAAGCGCTGATTGACCTTGTTCTCTTGAATGAGAACTTGATTGTTTCATTCCGCCAAATGGTGCTTGATATTCTACACCAGCTGTCTCTTGGTTGACCCTCACCATTCCAGCTTCCGCTTCTTCTAGGAAACGATGAGCTTTTGATAAATCAGTGGTAAAAATAGAAGCACTTAATCCATAAACAGTCTCGTTGCATAACTGAATTGCTTCATCATAGCCTTTAGCTACTAGCACAGTTGTTACTGGACCAAATATTTCCTCTTGGACTAATTTATGTTGCGTATCTACTCCCACTACGACCAGCGGTCTAATAAAATAACCATCATTATCGCTTTCGATAGATCCTTGTGCAATAATTTCTGCTTCCTCCTCAGCTATTTTTACGTAAGAAGAGACAGTTTCATATTGGTCTTTAGATGCAACCGGACCGAGATATGAATCTGGAAGGAGTGGATTTTTGGCTTTTAATAAAGATACTGCTTCACTGAATGATTTCATAAAGGTCGAATAAATACCTTCTTCAACAATGATACGGCTGGTTGCTGTACATTTTTGACCAGCTGAACGGAAAGCACCACTTAGTACCATAGGAATTGTTTTTTCGATATTGGCATCACAAAGAATAATAGCAGCATTTTTACCGCCCATTTCGGTCTGATATTTAATATTTCGTTTAGCACAAATGGAGGCAACTTGCTTTCCAACATTGGATGAACCCGTAAAACTAATAGCGTTAATATTAGCATTTTCGAGAAGGGTATTCCCCACTTCTCTTCCCTTTCCAATGATAAGATTTAAAACTCCATTCGGAAGATTTGCCTGTTGGAATATTTCCATTAACTTAGTTGCGGATAGCGCTGCATTTTCTGCTGGTTTCCATATAACTGAATTTCCGCAAATAAGAGCGGGGGCAATTTTCCAAATAGGAATAGCCACTGGAAAGTTCCATGGTGTAATAATTCCTACTACTCCTAATGGAACGCGTTTTGAATACTGTATAACATTTTTATCACTTGAAGGAATAATATCTCCATTCGAGCGCGTACCTTCTGCAGCGTAATAACGCAACAAGTTAATTCCCCGTACCACTTCACTTCGCATTTCGCCAATCGGTTTTCCCATTTCCCTACTTGCGAGTACTGCTAATTCCTCAAGATTATTTTCTAATGCCTCTGCCATCTTATATAGATAGTTACCCCGCTCAATTCCTGTCATCTTTGACCATATTTTGAACCCTTCTTTTGCTGCCTTTTCCGCCTCAAATACATGTTTGTCGGAAGAGTAGTAAAGGATGCCAACTTCTTCTTGGAGGTTCGAAGGACTATAGACGACAGTTTCCTTTCCATCGATAGATACCCATTCTCCACCTATAAAATTTTTAGATTCAATTAACGATTTTGTGTTCATAATCTGACCTCCCAATCGATGTTTTTATCCGTATTTCAATTATCAATTCAAATAATTTTAATTTTTTACAAAATGCAAAGGATAAGGAAGACTCCTTACCCTTTCTATTACAATTAATTTTGAATTTTTTCTACTGCTCTCTCGAAATCCTTTCTTACCCTTTCATACTTCTCTTGAGGTAATGGCAGTCTAGGTGGACGTGCAGGACCAACAGGTTGTCCAGCTAACTCCATCATATACTTAATGTATTGAACCAATTGAGGGCTAGCATCGTAATGGAATAAAGGAAGGAGATGTCGGTAAAGTTTCAATGCTTCGTCTATTTTTCCATCTTTGGCCAAACTAAATAATTGAACTCCTTCTTTAGGTAATGCGTTAGGAACACCGGCAATCCACCCCGTTGCCCCTATCATCGGACCTTCTAATGATAAGTCATCGACGCCGACCATGACTTCTAAATCTGTTCTGTCTAGAATATCATGCATGCGACGGATATCACCTGAAAACTCTTTTACAGCAACAACATTTTCAAATTTAGCAATCTCTTCAAGCAAATCAGGAGTTAAATCTGTTGGATAATCCCTAGGGTTATTATAAGCAACAATAGGAATGCCAACTTTATTAATGGCTTCATAATGGGCGATAATCTCGCTTCTTAAAGGTTTGTAGTTAATAGGCGGAAGTACCATAACACCTTCGGCTCCGGAGTCTTTTGCATGTTCAACCCATTTTATTACTTGCTGCGTAGATGGAGCAGCGGCACCAACAACAACCGGCACACGTCCCCGAGAAGCTTCAATGACAGTTTCGACTACCTTTGCTCTTTCTTCAGGAGTAAAAGTAGCGTATTCACCAAGTGATCCTGTAGGAACCAGTCCGTGCACACCCTCTTGAATAAGCCAATCGCATAGCTCATACAATCTTTTATAATCGACTTCAAAATTTGCTGTAAATGGAGTAACAAGCGCAACATAAACTCCCTCAAACCTTGCCATTTGAAATTCCCCTTTCTGTTTAATTTCTATTCATATTCTTTATTAATGCAAAATCCGTACCAACGTTTTTCTTGATAATTATGTGAATTTTTTTATACATAATACTTTGTTATATGTATAAAAAAATTTACAGTGTATAAAATTTATTTAAAAAAAAGAAACAGTAAATATGGATGATATGATATAACTTTTGTTCTATCACATGAGTTTAAGTTGATTGATAGCTGAAAGAACAATATTTTTGTAGGGGAAGTAAACGCCTGTTTATTCATACATTTGTGTATTAGTAATTTATTTTTCTGTCTTGTTTTGTTTTTTTTTTTTTTTTTTGACATCTTTGCTCGGCGTGAACAATTTCGATACAGTGATGTGATTGGTTGGTTGCCTGAAGATGCTTCGCATGGCTGCGGAATGAGTTTGCTTGCAAAATGGCTTCTTTGAACGGACCGAGCGCCGGGCTTCGGTGGCTCCGTCCGGACTGCCACAGGCAGGGAGGCGGCCAGCCGAGAAGACCGGCGCGGGCTTTATTATGTGATGCATCACCTGATTGGTAAAGGAGGGGTGTGAACCTTGTTAGGAATAAAAGAAGAAATAAACGTTGGTTCCTTTATTTATTGTTTATTTTATTTAATGATTCGAATATTTGTTGATTGGTTGGATACTTTATTCGTTGATTTAAAGCTTCCCGAAACGATGTGGTGAGCTGCTTCCTGTCGTCGCTACGTATAGCTATGGACGTTACCAATGTTCATGTAATGCAGTTTTAAGCTGTTTGTTCACTGTTTTTAAGTCGGTAATCTCGGTTTTGAGTTATGTAATAACATCCGACATCCATCATCACGCTCCTAACTTTCATCCTCATCCAAAAGGAGGGGATCCTCATACGGCCAAACATTCCTGATATGACCAATTAAAATTCAAATTAGGAATGCATTAATTAAAGGAACTTCTTACACAGGAAAAGATGCCAACCTTAAAGTTAGGTTAATTAATCATTTTGTGAACAAATTGATGGTGGTAGATATCCTGCAACGACAAAATAATGGGAATATATAGCGCAAAAAAATATTGCAGCGTGGCCGAACTCTAAGGACATGATGTGATACAATCATGAGCGTGATGTATAAAACGAAGGGAAAGGGGGAATAAAATGGAATCAGATGCTATTCAACGCGAACGATTACGTTTAAAAAAAGTGGACAAAAAGGCAAAACTAGATGAATGGCATCCAAAGAAGATTGCTTTAGCAAACGAATGGATTGAGAATGAGCAAACGCAAATGAAGCGCCCGATCATACGAGGAGCTATTTTCACTTGTGAACTCGGGGAAAATATCGGCACAGAACAAAACGGAGAGCGGCCGGTGCTTGTTCTTTCCAATGACTGGATTAACCGCACATCCGGAAACGTTAAGGTAGCTCCTTTGTCCACAAAGTTAAAAACCAAAACCGTTACAGACCGGAAAGGGAAAACCAAAGTAGTGCCTCGTTTAAAGACACATTACTTTCTTCGAAAGGAAGTTTATCCTTTTTTAGCTCAGACTTCCGCGGTAAAGGTGGAAGAATTAACGACCGTCAACAAAGTACGATTAAAGCAACATATCGGCAATATAAACGAGGATGACTTAAATAAGATTATGAACCGTGTAAAATGGGTATTTGACCTGTAACATATTTACAATGTGTTGACGACGTATTTACGACGTATTGACATTTCCCTAGGTTTTTTCTATACTTAGAGTACAAAATAAGTTGTCTGTCTCGTCACAGACCATTTCACACGTGAAAAAACGTGGATTCGTTTGTTTTTACAACGGAGAGGAGCCTAAATGGTTCCTCTCTTTGCATATTATCAGCAAAAAACTCATAACCTAATGATAAGTTGCCTGCCGCGTCGCAGGCCATTTCACCCCGTCAATGGGGAATTCATGGTTTTTGCCCCAGTACTTCGGTGCTGGGGTTTTATGTATTTATCGAGGAAAATTTCTCACGGAGAATAGGGACTTTAAATGATTGATCAGGCTTTTCTTTCATAATTCGTTTTCCTTAACGAATATAAATCTATGGTAAATGTCCATTTACGAGGGGGATTCACATGGAGAGCAAATTTACAATTTCCGCAATGCGGGAAAGTGGAAAGTATTGTTGGAGGCCATTATTTCTTCCAACGATCCGTCTTTTCTCTTTTGGACATTCGCTCGAAGCAACTCCAACTGTTCCTTCAACAATTTTTCGGCCGCACAACGAGCTGAATATCCTTCTAGAGTATGCGAATTTCATAACTGTTCCTCAGGTCATGTTCGGACGGCTTAATCACCGTTTTCTCCCGTACAAGCCCTTCCTGCTCTAGACGCCGGATCGACTCGCGAACAGGAGTCCTGCTGACGCCTAACTGCAAGGAAAGTTTCCCTTCGACAAGTTTGGTTCCCGGCGGCAATGAACCCTGTATAATCATGTTTCGAATTACTTTATAAGCCTGTTGATATACAGGTTCGTACTTGTTAATCATCATTTTCATGCTCTACTTCCTTCAGAAACAAATCGGAATATACCACAAGATATCGCTATTTAAATTGGTGGGCGGAAGTTTTTGCAATAAACCTTTATAGGAAGAAAAGAAGAAATAAACGTTGCTTCCTTTATTCGTTTAATAAAAAAACGGCTTGCGAAACCTCGCAAACCGCTAATCTCTGTATTTTTGCAACCGCGCTTCCAGCTCCGCCCTTTTGCGCTCGAAATCTTCGTCTTCAGAGATAGTGCTCTTCTCAATGCCTTGCAGAAATTGTTTTTGGTATTCTTCAAACCAATCGGGCAGTTGTTCGCGCCGAACGGCTTTTCTAATTTTTTCAACGCTTACTTCGTTATGATCGATCCCTTTTTCCACACGCTTAACTTTTTCGTTCAAGACATACGTTAGAAACGCGAGCGGCTCGCGGATGTCTTCTCTAGCCAAAATATCGTCAGCCATCTTGGTCAATTCATCGAACCAGCCTTCGCCAAACACTTTTTGCGCCAGTAGCGCAATCTTTGCGAACCCTTTTTGCGATATCGACTGATGGTGCTTTTCCAAACGGGAGAGAAATTGGGAGTATAGCGTGTCACTGCTGTCTTTTCCATACGGAATTTCCAGCATGTTCCCTTTCCCATCTATCCGCCGCTCGCGGATGAAAAAGCGGATCGCTACAACTTTCCTGCCTCTTTTCACTTCTTCGTACTTGAACGAAAGATCCGTCTTCTCTGCGATTTCCTTTTCCGCCGGAGCAAGGACCCTTTTTTTGAAGTTATGGTATTCAAGATACTTGTCGGTCGCCCCCACCATCTTCCGTAGCTCATCGAGCGGAATTTCTATCTCGTTCATAAACTGCCATCTTTTTAAAATTTCATAGATTCGGATCGAGTAGCTGCTTTTCAGTTCCATCACGTTTTTCAAGCGGTATGTAGTAAACTCCTTTTTTAACTGAAGCAAATATGGCTTCAGACGCGGATCAAATGACAGGCTGACGCGGCCGGAATGCTCGTCGTACTCGACATACGAGATCCAGCTCATTTGTTTCAGTTTTTTCCCCTCTTTGATCTCCAATATCTTTCTCATCAAGTTTTTCGTAATCTCGCGCATCTCGCTGTACTTCGGGCTGCCCCGATAGCCGAGCAATTCGTAGAAATGCTGAATCGGCAGCGAATACATCTTAAAATCGTCGTCATCTTTATTGATTTGGCTGACGAGATACAAAATGACCTTTTGTTCCGTTACGGTCAATTTATAATTCGCTTCGATCAACACATTCGACTTTGTCACCGAATTATTGGATTGCTGGGTAACAGAAGATTCCATCATGATTCCTCCACCACATAAAATTCGTGGCATCACTCCACTTCGACTTTATTCTACATTTTATTTTTCATTTAAAAAAGTACATTTTTAAAATCATGTACGCTTTAACACCAAAAATGTACGGTTTGAACACCAAAAATGTACGCTTTAACACCAAAAGTGTACGGTTTGAACACCAAAAATGTACGCTTTAACACCAAAAATGTACGCGTTAAAGGCCGGAAACGCTGATATATCAAGGGTTCCGGGCCTCTCTAAAAATAATAAAAAATATATATGTAAATATATAAATTATTGCAAAAGGGATTGCTTGCAAGGATAAAGAATTCTATTAAAAAATTTTCCATTTTCTTATCACGCTGTCGGAAAAAGCCACTTTGCCAAAGATATTCGTCAGAAATCAATATAAATGCTTTACATTTCCAAAAGACTAGAAACAGCCGCTTCAAGATCGACGGGTTGTCGAAAAATGCAATCCCTGTGCGATTGAACGAACATAGATTATCATAGTTTAATAGATTTATCATAAATGCCCGAAAAAGCCTCTATACGGGTCAATAACGCGTTTTGGCGGATGAGGCAATGGTTTTCTATTCAAAAAGAGAAAAACGCCTGTACGGGCCGTTTTTTTGCGTTTAGCGCGGTGGTTGTTTTTTCTGCACAGCAACGCCAAAAAACATCCCTTCCCTAATCAAGAACTTTCTATGCCATGATCTTTGTCGTCGATCTCCAATCGTATGAAAATCCCCAGGATCAACGTTTTTCATCGTACTTATGTGGTGCAAAAGATAAGACTAACGCGAAAGCCCACTGATTTTTTTGTTGGTTTTATCGCTGTCCCAGCCCTAATCACAAAGGCGTTTTTTGATCAGAATTTGTCGATCTTCCCGCAGCGACGCGATGATTGGCTTCTTGGAGTTGCTTCGCATGGCTGCGAAATGAATCGGCTTGCATAACGCTTCTTCGAATGGATCGAGCGCCGGGCTTCAGAGGCTCTAGCCGGACTGCCGTAGGCAGGGAAGCGGTCAGCCGAGAAGACCGGCGCGGGATTTATTATGTGATGCATCATCTGATTGGTAAAGGAGGGGCGTGAACCTTGTTAGGAATAAAAGAAGAAATAAACGTTGGTTCCTTTATTTATTGTTTATTTTATTCAATGATTCGAATATTTATTGATTGGTTGGATACTTTATTCGTTGCTTGAAAGCTTCCCGCAGCGATGCGATGATTAACTGCCTGAAGATACTTCGCATGGCTGCGGAATGAGTCTGCTTGCACAATGGCTTCTTTGAATGGGCCGAGCGCCGGGCTTCAGAGGCTCCAGCCGGACTGCCGCAGGCAGGGAGGCGGCCAGCCGAGAAGACCGGCGCGGGCTCTCATGCTATAAATCCAGTTTCGTCGTTACTTCATCGATTTGTTCCTGGGTGATGCCGATATAGCGAAGCGTTTCGGCCTGGCTGGAGTGGTTGAGGATTTTTTGGATCATGGCCAGGTCTGTTCCTTGTTTGTAGGCGAAATAGCCGAATGTTTTGCGGAGGGAGTGGGTGCCGATGCGCTCCATGATGCCCACCGCTTTGGCGGCGCGGTTTAAAATGTAGTGGGCGTGCTGGCGGCTGATCGCCCTGCCGCCTTTTTGGCTGCGAAACAGCGGCTCGTCGTTTCGCGCGTCCGGCCGTTCCTTTTCCAAATAGAGCTCAATCAGACGGCACGTCTTTTTATTTAGCGCGATGATGCGCGTCTTTTTCGTTTTCTTCTCCACGATCTCTAGGCGGTCGACAACGCCTTTTTTGTTTCGGACATCTCCTATTTTCAGAGACAGAATGTCGCTGATCCGCAGCCCCGTATTGATCCCGATCGTAAAAAGGAGCTCGTCCCGCAATGACGAAGCCCGCAAAATCTTTTTCATCGCTTCGATTTTTTCCCTATCTTTGATCGGCTGGACGGTATGCAAAAATATGACACCCCCTTGTCCATGAGGGAGATGAGTAAGATTTTTGGACGAAAAGAGGGAGAGTAACAAAGCAGCTTCGTGATGCTTCTTTCAACGTATTTAACGTCAGACAAAAATCTGACATAACGTGCTTCTGTCAGATTTAAAAAAATCCCCTCCTTTTTTGGAAGGGATATGGATTCTTACCTTTTTGCCGTGATTACGATTGGCGGTTTCTTCCCGCTCCGCAGCTGGGCGAGAGAAAGACCGAATGTGTATTGAAAATGCGGGTAATCCTTAAAACTTTTCCAATCCCCTCCCCATTCAAGACCTAGCGATTTTCCAATCTGTCCTACGCGAAGCCAGCGGCGGTCCACCTTCCAGTTTGGCACCAAACTTCCTTTAACAACGTCGCACACACAAAAATCAAAAGCGAGTCCGAAATTATGATAGCTGTATCCGCCGCGCGCATTAGTGACGATTTTTCCCGGTTTGGTCCGTCCTTTAGCGTAAAGACGGTTTTGTTCCTCGATCGTCCGCAGCCCCTGGGTGATGATGATGTAGATCCCTTCCGAATACGCTTCTTTGATCAATTTCCGCGCTTTTTCCGCGACAACCGGATGCAGCCCGGAAAGCTTTTTTTCCGCTCGATTTAAAAGATCTGCTGCATTCATCGCTATCCTCTCCTTGCCATCAATTTTGCGGGCTTCGGCTCAAGGCGACGGTCAGGTCTTGAATGGATTTGGTCAGCTGATCCAGCTTCGTTTCCATCCGATACAGAAGGTAAATGGACACCAGGATCGGAAAGGAAACTTCGCTTATCATCGAAAACAAATCCATCGCTATCCCCCCTCAATGTTCAAAAACGGAAGGCCGAAACCTTCCGTTTGCTTATGGCAGTTCGATATCCTGCGTTTCGCGGTCGATAACGCGTGCGCTTTTCGGGCCGATCAAATCGCCGTTTGACGATTTGAGTACGTTGGCCGCAACAAGCTGATTCATTACAGCTTTCACTTGCGCCGGGTCAATCGGCTCTTTCGGATTGCGGATCGAGATCCGCGCTGGTCCAAACTCGGCATCGAACGTCAATTCTAACGTCTTCATTTACTAACCTCCCTTGTCAATTAGTTGTTAAATAGATGGCTTGTCACAGTAGTTTCCACGCGGCTTAAATTACCATTGCATAGGCTTGCAATCGCCGCGGCGGCATCGTACATGCTCTGGATGTCCGAATTATACTTGACGTTGAACGTCTGATTGCGGAAAATGTCCTTTCCATTGTTGTCTGTTCCTTCGTACAACACTACAACAAGTTTACGTCCCGTTACCATTTCAGAAGCAGCCATCGTTCCTCTCCCCCTTTCGATTTAGCAAAAGCATAGCACCGATCGGAGCGGGAGGGCAAAGCGGTCTTCAAAGCGAAAAAAACAGGAATAACAACGTTTTTACCTGTTTCTGGCGATCATCCATAAAAAAAGCGCGCCGCTGGCTACATGGACGCCATTTCACACAGCGCGGCGCTGCCGCCGATCCATTGCCGCCGGTGCGGTTCGTGAATTTCTTCGTAGCACATCTCGATCCACTTGGCGTTTTTCAGTTGATCCAGGCAAAATTTGTGGGAATGAAACACAGGAATGCGATGGCTGGAGAGATGAACAATGGTGACATGAGGAGATTGCTTTTGAAACCGCTCGATTTCTCTGGAGACAAACCATCCTGTGCGGCTTTGGCGGCCAATCGGTTCCCTCACGTTAAACGGAATAATCGTAAAACCATATGATAGAACAATCGGCACCAGCTGCTTTTTCCCCACTAGCTCCCCATACCGATGGCGGTTGATCGCGGCGCTTGTCCCGAAAAACGTCAAAAGCCGCTTCAAAAATAAGCTGGACTGCATATCTAACTGCTTGGTCTCCCCATTCCTGAAAAACAGCTCCACGGAATCCCCTCTGTTTTCAATATTGACAGGCACAAACGCCTGCCCGACGGTAACGAACTGCTTGACTTCCTTCCAATCCAAGTCCCCCATCCCCTTTTCACAATCTAAAAAACTGGAGAAATCAGACGTTTAACATAAAATTTGAGTTCAATATATACTTTTTTGGCAAAAAAATCAAAATATGAAAAATCGGTTTTTTATGCCCAAAACTAGATTTTCATAGGCGTTTTGCCGCTTTATATGCATGTTTTCCGCTTTATAGACGCTGTTTTTCTTTGTGAAATTCAATTTTTTATTTTATGTCCGACAAAAAATATTTTATTCTCGCCTAACTTAGGGTACAATATTTGTAAATTTAATGTCTGACAAAAAAGGTGGTTGATGATGAAAGAGGGACGATGCTACGAACAGCATGATTTTCAAGTGCTGGTGCTGTCCGAGTTTTCCAAACGCAGGGCGTCTACGGAGAAGGAGAAATGGGAGCTCCAGCGGGAATATCTGCGTTTAATCGATAAGATGCCGCAAATGTGGGAGGAATTCGTGCAAAAGCATAAAAACATTTACGATCGTTTTGGGTATTTGGACGTGATTGTCCATGACGATTTGCGGGTCGAGCGGAAAAAACTCAAACGAGGGCGGCCGAAAGAGGACACGTCGAAGTCCCACCGCATCACCGTCCGGCTGGATGACGAACTGTATCAAATTCTGCAAAAATATTGTCGGACAAAAAAAATAACAGAGTCGGAAGCGATCCGCAGGCTGATTGAGGAGTTGAAGTGAAGGTACTATTAAAATCTTGCCGCTTTTATACTCCTTTTCTTTTTGGAAATCTATCATTTCAGTTGAAGGACTTTTCAAACTTTCATAGAATAAATCTATAAAGAAAAGAAGAAATAAACGTTGGAAGAAAGGAGGATACGAAGGTTGGCGATCACTATCACCATGGGCATCCAAAAAGGAGGATGCGGAAAATCAACTACCACAGGGGTTTTAGCGTATTTATTAAGCCGGGATGGATATAGGGTGCTTGCGATCGATATGGATTCGCAAGGGAACCTGACCGAGCTGCTTTCCAAGAAACCGGCAAACGAATTCGTGGAAAAGTCTGTGCTCGAAGCCATGCAATATCGCGATCCGAAAAAATACATCTTGCAAATCGATGAAAACCTGGACCTATTGCCGGCCAATAACTTCCTAGCGACTTTTCCGCGTTGGATTTACACGGGCGTTACATATACGGGGGATAAAATCAGATATCACGGAAATCCGAGCTTGGTGCTCGATGAAACTTTGGAGAAAGTGCGCAACGATTATGACTTTATCGTGATCGACACCCCTCCGTCCTTAAGCGAACAGACAACCAATGCTTTATGCGCCAGCCAATATGTCGTTGTATTGTTTGAGTGCTCCAACTGGTGCTATTCCGCGATTCCAAACTTCATGGACTCTGTAGACGGCGCCAGACGACATGGAAGACACAACACGCGGCTACTTGGCATTTTGCGGACCATGAACGATGTAAGACGCAACGACGCCAAGGCTTTTAACGAAATGATCGAGGAAGACTACCCAAATGAAGTGTTCAAAACGATCATCACGCGCAAAGCCCCGATCGGCCGCTTGTCGCTGTACGGCTTTGATCAAAACAACGAACTGGAGCAGGCTTTGGAACAATACAAAAACTTTTATAAGGAGCTGATGGAACGTGTCAAAAGTAGATGACATCAAAAACCTAAAGCGCCAGCAAAAAGTCATTACCCCTACGCAAGTTTTAGTAGAACCTGTTGGGAACGAAAGCAACATTTCTTCGAATGAAGAAAACAACCAAGAAAGAAAGGAAGAAAAGAAGGTGGAAAGAAAACGCGTATCCTTTGATTTGCGGACGGACTTACATAAAGAACTGAAAATGCAATCGATTCTGCAGGAGAAAAATATTTATTTGTTGATTGAAGAAGCTTTAGAAAAATATTTAAATGAGCTAAAAAAATAAAGGAATATACCCAGCAAAGTGCTGGGTATATGAGAAAATTCTTAATTTTACTAATAAAAAATAAAAACTACCTAAAACGGTAGTTAACAGTATTTCGACGGTTTTTCACGCGGAATCCCGAGTTACTCACCGTCTATATTCAATATCACGCGGAATCCCGAGAGATATTGATGTACTCTTATATTATAATAAGGCGTAAGCAAAAGTCAACTTCCAGTTTTAAGGAACGGTGTTAATTAATGGGTAAGGAAAAGATAATGATATTTTTTGATGAGAGCGGAAAAGGAAGTGTCAAACCTAATTTGATGGGTGATTTATCTATTCCGCATGAAATATACTATCAAGATGATTTCCAATTATTAACTCAAAAATTGAGGGATGGATTGATTAAGTTACATTTTAAGAGTTATTATGGCGATTCGGATGAAAGGGATAATTTTATTCGTGTTGGAGAAACTTTAGCAAAGTATTCTGAATTCATCAAAATAATTGTGATTAATTATGATTATTCTGCTCTTGTTGGTGCCACTGAATTAGGAAAAGATGTAGTTGAAGACATGATTTACACAAAGTTTCCTGAAAGAATTCTTTATGGTTTACTAAGAGGATATGGTAAGAACATCGACATAGAAGCGGAAGTGTTAATCGAAAAAGCTAACGAGTACGAAAATCTTATCTTTTCCAACTTAGAGATAAATACGAACATGACGTTAAATTGAATTTAGATGGTTTAGTAAAGGATTTATTAAATATTCAAGCGCTTTTTTATAGAGGGGAAAATTATGTGATTAATAATTGCAGACTAGTTCCTAAGGGCGAAGAAATCGGAGTAGAAATGACTGACATGTTGTTGGGAATTGTTAGAACAATTATAGAAAACAAGCCGTCAACCACTTTAAAACCTACTGCCAAAAATAAATTAACTATGCACTTATTACGAAATCCCGACTTTTGTTCTTTAATACAAAATATAAGATATTTTGAGTGGGATCAATCCAAGGAATTACCGGAGGTAAGTTTAACGAGTTACTTGCAGCTATTCATGGCCAAACATTTTAACGAAACACTAAACTGAGTACCACCAAAGCTGGTGGTATTTTTCATTCTACAATTAGCCACTATGTTACACTCGGTTTGGACTTACATTTATATTTTTTTTTGGCGAAGCTGTGAAGAAGACGTTTAAAAACGGAGAAAATATCTAAACCAAAACCGTACGACTTAAAAGCAGAGAACAAAAAGATTAAAACTGCATTACATGAACACATATGATAACGTCTATAGCTATACGTAGCGAAGCCTCCTACAGCGATACGGTGAGCTGCAGGAGGCTTTCAATCAACGAATAAAGTATCCAATCAAACAATAAACGTTTGTAGCATTAAATAAATAAATGAATAAAAGAACCAACGTTTATTTCTTCTTTTCTTCCTAACAAGGTTCACACCCCTCCTTTACCAATCAGGTGATGCATCACATAATAAAGCACGCGCCGGTCTTCTCGGCTGGCCGCCTCCCTGCCTGCGGCAATCCGGCTGTAGCCTGCGAAGCCCGGCGCTCGGTCCATTCAAGGAAGCCGTTGTGCAGGCGAACTCATTCCGCAGCCATGCGAAGCATTCCAGGAAGCCGCTCATCGCATCGCTGCGGGAAGAAAAATGCCCAAATCGCTTTAAACGCGAAAAAATGGCCTGTACAAGCATTTTTCTCTTTTCGAATAGAAAACCATTACCTTATCGATTAAAACGCGTTACAGGCGAATTTAAGCGGTCATTTTTGGCGAAGTGCCTATTTTTTTACCGATCCATAGATAAAAGATATTAAAATATTTATTGTCTGACAAAAGTATAAAAGCCTATTTTGACAAATCACGGCAAAAAATAAGGATCAATGAAACAAAGTCCGCGTTCGCCGGCGCTTCCGTTTCCTTTTGGTTCGGGTCCCCGGGGCGATGTGATGGTCGGCTGGTGGCCGGAAATGCTATGCCAACTGATGGCCATCCCGCCGAAGCACGCGCCTTCCCGGCCCGTTCCAGCCTATCACATCGCCCTTCCCGATCCAAAAGACTACGGGTCGCCGGCGGATCATAATATACAACATTTAATTAATTGTCTAATTTTTATATAACAAATTGTATGGATGGATATCTGAAAATTCATACATATTGCCGGATGTATTTTCTATGATTTTTTCTTAAAATTTAATCTAAAAATTCTAAATCTTTAATTAAAATTGCTATCATTAATAAAAAAGGAGGAGCGGTGACATTGCATAAATGAATAGCTAGTAGATTGGGGTAGATTTGAAAGCGTTATCATATAAATAACTCTTAATACTTGAGTAGTAAAAAAGAGATTTATAAAAACCCTACTAGTGATAATAAGGAGGGGACATTTTATGGAACATCGATCAAAAAATATTCTAGGAAGTTCTCATAAAAAATTAAGGAAAGAAGATATCACCATTGTTGATACTAAACTTGCTAAACAAGCCGTTATTGCAACATCTCTCGGTAACGCTATGGAGTGGTTTGACTTTGGTCTCTACTCATATTTAGCTGTTACGATCGGTAAAGTTTTTTTTCCTGAAAGCGATCCTTCTGTTCAGTTGATCTACTCTTTTGCGACTTTTGCAGTTGCATTTATCGCACGTCCGATTGGTGGTTTGGTTTTTGGTATGCTAGGAGATCGAATCGGGCGTAAGAAGGTTCTATCTATTACATTAATCATGATGGCTGCAGCGACTTTAAGTATCGGTCTCATTCCAAGCTATGCCTCGATTGGTACTGCTGCTCCTATCTTATTGCTTCTTGCTAGGCTAATTCAAGGATTTTCAACTGGAGGAGAATATGCAGGTGCAATGACTTTTATTGCAGAATCAACCTCCGATAAAAAACGTGGTTTCATGGCGAGTGGTTTAGAAGTTGGAACGCTCGTAGGTTTCTCTGTTGGCGCCGGGTTAGTCACTTTTTTGACATTCCTTCTTGGTTCTGAAAAGATGGTTGAATGGGGATGGCGGATTCCATTTTTGATTGCTGCTCCTTTAGGATTGATCGGTTTATATTTCCGTTCTCACCTAGAAGAAACGCCTGCCTTTCAAGCTATGATGAAAGCAACAGAAGAAGAAAAACACCGTGCTTCCCTCAAAGAGATTGTTATCCACCATTGGAAATCACTTCTAATTTGTATCGGAATAGTTCTCTTTTATAACACGATGGACTATATGGTGCTCTCTTATATGCCAGCTTATTTAACGCACGACCTGGGTTATGGCGAAACCAAAGGATTGGTTTTGAACCTTATTGTGATGCTTATCATGATGCCTCTTATCTTGGCAATGGGTTATTTAAGCGATCGGATTGGTCGTAACCCTATTATTAAAGGGGCTTTAATCGGTGCCATTGTGCTTAGTGTGCCAGCATTTATGATGATTGGCAACGGAAATAATTATATGGTCTTTTTCGGGCTACTTCTCCTTGGTACTTCACTCGCTGCTTTCCAAGGAACACTTCCAGCAACGTTGCCATCATTGTTTTTCACGAAAGTACGTTACGGGTCACTTGCGATTACATACAATATTTCAACATCTTTATTTGGAGGCACTACACCTCTTATCATCTCTTGGCTCATTAGTATTACTAAGAATAGCATGATTCCAGCTTATTACTTAATGGCTGTTTGTCTTTTCGGGCTTGTCATTGTTGCCTTCTTCGTTAAAGAAACAGCTGGTAGATCATTGCGTGGTTCTGCCCCAGCTGTTGAGGATCCAAGTGAAATCGAAGAAATATTGAAAAATCCAGATAAGGCTTTTTGGTGGGAAGAGGAAGTAAAAGAGAAGGCAGTCAAGAATGCTAATCAAGGCGTAACGGTTCAATAAGACATGAGAGAAGGAGAAATGGGATTTGTACGAGAGATATCGTTTACATGATGGGATAATCCAAATTTAGGCAAAAATGACGAATATAAAAAACTAATCGAAGAAATTCCATGATTATACCCGTGGCGCTAGTTAAACGCTATTGTTCAACTAGCACCACGGGTATTATTCATATGGATTTATTTAAAATTGTATGAAAAAAAGCCACATTTACTAGTCACTTTTGATAATTGAATGCAGAAAATTCATACTATATAATCCGGAGTAAGATATAAGCATTGATAATGTGAAGTTTACTATCAAGGAGTGGGAAACTTGAATTATCTAAAGTCTATAAGAAAAGGAAATGAAATAACAATCCGTAATGTTTGGGAAGCTAGAAAACGAATTGCTTCTATTGTAAATAGAACACCATTAATACAATCTTTTATTTTATCAGAAATGATTGGCCGTCCTGTTTATTTAAAGCTTGAAAATGTCCATGATATTGGAGCGTTTAAAGTAAGAGGGGCGGCTAATAAAATATTAAGTCTAAGTGAGGAAGAGAAAAAAAGAGGGGTTGCAACGTTTTCCACTGGAAACCATGGGATGGCTGTGGCATACGTGGCGAGAAAGCTTGGCATTGATGCGGTAGTCTGTATTTCCAACCGTGTTCCAAAGGCAAAAGTCGACTCGTTGAAAAGATTGAATGCCAAAATAGAAATTTATGGAAATAGCCAAGATGATGCAGCGGAGCGCTGTTATGAATTAGCAAAAGAGAAAGGGTTAACGATCATCCAGCCGTTTGATGATCCGTATATTATTACAGGTCAAGGAACAATTGGATTAGAAATATTGGAGGAAATTCCCAATCTAACAGATGTGATTGTTCCACTTTCAGGAGGGGGATTGCTTTCAGGAATTGGTTTAGCATTGAAATCGAATGATCCAAATATAAGAGTAACAGGTGTCTCGATAGAGCATTCAGCTGTCATGTATGAAAGTTTAAAAGCTGGAAAACCAATAAAATTAGAGGAGAAGGATACTCTTGCCGATAGTTTACTGGGCGGGATTGGACTAGATAATCAGTATACGTTTCGAATGGTCGGGCAATATACGGATGATATTGTACTGATTTCGGAGGAAGATATTGCCTACAGTATGGCCTTTATGATGGATAAACACCGTATGATTATAGAAGGAGCGGCCGCTACAGGAGTCGCAGCAATTTTAGGGAACAAAATTGCTCATCAAGAAGGTGCTGTTGCCGTAATTATAAGCGGGCATAATGTTGACCTTTCCGTACTTCTTCCATTAATTCAAAATTATAGTTCATTCAATTAAACGGTCAGACAAAGAATAAACTTGTTGAAAACAAGAGGGGATATTATGACAGTTGCTAATATCAATAATAAGGTCAATAAGGTCCGTATTGAAAAAGATTTCTTAGGATCAAAAGAAGTACCAATGGATGCGTACTATGGAATCCAAACATTAAGAGCGATGGAAAACTTTCCGATTACGGGCTACCGTATTCATGAAGAATTAATTAAAGCATTAGCTATTGTAAAAAAAGCAGCGGCTTTAGCGAATATGGATATAAAACGTTTAGATCCGAAAATTGGAAATGCAATTATCAAAGCAACGGATGAAATTATTGAGGGTAAATGGCATGATCATTTCATCGTCGATCCAATACAAGGCGGTGCTGGTACATCCATTAACATGAATGCAAATGAAGTGATTGCCAATCGTGCGCTTGAATTGCTCGGTCATAAAAAAGGGGAATATGTCTACCTAAGCCCGAACAGTCATGTGAACATGTCGCAATCAACAAATGATGTGTTTCCAACCGCAGTTCATATTGCGATACTTAAATTAATACAGAAATTGTTGGCAACGATGCAATCTATGCATGAAGTGTTGAAAGAAAAGGCACAACAATTTGATCATGTAATTAAAATGGGGCGAACACATCTTCAAGATGCCGTGCCGATCCGTCTTGGACAAGAGTTTGAAGCATACAGCCGGGTGTTAGAACGTGACATCAAACGTATTCAACAATCACGTCAGCATTTATATGAGGTAAATATGGGAGCAACAGCAATTGGAACGGGATTAAATGCGGACCCTTGCTATATCAAAAATGTGGTTAAGTATTTAGCGGATATTAGCGGTCTTCCTCTTGTTGGAGCTAAGCACCTTGTCGATGCGACACAAAATACCGATGCATATACAGAAGTGTCAGCAGCACTCAAAATATGCATGATTAATATGTCTAAAATTGCAAATGACCTGCGTTTAATGGCGTCAGGACCTAGGGCTGGACTTGGTGAAATCACATTGCCGGCTCGGCAGCCTGGTTCATCCATTATACCGGGAAAAGTAAATCCGGTCATGGCGGAGATGATTAACCAGGTCGCTTTCCAAGTAATCGGTAATGATCACACCATCTGTCTTGCCTCTGAAGCGGGTCAGCTTGAACTAAATGTGATGGAGCCAGTGCTTGTCTTTAACTTGCTTCAATCTATCACCATTATGAACAATGCATTCCGCGCTTTTACAGATTACTGCCTAAAAGGCATTGAAGCAAATGAAGAGCGTTTGAAGGAATATGTAAAAAAAAAGCGTGGGGGTTATCACAGCTGTTAATCCGCATATCGGATATGAAGTAGCAGCGCGTATTGCAAAAGAAGCCATTTTAGAAGGAAAATCTGTCCGCGAGTTATGTTTACAATATGGTGTATTAACAGAAGAAGAACTTGATATCATTTTAAACCCTTATGAGATGACAGAACCAGGCATTCCCGGCGCCACTCTTTTTGACAGGCAATGAACAAAATTCCACATTATATGTTGTATTATTATATTTAGAAGTATTTTTTCTACAAATTTAGCTATAGCTGTCAAAAGGAGGACGACATGAGGTTAACAGTAGGGGATGTCCTAAAACTTGATATTATGAAAAATGCAAGGGTAATAACAGGAAAAAATCTACTGAATGAACGGCATGTTCAATGGATTTCTGTAATTGAAATGCCTGTGGAAAATTTTGTTCGAAAAAATGAGGTTGTATTGAGTACAGGCGTTGGATGCGGTCACGACTTGGATTTATTAAAAAAATTTGTACAAGATGTTATCGAATCAGAAGCATCAGCGCTTATGATCGCTTTAGGACGATTTATATTTGATATTCCAAAAGAAATTATTGAATTGGCGGAGCAGGAAAATTTCATCATTATCGAAATTCCATGGGAAGTCCGTTTTGCCGATATTATTGAAGATGTTATGAGGGAATTAAACGATATTCAGTATAAGGAACGGGAAAAATCTGAAAAAGTACAGCAGGAACTCTTAAAATTGATTTTAAAAGAGACAGACCTTAACCAAATTTTAAATTTTATCCAAAAACATATCGGTTGCCCGATAGTGCTTACTGATCGAACAGGAGCTATTCAAGCGCAAAACAATCTACCCCCAAACCTAGTGGAAAAGTGGAAAGACTATGTTATGCAGGGAGTTATTCCAGCAAGAAAAGCAACATCATTTTTAACTCGTGATCCTATGTTTCAGAAATTTCAAATGATTGAAATAGAATGCCAGCTTATTCTGCAGCTGCCGGTGCTACAATTGTCAGGCGACGCACAAGGATATTTATTTGTGATACTTCCTCCTCATACATCAGTAGATTCTTTTTTAACACAATATCGAATCAATGTGTTAGAACATTCAGTGACAACAATAAATCTCTGGCTCTCACGCAAAAACGCCATTGAAGAGACAAAAATGCGTCTTCGCAGTGATTTTGTGCAGGAGCTCGCAAAAGGAGAGCTTAATTCTTGGGATCAAGCAAATTCAAGAGCAAAATTACTAGGATACAATATAAAGCTGCCTTATATTTGTGTTGTAGGATTTCCGGAAAACTTAAGAACACTTTTTCAAAAACGAAAGCAATACTATGATTCATTTGAGCATTGGCTGGACAACATGATTCGTTATATTGAAGAAGAAATTTTTTATGCGGCACAATCTCTAAAAAGAGAAGTGATGATGACATATCAAGAAGAACAGTTGATTATTTTTCTTGAGATCCCCGTAGATAAGAGAAATGAAAACCCTTCTAATTTTTTGGATCTTGTAGAACGACGTTTACGAAATTTACTTCCAGAGGTTGTGATATCATGGGGAATCGGAACCTATCATGAAGGTCTTGAGGGATTTAAGCAAAGTTATGAAAATGCAAAAGTTGCTTTAAATATTGGAAGATGTAAAAAGGGAGCCGGGTATCGTATGATGTATGAAAATACGCGTATTGACCGGGTTCTCTTAAGCATTGCTCAAAATGAGGAAATGAAAGAGATCATTATGTCAACGATCGAACCACTGGTTCAATATGATAACCAGCGTAATATGGATTTAATAGGTACTTTCATTGCATATAACCGATGCCATGGGAATGTAAGTCAAACCGCGCGATCATTAAATTTGCACAGGCAGTCCTTACTATATCGGTTGAGAAAGATTGAATCATTGACAGGACTTTCTCTCGTTGATCCGGACGATTTATTTTTATTAGATTTAAGTATTAAGATTTGGAAAATGGGTTTATATGAAACAAGAGCACAACAATGATAAAAACTTTAGTGGCAGAAATTTATGAAGAGTTATGGAACTGTTGTAAAACGAGGAATGGTAGAAATGCAAAAAGGTTGAAAAGCATGTTTGTCAGTAGACTTTTTTTTGGCTATGAGCGGTTTGGGTAGAATGAAATTCCATTAAAGATGTAAAGTTTTATTCATTAGGTTGTCTCAAAAGCGTATCCTTTTAGCTTTTCGAGCAACCTTTTTTTATTACAAATTGTAACTTTTTTAATAATTTGACTAGATACCTTCCTAAAAGTTCATACATTTTTGCAGATGATAAATTTTTTCTTGTTTTACTATAATGAATTTGCAGATTAATTATTCCCAAAATTCAAACAATAAATGGGTTAAGGTAGGAGGAAATGTTCCTATGTCATTTGGAATAGCAGAATACAAAGAAAGAATCCGAAAAACAAAAGAAAGAATGGCTGAACAAGGAATTGAAGTGTTGCTTATTACTGATCCAGCTAATATGAACTACTTATCTGGTTATGATGGATGGTCTTTTTATGTACATCAAATGTTGGTGATTATTGATGAAGAGGAACAACCAATTTGGATTGGACGGGGACAGGATGCAAATGCTGCGAAAATAACCACATGGATTTATCATGAAAACATTATTCCTTATCCAGACGATTACGTACAGTCTGATACAAAACACCCAATGGACTTTGTAGCTGATATTTTAAAACAAATCGGCCAGGATAAACGTTCAATAGGTGTTGAAATGGACAACTACTATTTTACAGCAAAATGTTATGAGCGTTTGAAAAAAGGACTGCCAAACGCGTCATTTAAGGATGCAACCCTTTTAGTAAACTGGGTTCGCATTGTGAAATCCGATAAAGAAATTGAGTATATGAAGCGTGCTGCTAAAATTGCTGAAAAAGCCATGATGGCAGGTATCGAATTAATCGCTGAAGGTGTTCGCGAATGTGATGTAGCTGCAAAAATTTTCCACACCCAAATTACGGGAACGGAAGAGTTCGGCGGTGATTATCCAGCAATTGTACCATTGCTTCCATCCGGAGAAAAAACATCTACTCCACACTTAACATGGACGGATGAGCGCTATAAAAAAGGAGATACTGTCATTTTAGAATTAGCCGGCTGCTATAAGCGTTATCATTCGCCACTTGCAAGAACGCTTACCATCGGCAAGCCTTCAGATAAAATTAAAACGCTTTCGGATGTTGTGTTGGAAGGATTAAATGCTTGTCTTGATATGA
Source organism: Parageobacillus sp. VR-IP (assembly GCF_013357975.1). Lineage (NCBI taxonomy): Bacteria > Bacillati > Bacillota > Bacilli > Caryophanales > Anoxybacillaceae > Parageobacillus > Parageobacillus sp. VR-IP. Next base: position 48,000 of record NZ_JABVYQ010000012.1, read on the forward strand.
TCAAGCCTGGTATTGCTTGCGAAGAAATTGAAGAGACTTGGAGAAAGACCATTGAAAAAAGCGGCATCGTAAAGGATTCACGTCTCGGTTATTCAATAGGACTTAACTATCCTCCTGACTGGGGAGAGCATACAGCAAGCATCCGTAAAGGAGATAAAACGATTTTGCAGCGAAACATGACATTTCATCTTATCCCTGGAATTTGGTTGGATCAATACGGATTTGAAGTGAGCGAATCATTTAGAGTAACAGAAAATGGATGCGAAACGTTAGCATCGTTCCCAAGAAAGTTATTTATTAAAGATGGTGTACTGACAAACTAATCTCTCATTCAGGGTGGTGGAGAAAACTCATGATTATTTTTACAGAACCGGAACTGAAACAGTATGTTCAATTAAATCTAGAAGCAATATCCGTTATCGAAGAAGCATTTACAAAATTGGCAAACAATGAAGTAATAATGCCTCCTATTATGCGTGTCGATATTCACGACCAAAACGGAGAAGTGGATGTAAAAACAGCGTATATCAAAGGAAAAGACATGTTTGCCATTAAAGTTTCTTCTGGATTCTTTAATAATTATAAGCTAGGCCTTCCAAGCGGGAACGGGTTAATGATGTTAATTAGTACAAAAACAGGCATTCCACAGGCAATTCTTTTAGATAATGGTTATTTAACAGATGTTCGAACTGCGGCAGCCGGAGCGATTGCTGCAAAATACCTGTCGAGGGAAAATATCGAAACAGTCGGTGTAATTGGCGCAGGAGGACAAGCAAGATTTCAGGTAAGGGCGTTAAAATTAGTGCGCAATTTTAAAAAGGTACTTGTGTATTCCCGTTCAACTGAACGTGCCAAGAAGTATGCAGAAGACATGTCAGCGGAGCTTGGTATTGAAGTTGAAGTGGCTGATAGTGCGGAAATGGTTGTCCGAAACAGTGACACCGTCATTACGACAACCCCGGCAAAAGAGCCTATTATCAAAGCAGAGTGGCTTCATCCGGGCCTTCACATTACGGCAATGGGATCTGATGCTGAGCATAAGCAAGAGTTAGAAGCTGAGGTGCTGGTGCGTGCAAATAAGCTTGTATGCGATACAAAGGCGCAATGCGCTCGTTTGGGGGAATTGCATCATGCACTCGCTCGCGGTTTATTAACGAGTGATTCCTCCATTATTGAACTGGGTCAACTAACGTCAAAAGAATTAATAGGACGGGAAAATGATGAGCAAATTACTGTTTGTGACTTAACAGGAACAGGGGTGCAAGATACAGCTATCGCATTGTTTGCTTATAACGAAATGAAGAAACGAAATTTAGGATTGAATGTCGAGAACCAAACATTATCATTAAAAGGTTAATGAGGAGTGATCGTATGACAAATGAAGATATTAAACTAGGAACGAAAGCAGTATGGGCAGGAGAAAAAGATTATTTAGTACACGGTGCAACACAAGTACCGGTCGTTCTCAGTGTTGCTTACGGTTATGACGATATCGATGAGTGGTATGATGTGGCAATCGGAAAGAAAAAAGGCCATATTTATGGACGTAATACAAATCCAACAGTCCAAGCATTTGAAGATAAAGTGAAAATTCTTGAGGGGGCAGAAGCAGCAACAAGTTTTTCAACGGGAATGGCTGCTATTAGCAATACATTGTCAACATTTTTAGTTCCAGGAGATCGTATTGTGTCCATTAAAGACACATATGGCGGTACAAATAAAATCTTTACAGAGTTCCTTCCGCGTCAGCAAGTAGAGGTAGTACTTTGCGAAACAGGCAACCACGAGCAGATTGAAGAAGAAGTTGCAAAAGGATGCAAAATCTTATACTTAGAAACACCTACAAACCCAACAGTAAAAATTACAGACATTGAGCGCATGGCAAAAGCGGGTCATGAAGCTGGCGCACTGGTTGTTATTGACAATACATTTGCAACTCCAATTAATCAAAATCCACTTTCATTAGGAGCAGATTTGGTTATCCATAGTGCAACGAAATTTTTAGGTGGCCATGCAGACGCATTAGGTGGTGTTGTGTGCGGCCCGAAAGAGCTTGTTGAAAAAATCTACCACTATCGTGAAATTAATGGGGCAACAATGGATCCAATGGCAGCCTATCTGATTTTACGCGGTATGAAAACTCTTCATCTTCGCGTTCGTCAGCAATGTGAAAATGCCATGGCTCTTGCGAAATATTTACAAACAAAAGAGATAGTAGAAAGCGTGTATTATCCAGGTCTTGAAACACATAAAAATCACGAGATTGCGAAAAAGCAAATGAGAAACTTTGGAGGTATGCTTAGCTTTTCGGTTAAAGGAGGTATTGATACGGTAAGAGATTTTCTTCCGAAATTACGATTCGTTAACCGTGCTGCTAACCTAGGTGCTGTTGAAACGACGGTTGGTCCTGCTCGTACAACAAGTCACGTTGAGTGTACACCGGAAGAGCGTGCGGCAATGGGAATTCCTGAAGGACTTGTCCGTGTCTCTTGCGGTATTGAAGATATTGAAGACATTATCGCAGACTTTGAGCAAGCATTTAACCACGTTGAGAGTGTTTTGAAAATTTAATGCTGTAGTGATGTGGCATCCTATTCGTGAGACATGAACCTCCTTAGTCTTAGTAAGAATTTTGGTGACACATTTACTCTAACCAAGGAATCAGGTTCATGTTTCCTTTTTTTCTATTTGTAAATGTATGTTGGTGAATTTGCTCAATCGCAGTAATAGATAACTTATTTGCGATAGGAGGGGGACGGTGGGTGCCAAACAATTACTGTATCCGTGAACAAGCAAATCGCTTGTCCAATCAACTGATCGAATGGCGTCGTACATTTCATCAATATCCTGAACTCAGTTTCCAAGAGTTCAGGACCGCCCAATTTGTTGCGGAAACGTTACGAAGCATGGATGGAATGAAAGTGGAAACAGGAATAGGGGTCGAAACAAGTGTTGTCGGTACATTAACTTCTGGTGAAGGTCCGACCATTGCGATTCGAGCCGATATGGATGCCCTGCCGATTACAGAGGAAAACATAGAAAGTTATCGTTCGAAAAATGATGGTGTCATGCATGCATGTGGTCATGATGCTCATACTGCTATTTTGCTAGGAGTTGCGACTATACTTGCACAGGTCTTTAAAAAGGAAGGATTAAAAGGAACAGTGAAGTTTGTTTTTCAACCAGCAGAGGAAAGTACGGATGAAAACGGACTCTCTGGATCACCATATATGATTCAAGCAGGTGTTTATGACGGGGTTGATGCTGCCATTGCTCTTCATATGTGCCCATGGCTTCCAGTTGGTGCCGCCCAAGTAAACGATGGCTACAGCATGGCAAATGTCGATGTGTTTCGCGGGAAAATTTATGGAACGGGCGGTCATGGAGCCTATCCTGAACTTGGAACGGATCCTATCTGGATGCTCGGCCCTGTTATGCAAACATTACATGGTATTGTTGCTCGCAAAGTCTCAGCATTGGATGCAGCAGTTATAAGTATTGGTCAAATACACGCAGGATCAGCAAGCAACATTATTCCAACAGAAGTCTTAATCGAAGGCACCATTCGGAGTTATACACCTGAAGTGCGTGATTTATTGGCATCAGAATTAAAGAAAGCGTTTTCTATAGTTGAACATCTAGGTGGAAGTTATTCGTTCAATGTTGAAAGAGGCGAACCAGCTTTAAATAATGATCCTGTTGTAAATAGCTGGATAACTAACACAATTATAGAGATGTATCCGGATTTCAAAATCATTAGACGCCCATTCGGAATGGGTGGAGAAGATTTTGGTTATGTGACACAAAAGATTCCGAGCGCTCTATTCTTTTTAGGATGTGCACTACAGGACGGGGTGCAGAGAGATCTGCATACACCAATTTTTGATATTGATGAAACTTGCTTACCAATTGGTGCGGCAATCCTTGCACAAACGGCTGTAAAGTTTTTAACAGGTGAAGTCGCTTTTCCGAACAATAAAGCTTTGGAGGTGTAGACGTATGGTACACAAACTAGCATTTATCGGATTTGGAGTCGTCGGACAGGGATTAGCTGAAATTCTACGAGATAAGAAAGAGGTATTGAAAAAAGAGGAAGGTTTTGAGGCTGTTATTGTAGCGATTTCGGACTTAATGAAAGGATCGATTTATCATCCAGATGGTTTAGATATTGATACAGTTTTGCAAGTCTTAAAGGAAACAGGGAATCTTGAAAACTATCCAGATGTTCCAGGGCTTGTTAAAGGATGGGACAGTTTCAAAACGATTCGTGAAACAAACGCTGATACGATTATCGAAGTTTCTTATACAGATGTAAAAACAGGACAGCCGGCCATTGACCATTGCAAGGCTGCATTTGAGACCGGGAAAAATGTCGTCATGACAAACAAAGGACCTGTTGCGTTAGCTTATAGGGAGTTGTACGAAATTGCCAAGAAACATGGTGTTTATTGGGGATTTGAAGGAACGGTGATGAGTGGAACACCTGCATTGAGAATGCCAATTACAACGCTCGCAGGAAATGATATTAAAGAAATACGAGGTATCTTAAATGGTACGACAAATTATATTTTAACAAAAATGGAAGAAGAGGGATTAACCTACGAGGAAGCGCTGAAAGAGGCACAAAGGCTTGGCTACGCAGAAGCAGATCCTACAAGTGATGTAGAAGGTTATGATGCAAAATTTAAAATTGTCATTTTAGCAAACTATGTGATGAATGCACCTCTGACAGTAGAAGAGGTATCATGTAAAGGTATTACAGACATTACCTTAAAAGATATTGAAGATGCAAAAAAAGAAGGAAAACGATGGAAGCTGTTGGCGAGAGCTCGTAAAGAAGGTGGAAAAGTGGTTGCCTCAATTGCACCGGAAAAAGTTGATCTTACAGATCCGCTTGCTTCAATCAGTGGTGCTACTAACGCGATTACGTATGAATGTGATCTTTTAGGCCCAGTCACGTTAATCGGTGCGGGAGCTGGGAAAATTGAAACAGGATTTTCCCTCCTAATAGACTTGATTAATATTAATCGTGTTAGTCGCGAAAGAACGCTAGTGAATATCTAATCATGGAAAGGTGGTATATTGATGGCAACTCAAGTTGTTGGTCGAAAAATGTATTTGGCAGGAAAGTGGGTAAAACGTGATCGAGTTATTGAAGTGCGTGATCCGCAAGATAATAGTATCATTGATACGGTACCTGCTGCCTCGGAAGAAGATATGCTTCAATGTATTGAAGAGGCGAAAGAGGGAGCACGAATTGCTGCTTCTATGCCCGTTCATAAACGAATGGAAATTATTAATAAGGCAGCTGACTATATCGAAGCAAATATAGAAAAATTTGCACGAACAATTGCTCGAGAAGGAAGTAAAACTATCCGTGAAGCGATAAAAGAAGTGCACAGATGCATTCAAACACTTCGTATTAGTGCGGAAGAGGCAAGAAGAATTCATGGAGAGACAATCCCTTTTGATCAAATGCCGGGAAGTGAGAATCGGGTTGGATATTATTATCGTTTTCCAATTGGAATTATTGGTGCCATCACGCCGTTTAATGATCCATTGAATCTTGTCGCGCACAAAGTTGGACCGGCAATTGCATCAGGAAATGCTATTATTGTAAAGCCTTCAACTCTCACACCGTTAAGTGCTCTTTTACTTGCAGAAGCATTCGATGAAGCCGGCCTTCCACCGAAAGTGTTATCCGTTATAACAGGTTACGGAAGTGAGATTGGCGATATTCTTGTCACACATCCTGCTATTAGAATGATTTCCTTTACCGGCGGAATTGAGGCAGGAGAAGAAATTATTCGTAAAGCTGGCTTAAAAAAAATTAGTATGGAGCTCGGTTCTAATTCACCTGTTATTGTATTGGAAGATGCCGATTTAGATGAAGCAGTCGAATCAACGGTTTCCGGAGCTTTTTGGGCAGCTGGTCAAAACTGCATTGGTGTCCAGCGAATTTATGTTCAAGAAAGTATTATGGATGCTTTTCAAAAGAAGTTTCTCGAACGTACCAATCAATATCGTGTTGGAGATAAACAGTCGGAACTAACTGATATGGGACCTCTTATTACAGAAGAAGAAGCGATTCGCGTTGAAAATTTGGTCAATGAAGCAATCGAAAAAGGTGCTGTACTATTGACAGGTGGAAAACGTATCGGCGCTTTTTATTGGCCAACCGTGTTAACAAATGTACCGGAAGATTGTCGAATTGCAAGAGAAGAAATCTTTGGCCCGGTTGTTCTCCTTTACCCGGTTAGGGATCTTGATACAGCCATCGAAAAGGCGAATTCAGTCGATTATGGTTTGCAAGCGGGGATTTTCACGAATAACGTTAGAAAAGCCTACAAAGCAATTGAAAAGATGAATGTTGGCGGTATTATGATTAATGACAGCAGTGACTATCGAATCGATGCGATGCCGTTTGGCGGTGTGAAAAAATCAGGATTAGGGCGCGAAGGGATCAAATTTGCAATTCATGAAATGACAGAGCCGAAAGTCGTTTGTTTTAAGTTATAGGACAATTAATGAAAAATTCACTGGTGACTAGATATTTAAATGTGGAAGAAAGAGAAGATGTTAGCTGGAACATCATTCCCTTTCTCTTCACATCATTATATTCTGGAAATTATAGTTAATATACCCATCCCCTAATGTTTCAAGGGGGGGGATTTTTTTATTGAGAAAGATTATTAGGAAGTCCTAAGTTTTCAGTAATATACAATGCATCTTAGCAATCCTTAAAAACTATGCTTTTTAGGGTTGGTTAGCCGACTTGATTTTCCCAAGTTGTCCGAAGAGCGCAGCCCTTTACGCGTCTAACAAACAAAAAATTACAATGAGGTGAGGCAAAGGAAGGAGCGCCCTTGGAAAGGAGGTAAAAAATAAAACGCATTTTTGGCCTGTTGCCTTTTTTTAAATGCAACGGCCAAAAAATGCGTCAAGACAAATTTTAGATTTTAAATAACATTTTCTTTCTAAACTCTTGGCTTAATGTGTTAATCCCTCACTTAATTTACCGGTAATCTTATCAATTTGTATTTCAAATAATTCTGTTTTGGAAAGGGCTGGATATCCTTTTTCGAAAGACCATTCTGGATTTCCATACTTCTCAAGCAATCGGTCAAAAAACCATTCTTTTTTCGCATCATCTTCAATACGTCTAATGGTTCCAAATAAGACAACAC
>NZ_JABVYQ010000013.1:0-52884 GCF_013357975.1 Parageobacillus sp. VR-IP
ATTGAGCTACGAGCGCACGTGCCGAGGGCCGGACTCGAACCGGCACGGTAGTTACCTACCCCAGGATTTTAAGTCCTGTGCGTCTGCCAATTCCGCCACCCCGGCGAATGATGGAGCGGAAGACGGGACTCGAACCCGCGACCCCCACCTTGGCAAGGTGGTGTTCTACCACTGAACTACTTCCGCAATTAATATTATCAAGAAAGAATGCGGGTGAAGGGACTCGAACCCCCACGCCCGTAAAGGGCACTAGACCCTGAATCTAGCGCGTCTGCCAATTCCGCCACACCCGCAAGATGGTGAGCCATGGAGGACTCGAACCTCCGACCCTCTGATTAAAAGTCAGATGCTCTACCTACTGAGCTAATGGCTCACGTGGTGAAGACACTCATTGTTTTTTCGTTGCCTCTTCCTCTACTAGCGAATTCGAAGATGTCAAATGCGTCGAGGCAACTCGCGGCAAATTCATGGAAGCTTACGCTTGTTGCTCCCCTACTGAGCTAATGGCTCATATGCAATCAGGACACTCAGTATTCCGATGTCCCTTCCTCTTCTAGCCGATTCAATGATGCTAGATGCGTCGGGACAACTCGTAGCGCATTTATGGATGTTTAGCTCGCCGCTTCCCACCAAGCTAATGTTTTTTATTTATTGAAAATGGTGGAGGATGACGGGATCGAACCGCCGACCCCTTGCTTGTAAGGCAAGTGCTCTCCCAGCTGAGCTAATCCTCCACAACAACTGCCTAGCGACGACCTACTCTCGCAGGGGCGCTGGCCCCAACTACCATCGGCGCTGGAGAGCTTAACTTCCGTGTTCGGGATGGGAACGGGTGTTTCCTCTCCGCTATAGCCGCTAGGCAAGTGATAGACAAATTCTATTATAGTTCAACCGATAACATTGTCAAGAACTATTTTATTGCATCAAATTTCGCTAAAATTCGCTTCTTGCTGTTCATAAAAGCAAAATCTTCTCCTAATTTGACAGCTTTTTCTTTAGGTGTTTCTTATGTATTGTATTCGCCTTTAATACACCGTCATCCGTCTTTCAAAGCAGCTTTCATAATATATCATCTAAAAATCTTATTGTCAACTCTTGATTCCTCTTTCTTTTTTCGAAAACAACATTTATTATTTTATATAATTTATATTTAAAAGTCAACTATTTATTTTTTAAAACATTTCCCCTATGGGCAAAACGCCCATAGAGGAAAGGAACATCCTATTTATGACGCATTTGCGGGAATAACAATACATCGCGGATAGACTGGGAATTGGTTAACAACATGACAAGACGATCCACACCAATCCCTAAACCGCCTGTTGGCGGCATTCCGTATTCAAGAGCTTCGAGGAAGTCCTCATCCATCTCATGCGCTTCGTCATTTCCTTGTTCACGTTCTTTTAGTTGCGCTTCAAAGCGTTGGCGCTGATCGATTGGATCGTTTAATTCGGTAAAGGCATTTGCGTGTTCACGGCCGACGATAAACAACTCAAAACGATCGGTAAAGCGTGGGTCATCTGGATTTTTCTTCGCTAACGGCGAGATTTCTACCGGGTGGCCGTAAACAAATGTTGGCTGAATGAGCTTGTCCTCTACTTTTTGCTCGAAAAATTCATTGACAATATGCCCAAACGTCATGTGCGACGCTATTTCTACACCGTGTTCTTTTGCTAATTCCCGCGCTTCCTCATCGCTCATTTGTTTCCAAAAGTCAACCCCTACGTATTCTTTAATCGCATCGACCATGTGAAGCCGTTTCCATTCTGGCGTTAAATCCACTACATGCTCGCCATATTGAATTTTGGTCGTTCCTAATACTTCCTGCGCGATATGGGCGATCAGATTTTCTGTCAACTTCATAATATCGCGGAAATCAGCATATGCTTCGTATAGTTCCAGCATCGTAAATTCTGGATTATGCCTTGTCGAAATGCCTTCATTGCGGAACACGCGTCCGATTTCATACACTTTTTCCAAGCCACCGACAATTAAACGTTTCAAATGAAGCTCAATTGCAATTCGCATATACAACGTCATATCTAGTGCATTGTGATGGGTGATAAACGGGCGCGCTGCCGCTCCCCCAGCAACAGTATGCATCATCGGCGTTTCTACTTCCAAATAACCATGGTTATCCAAATAGCGCCGCATTGATTGAATAATTAAACTGCGGGTAATAAATGTATTTTTGCTTTCTGGATTCATAATTAAGTCTAAATACCGCTGACGATAGCGCTGTTCAATATCTTTTAAGCCATGATATTTCTCTGGAAGCGGACGCAGCGATTTCGTTAAAAATTCGTAGGATGATACTTTAATCGAAAGCTCCCCTACTTTTGTTTTGAATACTGTTCCACGAACGCCGATAATATCGCCTAAATCGGAAATTTTAAAAAGCTCGTATTGGTCTTCGCCGACCTCATCTTGGCGAACGTAAATTTGAATTTGCCCCGTCACATCTTGGATATGGGCAAACCCCGCTTTTCCTTTGCCGCGTTTTGTCATAATCCGTCCCGCGACGGCCACTTGTATTTGCCGCTCCTCAAGTTCTTCCTTCGACAAATCGCCATATAAATCAAACAGCTCTTGCGCTTTATGTGTGCGTTCAAACCGTTTTCCGAACGGATCTACTCCCATTTCCTGCAATTTTTTTAATTTTTCCCTACGGACGAGTAATTGATCATTTAATTCTTCGTGACTCATACACCATTCACTCCATTTAACAAGTTTTTTATGAAAAATACTGCCAGCGAAGGCTGGCAGTCGTCACTGCAATCGTTTCATTCGTTTCTTATACAGCCTGTGCATCTGTTTTCGGTCTGTTTTCCACTTCTTCGACGAAATTGAGCAATAGAGTAGCGAGCTGTTCACGAGTTTCGCATTCATTAATCGCGTTGCGAATTTTTGCCGCTCCGCGCACCCCTTTTAAATACCATGCCGCATGTTTGCGCATTTCCTTGACAGCAATATATTCTCCTTTTAATGCAATTAAACGGTCTAAATGCAAAAGGCATACATCCACCTTTTCTCTAACCGTTGGTTCTGGAATTAGCTCTCCTGTTTCTAAATAATGGACTGTACGGTAGATGACCCATGGATTTCCGAGAGCCGCACGTCCAATCATTACTCCGTCAACCCCTGTCTCTTCCAACATTCGTTTTGCATCTTGTGGGGTTTTTACGTCGCCATTTCCGATCACAGGGATGTTGACTGCCTCTTTTACTTGTTTAATGATATTCCAATCTGCTTTTCCTTCGTACATCTGCACTCTTGTTCGTCCATGGACTGCGACTGCTTTACCGCCGGCCCGTTCAACGGCTTGGGCATTCTCTACCGCATAAATATGATTTTCATCCCAGCCGATCCGCATTTTTACCGTTACCGGTTTTTCCACCGCATCTACAATGGCAGCAACCACATCATAAATTTTATTTGGATCTAAAAGCCATTTCGCCCCCGCATCACATTTCGTAATTTTTGGAACAGGGCATCCCATATTAATGTCAATGATATCGGCATTCGTGTTTTTGTCAACAAATTTGGCCGCTTTGACAAGCGTTTCTTTTTCCCCGCCAAAAATTTGCAGGCTTAACGGCTTTTCCCGCTCGTCAATATATAACATTTCTAGCGTCTTTTCATTATGATAGACAATTCCTTTATCGCTTACCATTTCCGCACAAACAAGCCCTGCCCCAAATTCTTTCACCGTAAGGCGAAATGCGGAATTGCACACTCCAGCCATTGGAGCAAGAACGACACGGTTTTTAATTTCTACATCGCCGATTTTAAACATCGGTTTACCTCCTTTCTATTCTCTCGACTCTAACTGCGGCGGAGCCAGCTCCTCTACAGATATATTTAACTGTTCGGCAATTTGTTGGATTAATTGCTCCGACGGAAAGCGATTTCCTCGTTCAATTTCTCCCAGTATCGATATGGAAATCCCCAGTTCTTTTGCCAACCTTTCTTGTGTATATCCTTTTAGCTTCCGAAAAGCGCGAATACGTCTTCCCCATTTTTCTGCTTCCATATACGAACTCCTTCTCTGTCAGGTAGTCGATCTATGAAGTCTTCCAGGCATTGGGAAACATTTGGGATATGAATATCATGATTTATTTCTAATAATGGAATCATCACAAACGCCCGTTCCGTCATACGCGGGTGTGGAATGATAAGCTGCTCTGTTTCAATATTTTCATGATTATATAGTAAAATGTCAAGGTCTAACGTTCTTGGTCCCCAGCGTATTTCCCTCTTTCTTCCAAATTTTTGTTCGATTTTTTGCGTCACCTCAAGCAATGCAAAAGGAGAAAGGGCAGTAGTAATTTTGACAACCATATTTAAAAACTTATCTTGGTTGATGTAACCGACTGGTTCTGTCTCGTAAATAGACGAGGTAGCAGTGACAGAAATTTGCTCATGGTTGTCCAATGCTTTGACTGCTTCTCGCAAATAATATAGTCGGTTCCCGATATTAGATCCTAACGCAATATACGCATAATTTTCCATCTAACGACCCCTTACGATTTCTACCGCTACGGATTCATAATGGCCTGGAATAGGCGGATTTGGTTTGGTGACTTTAACGGTACAGCGAATAACAGTTGGAAAAGAAGATAAAATTTGCCCAGCGATCGCCTCTGCTACTGCTTCAATCAGTGCGTACTTTCTTTTCTCAACAATTTGGCGGCACATATTGTATACTTCCGCATAATTAATCGTATCTTCTAACCGATCGCTCTTTCCAGCCTTCTGTAAATTCGTTTCCAAGGTGACATCGACAACAAAGCGTTGCCCAAGCGCATTTTCTTCCGGAAGAACACCATGATACCCATAAAACTCCATTCGCTGAAGATAAATTTTATCGATCGCCCTCCACTCCTTTTCCTAACATCGCATCCATCATTTTCGCCATTCGCGCAATCGGCAATACATCATGCACGCGCACGATATGAGCGCCCTTCACAATCCCCAGGCATACCGTTGCCCCTGTTCCTTCGACCCGCTCATCAACTGGCAAGTCCAACACACGACCAATAAACCGCTTGCGGGACGTTCCAAGCAGCAGTGGGTATCCGAGCTGGGTAAATTCGTCTAAACGGCGCATGATTTCTAGGTTATGCTCAAATGTTTTCGCAAATCCGATACCTGGATCTAAAATAATGTTTTCGTCTTTCACCCCCGCACGTTTTACGATCGCAACGCTTTCCATCAAATCTGCGATCATATCGGAAATTAAATCCTGATACTCTAAATGATGGCGGTTGTGCATTAAAATAATTGGAACATCATAGGAAGCGGCGACTTCCGCCATTTTTGCATCCGCTTTGGCTCCCCATACATCGTTAATGATATGGGCCCCCGCTTCAATGGCCTGTTTGGCGACTTCCGCTTTATACGTATCAACGGAAATCGGAACTTTCACCTCTTTCGCAACGGCCTTTACGACTGGAATGACGCGGCGCAACTCCTCTTCTAACGATACTTTTTCCGCTCCCGGACGAGTCGACTCGCCGCCGATATCAATGATATCAGCTCCGTCTGCCACGAGCCGCTTGGCATGCTCGACGGCGCGGTCGACATCATAAAACCGTCCGCCGTCAGAAAAAGAATCAGGTGTGACGTTGACAATTCCCATGACCATTGTTTTTTTACGTAAATCTAACTCATAATCCCCGCAACGCAGTACAAAAGGAGCTGCATTCGCTATGCTCATTGATCCCCAATCCTTTCTGTCAATTCATGTCTTGTCCATAAAAAGGGCGTAAAGCGTCTATAATGTTTCTGCAATAATGATGTAATGGTCCCATCGGCGCCTGCATAGGCGCGGCCCTCGACTTGATAAATCGGAACGATTTCCTGAATCGAATTCGTCACAAAGATTTCATCGGCTTGCTTTAGATGCGTTAGTGGGTAAAACCCTTCCTTATAAGCGATGTTTAGCGTCCTCAGCATCGCAAGCACAAACTGTCTTGTTACACCATTTAAAATGCCTGTACGAATTGCCGGAGTATATACGGTTTCGTTTTTTACCCAAAAAATGTTCGAAACGATTCCCTCGGCAACATACCCTTGTTCATTCAGAAAAATGCCTTCTGCATCTGTGCGGCTGCCCAATTCCCGTTTTCCTATAATATTGTTGAGATAATGATGCGATTTTAACCGTTCGGTTCCCTCCGGGGTATTTCGTCTTGCTTTTAAAATGATTCCTACTTTTCCTTTTGTAAAGGATGGCGCAGACAATGGCTTCATATACATAATAATCGTCGGCTCGCCGTAAGCAGCCGTTTGCAAGCCAATATCGCCAATGCCTGCAGAAACATTCAAACGAACATAGGCATCTCTTAACCCGTTTACTTCTAGCAATCGGTAAAGTATTTCTTTCACTTCATCGCGCGTAAAAACCTTGACAATATTCATCTCCCGCAAGCTTCCGTTTAGCCGCTCCAAATGGTCATCAAGCAAAAACGGATGACCGTCATAGGTGCGAAACGTTTCAAATACGCCAAGCCCATATAAAAAGCCGTGGTCAAATGGTGAAATGCGCGCTTCATCTTTATGGGCGATGTCTCCGTTGATATATATGTACATGTTACTATCGAACCCTTTTATATGTTTCTATAAAGTTTTTCAACAACTGCATTCCGTGGCTGGTCATAATTGACTCCGGGTGAAACTGCACTCCTTCTACTGGCAGTGTCTTGTGACGAATCGCCATGATTTCGTTTTCTTCTGTCCATGCGGAAATCTCGAAGCAATCCGGCAACGTTTCTTTTTCAACAATAAGGGAATGGTAGCGAGTAGCGGTAAACGGACTAGGAATGCCGCTAAAAATCGTTTTTCTATCATGGAATACTTGCGACGTCTTGCCGTGCATTAAACGGTCAGCGCGAACGATTTTTCCGCCAAATGCTTGTGCAATCGCTTGATGGCCAAGACAAACGCCAAAAATCGGAATTTTCCCAGCGAAATATGCGATCGCTTCGAGGCTGATGCCAGCTTCATTTGGCGTGCAAGGTCCGGGAGAAATCATAATGAAATCCGGATTTAACCTCTCTATTTCTTTAATGGTCACCTCGTCATTTCGTTTCACGATCAATTCTTCGCCTAGCACACCTAAATATTGTACTAAGTTATATGTAAAGGAATCATAATTATCAATCATGATAATCATTTCTATCTCACCTCATGCTCTTATATAGTTTCTCTGCTTCGCTCAGCTCTTTCGCTTTCCAAAGGGCTGCCGCCTTTTTCAAACATTCCTCATATTCATGTTCCGGATGCGAATCAATGACAATTCCAGCTCCTGCTTGCACATGGGCTATGCCGTCTTTCGCGATCATCGTGCGAATCGCAATGTTGAATTCCATATCTCCATTAAATCCGATCCATCCAATCGAACCGGTATACAATCCCCGCCGTACCGGCTCGAGTTCTTCAATAATTTCCATCGTTCGCACTTTTGGTGCACCAGTAATGGTGCCGCCAGGAAACATGGCTTGGATAACATCAAATGCATCTTTTCCTTGTTGGAGTTTTCCCGATACATGCGAAACGATATGCATCACATGGGAGTATCGTTCAATCGTCATCCACTCATCCACTTTCACCGTACCGTATTGACATACACGTCCCAAATCATTGCGCTCTAAATCGACGAGCATGGCATGTTCGGCAATTTCCTTTTCGTTGGCCAGTAACTTTTGCGCGATCCGCTCGTCTTCTTCTTTTGTTTTCCCGCGTGAACGCGTTCCGGCAATCGGTCTTGTGCTAATGTCATTTCCCCGTTTTTTGACGAGCAATTCAGGCGAACCGCTAACAATTTGAAACTCTGGGAAATGAATATACGCCATATACGGAGATGGATTGATGACGCGAAGCTGCTCGTAAATATGAAATGGATGTACCAACAGCGGCTTTGATTGGCGCACCGATAAATTTACTTGAAATACGTCGCCTTGGGCGATATATTGCTGCACCCGGCAAACGGCTTGCACAAACTCCTCTTTTGTCATCGAAACCGAGGGATCGACTTTTTTAGCCTGAAATGCCCAACGAATGTCTTCTTTCTTTTCCTGCAGCCAACACATCTCATAAAAGGAGAGCCGCCGCTCTGCTTCAAATTCTTCTCCATCCCTGTAATGAACAATCATATGCAGCTGCTGCTTTTGATGGTCGTATACAAATACATCGTCAAAAATGAAAAAATACATATACGGAAGCTGCAAGTCGTCTTTGGCATAGGACGGGATTTTTTCAATATATCGCATACCATCATAGCTGATATAACCGATTACCCCGCCCTGAAAAGGAATGTCGTCATCTGCGGCGGAAAGAGAGACACCGGCAAACCATTGCTTCAACAATAATAGCGGGTTGCCTTCATACCGTTTTTCTTCCCCATGATAAACAATATGGAGCTGATTTTCCGTCGCGCGAATGATGCCATTGGGGGCGAATCCGATGATGCTATACCGTCCGCCTTGGCCGCTTTCTAATAAAACATGATACGGCTGTTCATGCGCAATCATCTTATATTGCAAGAACCAGTCTCGGTGCGCATAAGAAACTGTCCGCCTCTTCCTTTTTCGTTTTTGTTCCATAGCAAGATCACCCCTTGCCTTCTACCGCTATATACCTATTGTACAATGAGTCGGCCAACATATCATTATAAAAAAAGTTCGACAGGGTTTCTTTCCCCCTGCCGAAATAGGACGATTTAGTCTTCGAATTGGTAAAGCGGCGTGCTTAAGTAGCGTTCGCCATTACTTGGAATAATGGCCAATACTTTCTTTCCTTTTCCAAGTTGTTTCGCCACTTTCAACGCGGCATGAATGGCAGCACCAGAAGAAATTCCGCCAAGAATTCCTTCTTCGCGGGCAGCGCGGCGAGCAGCGGCAAACGCTTCCTCCGTTGTCACCGTAATGACTTCATCGTAAATGTTTGTATCTAAAACGTCTGGCACAAATCCGGCTCCAATTCCTTGAATTTTGTGCGGGCCCGGTTTTCCACCCGATAATACCGGTGAATCAGCAGGCTCTACGGCATAAATTTTAATATTTGGATATTTTTCGCGAAGAACTTGTCCTGCTCCGGTAATCGTTCCACCCGTACCGACGCCGGCAATGAACGCATCTAATTGGTCGCCCATTTGTTCAACAATTTCCTTCCCTGTCGTTAAGCGGTGGATTTCTGGGTTAGCCTCATTTTTAAACTGTTGGGGCATAAAATAGCCATGTTCTCTGACTAATTCTTCTGCCTTTTCAATGGCGCCCCGCATCCCTTGGCTTCCCGGCGTAAGCACTAATTCAGCGCCATATGCACGCAATAAATTGCGGCGCTCTAAACTCATCGTATCTGGCATGACTAAAATCGCTTTATAACCTTTTGCGGCGGCAACCATGGCCAAGCCAATTCCCGTGTTTCCACTTGTCGGCTCAATAATCGTATCGCCTGGTTTTAATTTTCCTTCTTTTTCCGCCGCTTCAATCATCGCCAAGGCAATCCGGTCCTTGACGCTGCTTCCTGGGTTCATAAACTCAAGTTTTAGATAGACATCGGCACTGTCTTCATCGACAATACGATTTAGTTTCACTGCCGGTGTATCACCGATTAATTCCGTGATGGAGTTTACTGTTCTCGCCATGTTTCCACCTCTAATCCCGATTAATTTTATCGAATTTGTTTCCAATGTATCAATTATTGGCTTAATTGTCAATCATTTTGATCTTTTTAAATTTTTATGCTTTTTTCGCATCTGCAAGCTGCTTCAGCTGCTTAAGCTCCTCTTTGGTGAAGTGGTACGTTTCATTGCAAAAATGGCATGACGCTTCGGCGTATCCTTCTTTGTCGATAATATCTTGAATTTCCTGCGCGCCTAAACTGATCAACGCATCGGCAATTCGTTCCCGTGAACAGCGGCAAACAAACGCGACCGGAAGCGTTTCTAACACTTTGACATTTCCCTTCCCAAGCAGTTCTTCCAAAATCTCTTCGGGTGTCAATCCGCTTTCCACCATTCTCGAGACAGGCGGAATAGTCTGTAAGCGCCTTTCAATCTGATCAATCGTCTTTTCTTCCGTTCCTGGCATTAGTTGAAGAATAAAGCCTCCCGCCGCCAATATCGTATGATCTGGATTGACGAGTACGCCAACCCCAACGGAAGACGGAACTTGTTCCGAAGAAGCGAAATAGTACGTAAAATCTTCACCGAGCTCCCCGGAAATAATTGGTACTTGTCCAGTAAAGAAATCACGCAGCCCCAAGTCTTTCACGACCGTTAACATTCCATTTTTTCCTACGGCTCTCGCCACGTCTAATTTCCCATGTTCGTTTAGCTCAAAGTGCACATGTGGATTAGTGACATACCCGCGTACCTCTCCTTTGGCATTGCTATCGACAAGAATGGTGCCGATCGGGCCGCCGCCATCAATTTTAATCGTTAATGTTTCATCGCCTTTTAACATCGCTCCCATCATCACTCCCGCGGTAAGCGCCCGTCCAAGCGCTGCGGAGGCAGTTGGCCACGTTTGGTGGCGGCGCTGTGCTTCGCCAACCGTTTCTGTCGTGCGGGCCGCGTACGCTCTTACTTGCCCGTCATAAGCCAATGCTTTCACTAAGTAATCTCCCATACCAACTCAACCTTTCATTGTTTTTTATCTACATTTTTCTCATACAAAATTTTTAATCCCGTTAGCGTCAAAAACGGATCCACAATATCAATGACATTCGATTCGCTGGCAATTAAGGACGCTAATCCTCCTGTCGCAATCACTTTTGGCGGAACAGGGCTTTTTGCCTTCATCCGTGAAACAATGCCTTCTACTTGCCCTACATAGCCATACAAAATTCCCGCCTGCATCGCACTAACCGTATTTTTTCCAATAATATCGTCAGGACGGGCGATTTCGATACGCGGCAATTTCGCCGCCCGCGCAAACAGCGCCTCCGTTGAAATCATAATCCCTGGAGCAATCGCGCCCCCCATATATTGTTTATGTTCGTTAATATAACAATACGTCGTCGCCGTACCGAAATCGACAATAATGAGCGGGCTGCCATACAAATGGATGCCGGCAACCGCATTGACAATCCGATCGGCGCCTACTTCCCTTGGATTGTCATATTTAATATTTAGACCTGTTTTAATTCCTGGCCCGACAATGATTGGCTTAATATGAAAATATTTTAAACACATCCGCTCCAGCGCAAACATAATTGGTGGAACAACGGAAGAAATAATAATGCCATCAATGTCGGAAAACTGAAGACCGACATGGTTCAATAGCGCCTTGATCGTCATTCCGTACTCATCTTCGGTTTTGCCGCGGCTTGTTTCAATGCGCCAATGATGTTTTAATTCATCCCCGTCATATACCCCCAGCACTGTATTCGTGTTGCCAACATCTAACACAAAAATCATTGCCTCATCCCCACTTTTCACAAAATTATTACTTCCTTCATCATATCATACATTGTTTTTTCTGGATAAAAAAAGATGTCCCTGTAAAAGAGACACCTCTACTCATCTTTCTTTTGAATATTAATTTTGACGTCGTTGTTACCGCCTTGGTCTTTATTGTCTTGGTTGTTGCCTTCATCACTTTGATCGCGGTTTGGCAATGTGCCGTGCTCAAACAAATGTTTAATTTGTTCGGCATCCAACGTTTCTACTTCTAACAGTGTTGTAGCGATTAAATCCAATTTATCGCGATGTTGCGTTAAAATGCTTTTTGCCTTTTCGTAACACTCTTTAATAATGCGTTGAATTTCTAAATCAATTTCATAAGCAATTTTATCACTATAATTTTGCTCATTATGCAAATCGCGGCCTAAAAATACTTGCCCGCTCGGTTGGCCAAACTGCATCGGACCGAGTTTTTCGCTCATTCCGAATTCCGTCACCATGCGGCGGGCAATATTGGTTGCGCGCTGGAAGTCGTTATGCGCGCCTGTGCTGACTTCATTAAACACGATTTCTTCTGCTACCCGTCCGCCTAGCAAGCCGGTGATTTTATCCATTAACTCTTGTTTTGTCATAAAATAGCGGTCTTCTTTTGGAAGCATCACCGCGTAACCGCCCGCCTGACCGCGTGGTACGATCGTTACTTTATGCACCATTTCCGCATCGGCAAGCACCATGCCGATGACGGTATGCCCTGCTTCGTGGAACGCAACAATGCGGCGCTCTTTTTCGGAAATGACGCGGCTTTTCTTTGCCGGCCCGGCAATGACGCGGTCCGTCGCTTCATCAATATCGCTCATATCAATTTTCTTTTTGTTCCGCCGCGCTGCCACCAGAGCCGCCTCGTTCAGCAAGTTTTCCAAATCCGCGCCGGAAAAACCTGGTGTACGCATCGCAATCGTTTTTAAGTCAACCGATTCATCGAGCGGCTTGTTGCGAGCATGTACACGCAATACTGCTTCACGGCCTTTGACGTCTGGGCGATCTACCGTAATTTGCCGGTCAAAGCGTCCAGGGCGCAGCAGCGCTGGGTCTAAAATGTCTGGACGGTTGGTTGCTGCGATAATGATAATTCCTTCATTGCCGCTAAAACCATCCATCTCAACAAGCAATTGGTTGAGCGTTTGTTCGCGTTCGTCGTGTCCACCGCCAAGTCCTGCACCGCGTTGACGACCGACCGCATCAATTTCATCAATGAAAATGATACATGGAGCATTTTTCTTCGCCGTTTCAAACAAATCGCGCACACGCGATGCACCGACACCAACAAACATTTCCACGAAATCCGAACCGCTAATGGAGAAGAACGGCACGCCTGCTTCTCCAGCAACCGCACGCGCAAGCAACGTTTTCCCTGTTCCCGGAGGGCCTACGAGCAGCACCCCTTTTGGAATACGGGCACCAAGCTCGACGAACTTGCGCGGATCTTTTAAAAATTCAACAATTTCCACGAGTTCTTGTTTTTCTTCGTCCGCACCAGCAACATCACGGAAACGAACTTTTCTTTTATCGTCCGTATATAGCTTTGCCCGGCTTTTTCCGAAGTTCATCACCCGGCTGCCGCCGCCTTGCGCTTGATTCAGCAAGAAGAAAAACAAGATAAAAATAATGACAAATGGGATGATCGAGGTAAAGAAGGTGACCCATCCGCTCGTTTCGTCCGCCGGCAGGACTTCCACTCGCGTCCGCTTCGCCGCCGCATCAATACGGTTTAACACCGTATCGCTGTTCATGACATAAGTAGAAAAGTATTGATCTTCATTGTATGTCTTAAGCTGCCCTTTAATTTCATATACGCCGCGCTCCGGCTTCATGGAAAATGATTTCACATCGCCATTTTCCAAATGGGTAATAAACGCATCGTATGTCATCGGTTCTGTCCGCTGGTTGCTTCCGTTAAAGAAGCTGACCACGCCGATGACAACGAGAAAGATCAATAGATAAAATATTGTATTTCGGAAAATCCGATTCATTTCGTGCCTCCTCCCATATGAAACACACTATACTCAATACTATCATAGAAATTTGTATAAATACAAACGATTCGCTAGCAGCCGAAAAAAGCAATTTTATTTATTATACACTTCCGGTTTTAACACCCCAATAAAAGGAAGGTTGCGGTATTTTTCGCAATAATCCAAACCGTAGCCGACAACAAATTCATCTGGAACAATAAACCCAGCGTAATCCGCTTGAATGTCCGCTTTTCGTCCGGAAGGTTTGTCTAGCAGCGTCACAATTTTAATCGAGTTTGCCTTGCGGTAACGGAACAGGTCGACTAAATAACTTAACGTCAAGCCGCTGTCGATAATATCCTCAATAATTAAAATGTCCCTTCCTTCCACCGATGTATTTAAATCCTTTAAAATTTTCACTTCACCGGACGATACAGTCGCATTCCCGTAACTAGACACATCCATAAAATCCATTTCTAAATATGTATCAATATGCTTTAGCAAATCAGCCATAAACGGCATGGCTCCTTTTAGTACGCCGACCGCCAACGGAAACCGCCCATCATACTCTTCCGTCAAAATTTTGCCTAACTCCTTTACTTTTTCTTGAATTTGCTCTTCGGTAATCAGTATTTTTTGAATATCGTCTTTCATCCCCATGTTTCTTTTCCTCCTAGCTGTTCATCTGCTCTTTATAGTGTAATACAATATAGTGTGTTTTGGTAACATCGGTTGCTTCAAAAGCCGATTTTTTTAGCTTCGGAATCCATATAATATTTCCTTGTCCATCCTCGACAATCGGCCAGCGTTCTCTTTCATGCAATGGAATTTTCGCTTCAATGAAAATTTCTTTTACTTTTTTTGTTCCTGTCATCCCTTTCAACGTCATCCGGTCACCCGCGCGGCGCGTCCGTACCCGCAGCGGGAGGCAAACTGCCTCTGGATCGATAATAAACATATCATTTCCTTTCTGCTCATTCGGATAGTGTTCCCAAAATTCGCTAACGATTACATGATGATTTGGGAGGGGCAATACAGCCGGAATATGTAATTCGAATATATAGCCTGCATCTTTTTTTTCTTCCTGAAAAGTAAACAGGCAGCAATCATAAGAGCGAATAACCTTTAAGCCATTTGGCAAGTCTAACCTCCCCGAAGGACGGCGGCAACGCAAAAGCGTCAATATACTATGGATATGTACTGAAGAGAGGGAAGAAGGGACGCCTTGATAAAGATCGCCAAGCAACAACTGAAGTCCTCTTCTCTGCAAAGGCTTTGCCAACGCAAGAAACGGCTTAATTTTTAACATCACCGCATCGCGTTGTTTTTCCATTACTTTATTCAGCGCATCCCTCGCTAATTCCTCTAAAAACTCCTCATCTTCCATTACCATTTCGCTATACAGTTGAAACCGTTCATGAAGGCGCGGATTTTCTTTTTTTAACAATGGAATAATGTGATGGCGAAATCGATTTCGCGTATAATCTTCTTTATCATTGCTAGCGTCATGGCGCGGCGTGATTTGGTGCTGCCGGCAGTACGCTTCAATATCCGTACGGCTTACCGCCAGAAACGGACGGATAATGTATCCGCCACAAAACGGGCGCTTTGCAGGAATGCCGGCATAGCCTTTGCTCGTGCTTCCGCGCACGAGCCGCATTAAAATCGTTTCAACCTGATCATCACCATGATGGCCTAAAGCTAAATATTGCGCTTGATATTTTTTCATTACTTCCGCAAAAAATTGATAGCGGCATTGACGCGCTGCCTCTTGGGCTCCTAGTTTCGACCGGCGCTGGAACGCCGGAACATCGATTTGCTTCGCCTCACATATAATACCGCGCGTCGCGCAAAAATGTTTCACGAAATGCATATCTTCTTCAGACTGTTTGCCGCGAAACATATGGTCTACATGGGCAGCGATCAATGTGATATTCCATTTCTTTTGCATCGACCAAAAAAAATGCAATAGCGCCAGCGAATCCGGGCCGCCTGATACTCCAACAATCACTGTTGCATTCCGGGTAAGCAGTGCATGCTTTTCGATAAACTCGTACACTTCCGCGATCATTTCGAAAAAACCTCTTTATACAAACGTAGTCTTTCATTCTCATCGTACCATTATTGCAGTATTTTCTCAAAAATCTCGCCCATTATTTTATCAAGAAATAGCCGTGCTAGCGATAAAAAAATTTTATTAATGGAGCACTTGATGATACACATAGATGGCGTACACGCATAAAAGAACCGCAGCGATCAATACCGTTTCTACCACTCCTTTGGCTTTGCGGTGCTTTTTCTTTTTACTCCGGCGCGACATCGGCTTCATTCGCCGAACCGGCTGCGGATGATAACGAGAACGGGATGAACGATGAAAAGCTGCTAAAATGTCCTGCCTCATCTCAGATGCACGCTTATACTTTCCATCGATTGCTTTCAACAATACCCCCTCATATTTTCGTAACATTGTATCTTTCCGAATGATCGACAGCAGTTGGCTTCGTCCATCCCCTTTTCTCTCCAATTTCATCGGGCAGCAAGCGGTGATCATGATCATTGTTGCTGCAAATAAATCATATGATGGCTCTGCCCTGCGCGAACCTAATCCCCAGTAACCGCGATCATAAAGCTCCGTGAATTCCTTAATCGCCCTCCCTTGTAATGTCGTGCCGCCTACATCGAGAAGCCGGATCGTAGGAGGCGGACCGGCAACAAGCAAATTTTCCGGTTTTAAATCGCCAAATACCCATCCTTCCTGATGAAGCTGATCAAGGGCAGATAAAAGCTGCAACAAAAGAATAATAACCCACTCTTTCCCGTGTTTGCGAATAAAAGCAGGAAAACTTTCTCCTTTGATATATTCCATCACATAAAACGGGACCGTTTTATGTAAAAAAGGATTCATCCAATCATCGACATCTAGTAAAGAAGGTCCAAGGGCGACTCCCTGGACCTTGGAAAACCAGCGCAATATATTGACTTCCGATGTGACCGACGCGTGGTCATCGCTAAGCTTTACAGCAACAAGCCCTTTCCTGCTTTCCGCCAAATAAACAACTCCGTTTGCCCCGCTGCCAAGCTGTTTCAGGAGCTTGTACGAATGGCGATGCCATTTTCCCGTAATGACCGTTCCCTGCGGAAGATTACATAGATGATTCCTCAAAGTATGACTCATCATCGCCAATCCAGCTCCTTAATGATCTTTTTCTGCCGAAATACGCTAATGCTTCACGCAAGGCCGGCCCTGTTGGCGTCAATCCTCCCGATGTTAATTTTGGAAATACCGTCGACAGCTCTTCAATTCGCGGCGTCCAATCAACAATTTTCTCCACATCCCCCCGTTTTCCTGGAAATACAAATACAGCAAAGCGATTATCTCCCATCCGTGCGTTCAGACTAAGCGATAAATCAAGCAGCGCTTCTTTCACCGTTGGCAGTTTTGTTTTCATACTTCCGCTTGTATCTATCAATATTAAAACTTCTAATTTCACTGTCTCGCCAAGTTCATCGACTACTTCCATCACTTGGCCGCGTTTTTCTGGTGGCAAATCTTCAAGCGACACATCGGACCCTAATATTTGCTTCAATTCTTTATTTACGACGCCTTGAAGTGTTTGCGTCATCGCTTTTCGCGTTACCATTTGCACCGTCTGTGACAACTGCTTTGCATAAACGACTTGGCTAATCCCGCCACCGGATAAAGCAATCTCTTCAATTTCGCGCAATCCACTCTCATCAATCGTATCTTGATCAAGCACACCGATCACGTTCACGGTAATTCCCTGTTCTTTCGCTAGTGCAGCCATCGCAACTGGATTTTCTCCATGATTGGAACAACCATCAGTAATGAGCAAAATTTGCCGTAACGTCCCTTTACGCACTTTTTCTTTCCCTCCTCAGCTCTGATGTATTACCATCATCGCCGGAGGATAGGGTTTTTATACTATTATTGCGCTTTTTTTGTATACATATAAGCCGGAATCGTGGCCCATTTCGGCGTGTTATGTTTAATTTTCGCGACGACTACCGTCATATCATCGTCAATCCTTCCCGCTCGGCTACGAATCACTTCTTCCATGATTAAATCCGCCACTTCCTGAGGATCGTTCGTTTTTAATTCTTTAATTTTCCGTTTCATCCATAGGTCTTGATTTTCCACGTGCACCGGTCCTTCAAATACCCCGTCGCTCATCATAATCAATAAATCGCCGGCTTTTAATTGTTCGCTGACAATTTCAAATTCTACTTCCTTAATAATACCGATTGGCAAATTGCTTGCTTCAATTTTCATGACTTTATCGCCTCGTTTGACAAAACTCGGGGTGGAACCAATTTTTAAAAACTTTGTCACAGCGTTTTGCAAGTCGATAATCGCCAAGTCGAGTGTCGAATACATGTCTTCGGTCGTCCGCAAGGATAAGATGGAATTAATCGACTTAATGGCAATCGATTCATCAATCCCCGTTTGTAAAATTTTTTGCAAAAGGCGCAGCGTCTCGTTGCTTTCGTTATGGGCCCTCTCTCCATTTCCCATGCCGTCGCTGATGGCAATCGCATACTTTCCTGTGCCAAGCTCAATCATGGAATAGCTGTCGCCTGACACCAGTCCGCCGCCTTTTGCCGCAAACGCGACGCCTGTCTCGACGACAAACGCTTTCGTCGAGCCAAAGGCCACCCGGCAGTAGCCGTTCGGATATACAGCGCATTCTTCCCGTTTGACAACGATTGTTTCTCCTAAAATGTCCGACAGCATCGGCGCAATTAACTTTTCACATTCACCGTGGCCTTCGCAATACGGAATGCTCATTTCAATATCAATGTTTCCTTTTTCAAGGCTATAAATATCCACATGGCCGATTTCGATTCCAAATTCCTGCAAAGCATGGAAAATTTGTTCTTCCTGCAAATAATGGTTTTCGCGTTCCTTCTGAATTTCCTTAGCAAAATCCTCCATCACTTGTGAAACTCCTAACAGCTGTTCGGCGACCAATTTTCTGCTTTCGTTGATTTGTCTCCGCAGTTTGCGATTCGCCTGATACACCATCACGTCTTTTTCAATGAGATCCACTACTTTGTCCGCTTTGACGCAGTGGCGGTCCCATTCCCGCAATAGTTGGTGATTGTGTGGCAGCGTTTTCGCATCTGCTTCTAGCATAATTTGTTTCATATATTCATATGTTGTATCAAAGTTGTACGACCAGCATTGCTCTTTCTTAAAACAAGTTTGGCACGTTTTTTCAGTAATATCGCTCAAAAAGTAGTCAATCTCCCGTTCTCTATAATCGTCAGAAGCAGACAACCCCCCTGTGGAAAAGCTGTTGGCCAGCGCCTGAAATACATTTGAAAATTGAGAAACTCGCTGTGCCGTCACATCACGGATTTTTCGGACATATTGCTGTTGTTCATTCGTATATTCCACTGTACCGGGGATATGTTTTGCGATTTTTTCCGTTATGGAGCGGGATGTCAAAGTAAAGAGAATCACGGCAAAACATGATTCCATAATCGTCGGCACAATCTCCGTTTTGCCGTTCCCGTACAGTCCAATTAACAATGTGGCAATCAGCAATCCGAAAGACACGCCAGCTTTCTTTCCTTCTTTTAGAAGCCCTCCTAAAAGTCCGGCAAATGCCAGCAAACTCATTTCATATAAATTACCCACATTCGCTAAACTTAAAATCAACCCTGTCACGACCCCCACGGTAGAACCAATCGTCGCTCCTGCCACAAACGCAAATAGCAACACAAGATAGCGCGACATCACATGCTCGAGCGAAAGTCCGTAAACCGTCCAGCCGATCATTCCCGTTAGCATGGATGCCAGTAAAATGATTAACGAAATAATTTCTTCCGCTCTTAATGCATGTTTATATTTACGCACCGTTAGCAGCGGAATGCTTTGGATAAAAATAAGCGTTAACACCAGCCCTAAACCAGCTTCCACCAATGCCATGACGGCTTCGTATAACGTTTGGTTTCCTAACCAATAATACGAAATCGCTAATTTTGTAGAAAAGGATAGACAAAAAACAACAAAAGGCACCAATTTTAACGACTCACTAAAAAATTTTCGAATCCATGCATGAATAATGAGAAAACCAAACACTCCGACAAATACAAACAACGTTGTTTCAAACGATAAAGTAAGAGAACCTGCCAGCAATGCAATAAACGCTAATGCAGCCTTGTCGCGGCGCAACATATAAACAGCGGCGAAAAACGGTAAAGCAAACGGAGTTAATTTAGACAGAATAAGAGCTCGCCCAAGTAAAAAGCCGATAATAATAAGAAGAAATCCCTTATGAATAAATAAGTGTCCCAGCCGCAATTTCACATGGCGAACCCAGCGCGACAACACTGCTTGTGTTTCGTTAATAGACACTTCCGAAATTCGATTCATCAACCTTCTTTCCACTCTTTCCATTCCGATCCTCTCCTTTGCTTTTCTCTTGACCCTATTATATATTTGTAATAATCAAAAATTTGTCAAAAAAAGAAAAGCAAGAAAAAAAAACGTTCGACGCATTTCTTGCTAACACGTCATAAATTCACAAATTGGTTCTTCAAAAACACAAAAAAGAAAAAACGAGGATGTTCCTCGATCGAGAAACATCCTCGTTTTCATAGTGACCCGTACGGGATTCGAACCCGTGTTACCGCCGTGAAAGGGCGGTGTCTTAACCACTTGACCAACGGGCCTCATATGGTAGCGGCGGAGGGAATCGAACCCCCGACCTCACGGGTATGAACCGTACGCTCTAGCCAGCTGAGCTACGCCGCCACGCAACAACATCTAATATAATAATGGATCTAATATATTATTGTCAATAGGTTCCCGATCTAAATTTGATTAGTGAAATCTTCCATCGGCGTAGCGAAAATAGAGAAGACGATATAAATGTAAATGGGTGTTTCATATTTTGCGCTTTGTATCCAAGGATTGCGATGTTTTTCTTCTGTCACGCGCTAGCGTGACGAAGGCAAGCCACTGACTTGCCGTAGACTGTCGAAAAACGGTGCAATGATATTCCTATCCATCGGAAGTCGAATCTTCAAGTTAAACTGATATAGTCGCACACCTTCTTCCATCATGTGCCTTGGCAAATGAAATAGGACGCCCCTCGCCGAAAAGCCGAAACAAGAAAAGCATCCATCAAAGAAATGGATGCTTTTTATCCGTTATTCCATGATCTTAACCTGTTATACATTCAGCAGCAAGTTACCCACGTCTTGCTCCACGACCTCCCCGCTTCGACTCCATATGACGTCTCAGTGACGCCAGACGGTCTTCGCTTTCTTTCAAGAAACGACTGATTTTTTGTTCGAAGCTTTCTGCAGCGGCTCGGTCGTTCGTTTTATGTCGCGGACGCTGTGAAGACGGCGTGTCTTTTGCTTTTTTAATGGACAAGCCGATTTTCCCATCTTTCTCTACATTAATGACTTTGACATAAACGATATCTCCAACCTTCAGATGATCGTTAATGTCTTTTACGTAATTATCCGCCACTTCACTAATATGAACCAGTCCAGTGACTCCTTCTGGCAGCTCCACAAACGCCCCGAATTTCGTAATTCCTGTTACTTTGCCCTGTAACTTGCTGCCTACTTCAATTGACATAAAAAAAGTGCTCCTCCTTAAAAAACTTTAAAAATTATTTTCTTTCATTATAACGAATGCAAAAAACAAGTGTCAATAAGGCGGGCGCCCGTATTTCACCGGAAGACGCAAGCTGAACCTTCACAAGACTAAAGTCGGTGGCTCTGACGTACTAAAGAGTTTTCCTGCACCTGCGTGCAGGCACTCACTCTTGTTCCGCCAAACTTTCATCGACAAACACCCCACTGGTGTTTAGCGCCCTGTCAGCTCGGCTCAAAACCGTGTTTCACTCCATCCCAAGACTTAAGTCAATGCTTTTGCAAAAATTACTTTTCTGGGGTGACGAAAATAATCTCCCCATCTTTGGATAAATAGTATTTTTTGCGCGCCAGCTCCGCGATATATTCGTCGTCGTGCAGCTTTTTAATTTCCTCCTTCAGCTGTTTCTGCTGTTTTTCCAGCTTGTCTAACTTTTGTTCAAGCTGCTTTTTGCTGGCTTGTTTTGCTTCAATATCCTTTGCTTGAGATTGCATCGTATAAACAAATGCCGAAGAAACTAGCGCCAGTACAATCCCCAAAAAAGTAAAGCGGACGACGGCAATCCGCCGTCTTCTTGACGCTTTCTGCTTTTTCTCCTCCTGCGCTGATATGTATGAAGATTTTAATTTTGTTACATTCGTTTTGTGCGGTACACTCATTATTCTGCACCTCTGCTTTTATTTTTGCCATTTTGATATCCACGTTCTAATCCTATCTTTCATATTCTTCACCTGGCGAATAATTCCTGTTAGATAGGCAAAAATTTTTGTGCTTATTCTTTTCCAACTTGGCGGAGCGATCTTCCAAATGATCAAGCCCGTCCAGCGAAACGGAGCAACCAACAGCTTTGTACATTGATACAACATACGCAGAAATAGGCGAAGCAAAGAAAGAAGCGCTTTCCATATAAACAGTATGAAAACTAATAACATTTGAAAGAAGAACTGAACCGGGCGAATGAGGAGATAACGGCACAGCTGGATGAAAAATTGGTACAGTCTTGTTGCAAACCAAATCAGCCATTCTAGCACTTTTAAATAGATCGTGCGAAACAAACTTTGATAAGCGGCATAACCGCATAAAATCGCCAAGAAAATATAAAAGCGCAGCTCGCCTTGATTGACGAGCAGTAACACATAGAAAATGATTAAACCTTGAACGATCCAAAATAAAATGTCATTGATAAACACAATCCAATGGGCGCGATCCTGTCGCTGCAAAAAGCGATTATACGTATCCAATGCGGCGCCAAGCCAGCCTCCCATTCCAATCATCGCGAGCATGGTCGCCAACTGTGTTGTTAAGCTCATTTGAACAACTTGCTAAAGAATCCTTTAGCCTTCTCCTGATGGTCATCTAAGTAAACGAGATCGAAGATT
Organism: Parageobacillus sp. VR-IP; assembly: GCF_013357975.1. Lineage (NCBI taxonomy): Bacteria > Bacillati > Bacillota > Bacilli > Caryophanales > Anoxybacillaceae > Parageobacillus > Parageobacillus sp. VR-IP. The sequence continues at coordinate 22,438 of NZ_JABVYQ010000013.1, forward strand.
CTTCCTTTAATCGAAACGACCCCTTTATCGACATCTAAATTTTTCATTTGCAAATTTTGCCCGCGGATCGATAAAAATCCCATTACCGTTTCTAGCAAAAATTCCTCATTATCAAAGCTTTCCACCTGTTTGACCCCGGTGATATCAAGGAGACGTCTTCCCCGCATAATCACATCGTGTTCTTGGACAGGACCTTTATTTGTATTTCCACCAAAATCATAATGTTGGCTCATTTTCATCCCCCGCATTCCTATTAAAATCAAGTCTAAGACAGAAACATTCTTTCCTAACCTAATGTTGGTACCATATGTATGAATGCGGGAGCCATTTTAGAACAAGCCTATATGCATAAATTAGATTTCTTCATCATCCTCTATTTTCGGAGCAATTCGTTCTTCGCGGATTACTTCATATAAATGGGCCGCCTCGTCTTTTTTGGTTGTTTCTTTTAAATCAATCACCCTTACTGTCAGCCGTTTTTGCCCAAATTGAATCGTCAATTCATCCCCTATTTTTACCGTCGAACTCGCCTTCGCCACGGCGCCGTTAATCGTAATCCGCCCTTGATCGGCTACTTCTTTTGCCAGCGTACGGCGTTTAATGAGACGGGAAACTTTTAAAAATTTATCTAAACGCATACCTTATCTCTCCCTTTTACAATCCTTTTTCTTTTGCTTCTTCCCAAAAGCGGTCCAGTTCGGCAAGGGAAAATGATGTGATCGCCCTGCCGCTTTTTCTCGCCTGCTCCTCTATATAAGAAAACCGCCGATAAAACTTTTGATTGACTATATGCAGCGCTTCCTCTGGATTAATGTCGTAGTAGCGGGCGACATTAATGAGCGCAAATAAAATATCGCCAAACTCGCTGATAAGCCGGGAACGATCATGTAGTTTTGCCGCCTCTTGCTGAAATTCAGCTATTTCTTCGGCAACTTTCTCCCACATCGGCTCGACATCATCCCAATCAAACCCTACTTTTGCCGCTTTTTTCTGCAACTCATACGCTTTTAACGTACCCGGCAGACTCTTTGGAACATCTGCAAGCAGCGAAACGGGCTCATCATTCGTTTCTTTTTCCTTTTCTTTAATGCGCTGCCAATTTTCCACGACCTGTTCGGCACTTTCCACCGTAACGTTGCCGAATACGTGCGGATGGCGGCGAATCATCTTCTCCGTAATTCCGCGGATGACATCATCAATGGAAAACATCCCTTCATCTTCGCCGATTTGCGCATGGAGCATCACCTGCAGCAGCACATCGCCAAGCTCTTCGATCATATGATCATCGTCATGATCATCGATCGCCTCAAACAGTTCATATGTTTCTTCGAGCAAATATCGTTTTAGCGAGGCATGGGTTTGTTTACGGTCCCACGGGCAGCCGTTCGGTCCTCTTAATGTCGCGATGACACGCCGCAATGTTTCAAAACGGTGATAAAGCAGTTTCTCGTCACGGACAGGAGGAACATATACGCTCGTTAAATTGTTCAATGTCGCCACACGGTCCAGCTCATATAGTGGAACTTTCGTTACCCTCTCCTCTTTGCTTCCCGCTGCCGTTACGATATAGACGGGATAATCGTCGGGAAGCTGTTCCATTAACGTCAATTTCACGTCCGATGCGATAAACGAATCATATACTTGACAAAAAATCGTATGCTTTGTTAATGACCATTCGCCCCCTTGTAATGAGGTAGCATCCATCAGCTGAAATCCTTCAATGGGATCGATTTTTAATGTGGTAAACAGCGCATCGAGAAAGCTTTGCCCGCCCTCAATGACAACGCGGCATTCATTGCGGCGTTCGGCTTCTAATAAAAGCTGCACCGTTTTTTCCGCTACCAGCGGATGGCCAGGAACAGCATAAAAGATGTCGCCTTTTTTCGCTTGTTCCAATAAAACTGCTGCAATTTCCTGATACACCTCTGTAAATTGTTCATGTTTTTCGTAAATAAAGTCAAAGGAGGTAAACGTGATTCCCTCTTCCTGTAATTCCTTGACAACAGGATGCTCCTTTGTCCGCAAAAAAAGCGGAGAAGCGGCTTTTAACTTGCGGTATACCCCTAACGGCAACTGTTCGATATCCCCAGCGCCTAATCCAAAAATATAAATCGTATTCATCTCTTATCACCTATTTCCTAATAATAAACGCAGTTTGTTTCCCAACGGAAGAAGAGATAATTCTTGTTCAGAAAATACATGTTCTTTGATCACTATGGTAAGATACGTAACAGCCCCAAGCAAAACGCCGCCTAACGCTTCGCCGACGGCGAACAGACGGCTGTCATCCCACGTTTCGACGAGCAATGCATACAGCCGCAATACAACTACCATCGCTGCGGCCGCTTTCACAACGGAATATATATAGTTTTTTCGGGGGGCGTAAAAAGGCAGTTTTTTTCGCAATGCGATGTATAAAAAGCAAGCCATTGCCGCATAAGACCCCGTTGTCGCAATGGCGGCGCCAATCATCCCAAGCGCAGGAACCAAAAGATAATTCAAAACGCTTTTCGTTGCCACCGCTACAAATACACCCGCTACGGCAATCCATTCATATCCCATTCCTTGCAATAGCGCCGAAATCGTAAGCGCCAATGTCGTAAAGAAAACAGAAGCTGTTAAAATTGCCAGAGAAAACGAACCGAGATCGTTTTCAAACAGCATGATATTAATTGGGCGAATGAGACAAATCAATCCTAAAGAAGCGCCTAATCCAATTACCAATGCGACGCGCAACGACAAATCGGCTTTTTCACAAAGAAATTGATCGCTGCGATGTTTTTTCGCACCGGAAATAAGCGGAACAAGCGCTAGCGAGAAAGAAGTCGCTACTACCGTGCCGAGCTGAATAAGAGGCTGGCCGCGGTCGTATATTCCTTTTAACAGTTTGGCGTGTTCCATGCCCTCTCCGCCTCGTTCGCCAAGCAAAGACAATAATAAAAACGAGTCTACTAATGGAATAAGTGTCAACACCATATTGGTAACGCAAATAATAATTCCTTTGACAAATAAATACGATATAATGCTCCTTGCTTCCGCACTCTTTATTTTGATATGTATTCTTCCTCTATTTTCCCTTCTTATCCAAAACGCTGTCAATAAAAGAAGTGCGGTCACCATTCCCGCCAATGTGCCGGCCATCGCCGCCGTTCCACCTGCATAGACGTCATATCCGCTTGTTATCAACGAATACGACAAGAAAAGGATGGCAGACACGCGGACAAGCTGTTCGCCGACTTGGGAAACCGCAGTCGGCATCATATGGTTATGCCCTTGAAAATAGCCGCGCATCAATGCAATAAATGGAAATAGCAGGAACGAAAAAGAAAGAAGGCGAATGAGCGGGGCGAGCTGGCCGTCGCCCATCCATATCGCAAGCTGTTTTGCCCCTATATAAAGGCTGGTAAAAATAAGCAGGCCAAGCATACATAAAAACAAAAAAGAAATTTGCAAAACGGAGGCAATTCCGTTTTGGCCGCGCTCTGCTATCCGCTCTGCGATCAGTTTGGAAATGACAACCGGATATCCATACAATGAAAGCGACATAGCAATGCCGTAAATCGGATACACTTGCTGATAAATATAAAAACCGACGTCTCCAACGATATTTTGATACGGGACGCGATAAACAGCGCTCAATAGTTTTGTTACAAAGGCAGCGATCGTTAAAACGACCGTCCCTCTCCATATGCTCCCTTCTTGCAGTTTCATCGTGTTTCTCCTTCCGCGCGCATAGCTTCATAAATCCAGTAACGATTGCTATTATAGCGCAAAAAAAAAAGGTAGCATAGCACGCTACCTTTTCTTGTCGATCCTTTGTTGCTACAGCTGTTACTGTTCCATTTGCCGTGCCAAAAAACTGGCGGCTGTTTCCACTGCTTTATGTTCCACTTCGCCAAGCTCTTTTTCTTTGGATAAAATAATGACAGCTCCGATCGGATCGCCGTTGGCCACAATCGGGCTAATCGTATACGACTTTAACTTTTCTGTAACTCCATCGACGAGTTCGGCTTCTCCCTCTTCCGTATGAAGTACGGAATTGCGCTCTTCCATCACCTTTTCCACTAATGAGCTGACATTTTTATTTAAATATTCTTTTTTCGACACACCCGCAACAGCGATGAAAACATCGCGGTCACAAATCAATACTGGCTGTCCTAAACTGTCAAATAGCGCTTCGGCATATTCTTTCGCAAAATCGCCTAATTCACTAATCGGCGAGTATTTTTTTAAAATGACTTCACCATCGCGGTCAACAAATATTTCGAGTGGATCTCCTTCACGAATGCGCAAGGTTCTTCGAATTTCTTTCGGTATGACAACCCTTCCTAAATCATCAATTCGACGAACTATACCCGTTGCTTTCATCTGCAGATACCCTCACTTTCATCTAGGATTTGAAGAATACTCCGATGAATCCTTGTTATGGGGAATTCACCATTGCTGTGATTAGTATCCTTCATAATCCAAGTTATATACGCGATGAAAGTGATTTTTTGAATTTTAGATAAAATTACCCATCCTACATTATCGCCAAGCTTTTTTAAACATAAACATTGTTTGATTTAAGCAATAATCGATTTTTCATCTTTGACACAGGAAAGCTCCTTTAAGGTTTCGTATAAAATCATCAGCCACTCTTGCGGCTTGAAATCTTTAATATATAACACAATTTTTAATTTAGCCCCTTCCATACCAAAGCCAAACAAGCGTCCGTATTGCCCGCCAATTTTGGACAGGCGCTGTATTTCGACATTTTTTGATGCATGTTCAGCAAATAAAATTTCTACTTGCTGCTTTTGCTGCTTAATGGATTCGACACCGATTTGTTTAGCGAACACTTTCACTTCCGCTACTTGGAACAAGTAAGCGACTTCATCTGGATAATCGCCGAAGCGGTCCTCCATTTCCTCACGCAGCGCTTCCACGTCTTCCATCGTTTCCACCGCTTTAAACCGCTTGTACATATCGATTTTTTGCAACCCATCGGAAATATACGTATCTGGAATGTACGCGTCGATTTCCAAATCGATCGTCACTTCCTGTTTTTCTTCTTCCCGTTTGATGCCTTTTCGTTTCTCGATGGCTTCTTTGAGCATTTGCGAATATAAATCAAATCCAACCGAATCGATAAATCCGTGTTGCTCCGCCCCTAATATATTGCCAGCACCGCGAATCGATAAGTCGCGCATTGCAATTTTAAACCCTGATCCGAGTTCGGTAAATTCTTTAATTGCCTGAAGCCGCTTCTCTGCCGCTTCATTGAGCACTTTATCTTTTCGGTATGTGAAATATGCGTACGCAACGCGGTTGGAGCGACCGACACGCCCGCGCAGCTGATACAATTGCGACAGCCCCATGCGATCAGCGTCGTAGACAATCAACGTATTGACGTTTGGAATATCCACGCCTGTTTCAATAATCGTCGTCGTCACCAGTACATCGTACTGCCCTTCTAAAAACGCCAACATCGTGGATTCCAACTCGTTTTCTGACATGCGCCCGTGCACATAGGTTACACGCGCTTCCGGCACAAGCTGTGAAATTTCTTCCGCCTTCCTATCAATATCTTCAATATGGTTGTACAAGAAAAACACTTGTCCGTCTCTAGCCAGCTCCCGTTCAATCGCTTCCTTTACGAGTTCAGGGGTATATTCCATCACATACGTTTGCACCGGAAAGCGATTTTCCGGCGGCGTTTCAATAATCGACAGGTCGCGCACTCCGATCATCGACATATGCAAAGTTCTTGGGATCGGCGTTGCCGTTAATGTCAGCACATCAATATTAGCCTTCATCTGCTTGATTTTTTCTTTATGGGTAACGCCAAATCGCTGCTCTTCGTCAATAATGAGAAGCCCTAAATCTTTAAACTGAACATCTTTGGATAATAGGCGGTGTGTGCCAATGACCATATCAATGGTTCCTTCTTTTAGCCCTTTAATCGTTTCCGCTTGCTGTTTTCTAGTGCGAAAGCGGTTTAACAGTCCGACGTTAATTGGAAACCCTTGAAATCGCTCGCGCACCGTTTCGTAATGCTGCTGTGCTAAAATTGTCGTCGGTACGAGAAATGCGACTTGTTTGCCGTCCATAATCGCTTTAAACGCGGCCCGCAGCGCTACTTCCGTCTTTCCGTAGCCAACGTCACCGCAAAGAAGGCGATCCATCGGCTTATCGCTTTCCATATCGCGCTTGATTTCTTCAATCGAACGAAGCTGATCTTCCGTTTCCTGGTACGGAAACGCCGCTTCAAATTCCCGCTGCATTTCTGTATCCGGGGAAAACGCGTATCCTTTGCTTGCTTCCCGTTCAGCGTACAGCTTAATTAAATCTTCAGCGATATCTTGGACGGACGACTCGACTTTCTTTTTCACCTTTTTCCATTCGGAGCCGCCTAATTTGTAAATCTTCGGCTCTTTCCCTTCAGAGCCTACGTATTTTTGCACTTGATCAATTTGATCGACCGGCACATATAACGTATCGCTGCCTTGGTATTGAATATGGATATAATCTTTATGCACACCGTTAATCTCTAATGTTTCGATTCCTAAATATTTACCAATACCGTGGTTGACATGGACAACGTAATCGCCAACTTGCAGTTCCGAGTAACTTTTAATCCGCTCCGCATTCGATAATTTTGGACGGCGAATCAGTCTTTTTGCCCGTTTTTTAAACAATTCTTCTTCCGTAATCACGGCAAGCTTTTGCATCGGCAGCTCAAACCCTGTATTTAAGTCGCCTTCGATCATCTGATATTTGCCGTGCATCAGCACCGCGTCCTTGCTTAACGGGGCAACATCGATTTCATAGTCTTCCAAAACGGATTGCAGCTTTTTCATCCGCTCTGCGTTCGGCGCCAAAAAAACTACCGCATAGTTGGCTTTTTTCCATCTTTCTAGCTCGGATTTCAGCAACGACATTTGCCCGTGGAAATTCTGCATTTGTTTGCAGGAAATATTGACAATATTTTCTGGATGGGTATGCGGGACATGTCGTAAAAATAAAGACAAATAAATCCGCTGTTTGCGATGTTTTTGCAACAATTCCGAAAATGAGTGAGAAATTGGCACATCATGGATTATTTTTCCATTACTAAGCAAGCTGGTGTACCATTCTGCCTCTTCTTTATCTAAGCTTTCAGCCGCCTCTTGCAATCTGCTCATCTCATCCATCAGCAATATGCCATTTTCCGGAAGATAGTCTAGCAAACTAGCAGGCTCTTTGTAGAAGAGCGCCATATATTTATATTGTTGTTCAATTTCTTGTCCTTGTTTTAATTGCTCAAGTTCTGCTGATACATGTTCTAGCAATAATTGTTTGGCCTTCTCATCTTTTAATTTGTTGAGACTTTCCGCTAACCCTGCTTCGATTCGTTCGATTCCCCGCTCTAACGCCTCTCCATAAACAATCATTTCATCAGCAGGTCCGATGGTTACTTGTTGTACTTCATCACGGGAACGCTGATCATCCGCGGTGAATGTACGTATCGATTCAATTTCCGTATCAAACAGCTCAATCCGATACGGAAATTCAGTAGTTAACGGATAAATATCAATAATACCGCCGCGAATGCTAAATTCCCCAGGGGCCGATACTGTCGCTACACGTTTATATCCCATTTGTACGAACTGTTGTTTATAATGGTCAATATCGATATCTTGGCCAACCGTGAATGTGAATAAATGATCCCTCCATAACGATGCGGGAGGAAGCAAACGACGCAATCCAGCAACTGGACAAATAACGATGCCTTGTTGCCGTTTCGCCCAATAATTCATCACTTCTAAACGCTGTGCCTTTAACTCCGGACTGGCGATCGCCATTTCAGCGGCAATAACCTCATTGACCGGATATAAAAACACCTCTTCGGTTCCGAGCAATTGAACAAGGTCGTCATACATTTTTTGCGCGTGAAACAAATTATGGGTAACGAGTAGAATCGGTCTATTCGTTTCCTTGTATAATGCCGAAACAAAAACAGACCGGGCCGACCCGGATAACCCGGCAACGAGCTGTTCTTTCAATCCCACTTTTACGCCTTCGATAATGGAACGAACATCTTGATTTTCAGCTAAATAGCGATGCAACGAAAGCACCCCTATTCTCCCTCCTCTCAATATCATTGTATTTCTCTATTGCTATATTTGTATACAAACCGATCGTTTTGTTCCATATATGACTATATATGGATATATTTATAAGAAAAAATACAAAAATGCTTTGGTTGCCCAAAGCCCCGTTAATGGATAAACTTCTCATACTGATGTAACTCTGGATTTCTTGTCAATGCCTCTTGGCAATCTTCGCAAATTGTTTTTACATGAATATCACCGTTCGGCTGATACGAAATCATCTCCAAACGTTCTTCCTCTGTCAAATGATGAAACCCTAATTGTTCACTATATATGGAAACTTGATCAATCGTCCCTACTTTCGTTCCACAATGCCGACAATAATAATGCAATGCCATTGCCAACAAACCTCCTAAAGGGCGCGTATTCATACTTTCATTTTGCACCGATTAGGAGGAAAATATTCATTTGTTAAATTCATTCATCACTTGCAGAAACGGCGTCGTCACCGCTTTTTCACACGCATCAGCCGAACGTAAAATCGCTTCCATTACCGTGTCACTTTCTTCTTTCGCAAAACGGCCTAACACATAATCGGTTACCTTTTGCCCGTTTGCCGGGCGCCCAATACCGATGCGAATCCGTTTAAATTCTTGGGTGCCTAAATGATAAATCAGTGATTTAATGCCATTATGTCCGCCGGCGCTTCCTTTCATGCGCAAGCGAATTTTCCCAGGTGGAAGGTCAAGGTCATCGTATACGACAATGACATCATCGACATCAATACCATAGTAATCCATTAACGGTCGAACACATTCCCCTGATAAATTCATATATGTCAACGGTTTGCATAATGCTACTTTTTCTCCAGAAATAATGGCAGATGCCATCATACCGCGAAACTTGGTTGTTTGAAAAGAAATATTCCATCGTTTTGCCAGTTCATCCATGACCATAAAGCCAACGTTATGCCTCGTTTGTTCGTATTCTTTTCCTGGATTCCCAAGGCCAACAAATAACTTCAATACTCGGTCTCCTCTCTTTGCGATGATACTACAAAAGACGTAACCGAAAACGGTTACGTCCTAAATTTACGACTCTGGAGTCGTTTCTCTTCCCTCTTCTGCATCAGGATGACCAGGTTCTTGCTGTTCACCGCTATGGATTTCCTCTTCTTGTTGCGGAGGCAAGATGGTCGCAATCACTTCAGAAGGCTCGTGATTAATTTCATATTTTCCGTCTGTTTTTACATCTCCTACCGTAATCACATCGCCTACTTGAAGGTGCGAGATGTCAATATCAATCGACGACGGAATATTCGCCGGCAATACGCGAATCGATAATTGATGCAGATTTTGCTGCAATACGCCGCCGTCTTTTACTCCGGCAGCTTCGCCGATCAAGCGCACATCGACATCAATATCTACTTCTGTCGACATATCTACTGCTTGGAAATCAACATGAAGAATATTGCCGCGCAGCGGATCTCTTTGGATCTCGCGCATCAGGACGGAATAATCTTTTCCGCCTATTTTCAGCGTCATTAAGCTATGGCGTCCACCTTCACGAATCGTTTTTTCCAGTTCTGCACCACTGACAAAAATCATTTTATTATCAACATTTTTCCCATACAATATTCCAGGAATGTTTCCTTGTAAACGAATGCGTCGAAGTGTGGAATGTTTTTTGTCTGTGCGTTCTTTTGCTTCTAGTACTATAGCCATGTTTCCTCACCTTCCTGAATTAGAATTAGAATCTATTGATACTTTATCCTAAAACAAGAAGGTCTAAACATGTTTTTCCATTAATCAAACAATACGCTGACAGACTTCATTTCATATACGCGTGTAATGGCCTCCGCAATCAGCGGTGCAACTGACAGCTCTACAATTTTATCAATTTTCTTTTCTTCTGGCAACGCAATTGTATTGGTAACAACCAGTTCTTTAATTTGTGAATTTTGAATGCGTTCAATTGCCGGACCGGACAGCACCGGATGCGTACAGCACGCGTACACTTCTTTCGCTCCGCTTGCGACCAAGGCGTTGGCGGCCAATGTAATCGTTCCGGCCGTATCAATAATATCATCAATTAAAATAGCAGTTTTCCCTGCTACTTGTCCAACGATATTCATGACTTCCGCCACATTTGGCTTTGGTCGGCGCTTATCAATGATGGCAATCGGCGCTTTTAAACGGTCGGCAAGTTTTCTTGCCCGTGTCACACCGCCGTGGTCTGGAGAAACAACGACGATATCATCGAGATTTTTGCCTTTAAAATAGTCAGCTAAAATCGGAACTCCCATCAAGTGGTCGATTGGAATATCAAAAAATCCTTGAATTTGCGGCGCGTGCAAATCAAGCGTAATGACGCGCGAAGCCCCTGCTGTTTCCAAAAGATTGGCTACCAGCTTCGCCGTGATCGGTTCACGGGAGCGCGCTTTTCGGTCTTGACGGGCATACCCGTAATACGGCATCACAATATTAATCGTTCGTGCCGAGGCGCGTTTTAATGCATCGATCATAATTAATAATTCCATTAAATGCTCATTGACCGGGACGCTTGTCGATTGAAGAACGAAAACATCATCACCCCGGATGCTTTCCTCAATGTTAATTTGAATTTCCCCATCGCTGAAACGGGAGACAGAACATTTGCCTAATTCAATTTCCATAATTTCCGCAATTTCTTCTGCCAACTTCATGTTTGAATTTAACGCAAATAATTTTAGGTTGTGATAACACTCAGACATTGATAGACCTCCACTAAGAATTTTTCTTGATCGACAGACGGTCGACGTAGTTTTCTTTATTTACTTGCCGCGCACGGGCAATCGATAATGCATTTCCAGGAACATCCTCGGTAATGGTGGAGCCAGCGGCAACATAAGCACCTTTTCCAATCGTCACAGGAGCAATTAAATTGGCATTACAACCAATAAACGCCCCATCTTCAATTTTTGTCATATATTTATTTTTTCCATCATAGTTTACGGTAATGGATCCGCAGCCAAGATTGACGTTGGCGCCGACTTCCGCATCACCGATATAGCTTAAATGCGACGCTTTGCTTCCTTTGCCAAACGTCGATTTTTTCACCTCGACAAAATTTCCGATGCGGACCTCATCATCGATTTTCGACAATGGACGAATATGAGCAAACGGTCCAATCGTGACATCGCTCCCAATTTCGCTGTCATGGGCAACGGAATGACGAATCGTTGTGCCATTTCCAATCAAACAATCTTTGATTTCCGAGTTTGGTCCAATCGTACAGTCTTCACCGATTACTGTTTTTCCTTCAATGACCGTTCCTGGATAAATCACAGTGTCACGGCCGATTTGCGCCTCAACCGATATATACGTATGAGCAGGATCAATAATCGTTACCCCGTTCATCATATGCTTGCGACAAATCCGCTCGCGCATAATTCTTTCTGCTTCGGCGAGGGCAACGCGGTCGTTTACCCCAATCGTCTCTTCAAAAGATGGAGCTTTGTACGCGGAAATGATACTGCCATTTGATTTTAAAATTTCAATGACATCTGTTAAATAATATTCACCTTGTACATTATTGTTTGATACATGTGTAAGCGCTTCAAATAAAGACTTGTTATCAAAGCAATATGTCCCTGTGTTAATTTCTTTGATGGCGCGTTCTTGTTCGCTTGCATCTTTATGTTCGACAATTTTTTCAACATTTCCATGGGAATCGCGAACAATGCGACCATATCCGGCAGGGTTATCTGCGATTGCTGTCAAAATCGTTGCTTTTGCCTTTGTCGCAAGATGATGATGAAGCAAAGCTTGCATCGTTTCAGCAGTAATTAACGGTGTATCACCGCATACAACGAGCGTTACTCCATCTTTTCCCCGTAAATAAGGGGATGCTTGCATCACTGCGTGCGCCGTTCCTAATTGCTCTTGCTGAAGGGCATATTCGCTTTGGTCGCCAAGCTGCTGTTTTACTTGTTCCGCCCCAAAACCGACAATGGTAATAAGCTTTTCTATTCCCAGCTGTGAAACTTGGTCCACTACATGCTGAACCATTGGCTTGCCGCAAACAGGGTGCAATACTTTATATTGTTTCGATTTCATTCTGGTTCCCTGTCCAGCCGCCAATATGACCGCATATCGTTTTACCATATATAAGGCCTCCAATTTTACCTTTTTATCCATAATTGAATATATCTCAATTAATAGTGTATTTCAAGGAATCATTGATTTTTCTAGAATAAGGCAAAAAAAAGAGCCTGTCCATTTGGCACAGGCCCTTTCTCGTATTTTTATGAAGCACCAGCTTCTTCAAGTTCCTCTTCCAACTTACCTAAGCGATGATACTCAGCTAATATTGCCTCTTGAATTTTTCCGCGCGTGGCTGAGTTAATCGGATGTGCAATGTCGCGAAATTCTCCATCTGGAGTACGCTTGCTTGGCATTGCGACAAACAATCCGTTATTGCCATCAATGACGCGGATATCATGGACAACGAATTCGTTATCCAGTGTGATCGAGGCAATCGCTTTCATACGTCCTTCGGTATTTACGCGGCGTAATCTTACGTCAGTAACTTCCATTATGCTCACCACCTTTTCCCTATATCAGACTTGATTATTTTTATTCCACGTATTTTCTCTATTTCCTTCTTTTTTTTGAAAATTTTTTATAAATAAAAATACCTAGTTCTCGACTTTTTAGGGAAAAGGCAGGCGATGGAAACTTATTGAATCAACGCGACTACTTCAATTTCGACCAGCGCGTCTTTCGGCAGTCTCGCCACTTCCACGCACGAGCGCGCCGGTTTATGATTTGTGAAATATTGACTATATACTTCATTCATTGCCGCAAAATCATCCATGTTTTTCAAAAACACCGTCGTTTTGACTACTGTATCAAGCGATGCACCAGCCGCTTCCAAAACGGCTTTTAAGTTTTGAAATACTTGATGCGTTTGTGCTTTTATGTCGCCTTGTACCATCTCTCCTTCGGGAGTGAGCGGAATTTGCCCCGAGCTGTAAAACATGTTATTGACGATAATTCCTTGTGAATACGGACCGATCGCCTGCGGCGCTTTATTCGTTTCTACTTTTCTCATTCTGTTTGCTCTCCTTTCTCGTTTATCTATTCCATAAACTGCGTGTAATTTCCTGCTTTTACGGTAATTTGTTTTTCTTTGACATCCACCGATGACAGTCTCACAAGCGAAATATATTCGTCTACGAGCCGTTCTTTCGTTTCTTCCGATTCGACAAGAACACCGATACCGGAAAGTTTGGCGTTAAACTCATTTAGCAAATTTACCATTCCGTTTACCGTGCCGCCCGCTTTCATAAAATCGTCGATAATTAATACATTGGCTCCTTCCGCCAAGCTCCGCTTCGCCAGCACCATCGTTTGAATGCGCTTTGAAGAACCGGAAACGTAGTTAATGCTGACCATCGATCCTTCCGTTACTTTATTGTCATGGCGGACAATAACGACCGGAACATACAAAAAGTGGGCGACCGCATAAGCGAGCGGAATTCCTTTTGTCGCAATGGTCATGACGACATCGACCGGCCGGTCGGCAAAAATGGACGCGTAGAGCCTGCCGATTTTGTTCATAATACGAGGGTCACCGAGAATATCGGTCATGTATAGGTATCCACCGGGCAACAACCGATCCGGACGCGATAGCTGCTCGCATAAATATGTCACAATTTCTTCCGCTTCCTGCTTCGACATTTTTGGAATATATTGTACGCCGCCAGCAGCCCCCGGCAATGTTTTAATCGTTCCGATCCCTTGCTGTTCAAACGTTTGTTTAATAATGGCTAAATCTTCGCTAATCGATGACTTGGCCGATTCATAACGCTCCGCAAAAAACGTAAGCGGAATAAGTTGATGTGGCCGTTCAAGAAGATAATGGGTCATATCCACTAAACGGCCGCTGCGCCTTAACTTCATAGCGGACCTCCCAAAACCGAATATTATAAAGTAAATATACCAAAAATGTACGTGTTTAATCAAGTGAATGACGTTCGCCTAATAAACGAACAGCAAATACTTGTTCACAAAAACCGCGAAGCCCATTGTAAATGCGCTGCATTCTTGAATCATGCTGGACGAGCCCGAATACCGTCGGCCCACTGCCGCTCATTAATACTGCATCTGCTCCAAACCGTCTCATTTGTTCTTTAATATGCGCTACTTCCGGATGCATTTTCAATGTTACTTCTTCTAATACGTTCCCGACTAATTGGCAAATGGCAAAATAATCTTGGCGTTCAATTGCCTCGACCATGGCATCGACATCCGGATGCACTACTTCCTTCACCTTTAAATTCCGATACACTTCCGCGGTAGAAACGCCAATGGACGGTTTTGCCAACACAACCCAGCATGGAGGTGGTGAAGGGATGGGGGTAATTTTTTCACCGCGCCCGGTGGCAATCGCCGTTCCGCCGTAAACGCAAAACGATACGTCAGAACCGATTTGCGCTCCTAATTCTGCTAATTCATCAAGGGTAAGACCTAAATTCCAAAGCTTATTTAATCCCCGCAATGTTGCGGCGGCATCGCTGCTTCCTCCCGCCAGACCCGCCGCTACCGGGATATGTTTGGTAATAGAGATCGCCACACCTTGTTTAATGGAAAAGGTCTCCTTTAATAACTTTGCCGCTTGATATGCCAAATTGCGGTGGTCATCTGGAACAAACCGATTTTGTGAAATAATCTGTATTGCATCATCGGCACGCGGAATTAATTCAATCCGATCTGCCAAATCAATCGTTGTCATGACCATTTTCACTTCGTGATACCCATCCGGCCGCTTATGTAACACGTCTAAAGACAAGTTAATTTTTGCTGGTGCCTTCACTAATAGCCTCAAACGTTCCACCTACTTTAACGACTTCCAACTTTCTTCATAAACCCATTTTATCATAATAACACAAATCATGAATGTTGCTAAATAAAGAAAAGTATATTTCATCCACCCATGTCAAACAATATAATAAACGGCATCAAATAAAAGCCGAAGCGGTCGCGCTTCGGCTGTCGCGGCATTTTTATCTTCCAACATTGCAAACAATGGAGTTACTCCATCTTTCCGGCAAGCTGTCGCTCTGCTTTTTCAATCGCCAATTTTACCATATTTCCCGCGTCTTTGGCGCGGATCGCTCCCCATCCTTCTCGTTGCACAACATCATAAAAGCCTAATTCTTTTGCTAATTCTTCTTTAAAGCGCTGCGACATAATTCCACGGCGACGACCCAATGTCAACAACCCCCTCTTATCTACCGCGACAGTTTTAGTATGAAAAAAAATAAACGTCTTTATGTTGACCTATTTATGACAAAACAAAAAGCAGCAAACAAAATTGTCTACTGCCCGCCAGCTTTATCATCATCTAAAAATGTCAATTTTACCGCTTCCGTCAACACGTCCGCGTAACTAAACGATACTCGTTCAAACGCGTTCTCTTTTTGGTCGAGTTCAATTACAAATACCGATGGATACGTTTCTGCTAATATTCCACAGCGTTCAATCGTCTTTCTTCGCCCTCCGTTTGCCCGCAATGTCAAACGTCTGCCGATATTAGAATCCAATGTTTTTTTAATATCGGATAAAGTTTTTGGCATTCACTATCCACCTCACTGCTTTTAATTGTAACAAAAATTCTTTTCAAAGTCAAAAATAAAGATTATATCAATGCATTTTCATTACTGTCAATGCATATTTTTCTACAAAATTCTTCTTTTATGTATATTATGGCGCTTTTATGTAAAAATATGTATCGATTAAAAATAAAAAACCGCCTTTTCATCATGGCGGTTCTAATCACCTGTATCATGAATTAAACGGAAGGGCATTCCCGTACGCAGCACTCCCTTGGTTTCCACCCCTCCAAGTCCTTTTTCTCCGGTTAATGTATTGCGAAGCACATCCCAAACATTGACGGTCTCCATAAAAGGAGTGAAACTAATCCGCGAAACAATATAGACGGGATCGAGCGCATGAATGTTTACTCGTGCCGGGGAGCTGGCAAAGTTGGCACCGGCGCGGATCAGTGATTCAAAGTGGGACTGGCACGCCCCCGCGAAAATAACAAGCTGGTCAAGATGAGGAACCTTTTTGCGCGCTTCCTTTACCGTCTGCACAAAATGTTTCGAATGGCGGTAAGCCTTCAAATCATTTACTTTTCCTTTTGATTTCGAATAGGAATCATGGCCGGTAATGACTAAAATATCCGGGCGAAACTGTTCAATCAGTACACCAACTTTTTCCGGCATTTCGCTTTCCTCACAATACACTCCGTATACCGGCACACCAATCCGTTCGTATAAATCCAAACATTTTCGTAAATATAAAGGGTCACCGTCCAAATGAAGGACGCGCCCCGGGATTTGAAAAAAATCCTTTTCCGTTTGATATCCTCCTGTTGCCCGATATTCAATTTTTTGCTTCATTGCATGGTAATCTTGGCGAAACAGTTTATATGACTGTTCAATCAGCTCAATTTCCTTTTTCTTCCTTTCCTGCTGTTCCCGTTCGTCGATGATGACTAAATCGCTGCATGGAGCATCAGCAATCAGTCTCACATCTTCGCCATATAAAATGGCTTCCCTTTCGTCCCCTTTTTCTTTTATATCGATTACGCGAAACAATAAATCACATTTATATGATTTTCTAGCCACAATATCGCCGATCTTAATGTCCATCACCCATCACTCCATTATGAAATGAATGCCTACTAATAAGTACCATATGCATATTCGGACAATAGGTGATAGACATTATTTCATTTCCTGCTGCACGCCAGCTCAAAAATGCATTTAAAGTTTCAATAGGTTGTGTAATACATTGCTTAGTGCGGCGAACTCCTCCATCGTCAACGTTTCCCCGCGACGGCGCGGATCAATGCTCGCGTTAGCTAAGGAGATTTCGATTTGCTCTTTCATCGCCCTTCCGTTTGGCAAATTGTTGACTAAATTGTTTAAAATCGTTTTTCGGCGCTGTGCAAAGCTAGCCCGCACCACTTGAAAGAAAAATGCCTCATCGTTTACCGCTACGGGCGGCTGTTTTCTCTTTATTAATCGAATCACGGCGGAATCGACGTTCGGCTGCGGAATAAACACGGTCCGCGGCACCGTCATGACGACCGCTGCTTCTGTATAATACTGGACTGCAATGGACAATGAGCCATAATCTTTCGTCCCTGGCTTGGCAGCTAGACGGTCGGCTACTTCCTTTTGCAGCATCACCACCATGCCGCGAATCGGCAGGCGGTCGGTCAACAGCTTCATAATAATCGGCGTGGTGACATAGTACGGCAAATTAGCTACCACCATAATATCGGCTACATCTGTAAATTCGTCCGCAATCACTTGATGAATATCTGCTTTTAACACGTCCTGATGAATAATTCGCACATTTCCATACGGAGACAGCGTATCGGCCAAAATCGGCAATAATCGCTGGTCTATTTCAAAGGCGACCACTTTTTTTGCCCGACGCGCCAATTGTTCTGTTAATGCCCCAATTCCTGGACCGATTTCAATCGCTCCTGTTTCAGAGGAAATTTCTGCAGCGTCGACAATTTTCCGTAAAATATTGGTATCAATTAAAAAGTTTTGTCCTAAACTTTTTTTAAAGGAAAACCCGTATTGATCCAAAATTTCCTTTGTACGCCTTGGTGTGGCAATATCTTTATGCATCATTTGTTTCCTCCCGCATCACCTGCTCTAAAGCTGCATAAAACGTTCCCTTGGAGATTTGAAACATTTTCAGCCGCTTATAAAGCTGTTTTCCGTTCGCATAGCCGATTTTTAGCCTTTCCCCCAATCGCTGCCGCCGCTTTTTCGCCAGCTCTCCTCCGATTAAGCCGGCAGCGACAAGTTCGTCAAACGTGATCTCTTCCTTCCACTCGGTTGTTTCTTCATATACGTTTGCTAGCGCTTGGCGAATATCTTCCACAGACGCATGTTCAACGCCAATTCCTTTTCCGTCTTTCGCGATGGCCGCTTTCCTTGGCAAAAAAGCATGTTTGCAGCCAGGAACATGCTGGGTAATCGTTTTACGAATTTTTTCCCCCGGAAAATCCGGATCCGTAAAAATAATGACTCCCCGTTTTTCTTTTGCCAACTTAATGCGTTCGATAATTTCTTCGCTGATCGCCGAACCGTTTGTTTCAATCGTATCCGCATCAACAGCGCGCCGAACCGCCGCTGTATCGTCTTTTCCCTCGACAACAATAATTTCCTTAATTCTCATCACCAATGTGCAGAAATCATTTCCTCATTCCGCAATGGGAATAAGTCTTTTTTCCTATTTCTGCAATGCCTCCTTTCCGGTAAAATAATGCTTGGATAGTTTTTCTGCTGCTCATGAAACGGTATAATATTTATTTTTTGTAAAATCAGTGAAACTTTTTTTCGATTTTCTCCGTCTAAATAGGTGAAATATCTTCTTTCATTATAACGAAAAAGCAGAGGGTGAAAAACCCTCCGCCTGCTTTCCCTTTATTGCAGAACCTTTATTTTTACGCGTTTTCTACCCCAATGAATTGCATCGGATTGTTTAGGCAAAAACACATCAATTTCATAACCGTGAATACCTGAACCTGTATCTGCAGCAATAGCATATCCATACCCTTCTACGTATACTTTTGATCCGAGCGGGATAATATTTGGATCAACGGCAATAACTTTTGCAGAAGGGTTTCTACGCAAATTAATTCCCATTCTCGTTGTTCCCGAACAGCCTTCGCAATATGCGGTATAGGCGGTAGCGGTCACATAGAACTCTTTCGCCGCAGCACTATGTTGACCGCGTGATGTCGGGCGGTTTTGCACCTTGACAGATCGTCTTTCAGCCACTGCAGGCCGTCTTTCAATCACTTTTGTACCAATAGCCACAATGCGGGTTTCGCTTTTTTTAATCGTCTTTGTGGCAATTAATTTACGCGATACTTCTTTTCCGTTTTCCAATACTATTTCATACGTTTTGGCAACAAGCCCTTTTTCTCCAGGTTGGATAACCCGTCGTTCTCCTTTTGGCAATGTGGCGTCTTGTTTCGTGACGACTGCAAATCCCACTGGTCCTTCCACTACATCGGTGACTTTTTTAACTTTTATCACGTTAATGGTCATATTTTCTTTTATATTTTCGTGCAGAGACGGCTCTACTCGATCCAGTTTGTCTAATTGTACCCCTTGTTGTTTCAAAAAGTCAGCGACAGTAGTCGAAGTTGCCCACACTTGTTGCTGTTTACCACCGACATTTAATCGGACTGGAAATGCCTTCTCCACGTTCACTTCCATTCCTTTTTTAATTTTTGTATTTAATGCTGGGGCAATTTTGTCGTACTTTCCGATTTTAATATGTTGCGAGTTTAATAGCTCGGCAACGTCCTTTGCAGTCGTCCATATTTCTTGTTCTTTCCCATCTATTGTCAAAGTGACTTTCTTGCTCGCTTCCCAAACGATGTTTAAATCGTCTGTAATTGGCGTATCTAACGATGGATAGACGTAATCTTCTTTCCTTGGCTTAATATTTTGCTCCTCTAATACTTCTTTTACCGTTTTTGCATGAGTACGGATCTCTTGTTTTTTTCCGTTTGCCGTTAGTGTCACATCATCTTTGGCTATTTCGTACCCGGCAAATCCTGTTGTCGCTGAAAAAGCTATAAAACTACTAGCAGTAACAGTGAAGTTTTTCCTCAATGAATCGGAAATTCTCTTCATATTGGGCAACATAATGTAAAACGCCTCCTTCTTTCGCTTATTTCCCCTCTCCCTCTAACATGTACGCATAAACACACTCTATTATGCAGAAAATTCGGTTAAAAGGGAAGGAAGACTTGTCGACATGTTTATCATATGTAACGTCCTAAATTTGTAGAACTTTTTTTATTCGATCATGTTTAGACAAGTCTCCTTATCATTTGACAAATGTTTTTAGCGATAAATGCCGAATAATTTTTTCGCATTCTCCATCGTCGCTTTTGCTACTTCCTCAAAGGAAATACCTTTAATCTCGGCGATCGCTTCCGCTACGTATTTGACGTAGCTCGGTTCATTTCGCTTTCCACGGAAAGGGTGAGGCGTTAAATACGGACAGTCTGTTTCAATCAATAAATGCTCAAGCGGAATTTGCGCCGCTACTTCCTTCGGCTTTTTCGCATTTTTAAACGTTACCGGTCCGCCAAGCGAAATAAAAAAGTTCATATCAATGCATTGTTTCGCCACTTCTACACTTCCGCTAAAACAATGCATAATTCCGCCCACTTCGGCAGCGTTTTCCTCTTTTAAAATTTGTAAAATATCCGCTGTTGCCTCGCGGTTATGAATAATAATCGGCAATTTTACTTTTTTCGCCAAAGCGATCTGTCGCCGAAATACGTCATGTTGTATTTCCTTTGGTGATTTATCCCAATAGTAGTCCAAACCCATTTCTCCTAAGGCCACTACTTTTGGATGAGCTGCTAATTCTTCGATCATCTGTAAATCATCATCCGTCATATCGACCGCATCTACAGGGTGCCAGCCAACCGCAGCATAAATAAAATCATATTGCTCCGCTAGCTCGATCGCCCGTGCAATCGTAGGGCGATCAAAACCGACGACGACAATATGAGAAACTCCTTCGTTAAGAGCACGGTCAATTACTTCTTGCAAATCCTCGTTATATTGAACCGCATTTAAATGCGCATGGGTGTCAAAGAGCATAACAGTAAACCCCTTTTCTACCTTGTTGTTAAGTGTAACATAGAAATCCATTACATATATCACAGGCTGTTAACATTTTTATTACAAAATGACAACAAAGAGGTGTCGTGTACCGATGAACACCACACCTCTTATGTTTACCATTATTTTATTTTTGTCCCATTCGGAACATTTTTATCAACGGTAGCAACAGACAGCACTCCGTTTTCTTCCCCGGCAAGAATCATACCTTGGGACAATTCGCCGCGCAATTTTACTGGTTTTAAATTCGTTACACAGATGACTTTTTTACCAACCAGTTCTTCTGGTTTGTAAAATTGCGCAATTCCCGAGACGACTTGACGTTTTTCATCGCCAAGGTCAAGCTGCAGCTTTAGCAGCTTATCGGCGTTTTTCACCGGCTCCGCGTGCACCACTTCGGCAACGCGCAAATCGACTTTTGCAAAATCGTCGATCGTGATCTCTTCCGCTTTTGGTGCTTGCTGTTCCTCTTTCTGCTTTGCCGGCGCGCCGCCTTGCATATGCGCTTTAATATATTCCACTTCTTTTTCAATGTCTAACCGTGGAAATAGCGGTTCACCTTTTGTTACTTTCGTGCCTTCTTTGATGAGGCCGAACCCGTATAAGCTGTCCCATTGTTTTAATGGTTCATCAACAATGCCAAGCTGCTTAAAAATTTTTTCCGGCGTACGCGTTAAAAACGGCTGCAACAAAATAGCCACATGGCGAAGCGATTCCGCTAAATGGGCCATTACCGACGCCAGCTGTTCTTTTTTGCTTTCATCTTTTGCGAGCACCCAAGGCTGCGTTTCATCAATATATTTGTTAGTCCGGTTAATCAGTTGCCATACAGATGCAAGCGCCACCGAGAATTCCATTTTTTCCATCGCTTCTTCATATTGCTTCACTACTTCTTTTGCCGTTTCAACAAGATCGTTGTCAAATGCTGTTTTCGCGCCGCGATATGGTGGAATAATGCCATCAAAATATTTTTCCACCATCGCTACCGTGCGATGTAACAAGTTGCCTAAGTCGTTTGCTAAGTCATAATTAATGCGTTCGACAAACCCTTCTGGAGTAAACACGCCGTCAGAACCAAATGGAACTTCACGAAGTAAATAGTAACGAAGCGCGTCTAACCCATAGCGGTCAATTAATGTAACAGGATCCACGACGTTTCCTTTCGATTTCGACATTTTGCCGTCTTTCATTAACAGCCAACCGTGCGCGAACACTTTTTTCGGCAGCGGCAAATCGAGCGCCATTAACATAATTGGCCAATAAATCGTATGGAAGCGGACGATTTCTTTTCCGACTAAATGGACATCTGCCGGCCAGTATTTGCGAAACTTCTCATCGTTATCAGTGCCGTACCCTAACGCCGTAATATAGTTCGTAAGCGCGTCAATCCATACATAAATAACGTGCTTCGGATCGCCCGGAACTTTAATGCCCCAGTCAAACGTTGTACGAGAAACCGCCAAATCCTCAAGCCCTGGTTTAATAAAGTTGTTAATCATTTCATTTTTGCGAGACTCCGGCTGGATGAACTCCGGATTTTCTTCATAGTATTGCAAAAGGCGATCGACATATTTGCTCATTCTAAAGAAATACGATTCTTCTTTTACTTTCTCTACTGGACGACCGCAGTCCGGGCAGTTTCCATCAACGAGCTGCCGTTCAGTATAAAATGATTCGCATGGTGTACAATACCATCCTTCGTATTCACCTAAATAAATATCACCTTGTTCGACAAGACGCGCAAAAATTTTTTCTACTACTTTTTTATGGCGTTCTTGTGTCGTACGGATGAAGTCATCATAAGAAATATCGAGCTTTTTCCACAATTCTTGAATGCCTTCGACAATTTCGTCGACATATTGTTGCGGTGTTACTCCTTTTTCTTCCGCTTTGCGCTGAATTTTTTGCCCATGCTCGTCCGTTCCGGTTAAATACATGACATCATAACCGCGCAGGCGTTTATAGCGTGCCATCGCGTCCCCCGCTACGGTCGTATAGGCGTGGCCAATATGCAAGTTTCCGCTCGGATAATAAATCGGGGTCGTAAGATAAAACGTCTTTTTCTCCATCTTCATACCTCCCTATTCTGTTAGAACAAAAGCCCCCGCCCGACGGACGAGAGCGATGTTACTTCTATTTTACATAATTTTTTCATTCTACAAAAACATCTATTTCTCCTGTGGAAAAAAAATATACATCAGGCATATAAAATTACGTCATATTTCGATCAAAACGGGCGAATTAATTATAGGAGGATAAGTATAAATAGAATAGCGATTATACTGCCTAGCAGACGGGCCATGCGACTTGGCGTTTTTTCATAAGACAAAAATGGAATGCCAATGGTGTACGGCTATCTTTTTCAAAATAATAATATACATTTTTTTAAAATTTTACATATAAAAGGATTGACGTATAATGGAAACGCTGATATGATTAGGATGTAGGAAATTTGTCGAATATTGACGAATAAATCCTAGTGAAATAAAAAACTATTTTTATAGAGAGGGGAAGCGTTCCATGAAATCAACAGGCATTGTCCGTAAAGTTGACGAGTTAGGCCGTGTCGTAATTCCGATTGAATTACGTCGTACGTTAGATATTGCTGAAAAAGACGCATTGGAAATCTATGTAGACGACGACCGCATCATTTTGAAAAAATATAAGCCAAATATGACATGTGTCGTCACTGGCGAAGTTTCTGATGACAATTTCAAATTAGCCGGCGGTAAAATTATTTTAAGCCGTGAAGGTGCGGAAATTCTTTTAAAAGAAATCCAAGAACATCTGCAACAATCGGCTACCAATAACGATAAATAAAAGAGTTTCTCTAGCTTCTGAGAAACTCCTTTTTTTTACTCGTTATGATACTTCTGATAGACATCGCGTTTCGACATATTTCGATCTTTTGCTGTCTGTTTAATCGCCTCTTTTGTCGAAAGTCGTTTTTCCTTTATATAATATTCTACATGCTCTACTAATGTCAGCGAATGCCACCATGTTTCTTTCTCTTCATTCACTTCCTGTGCTCCTTCAATAATCAAACAAAATTCCCCGCGGATTTCATTCGTTTCCGCCCATTCCACCGCCTCGCTCAAATTGCCGCGAATGAACTCTTCAAACCGTTTCGTCAGCTCACGACAGATGACGGCGCGGCGCTCGCCAAACACTTCATACATCATAGCCAGTGTTTCTTTTAGGCGATGGGGGGCTTCATAAAAAACCATCGTTTCGCGAACCGTTTTTAATGATTCCAACTGCCGTTTCTTTTCTTTCTTCGTTCGCTCGAGAAAGCCGAAAAAATAAAAGTGATCGGTCGGCAGCCCCGACGCAACCAGCGCAGTTAAGGCTGCGTTGGCGCCGGGAAGCGGAACGACGGTGCATCGCTCTTTGAGTGCAGACACAATCAGTTCATGTCCCGGGTCGGAAATTCCCGGCATTCCCGCATCGCTGACAAGCGCTACCGATTTTCCTTCTTTCAGCCGCTCAATAATTTGCGGTCCGCTCGTGTATTTATTATGTTCATGGTAACTCATCACTGGTGTGTGAATGTCAAAATAATTGAGCAGCTTTTTCGTTTGCCGCGTATCTTCCGCCGCGATCATATCCACTTCTTTCAAAACCCGCACCGCCCGAAACGTCATATCTTCGAGATTGCCGATTGGTGTTGGGACAATGTACAATGTTCCCTTATCTTTATGCTCTGTAAAGCTTTTTTGCTGCCAAAGCATGTTCTTCTGCTCCTTTATGATGGGATAATACCGTATAATATTTGCTTCACTTCATCGGTATATTCATTATTGTCATTATACACCACCAGTGGCGGCAACACTTTCAAATCCGGATTCCCATCTTTGATTCCTTCTACCAAAATCGTATTGGCCTCTTTTCCCATTTTCGGATAGACAAAGCGCAGCCGTTTCGGCTCTAACCGGTACTCACGCATCAAGGTGATCAAATCAAGGAGACGTCCTGGGCGGTGCACAAACGCTGCTTTCCCGCCTTGCTTTAACAGCTGGCTGCTTACGCGAATCACATCTTCAAGCGTACAATAAATTTCGTGACGGGCGACGGCCAAATGAATATTTTTGTTCATTTCCTCCTTGCTGACTGTCGGAAAGTAAGGAGGATTGCACGTCACCACGTCATATTTGCTATATCCTAACTGTTTAGGCGCTTCTTTAATATCGCCTTGAATAATTTCTATCTGTTTTTCCAAGCCATTATATTGCACACTCCTCTTTGCCATATCGCAAAGCCGTTCCTGAATTTCAATGCCGATAATTTTTCCTTTTGTTCTCCTGCTTAACAATAGCGGAATAACACCGTTTCCCGTACATAAATCGACAATGTTTCCCTTTTGAATCGGCATATAGGCGAACTTGGCCAGCAGCACCGCATCGAGCGAAAAGGAAAACACCGACGGGCTTTGAATAATGCGGATCTCTTCGTTTAAAAGATAATCCAGCCTCTCATCTTCATATAATTCGACCATCATCCATCCTCCCTACGTTCAAAAAAATAACCTCTCCGAAAATGGAAAGGCTACAACCTATACTTATTTTTTGTTTAAAAAGGATAAGCAAAACAGACAATCTCCTTCCTTTCGGACGCTTCCATAATGGACATGACAAATATGAAACCCTTCCTGGTAAAGACGCGCTAAATTATCATACCCTTCGCCGATATCAATCAGTTTGCGCTCATGGCCATGCCTATGACCTTTGCGCTTTTCCTCCGTCCATTCATTAGCCATTTGCTCAAGCCGCCGGCGCAAATGCGCATTTTCAATTTGTAAATGGTGATTTTCCTCAAGTAGTTGCGATACATACTCCTTTAATTGCACAAGCTGGCGGTATAAATGGCTAAGTTGTTCTTCCATGCTTGTTACAGATTGAAAAATCTCTTTCTTATCCACATTGCCCACCCCAATTAATCTGCGGCTCGAATTGGCAGAGTTCCGTCTTTCATCAATTCATCAAGCGTATATTCCACGACTCGTCCATGTTCGGACAGCTCTACTTGTAATACCCGTTCCAAAATATTTAATCCTATCACTTTGCCAAGACCGTGCGGAGTTTCCACAAATTCGCCTAAATCAGGGAGCTGTTCTTTTGCTGTTTCATACTCCTCATTTTCGTATTTCAAACAGCACATCAAGCGGCCGCAAAGACCAGAAATTTTGGTCGGATTGAGCGATAAATTTTGATCCTTTGCCATTTTAATGGAGACGGGATCAAAATCGCCTAAAAACGTGGAACAGCACAGCATTCTTCCGCACGGACCGATTCCGCCCAGCATTTTTGCTTCATCGCGCACGCCAATTTGCCGTAGCTCGATGCGCGTGCGGAAAATAGCTGCTAAATCCTTTACAAGCTCGCGGAAATCCACACGCCCGTCTGCGGTAAAATAGAAAATCACTTTATTGCGGTCAAATGTATATTCCACATCAACTAGCTTCATTTCCAATCCGTGCTCTTCCACTTTTTTCAGACAAATATCATACGCTTCGCGCGCCGCTTTTTTATTTTCTTCGACAATCCATTTATCTTTCGCATCGGCGATGCGGATCACTTTTTTCAGCGGCAGCACAATATCGTTTTCATCGACTTGCTTGTTGCTGATCACTACTTTTCCATATTCAATCCCGCGCACGGTTTCTACAATAACAAACTCTCCGGCAGGAATAATTAACTCCCCAGGGTCAAAATAATAAATCTTTCCTGCTTTTTTAAAACGAACGCCAACTACATTATACAAACGCTTTTCCCTCCTTTAAATCAAGGATGAGTTGCTCCATTAAAAGCGGTACGCTCATATTCGTTGTATTTAAACGTGCTTTCGCCTGTAAAATGATTTCCATGCTTTGGATGATCTGCCGCTGAGAGCAAGCGAGCGCCCATTGCTGCAAATCGTCGATCTTATCCCGATACACAACATAATCCGGTTGCCCTGATTGTATATGCAACATATCTTTATATATATATAAAAGCAAATCCAGCCCTAAATCAATTTGCTGCTTTTCCTGAAAGTGCGGAACCCATTGATCATGAAGGAAAAAAAGAGCCTGCAAATCGTTTTTCTTTAACATTTCATATAATTGTAACACTATTTTTCGCGCTTGCGCAAACCAACTATCTCGGCTTAATTCAAGTGCTTCTTCATAATTGTTTGTCACATGGGCAGCAAGAAAAGCCATATGAGGCGGAATTTGCTGCTCTATTAAATCATTGGCAAGCAAAGCAGGCGGCAGTGGTTGAAACGAAAAAACTTGACAGCGGGAAACAATTGTTTCCAATATGCGATGGTATTGCTCTGTCAGCAAAATCGCCACCGTTCCCGGACGGGGTTCTTCTAAAAATTTCAGCAAGCTGTTCGCTGCACTCGTGGTCATTTGATCAGCGTGTTCAATAATATATAGTTTTCTATCGGCCTCCATTGCCGTTTTCGTAAATTCCTGCTGCAGCAGTTCAATTTGTTCTTTTTTAATCGATTGTCCATCCGGCGCAATAACATGAACATCCGGATGGTTTCCCGAATCGATGCGGCGGCAGTTTCGGCATTCATTACAAGGTTTTATTTCCAACGGATGCAAGCAAAACAAACTTTTCGCCAGCAAAAGGCTTGCCGCTTTTTTCCCGGTTCCGCGCTGCCCTTCAAATAAGTAAGCATGGGAAACTCTTCCTTTTTCAAGACTTTTGGTGAGCATCTTTACTACGACAGGCTGGTATTGCTCAAGCTGTTCCCACTGCATCGTCATCGTCATCACTCGCTTATTTCCTTTATCATTATTCTACCATGTCCTGTTCTTCCTATCATGTTTTGTTTCATGGAAATACCGTTGCTATCTTCCTTCTATTTGCTTCATTACCGCCGTTACGGTCATGGCAAATACTTCATCAACCGGCTTGGAAGCATCAATAGTAACAATCCGCTCAGAAAACCGTTCGGCCAGCTTTAAATATCCTTCCCGTACCTTATAATGAAAGGACAAGCTTTCCATATCGAGCCGGTTTATTTCTCGCTGCTTATTTTTTTGAATTCTCTCCAGCCCCATTTTCGGATCAATATCAAAATAAATGGTTAGTGATGGAAAATATCCATCAATCGCGAATTGATTGATTTGCAATACTTCGTCCACACCCAATCCTCTGGCAAACCCTTGATACACTAAAGAACTGTCAACAAACCGGTCGCACAACACAATGTTACCAGCCTCGACGGCTGGAATAATTTTTTCTAAAAGATGCTGCCTTCTCGCCGCAGCATAAAGCAGTGCTTCAGTACGTCCATCCATTTCTGTATGATCTGGATTTAGAATAATCGAGCGGATGGCCTCCGCAATGCGCACGCCCCCCGGTTCTCTTGTCGACAGTACGGCAAATCCTTTTTCCCGTAAAAATGTTTCTAGCTTCGCAATCATCGTCGTTTTTCCTGCGCCATCAGGTCCTTCGAACGAAAAAAAGCATCCTTTCATACGCTACATCTCCCTTATTTTATAAGATCATACACTTCTATTTGCTGAGTAGATAAATATCTTCCACCTTGAAAGCGTGCATGGCAACGTTTTAGCTGTTCGATTTGTTCGATATGTTCCTTGCAAATTCGTTCCCCTATCCATAACAGAGGCACCCCGGGCGGATAAGGTATAATCGTTTCCGCGGCAATATATCCTTCCGCTCTCTTTAAATCTACTACTTTTTTCGGCAACGTTTGCAATTCCTTATACGAGATCGCATCCGTAGATGGCAAAAACGAGAAAGAATGAAACGAATATAGCAACTGCTCACTATAACGCAAGCCGCGAAACGCCTGTTGTATTTTTTCCACCACTTGCTCCATCTGTTCAATCACAGCAAGCGGATAGATAAGCAAAACGTTAAACGGATCGGCTAGCTCGGCAAAAATTCCTTCGCGCTCTAGCAACTGCTGCAATTCATAGCCTGATAATTCGCTCCGTGTTTGCAGCGTAATTTTCAACAAATCGGTCTGTACAAGCGGCTGGTGCGAATGCACGATGGCAATTCCTTCAATCGTTGCTAAAGCATCTTTAAACTCTCTGATTTGTTCAGCCACCTTTTTGACATCGTTTTTTGTCAAACAAGCGACATAGCTTCTCGCTAAATCCAGCGATGCCATAATCGGATAAGATGGGCTGCTCGATTGAAATACTTGCAAAAAATATTTCAGTTTTTCTTTATCGACCAATGAACTATTGAAATGTAAATACGAACCCATTGTCATAGCCGGCAGCGTTTTATGAGCTGACTGAACAACTACATCCGCTCCGCACGCGACCGCTGTTTTCGGAAAAGGCTGGCCGAGAATAAAATGGGCGCCGTGCGCTTCATCGACAAGTACGGGAATGCCGTAGCGATGCGCGAGATGAACTACTTCTGTAAGATCAACGGCCATGCCGTAATAATTAGGATTGGTTAATACTAGCGCCGCGGCATCTGGATGAAGTTCGAGCGCCTTTTTTATCGTGTCATAGGCCACATAAGAAGCAACACGAACGTCTTCATCAAATTCAGGAGAAAGAAAAACAGGAGTGGCCCCTGCTAACTGAAGCGCATGCATCACCGACTTATGGCAATTGCGCTGTACAATGACTTTCTTTTTTTCCCCACAAACAGCAAAAATCATCGCCAAGTTTCCAGTTGTAGAACCGTTCACAAGAAAAAATGTCTCTTCTACATTATACAGTTTTGCCGCTAGCAACTGTGCCTCGGCAATAACCGATTCCGGATGGTGTAAATCATCTAATCCGGTTAACTCCGTAGCATCCAGTTTTAATAATGGTTCGTAATCATTTCTTGCGTTTGCCGGAAATACAAAACCGTATTTATGACCTGGCACATGAAAGGAAAACGGATGGATGGCATCATGACGTTTTAGAGCGGTATATAAGGGGGTTTTCCCTTGATCCATGAACAACCCTCTTTTCTTTCCAAGGTCATTTTTCATTGCTGTGCATCAATAACAAAATATATATTAACATTAACGAACCGACTTGAATAGAAGCAGACAAAGCGAGATGATTTTCCAATTGATTCATAGCAAGCGGACACGGCGGCATAATAAAAACAGGCCCTATATCAATAGGACCTTATGAATATATTTCAGAAGATATAATTTTCTTTAATTGTTTTACGTAAAATCTATATTTCGGATCGGCTGTATCAGTCTGAACCATTGCTTTTTCACAGTCTAGACAAAGAAATCGGCCAAAAATGTGAATGCCTTCTTGTTTTGACTGCTCGCAAACGATACATACCTTTTCCATGTCATCTTTGCTAGTAATGGATGTCCCCACCTTCTCCACCTCCCACCCATTATTTTTCCCACATTAATAAGTTTCTATACTAATAGATCATTATTATGCATTTGGAAAATTATCACATGTCACATGATCGGAACCACCATATGTCTTTTCCAGATGTTTGAGTTTAATAGGGAAGAAAAATAAAAACAGCTGATTAAGCGTTACGCCTAATCAGCTGTTCCAACAACAATTGCCTAGCGACGACCTACTCTTGCAGGGGCGCTGGCCCCAACTACCATCGGCGCTGGAGAGCTTAACTTCCGTGTTCGGGATGGGAACGGGTGTTTCCTCTCCGCTATAGTCACTAGGCAAGTAAT
>NZ_JABVYQ010000014.1:0-44052 GCF_013357975.1 Parageobacillus sp. VR-IP
GTGTTGTCTTATTTGGAACCATTAGACGTATTGAAGATGATGCGAAAAAAGAATGGTTTTTTGACCGATTGCTTGAGAAGTATGGAAATCCAGAATGGTCTTTCGAAAAAGGATATCCAGCCCTTTCTAAAACAGAATTATTTGAAATACAAATTGATAAGATTACCGGTAAATTAAGTGAAGGATTAACACATTAAGCCAAGAGTTTAGAAAGAAAATGTTATTTAAAACCATGAAAAAAGAGGGCGAAATGCCCTCTGGATGACGAAATACAAATCATTCACTTTCCATCAATAAAAATTACTACGAACTGCGCGAATTTGGCCTTTAAAATAGTAAGATCGCCAACCATCAGCAATATCTACATAGTACGTTCCTGGAATCATATCATAGAAGTAAACAAAACCGTCGTAGTAAAATCCATAAAACTGTTTAAATGCTGTACAATTTCCGGTCGACGCACTGCACAATCTTGCATATAATCCGGTTACATCGGCTGGACGTTTTGCGACGCCGTTATTATAGTTCACATACCAGACGTCCCAGATGTTAAGAAAGATATCACGTTCAGTTGAAGTAGCATTCACGGTCAACTCATATTTTCCATCTTCTGTTCGCCAAGAAGCAGGACCAAATTGAGCGTCGGCATACGCCTGCGAAGTGAAGAAAACACCAAATGCCATCGCAAAGGCTCCAAGTGACGCCGCCAGCTTTCTGAACATACAGACCCCCCTCGACGATATGGTTACAATTCTATCAATCAATATATATTGATTTTCAATTTATTGCAATATTGTATTAGTTTAAATTTATTTAAATATTTTTTCTATTTAATATATATTAGTTTTGGAAACAGCTTAAGAGAACGGCTCGCTCAGAAGCTCTAGGATGGCTCCTAAGGCTTTTTATTTTGCATTTAAGAAACTATTAGCCACTCTATTGAACTACCCCCACTTCCACCGGCATTAGCCGGTAAATGGGGGTAGTTCAATGGAGCAACAGAAGCGATGATCGTAAAAAAATCACGTATTTTTGTGAATATACGTTTAAAACGCTATAAATGCCCTTTAGAGACGTTTTTCCTCTTCCGAATATAAAACCATTACTTTGCTGTTTAAAACGCGTTATACGCCAATCTGAGAAGCCGTTTTTTTAAGGGGGGCTGAAAAATTCAGGAGACCTCCCTTTTTCGCCTTCCGTGAAAGTATCGCTCGCAAGTCCACTACAAAACCATGAAAAAAGAGGGCCAAATGCCCTCATCAAGCAATCCGTTTTTGTAATAAATCAGTAAACATTCTGTACAGTCGCTCTGATTAGACCTTTGTAATAGTAACCCGGATCAGGGTCACGGATGTCAACATAGAAAGTACCCGGTTTCATATTCGTAAAATCGGCCCCAAATGCGGCATGACCCAAAGGATCCGTCAGATTCTTGAATGACGTGCAGTTCCCCGTGCTTGCATTGCAAAGTCGTACTTTCAAGTTTTCAGTCCAATAAGGGACTGCCTTACCTGTACTGTAGCTCACCCGATAGAGATCCCAGACTACCACGGTCACATCATTATTAGTACTGGTGGTAGTCAGTGTCAGTTCATATTTTCCATCCTCTGTCCTCCAAGAAGCTGGACCAAATTGAGTGTAGGCATACGCCTGCGAACCGAAGAAAACACCAAATGCCATCGCAAGGGCTCCAAGTGACGCCGCCAGCTTTTTGAACATACAGACCCCCCTCGACGATATGATTGTAATTCTATCAATCAATATATATTGATTTCCGATTTATTGCAATATTGTATTGGTTTAAATTTATTTCAATATTTTGTCTATTTAATATAGGGCTTTTTATTTTTTTCGCCCTTTTGCCTTCCGAATCTTAAAACAACGCAAGCCGACTAACCTTCTTGGCCGGCAGGACACCCGAACCTTTCCGGCCAGAAGGTAAGTCGGCGAGCCAAACAGTCAAGGGGCAAAAAACTTTTTCCTTTGATGAAAAGAATGTAGGAAAAACTTTTTTGCTGAAACCCTTGACTGTTTGGCTATGCGTGTTTTGCGCTTCTCCATGCCAAAAGGGCGAAATTGATCCCCCTTTGGGGAACTGAATCAATTCGGAAGGCAAAAGGAGGAAAAACGAATGAGTGTAATGCTAATCTTTATAACGCTTTGAATCACAGTGTTCTTATTTTTCCTCTTTGTGAACGAACCATTTCTGAACTCATTCGAAAGGAAAAGGGACTTTTTCAAAAGAATGTATAATCGGAGGGAGAGACATGAAAACTTGCCCATACTGCGGAAGTGGAGTGCAAAATCACCATCATCATTATTATTGTGGTTTTTGCGAAATGGAACTCGATCGAAGTGAAATCCAAGAGAACGGGAAAAGAAAAAATCTCCTTCCTCAACAGCACCCGACGATCGAAGACGCTAAAAAACCCACTCCTGAACTGATGAAACTCTCCACGATCGAACTCCTCTGTTTACTTAAGCTAGCTCGGAAAGAACGATCAGATACGTATAACAACCGGTACATTTTCATTCAGGCGCTGAAGCAAGGAGCAAAAGAATTTTCTGATGCAGAACAGTATACCTATAAAGAATACGAATACTGGACACGAAAATGCTTTGTCATCGAAAACCTCATTCGTGAACGAATCGGATTCATCCCTAAGAAAATCAATAAAGAGTTTATTCAAAATATGATACAACGGATGCAGCAACCCGTGAAAGACATGAACATCCAGCCTCCCAAAAAAGAAGTGGAGAAGGTGAAATGACCGCCTCTCCACTTTTCTAAATGTTGTTGATCGCTGTTTCCAGATGCTTAATCTGTTCATTCAGTTTTTTCACTTGTTCATCACGTTTTTTCGCGTCTTTTTCATTTTTTTGCACCTGTTGCACCTGCATTTTCAAATCCTCGACTTGTTTTTTCTTCATCTCGAAATCCTGGACTTTCTGACTCAGTTCAGGAGATTCCGCAGCCAATTTTTTAGCTTCATCCATTCTTCCCAAATGAAGATATGCGCTTAATAATTGGTTTTCTCGTCTGTCGGTCATTTTCACTTTGTCTTTTAATTGGACTACATCTTCCCATTTCTTATCTAAAAAAGCGACCTCATAATTAATAACTGGATTATCGATTTTACTTTGCAGCGTTCGTAGATCGTCGTACTTTTGATTACTGATTAAGTCGTTCACGACTTCTTCCGCATATTCCGGCTTCAGCTTAATCGCTTTTTCGGACTGCCCCGTCTCTTTATATAAACTCAACATCACTTTTTGGTCTTTCTTGCTTAGATTGTCATATCCGTATCGCTCTAACTGATCTAACGCTTCTTGTTCATTACCTGTTAATGCTTTCTGATAAACACCGACAAGCTTACTGGATGGAATGACTTCTGTTTGTTCTTGTTTAGCTTTTGCTTCTTCAGGTTTAGAAAAATCAAATGCCCCTGTTGAGTTTCCAATGAGAATGACCAAAGCGAGTGCCGAAGCAGAAAGATACACGTATTTATTATCCCAAAAAGACTTTTTCTTTTCATATGGTGCCGGAAGATTCGATTTTTTCTTGGAGAAACGCCAGACTGGCTGTTCAACAGTAGCAGCCGTTTCTTTTTTTGCGTTCCATTTTTCCGTAAAGGATACAAAGATGCTTGGTTTCGGCTGCTCTTTTTTCTCCTGTTCTAACTGACGTTCAATTTCCAAAATCGTATCTTCTACAACTCTCCCGATTTCACTAACGGATTTTCCGTGCAAAATGTTTTCCGCAAAACGGATGACGATCTCCCGTTGATCGATGAAATCAATCCGTCTTGGTTTCCCTAACACACGATGAAGCGTCGTCAAAGCCAGGATAATCGTTTCTTTTAGTCCGTCCACTACATCTTGCGATACATGAATCGGATGTTTATCAAATCCAAAGATGAACGTTTTAATTTTTCCGTCCGTCAAGTCCACAAGAAGGCTATTTTTATCCCACAAAACTGGTGTCTGTTCAATATTTTTCGCCAGTTCGACTAACGAACGCAGATAGTATAACTGTTCCTCAAACGGGAACTGCCGAATATAATGAAAAGCTTTCATTTCCTCCAACTGGAACGTGAAACAGAAGCGATTTCGTACTACTTCGAGGTTGCTCGCAAAGAGATAGTAAGGGGAATCCATTAGTTCTTTTCCTTTTTTTCTGTAAGATTCCTCTAATTCTCCTAAATCACTGGCTTCCGTATAGGCGATAGGGATAAAATACCGAAGCTCATTATTTTGTACCTCAACTTCGCCATATTTGTTCAGAGGAAATTGCATAAGTATCACCTCTCTTTATTGGATGTTCAGTTCTTCTTTTACTTCTTGCTGGATTTCTTTCCGATTGTATTCATCGTAATAAGCGTCTTCATCTTTTTTCTCCAAGTCCATTCCGATCAACATTGGCGCATCCAAAATATAAATTTCTCCGTCTGTTGTTTTAACGAAACGAATAAACGACTCTAACTCCACATCTTTTGAAGATGTATCGGATTTGGCCATGTACTTAATTGGTAGCGTTAATTCATGTACATCTAAATACTTGTAATAAATTTCTTGAAATTCATCGCCTAATTGAAAGCGATCTCGTCGAAGGATTAATTTGCTGTCTTCTTTCGTACGCTCAACAAAAGTCGTATCGTATTCTAAATTTATAAATTGTGTATCTGGGTGGATCAATTTTTGTTCACGAGCTTTTTTGGTTAATTCTTCGTAAACTGCTTTATATCGATCGTTGGGATAAATAGAACGACCATGAAATTCCGTGAGAAGGACAATGAATTTTTCGGCTTTTTCCTTTGCGATCTGACGATCTTTTCGCGTGAAGACGCTTTTTGCTTTTTCTTTCGAATTGTCTTCTTTCGCCTTTGTTTTTTCCTCTACCTTCGTACTTTGTACTTCTTTTTGATCGTTCTGACATCCAAACAGGAACATCAATGAAACAACTGTGCCGATTATCATCCATTTTTTCATGTCTATCATCCTCCTTAGCGTCTAGCGTCTTATCGCTACTCTGGCGATGGTTTTCGCTCCTGACATTACAGAGCGTGCTGAACCGGTGCTCAATCCCCATTGGCCTAAGAGGGATGGCAACGTCACAGCGAGAATGAAAAAGGCGGTTCCGATAAACAAATTCGTTGTGTCACCGAAATACTGCGGTCTCTCAAAAAAGCGTTGCAGCCCAATGGCCGTAGCGATCAATTGTAACGCCAGCGTGAGAAATGCGCTGAT
Organism: Parageobacillus sp. VR-IP; assembly: GCF_013357975.1. Lineage (NCBI taxonomy): Bacteria > Bacillati > Bacillota > Bacilli > Caryophanales > Anoxybacillaceae > Parageobacillus > Parageobacillus sp. VR-IP. The sequence continues at coordinate 5,248 of NZ_JABVYQ010000014.1, forward strand.
GAATTGTTTGAGCCAGAAATCAAAGAAGTTAAAAGTATCATTGACTTTCGTAACGATGGCGATCGGGCCGATAATGTACAAGATTGCAACGAGAGCGATTCGATAGAAAAACTGTAGCGCTAGAACCACCAGAATGATTCCGATGACTAAAACAGCGATGAAAGCGAAAACTCCAGGAGAAAGCAATATATTGGAGATCATATTCAATACCATATCCTTAGTTTGAATTGTGTCAATAATCTCAGACATGAGCTTTTCCTGGAAGTTTAAAATCCAATGGATGATGGATTCGTACAAGAACAGGAACACACAGATCACGAAGATACTTACGAGCTTTTCATTCATGACAATCGGGCCGTCATCTGCATCCGCCATGCGAAGGCTCATGATTTTTGTCATGCTAAATACGATAAAAATCGCCAATACCGTTTTTGATAATGCGAACAGTCCATCTTGGTATCTTTCATACAACGGATTCTGAATGATGTCTGTAGGGGAAATAATCGTCTTTTTCATGATTTCCTTAATGAATTCCATCGCTGAAACTCCCGTTTCAAAGATGAATTTATAGATATGGCAAGTAACCTGAAATTTTCCGCACTCAATCGTTTGACTGTTTTGATCGTAGTTTTTCAGAATCTCGATATAAGCGCTCATAGATTCATTCTCGTCATCTGAGTTTTTCGGTTCTTCAAAGAACATTTTGTTTTTTTCATAAAAATCTCCTGTTTTCGCCAAACTTGACGTTGGAAAGATCACCAAGGACAACAGAAATACAACGATTAGGACTCGAACAAATTTAGCCAAAGATTCTCCCCCCGATCTCTAGCAAAAGTAAAATGACGATAAATAAGAGAACTGTCCAACCCGCCGTCAATCGATATTGATACTCCCGAATTTCTTCTTCCGTCATTTCTGTGCGATACGTGAGGAAAAACTCTCTTTTCTTTCGTTCCACCGGCTTTTCATACAGCTTAAGTACAAAAGAGAAAAAACGATCGTAGACAGCGAGTATTTTTTGCGTGATCTCGTATATCTGTCTACGCCGTTCCGGCGTCAGTTTCACTTTTCCTCTCCCCCTTTTCTTTAATTGGCTTGGCCAGCTTTCTGCAGCGCTTCTTCAGCTTGTTTCCGCAACATTTCATCTCGACTGTCTTCAAGCAAAGCCATATCTATATGATCGACTTTCCACTCCCCAGCGTCTTTCACCCAATGAGAGTTGACCGTTAATGTATGAATATAGTCATCACCGTATTGATTAGGGTCACCTGTTTCATAGCGAATCTGTACAATGGCATACGATTCCGCCTCATCATCTTTATTTTTCTGCTTTTTTGTGAACAGCTGATGAATTTTAAATTCGTTTATTTTCGCCATGTTTTTTTCCGTTGGTTCTCCATGCTCTTTCAGTCCAGCTTCATATCGCGCCAGTTGTTCTCCGGTCAGATACTTTTTATGTTTCCCATAAACCAACGCTTCGATAAAATCCTCTGATCGTTGATTCAGCTTTTCGATATCTTGATACTTCTCAATCTTTTCCTTTGCTTCCTGAAGGTCCGTATACAAGAGGAAGCTAAAGCTTCCTGCAATCAATAGAAGAGCGACTAGCACAAGGTTAGTAACGGTGATTCTCATTCATCTTCCTCCTTCTTTGCTGGCTGGAAGTACGTCATTGGGTCTACTCTTTCACCATAGATGCCGTCTAGCTGAACCTCAAAATGCAAGTGGTATCCCGTTGAGGAACCGGTTGTTCCGCAAGTACCGATCTTCTGTCCTTTCTGCACCGTGTCTCCTACGTCTACATCCACATGTTCCATGTGGCCGTACAAGGTGAATTTATCGCCGTGGCTGATAATGACATGGTGTCCGTATCCGCCACCATATCCGGACTTCACGGACACTACAATTTGCCCCCTGTCAGCTGCATAAATTGCATCGCCTCGCGAACAAGCGAAGTCTGTTCCCTTGTGGAATTCCGTTCCTCCTCCGAACGGATCACTCCGATATCCAAAATTGGACGTGATGCTCATCGAACCGGTAGGCAGCGCGAATTCTCCTGTCCCCATGACTTCGCAGTTCATCGAAAGGCCGCCTAGTTCATTTGCGATATTGGTGACTACTGGCACCCAATTCGCGTTTAAATTCGAGGGGTCATTATTCGCTCCAATTGGAGCGTACTTTGCCCCGATCTGTTGAATCGTCACCAATCCTTGAGATATATAGACCCGATACAGGTTTCCTGCCATGAAATTGATGCCGTCTTCCAGACTATCAAATACTTTCAGCTTTCCAGTGTTCGGGTCCATAATGCCCCCAGGATTGTTTTTGGTTTTGATCGCATTGGATGTTCCATATCCGGTCTCATGAAGCGCAATGGCGATGAGTAGCACGGGATCAATACCGTATTTTTCAGCTGCACTCATGAACACATCTTTTTTTCCAGCAAAAACTCCGGCGTTAGATAACACTTCTTCAATTCTTGCTTCATCCACTTTCCCCTTCGTACACATCGCCATCCCGCCCGAAATATTAGAGAAGGTTTCTTCCTCTCCGAAAATTGCATTACTTATAGCCCCGATCAGTACAACCACACTTAGTATGCCTATACCCATCCATACAAGTGGTTTGCGAAGAAGAAACCAATAAACGACATCTCTCATAAAACCAACTCGCTTAATTTCTTCCGTTCAAACCATAGTTGTTTTTCAACATCCGTTAGCTGCACTTCCAATTTGATTTTTTTCGAGCCAACAAAATAAATGCCCTTACCTGCTTGCTCGTCTTTTCGCCCCTCAACGACCGTTAATGTCGTTCGTTCCTCTTCAGAAAATTGATGTCCAAGTTCTTTCTCCAAGAAGTTGATTTCTACTTCTTGCATCGGCAAATACAAACGTTGAATAGCTTGTGAAATGACAGCTTCCCCATAGTTTCGTTTATCATCTTTTGCAGAAAGAAAGTCTTTGATGGACTGGGTAGCCGGTGTCACACCACAATTAAATGACCGCAAGACTTTCATCATGAAATACACATATTCCATCGCCAGAGGCACTTTTGGGTCAGCGATAATATGTGCTTCGTCAATGTATACTTGCGTTGGATGCCGGTCGCCGTTTAAAATGTCATAATTGATGTGAGACAATAAATTGAAGTATACTACTCGTTGTGCTTTTTCCCGATTTTGAAGGTCAAAAATATCATAAGCGACAAGTGGATTCGACACATCCACGTTGGTATGCCCATTGAACACTTTGGCAAACATACCTTTCGCATAAGCGTGTAACGTGGTATGGAAGTCCCTTACGTGCTCATACTCTTCAGGGTTTGTTTCCTTGATTTCTTCAAGAAATTGATACAAGTCTTCCATGATCGGAAAGTCCGTTAACGTTAATGCGTTTACGTCTGTTTCTTCCGCGATGCCGAACTTGGCATATAGCTCAAGCAATAATTTTGACAAGACATCTTCCTGCAAATCTGTCATCTGCGGATACATGAGGCGAAACATCGTCAACAAGGTACTGATTTTAGCGATCAGAGGATTCCCTTCTTCTGTTCCATGTTGATTCTTTGGAATGTCAAACGGATTGATGATGTTCCCGCCTTTTAAGCTGATTTTCACCCACTCACCGCCAAGTGTACGAAATACCTCCCCGAATTCTCCTTTCGGGTCAATCACAATGATTCTGCGTCCTAACATGTACTTCCGCATCATATCTTGAAAAATGTAAGTGGATTTTCCCGAACCGGAAATCCCAATGACAAATTCATGGCGGTTTAACAACAAATCGTCGTCCACGATTACCACGTTGCCGGTTGTCATGTTGCGACCTTTGATAATGCCTTTTTCATCAAAAATCTCGTTTTCGTGGAATGGAAAGAAATAAGAAACAGCCTCGGCATTCATCGGGCGATATGTCAAGTCATATACTTTGTTTTTGCCGATTGGCAAGAAGCTATCAAACGCATCTTTCATTCTGGTTGTTGGGGTTAATGTTTTGGCAAATGGCCCGACGATGGCCTTCACTTGTTGAGTCAGCGCATCCAGCTCTTTCAGGTCGTTTGCAACAATGTGAATCAGCATTTGAAACATGAACATTTTTTCGTTCTTGAAACTCAGCTGATGAAGCAACATTCTGGCACTATCGATCTGCGCTTGTGCTTCGGCTTTTCCTGCATCATTGACGTATTTGGAATATAGTTTTTGACTGTTTTGCTTAATGCTCTCCGATAGATGTCTCCGCACTTCTGAAGAATCGTACTCTGTGATATACTGAATGACGCTAATGTTATCACTCAGATCATTTAGACGTTGAACATATTCTTGCACAATAATGGACGAATACTCTACAACCACAAGCGTTCGGGTATAGTTCGTACCCGAACGGACATAACTCTCTTTTTCTTCGATACTGTCAGGAGAAAGCAAATTCAAAATATGTTCATTAGCGTTGTGATACGATTCCTCCAAACTCTCTTCTTTCTTTTTTCGAAAAAAAGGAAGTGTAAGTCTCATCGTCCTTCCCCCTGGCTTAAATGATTTTCTCCGTTACTTCTTTCTCCCATCTCTTTTTCATCTCGATATATGTCTCTTTTCCCAACGTAATTGGGAATGTACTTGTTTTGATTTCCGCATTGACTTGTGCATTTTCATAGTCAACGCAGGTGTAGATGAGATGGAATAACTCTTCGTTATTTAGGATTTCTGCTTTCAGCTGAAAGCGACCGCCGAGCATATTCTCGATTTGAGAAACAAGAATTTTCGCTTGTCTGTCGAGTTCCTCTAGTACACTTTCTCTGTTTTGCGCTGTGAATGGTTTGGAGATAATGACATATCGGTTTCGAGATACCATGTTTTTAGACTTTTGAATATCGTCGATAAAATCAAGATATCCTTTCGCCAACAATTTTTTTGCCATATCTTGTTCTCGGAATGTCTGCTCTTGGATGAACAGGAAGTAGTTTTTCAAATTGACTGGTTGCGCGATCTGACTGATTTGTAGCGTTAGATTTTTTGGAAGGTCGTTGAGGAACGTTTCGTAGGCTTGAAAAATCATGCGTTTCTCTTTGTTATTTAGCAACGAAAGATTAATGCTCGACACTTTGATCACTTTGACTAATCGTTTGTCCGTTGTTTCGTAGCAGTCGGAATAAATGTTAGAAATGCCAAGCTGTTCACGAACATCTTTTTCCTTCTTCTTTCCCATCAGATCACCCTTTGTATATACGAACAATTTTTGACGGTTGTTATACTTAATGCGCCAAACAATCCGGTGTTCGAAAAACGAAATGTTCTTCCGATCGGGATGTTGAATCGTCAGCAACAGTAAGAACGTTGCCCAGGGCGCAAAGCAGACAATCACGTTTTGCGAATTAATGCCGATTCCCGTTCGATGGATGATATACAGTGCCACAATGCCAGCAATCAATAAAGGAAGGGAGATCAGCACGTCTCGATAACGAATGAAAGAGAGTAAATACTTTCGTGTATCAACGTTTAGAGGTAGCTCTATCTTCCCCTCTTCCCGCAACTGTTCCCTTCGTCCAGCGATCGACTGTGTTTCATATGCCAAATTCATTCACCCCTCCGATTAGAGGTTGCTTTGGAAGTAGTACACGATCGGGCGTGCAAGCAAGAACACAATCAACCCAGAGATGCACAAAAACAACCCCCGTTTGAACTTTGCTTGATTTTCTTCTCCACCAAATGCCGCCAATAGGCCACAAATAAGAATCCCAATGGCGAACAAGGTAATAAATGTAGACGTAATGTCTCCAAACAAAGAATTCAATAGCCCTCGGAGTTGGTCAAACATAGATATTCCTCCTTTTTAAATTCTTAAAAATTAACTCATTACCCTAAATTTTCTACATAATCTAATACAATTTTATCAGAATAAATTGGAAATGTAAAGAAAAAACAGCAAAATTTAGCTGTTTTTACAAAGATAAATCTTGACAAATCTGAGCTGCCACCAAGTTAAGAAAAAAACGATAAGACACATTCATCTCGATTGCCTTTTTTCGAATCATATCCTTCACGTTTTTCCCTAAGGTTAAATATAACAGCTCTGGTTCTTTAATATGGAACGACTTTACAGTTATTTCTTTATTTAAGATGTAGTATGAGAAGAGACTGTTGATAGAAATATATTGTTTCTCACAATACTCTACAATTTTATCTTTCACTGTCTTATCGAGCTTGATCTGCAAATAGTCTCGTTCCGTATTCACTTCTTTCTCCTCATCTATTTCATCTTTTGTTATGAAATAATGGTAATAACGATAGAAGTAGTCACAGATCAAGTAGCCAAAGAATAACCTTTTTGAAATACCATATCTAGATATGCGATCAATTTTTTTAGCAACGTGTTCGTTAATAGTCACAGTAGTCGCGTAATCCAGCTGAATAGATTCTTTTAGCTTTTCAATCTCATCCTGAGTATATGACTTATTAAGAATATCTGCTAGAGCAATGGAAATGACATTTCGTTTGCTTGTTCCCATTTTTTTTGCTGCTAATTCGATAAAATGATTAATTTCTTTATTGATGAAAATATTCAATTTCAAGAAACATCCCCCTCCCAAATTAGCTCTTTTATTCACCTAAGAATTTTTCGATAACTACAATTAAATTAAATAAACAAAAATTGTATTGGATTTTTATTTATATCTAAAAAAATACCATTTTTTTCATATGAGTTCAAACAAGAATTAAAACGACTCACACAAGACGAAGGAATGTCGCTTGAAAACGCGGTGAATGAAGCCATTAAGCGTGTCGAGGAAACGGAGGAAATCGCTCAAGAGCTAGACGTGCCTAGCGATATGACGCGCTATGACGACAAGCTAGATCAACTAATCGAGCGAATCGAACGCTTGGAAATGGTGAATCGTCAATTGATTGAGAAGCTCAACGAGCAGCAACGCTACATCAACCAACGGCTGGAAGAACGCGACCGAAAACTCATGGAATCTATTCACGCTATTCAAGATCAGTTCCAAAATGCATTTTCAACATTTACTATCTCATAGCGTACGAGATCGCACAGAAATCGCTATATAGCGCGTCTAAACCGTTGTATAACAAAGAAAAACTATGAAGAAGGTAGCTGATAGCGCTATGTCGGACAAAATCGCGTTTTATTCGAAAGACGTGTCGGATAATTTGGAGATTGCCACGTCAATTTTGCGGAAATGGAGCGCTATGCTCGAAGACGCCGGGTATCCGTTTAAGAAGAATGACAAAAGGACAGCGTCTCTATTACGAAGGCTATGTTAAAGAATAGTGTTGATTTTCTTATTGAACTAATAGAGCAGGTTAGTTGAAGAAGGAACATTCGGGTGTATCAGAGAATTACTCTTAATATATGGCTGTTTTCTAAACGTTTTTGCTATTAAACGAATTATCGTATTGATATGTTCGTCGGTTAAGGAGGAAATTATATGGATTGGTATATATGGGTCGCCGTAATTTTTGTTATTATGTTTGGAATTTATTTATCTAAAAAGAAATAAAGCTTGTTAAATTAACGGGTGCGTTAGTTTAACAAGCACACAAAAAGAACGCATAAAATAAGTCTTCTTTCTTTAGGTAAAAATCAATATCGAAATTTAACAGAGCCATTACGAAAAAGACCATCGCCGCCCTACGACATTTAAAACGACTCACACAAGACGAAGGAATGTCGCTTGAAAACGTGGTGAACGAAGTCGTTAAGCGTGTCAAGGAAACGGAGGAAATCGCTCAAGAGCTAGACGTACCTAGCGATATGACGCGCTATGACAACAAGCTAGATCAACTAATCGAGCGAATCGAGCGCTTGGAAATGGTGAATCGTCAATTGATTGAGAAGCTCACGAGTAGCAACGCTATATCAACCAACGGCTGGAAGAACGCGACCGAAAACTCATAGAATCTATTCGCGCCATTCAAGATCAGTTCCAAAATGCATTTTCAACATTTACTATCTCATAGCGCACGGGATCGCACAAAAATCGCTACATAGCGAGTCCGAAACGTTGTATAATAAAGAAAAACTGTTTGGAAGGTAGCTGATAGCGCTATGTCGGACAAAATCGCATTTTATTCGAAAGACGTGTCGGATAATTTGGAAATTGCCGCGTCAACTTTACGGAAATGGAGCGCCATGCTCGAAGACGCTGGGTACCCGTTTAAGAAGAACGACAAAGGACAGCGTCTCTATTACGAAAAAGACATCGTAGCCCTACGACATTTAAAACGGCTCACACAAGACGAAGGAATGTCGCTTGAAAACGCAGTGAACGAAGTCGTTAAGCGTGTCAAAGAAACGGAGGAAATCGCTCAAGAGTTAGACGTACCTAGCGATATGACGCGCTATGACGACAAGCTAGATCAACTAATCGAGCGAATCGAGCGCTTGGAAATAGTGAATCGTCAATTGATTGAGAAGCTCAACGAGCAGCAACGCTACATCAACCAACGACTGGAAGAACGCGACCGAAAACTCATGGAATCTATTCGCACCATTCAAGAACAGAAGCAGGCCGCGTTGGAGACAGCAGCGACAACGGAGGACAAGACAACGGAGGACAAAAGGACAAAAAAACGGGGATGGTTGTCACGAATTTTTGGAAAATAAATCTTGTCGCGACACAGGAAGTAATAGTAAAATATAGATAAGTTAATATGAACGGGACAAAATAAAAGAGCTTCCAAGCGCGTGTAAGTGGTGCTGCCAACACCCTTACACCGTTCGCCGTACCTACCCTACGGCAAACACCTGCTCGAAAGCTCCCTCATTAACCATGATATGCTTTGTCTCCATTTTAATGCATATCTGTGGCTAATGCAAGGGGTTATCCTTGGAAAATCTCGTTTTCCATATATTTTATTTATCATATTAAAGGATAAGAGCGTGTTTGCTGTGCTAAAAAAGTGCGGCGACACGCTCTTTTGTTTGTCCCGAAAAATTCGGGAGAAACGGGAGGAAAACGGGAACATGATGAAAGACGTCATTATTGATTTATTACGTTCGGATGGTTCAATTGTAGTGAATAAACGTTTGGCCAAAGCCATTGGATTGATGGAAGCTGTCGTTTATAGCGAAATTGTTAGCCTGTATAAATATTGGGCTAGTCGAGGAGGACTGGTAGACGGCGAATGGTTTTTCTGTACAGATGAAAAACTCTCAGAAAATACAACAATTCCAGAAAGAACAGTAAGACGAAAAGTAGCCGAATTAGTCAAGCTGGGTCTTATCGAAAAAGAACTAAAAGGCTTGCCAGCTAAAATCCATTATCGTATAACCGATAAAATTTTTGAGATTCTGGGGTTATGGCCAACCAAGGATGGCCAAAATGGCCAACCTGATAAAATCAATGTTTCTAGCGATAAAAATGCCGAAAAACCGCATGGTTATCAGGTTGGTCAAAATGGCCAACCAAGAATGACCAATTTGGCCAACCAAGAATGGCCAAATTGGTCACCTAATAATACTAATCTTAATAATACTAATCTTAATAATACTAATCTTAATAATACTAATCTTAATAATACTAATCATCATCATCCCCTGATCGAAGGATTCAACCAGCAACAATCTAATCTGATTCATGAGTTTTTTGAGAAACATGCGATTGATGATGATGATCTGAAAAATAAACTATTGGAGAAACTGAAAGGAAAACGATTCAAATACATGGCCTACATAGAAAAGACATTTGAAACTGTGAAAAACATGGTGGAATCTAATTCTAGTAAAGAGCAAACCATTGGGAAACAGGTACGTAAAGAATTAATTCCAGATTGGTTGAAGATGGACTACAACCAACCGAAGGATGATGAGGATTTCGACATTGAACAGGCACGACGGGAACTTGAGGAACGGTTGAAAAAATATAGAGACGAATAACCAATGAGACTAGCATCGATAAGACTCTTAACGACTCAATGAAGCGTGTGAAAACGAAGGCTAAAGCCGAAAAAGCTCGCCGCAAGCCAACCGAGGTGACAGACTATAAACCTGCCGGCTTAATATTTGGTACGATGTCACGAAGGAACCGGCGAGCGCCAACTTTTTCCTGGAGCTAGTTCTGTATTTCCTTTTCAATCTGCGCAATCACTTTCGGCAAGTCGTGGTAGATCATGCGCCCACTAAACCGTAGCACTTTCCAGCCATTTTTGCGCAAATAAGCGTCTTTTCGCCGATCATGGGCTTTTTGCTCAGGCGTGGAGTGATATGCTTTGCCGTCGCACTCTATGGCGATTTTATACACCGGTAATGCTAGGTCAATGCGGTACTTGCCGCAAGGTACTTGTGTTTGTACGTAATAACCTAGTATTCGAAGTGTATCGTAAAGGTGGCGTTCGATCGGACTTTCGCATTTTAAACGCTCTTGATCGACCAAAATGGTTTGTGTTTGTGGTCTCCTCAAATCGAGTACAAAGAAGACAATACCAACGATAATTAACCCGAAAAAGACAACGTACTCAATCATAGCTATCACACGTTAAAAAAGTCGTCCGGTACGTTTTTACCGAGTTGTTTCAGCGCTTTTTTAATCTTTGCTATCGTCGAGTGTTTAGGCCGATACGAGTCATCGTTACACAACCGCGAGATAGTGCCGCGACTTAGTCTTGACCGCCTTTCCAGCTCTAATTGTGATATTCCCTCGCGGTCAAGCCATTTGCCGAATTTACTCCGTTTCTTTCCAAGCCCTAGCCAATTGAACATGGTTATAAACCTCCTCGGTACCATTCTTGTCCGAGATGTCATTTTTTAAACCTAACGCAAAAAAGTGACAACTTGGACAAGCAGTGTCGCATAGGCTATTAACACAAAAGTGACGAAGCAATAACGTTGTAGCTTTCTCGTCGAATACTCGTTAAGGTCTGCCAATCAACGAAAAAGCAACGTTGTAGCAACGTTTCAATAACAATGTTTCGGAAATGTATTGCGACACAAAAGTAAGAGCAGAAACGCCGCAATAGCGCTAAAAAGCCGATTTGTTAAAAGAGAGAGCGAACGCGAACGACGGAAGGGGGAGCGCGAGGGGAAAACCAAACATTTTTTACCAGAGGAGGTGATAAGATGCTTCGGAAAAACAAAACGGAGACGATTGACTTTCGCGAGTTCATGGCCGGCAACCATCGCACGCCAAGACAACCGTCTCCTAATACAAGTATATACTCAATTTTTCCAGCAGCGATTACGCCCGGCTCGTTTTTTCCGGTTCACGACCCTGTGTTTGCGTTATTCTTGACCGGGAGTGCTGCAATTGCTGGCTCCGCCTTTTTCCAGCACTTTGCTGCAAAAAGTGGTTCACCAGCGATTTCGGAAGCAATCGGGGTGATTAGCAGATTCGTGTTTCCGGTAGTGGTCTACGGTGCTATTTTTTGGTTTTTCTTCACGTTATAAGGAGGGGGGTACAATGCAAAAGGTCTTTGAATTTATCGAGAGAAAACGGGCCAAATCAGCGCTCAAAAAGGCGTTTTACGATGCTAACTTATTCATTTCGTACAAAAATGGTGATAAGACATATAGGATATTCCCGAAGATTCACAGCGTTAAAATTGACGACGACCAAACGGAATACGTGTTTACATTGATAAACGGCATGGACCCGAAAGAGGTTAGCAAAAAAGAATACGTATTTATGCAACATTTCGGCGCAAATATCGAGCTAGACGGCGATCACAAAACGTTTACTCTCACCGTTTACCGTAAGACGTTCCCGAAAGAACTGAAATATAATTATGATGCTATTTTGCCGATAATCAATGGACTGCACTTGCCGATAGTAGCAGGAATGGATCGACATGGTCAATGGCACGTTTACGACGCAATTAATGAGCCAGGATTGCTTATATCCGGTGAACCAGGCGCAGGAAAAAGCTCACAAGTCCGCAGCATTATAACCACCTTAATTCAATACAAGAAGCCTCACGAACTCGAAATCTACCTCGGCGACCTCAAAATGAGCGAATTTCACCTTTTCTACGACATCGAGCATGTAAAGAGCGTTTGTATTTACCCAGAAGACTTGCGAAAAATGCTCACATACCTGACCGGAGAAATGAAACGGAGAGGAGAGCTGTTAAACAAATACCGCGTGACGCACGTTAACAAGCTGCCGGAATCGGAAAAAGTACCATACATTCTCATTTGCATAGACGAATTTGTCATGATTATGGACGACAAGGACATGAAAGCGATGTTGATTCAGCTCGTAGCGCTAGGTCGTGCGCTGGGCATGGTTTGCATATTGAGCTTGCAACGTCCGAGCCACGACATTCTCGACACGAAGATTCGGAGCTGTTTAACTGTCCGCATGGGCTTTCGTGTCAGTGATTTTTCCAACGCTAAAATAATCGGGACACCCGGCGCCGAGAAAATCGCAAAGGAGACTCCAGGACGTTTTCTTCTTAAACGAAGCGATATTATTGAGCTACAAGCGCCATTTCTTGACGAGAAACATGCCGAAAAGATTCTAGCGACATATAAGTCTTCTGACTGGAAAAATCGTTTTACGGGCGATTCTAGGATGTCCAGCGAGCCGTTAACGGACGACATTTTGGGGGGACTTTAAAATGCGCCTATCACAACGCGACAAGGCGATTATCCGCGACATTAACCGATTTCGCGTCATGGACCGCGACTCTATTGCCAAGCTTCATTTTGGAGGACTTAAACGACCTATAAACAGCGCAAACTCTGTCCTCAAACGATTAGTGACCAACGGACATATTCGCCGATCAACGAAATTCGGGACGCCTTTTCTTTACTTAAGTAAGGAAACGTCATTACGCGAGGACTCCGCCAAAATCGGTCATTACCTCGCGATTTTGAACGTATATAAAGACATTCTGCGACATGGCACGGCCGACGTCTTTCAAGTCGAGCCGAAGTACGGAGGCAAAGGAACGGTTGAGCCTGACGTGTTTTGCATATTCCGCAAGCACGGCATGACTGGCCGGACTCCGTTTTTTATCGAGGTACAAAATACGTTCTATTCGCAAAAAGTCATAACGCAAAAGCTAAAGCGATACGAGGAACTTTATCAGAGTAGAATAATCGCGCAGGAACCGTGGCAGCCGTCCGATCGTCCGCCCGTTTTTCCGATCGTTCTAATCATATCGGAACATCGGTATGCGATAGACGGGAGTTATCCGTTTCGCGTGATACAGGCGCAATCGTTCACGCAATTTATGGAGTCGTTGAAGCCAGCGCAGCCGAAAGAAGAACAACAACTGAAACCAAGGACAGTGTCCCAACTGAAATATAGTGGAGGGATCAAGATTCATTTGGGCGTTAAATGAAGGAGCGTAGTTCTCGCTTCTTCTTTCATTTTGTTCGTCAGTTAAAGAATAATGAATCAGGCTGACCTGAAGGTCAAAACCTTAGAATCAGCCTGTTTAGAAGAGATTGTTTATATCCACGTTTTTATAGAGATCATTATCATCATCTTGGCCTTCTTTATCTTGGGCTTTTTTCGAATCGGGATTGTTTAAGGATTTCGCGGCTACTTTCTCTGTCTCTTCATTGTCTGCTTTCTCTGCTTCTTCATTTTGGTTTGATACTGTTCTGTTCTCTTTGGATGTACCGGAAGAAAACTCTTGATACAGTATTTTTTGTATGCCGTAATCCATGATGTCTTTGATTCCGAAACGATTAATCATGTGTAAAACAATGTTAGTAAGAGAGACTTGAATATTTTGTTGCTTGTCCAGCCATTCATTAATCAAGTCACTTTGAGGGGTGTCAGCCACCCTCCAAGTGACGATTTTTCGTTTTGCCACGATCACTCACCTCGATCAAGCGTGTTGCTTAAATAGAATTTTTTCGTTAATGACATGCAATCCGTTCACGTTCATGTCCACGGCATATTTTTCTGGAATCCAAAGGACTTCACAGTGTACGGTATTTGCAAAGTCCAATAGCTCCTCATATAGCTCTTCTTTGAACTGGATGCTACCTCCACCATACACGGCAATTACATCTACGTTTCCGGCGATGTCGCTGTATTTTTCTTGAATGTCTTCTAGAATACGTTGAGCCTGCGAATACCGTGCTTCTTGCATGAAGCGAACGGCTAAATCGTGAAGATGATGAGAAGGGTCTCTAAAAATGTCCATAAACTGCTGGCGATTTAGGTTCAAAAAGCCGCCAACTTCCTCTTTCAGCAATTGAGTAGCTTCTTCCGTGGCATGACCCACTCCTCGTTTTTCCCCTGAACAAACATCTGTCACAGGATTCATTCCAACAGTATAGACATATTCCGTTGTTCCATCGCCAATATCCACGTGGAGAATTCGTTTGTTAGCGAAATCTTTTGGCACAGCTTGTTTTTGATAGTGCTCGTTATAATTCTTCAGAATTTCATTCTCACTTTCCAATAAGGCATATAGAGCTGGAATGCCTTCTTGAGTGACTTTCACAGTCTGAAAATGGAGTGTGACAGTCACAGGAGTTTCTCCAACATATACAATCACCACATGATCGTTGTTAGTGAAACGTCCTCCAAGGTATCTGGCTTGATCGGCACTATATTCTGACGCAGGGATTGCTGTTGTCATTGAGACATCTACTGAAATTGATGGAGGAAGCTCTTGATTTTCTTGATATGCCAATTGAACCGATCGAGCAGCAAGCATCGATAGCGTCATTAGGACTGGAATATCGTGTTTTGATTTATTCCCTAATTTGATATTCATATTTTCTACTTTATCGGCCGTCATATTGGCGCGTTTTCCGATGAAGTATAGGCCACTTCGTTTAATAGCGTTACTTGTTACATGAACAATCAATTCATCCAACAAATTAGCAATGTTTTTTTCCACATTTGTTTCCGTCACATTTGGCTTGGATAACAGACGTTTGACCACCGATGGTTGTTTTATGAGCGTATCGTTCACGATCATTTTTGTTTCCGAATTTCCAATATCATTAGCCACCACTAATTTCATTTAAACTCCCCCTAATAATTCATTTTGCATTCAAATTGAATTTATAATTAATTCTTATCTACATTATAAAGCATTAATATTGTATAATCAATCAAAATGAATTTAAAAAATAAATATTTTTGAATGTATTTTAAATGCAAATTTAATTTATATAAGATTCACTATTATTTTTCATTCATATTTAATTTATTTTAAATTCATTATTCATTTATTGAGGGATATTATCATTCACTATTCATTCAAATTGAATTTTTTATTCATTCATTTATAAAATGGAGAGGCCTATCAGAATGAATGAAAATCAACAGAAAGAGGATCAGAGAGGTAAAAATAAAGGAGAACACATATTATTCATGTGTAATATGTGTTCTCCTTTTATTAAAGGATCATTTAATTGAGTAAAGTGCTTTGGGTTAACAACGATTTCTTAAATCAGTCCCCTTGAATCTAAGTAAATTCCCTAAACAAATGCATAGGATTATTTTGTAAATCTGCGAGGAGGCGAGAAAAATGTACTATGTTTCTTACCCATATCCATATCCATATCCTTATTATGTTAACGTGCCAATGTATAACTATGGAAGATAGCCTGTTTACTGGACTATTCCTAATGAGATAGAGTATGCTAAACAACTAGGTTTGGGAAGAGGTAAAATCAAGTTAAAAGATTATGGACCAGAACCGTTTGTAGTTAATATCAATGTGGCTGCAAAGCAAAACAATACGTATCGTACTGCTTTATGGACAGGAAAACATTTGCAAGTCACATTGATGAGTATCAATGTTGGAGAAGATATTGGTTTGGAAATTCACCCTAACGTTGATCAATTCTTACGTATTGAACAAGGTCAAGGAATTGTTCAAATGGGTAGAAGTAAAGATAATTTAAACTTTGAAAGAAAAGTCTATGATGACTCTGCCATTATGATACCTGCTGGAACATGGCACAATGTAATCAATACAGGTAATATCCCGCTAAAACTTTACTCGATATATGCACCTCCACAACATCCACATGGTACTGTACATTTGACACTCCACACGGCTAAAGACGTGGGATTCTTGAGTGGTTAACGCCCTCAGTCCATTTCTGTTTCGGGCAACCCTCAAGCTAAGGGCTGTGTCATCAGCCCGTCCCACCCGGTTAGTACGTACCCGGATGGGCGGCACACCTGTTACCAGTGTGCTAGGCTACTAACCCTGAAATGGCTTTGGCGATGTTGATCGCTCCATTCAGATCGGCGTGGATGGTGTATCCGCACTGTTTGCACTTAAAGCGAATACCGTTTCGGTTCGCCTTTTCGCGATGACCGCACCTGCAGGTTTGGCTGGTGTATTCAGGGTTGACGATCTCCACCCGAATGCCCGCCATCTCTGCTTTGTAGCGAATCATCTCTTTCAGCTGATAAAACGCCCAGGAATGCAGGTTCCTTCCGGCTTCTTTCTTTGACTTGGCCCGGTTTCGGATATCCGTCAAGTCTTCCATGCGGATGAGTCCAACACCGTTGGATACCGCAAAGTTGACAATTTGACGGCTGATCTTGTGATTGTGATCTTTCATCCACCGGGCTTCTTTGTCCTTGAGCTTGCGGATCGCATTGAGCTTCTTGGCTTTGCCCAGCTTCCGCCGTTTGGCAGCGTAGCGTCTGCGTATGTATGCACATTGATTGCCTTTAAAGAACAGGGATTTGGTTCCGATGCTTGCCACTGCCAAATAGCGGAGTCCGAGGTCAATGCCCATCACCTTTTCGCCCTGGCTGGCTTCCACATCAAACGTGATCGGCAAGGCAATGAACCATTTGCGCTTCTTCTTGTAGAGCTTTGCCGTTCCTTGTTTGGCCATTCCGCCGATGATCCGATCCAGCCATTGTTGCTGATATGACCGAGCCACAACCGGCACCCCGATGCGCTTCTCCAATGTAGGAAACGACACCGTGTAGAAGTCGCCATTTTTCTCGATTTTCAGGTTCTGATTGTTGAACGAACACCACATCTTTCTGAATGCCCGAGATTGTTGGTGTTTCTTCTGTGATTTCACATCCCGGATCGTTTGGTTAATGATTGCAGACGGGAACTTCTCGTCAGAAAACTCCTTGAAAACCTTGCTGGTCGCCTTGTTCACGTCGGGATGAAGCAAGAGCCAATTTGCAAATTTCGTGTTGATCTGTGTCATTCGTTCATACATGTCCTGTTTGAATTTGGTTGGTTTGTACAGTTCCAGCTTGAGTGTGATGGTGGGCATCCACTCACCCCCTTTTCTTTTGTTCTTCCACATAGCGCCGGATCGTTTCACTTGAAACGTTTCCAGCCGTACTAACAAAGAATGAGCGTGTCCACAAGCTTGGCAAATGAGACAAGTGATTGAATTCTTGCCTTTTTATTCATACTGCAACAACCAAAAACAAAAGATGTTGCTCTAAGCGCCCTCTTCAGAGGGCACCAAGCAACGTCGCCTTTCATCCCACGATTGAAACCGTGGGCTTTCAGGCGACTTTTTCTGTAAAATGGAGAGGTCTATCAGAACGAATGAAAATCAACAGAAAGAGGATCAGAGAAGTGAAAATAAAGGATCATTTTTCCCTAAACATAATGCATAGGATTATTTTTGAAATATACGAGGAGGCGGGAAAAATGTACTATGTTCCTTACCCATATCCATATCCTTATTATGTTAACGTGCCAATGTATAACTATGGAAGACAGCCTGTTTACTGGACTATTCCTAATGAGATAGAGTATGCTAAACAACTAGGTTTGGGAAGAGGTAAAATCAAGTTAAAAGATTATGGACCAGAACCGTTTGTAGTTAATATCAATGCGGCTGCAAAGCAAAACAATACGTATCGTACTGCTTTATGGACAGGAAAACATTTGCAAGTCACATTGATGAGTATCAATGTTGGAGAAGATATTGGTTTGGAAATTCACTCTAACGTTGATCAATTCTTACGTATTGAACAAGGTCAAGGAATTGTTCAAATGGGCAGAAGTAAAGATAATTTAAACTTTGAAAGAAAAGTCTATGATGACTCTGCCATTATGATACCTGCTGGAACATGGCACAATGTAATCAATACAGGTAATATCCCGCTAAAACTTTACTCGATATATGCGCCTCCACAACATCCACATGGTACTGTACACGTAACAAAAGCCGATGCTATGGCAGCTGAATAAAAGAGCCAAAAATAAATACCTAAAAAAAACGGCTTCTCAGATTGGTGTATAAAAGAAAAGGATCATCGGATTAACTCTAAATCCTTTTCTTTAGTTTTAGCTTTTTCTTGCGTTCGTTTTTCTTCTAACTCTTGTTTTAGTCTTGCTTCCAATTCGTTGAAGCGCTGAAGTTCTTCCTTGTATCGTTTAGGATTTTTTTCAATATACATGATGGCTCTTCTTAGTGTTTTTAACCGAGCGTTTTCGATTTTTTGATTCAGCCGTTGTTCTAGTTTCTCCATTCGCTGCAACTCTGTTTTATATCGCCGGGGATTTTCCTTCAGTTTTGTTTTTAGCATCATTAACTTATCTTTAGTTTCCACCAAACGCAAAACGGTTCGTTTTGGATCTTTTTTTAACGCAGTTAAAGCTCTTGCAATTTCCCTTCGTTCTGCTTTGCGAATGCTTACTTCTAATTTCGATTCTATGCGTTGGAGACGTTCCAACTCTTTTTTATTCTTTTTTGGATTTTGCATCAGTTTCTGTTTGAGATCGGCTAGGTTTTCTTTCGCTTTCAGTAGATTTTTGAGTGATTTTTCGTTTGAGTTGGTTTCTTCCAAGCTGCTTTTTCCAGGAGAGGTGGTATTCAACTTTTGCGCTCGTTTAGCCTTTGCCAAAATTTCTTCAAGTATCTCATACAAACTTTGGTTGATGTGATCTCGGGAGTCCATATTTAACCGTGGCCTCCTTATTCTTTTTTCTTAAATTTATCCGGCTTTTTTTCGTTGATGTAGTTAGCAAAAATCTTAAACAATTCTTCTCGTTCTGGGATTGTCAAGTGCTCCAATTCAAAGTATTTTTCCGCCAGTGCGCCGGTTTGTATTAACCGATGCGCTCTTTTTTTACGTTCGCGTTCTTTTGTTAATCTTAATACTTGTCGTTTCCTTTCTTCCAGCTGTTCAATTCGTTTTTGCAGATCACTGATCGGACGTTTCTTTTCCATTGGATTCCTCCGCGTTGCGTTCATCGTTGAAATATTTTTTTGCTTCTTCTTTGAATTCGTCGATCAACAATTTCGCCTGTTCAATATCTTCAATATCCCACGTTTCCATTAGATATTGACCGATTTCTTTTTGAGCTTGCTCGATGTATTTTCGCTGCTTTTCCTGCAATTTTTTGATTTGTTCCTCAATCTCTTGTGCTCTGGACAAAGGGTCTTTTCTTGCCATTTCATTCATCCTTTCTTCTTTGAATATTTCTTAAGAATATTTTACATGATGAGGAATTTTATGTCTATCCAAAATAAGAAAATTATGGTATAATGAAGTCGCGAATGAAATAAGTGCCCATTTATACCCCTTTCAGGGGTAAATGGGAACTCGCTTCGCTCGATAAAAAGTTTGTCTTCGACAAATGACCCGCAGGGGCTAAAAAAATTAAGAAAGGAGGAATGACGATGGCATACTTTCTATTCCGTACACAAATCATCAATAAAGCAGATCGTTCAGCCGTTGCTTGCGCTGCTTATCGAAGTGGAGAAGCATTGTATTCTGAACGAGATGGATTAACAAAAAAATATGGCCATCGCGACGTTCCTCCGGAAACTTATATTCTTGCGCCAAAACATGCTCCGGATTGGGTCTACAATCGCGAACGTTTATGGAACGAAGTGGAGAAAGTTGAAAAACAACATAACGCTCAATTAGCCAGAGAAATCATCGTCGCTCTTCCAACACAATTAACCAATGAAGAGCAAACACAATTGCTTTTGGATTTCTGTAAAGAGAATTTTGCAGATGAAGGAATGGTAGCAGACATCGCCATTCACCGTGATAAAAAACACAATCCACACGCTCACATCATGTTAACGATGCGTCCGTTTAATGAAGATGGAACATGGGGGAAGAAACGTAAAAAAGTGAACGGAAAATCCGTTCATTTAACAAACTGGAATGATAAAGAAACGCTGCTGAAATGGCGGAAAAACTTCGCCGATAAGATCAACGAAAAATTTAAAGAAAAAGGAATCGATGATCGCGTTTCTCATGAAAGCTATGAGAAACAAGGAATCGATAAAGTGCCTCAAATTCGTCTTTCTCGTGAGGCGTATCAATACGAACAACGAATGAAAAGAGAAGCTGAGAAACAAGGGAAACCATATGAACCGGTTACGTATTACGGTAAATTGAATCAAGAAATTCAACGCATCAACCAAGAACTAAAAGCGCTAAAACAAAAAGAAAAAGTTGTATCCATTTCTGATTATCGAGAAGAAAAATCGCTCAATGAAACGATCGAATCCATTCGCAAAAATGCTTCTCTAAACGATGTAGAAAAAGCATCGTTACTTTTGGTTGCCAAGCGAGCAAAATCGTATGTTGATTTTGCTGTAGCAAGACGTGTATATCATGATCTCGCTGAAGGCAATTGGAAGAAAAAAATCGACAGCCAGAAGCTGAAGCTGCGGGCGCTTAAGAATGTCATCAATAAGGCGTATCATGCGTATCAGCAAGAACCAAAACAAGTGATTCAGTACGGCTTCCATCCAGGAAAATTTAATGAGCAACTAAGAGAAAAAATCGCTCAACTTAAAGAGATGGAGAAATCCTTTGAAAACGAGTTAACCAAATACGAAGCTGTTCTGAAGAAAGCTGAATTAGCACTTGAAGTGCAAAAACGGTTAACAAAAGAAGAGTTCCGAGTCTTGTATCCTGATGCCACAGTTGATTTCCGGATTGAAGAAAAATATCACGCTGTCCAATACTTTAAAGACACAGGGAATGTGTTGCCGGAAAGTGACATTCCGGCTTATGCAGCGAAGAAAGAGCAAGAGACTCATCGGATGCCGACCTTCGCGGAGCAAACCCGAAACATGTATCAAAGTCTCTTCGTTTTGAATCGCACGATTCAGAAGCAATCGAAAGAGCGCATGGAGGCATTGAAGGCAAGAGACTTTGACAAGGCTTTTGAAGTAAGCCGGAAGATCGAGCAATGCATGTTAAGAAAAGAAAAGATGAGCAAGGAGCTTGAAGAAAATAAAGCCGTTTTGCAAGCCATTTTGAGCGAGCATTATGGCAGAGATGTATCGATCACGAACACGGCAGCCTTATTGCGGTTGCATGAGCTGGTGGAACGTGGAGAAAGCAGTAAAGACCTTGAAGCAGATTTACGCCATATCCACGTTAGCGAACAACAAAAACTCGAACGTATGCCAAAACCTGAAACAGAAGCGCAGATCATGGAGTATCAATACCGGCAACATGTGGCTGATGGCTTGTTAGAAGCGATAGAAGAAGCACAACGAGCGAATGATCGCAAGAAATATGAGAAAGACCCAACGAAGAAACGGCAACGCAGAAGATATCGTGGTCAAGAATTTGAACGCTAAGGGGGAGAGGAAATCACGATGAACTTTAAAAAAGATGCCTGGAAGCCGATATTCGCTAGTGTTGTGTTGACCGTTATAGCTGCCTATGTTCTGATGGGATTGTTTTATATGATCGGGAACGGAGGCGACTTAAAAGAAATTTTATTAAGACCGAAAGAGTTAATCACGTTTGTTTATGCAGAAGAAAACTTAAAAACAGTTTTCTCATTGGCTCCGTTTGTGATTTTAGCAGCGCTGCTATACACTTTTCGGTCAT
Source organism: Parageobacillus sp. VR-IP (assembly GCF_013357975.1). Classification (NCBI taxonomy): domain Bacteria; kingdom Bacillati; phylum Bacillota; class Bacilli; order Caryophanales; family Anoxybacillaceae; genus Parageobacillus; species Parageobacillus sp. VR-IP. Next base: position 26,992 of record NZ_JABVYQ010000014.1, read on the forward strand.
CCATTCTCATTCCGAAGTTGGAATATGCCAGCGATTTCGGTCTGCACGGGACTTCCCGGTGGGGAACGCCGGATGAAGTGATCGACGGCAAGATGTTCTCGAAAAACAACTCGTATACGAAAGACCCTGTTGACGCTTTTCAGATGGAAAAAGGGATTATCGTTGGCAAAGTGCCGAAAAAACGGGAACTTCTCATCATCCCCAAAAACACGACGATTGATAACCGAAATGTCTTGGTCATTGGTTCGTCGGGATCGGGGAAAGGTCAATCCTTTGTGTTCCCGAACATGATAAACCATACGGAAGAAACAATCATCGTTACAGACCCAAAAGGGGAAATATACGAAGCTACCCATCAGATCAAAAGGGACCAAGGATACAAAGTCTATCAGGTAGACTTTATCAATTTCGTCAATTGTGATCGATACAATCCATTAGACTACGTCGAAGATGATGAGGATGCTAGGGCAATTGCTAATACGATCGCTTCTAACTCGGTTGACGAAGGAAAACGCGATTTCTGGAGTGAATCAGCTGTCGCCTTTCTGTCAGCATTCATCCTGTACGTGAAGGAAAAATACAAAGACAAAGCCAATATGCGCCATGTCGTTGAAATGGTGGCAAGAGCAGGAAAAGACGAAGAATATTTGGATGAAATCATTAAAAACATGTCTCCAGACCATCCGGCTTATCATATGTTCACCCTTGCAAACATGAGCAGTGGGAACACTAGAGCCGGCATCATGGCGACCTTGGCGCAACAAATCTCCATTTTTTCGATGCAAAAGATCGCAAAAATGACCGCCAAAAGCGATTTCAAATTTCATGACTTGCAGAGAGAAAAATCCGTTTTGTACATCAAGATTCGCATGGATGAAAATCCTTTTGTGCAATTGACCGCCACGTTCTTTGAACAGCTAATCGCTGTTTTATATGACATCGCTGACAAAAACAATTCGAAGCTGCCGATTCCAACCATCTTCCTTTTGGACGAATTCGCCAACATCGGCACGATCAACAAATATCCTCGAGTATTGGCGACCTGTCGCGGACTTGGTATGGCCATGATGACGATCATCCAAGACATCGGACAGCTAGAGGACAAAAAACGATATGGCCCGGAAATGGCTCGTTCGATCATCAATAACCACGATACTCAGTTGTTTCTGCGAACGAAAGACACGAAAACAGCGAAATACTTTAGCGAACTCGCCGGAGAGACTACGGTGAAGCACAAACAGAAAAGCGCTTCCTATGGACGAAAAGACGGCACTAAAAGCATTTCAGAGCAATATGTGAAACGCCCATTGATTACGCCTGGGGAACTCATGAACATGGACAAAAACACTTGTTATTTATTTGTATCTGGCGCTTATCCCATGAAGTTAGAGAAATCCTGGCAGTTTGAAATTTATGGTGATTTATTGAGCAACTACGAAAAATACCGAAGCCGTTTAGGATATACTGCGCCGTTGTGGAATGGAGAATGGGTATGGGATGAGGAAGATTTCGTTACCCAAGACGTCCAAGAAGACGAGCAAGAGGACGTATCGCTTCTCAACGAAATGATTGATGAGATCGACGAAGAGGGTGAAGAGATCACCGAAGAGGAATTGAGGGTGTTGCTTGGTAACACCGTGGATGAAAACGAAGATGAAGAAAACGAATCTGAAGAAGGGGGAGAAGCAGAAGAACTGCAATCCATTTTGAATGAAATTGAAGAGGAATTAGACGAATTCGATGAAATGGAAGATGAGATCACCGAGGAGGATTTAATGGAGATCATTGAAGAATTCGGCGGTGACAGCGAAGGAGAGCAAGAAGAAAGCAATCAGAAAATCGCCGACGAGCTGCCAATCTAATTGAAGACGGAAAATTAGCATCACTGTTTCCATATATCACGGAAACAGTTTTTCTTTCCACTTGTCTATGTTAAATTTTTCCTAAAATTTTTTGTGCTTTTGTCTCTCATCATTCATTGAATCACATCATACATTAAAGAATGTGATGGATAGTTGTCAAAAATTCGTCCACAAATGATTAACGTTTTATGAAGATCAGTAGTCAACTTATGAAGATCGGGAGCATAAAATTTATGCTAATATTTATTTTAAAGAGAGAATAATAGAATAATAGATAAAAAAAAGAGCTACTCTGTTATCGAGTAGCCGAAAGTAAAAGGTTGAGTTTCACAGGTTTCAAAAGTTACAGAGCACAAAGGTATTACAGTTTCGCCAATGTGTACATCACAATAATTAGGCTAATCATAATACACCCTTTCAGTACTTTTGCTTGCGGCAGAGCAAAAGCATCCTTAATGGGTGTATCGGGATGCTGAACTAAGTGTGTAATTATCTCATACAAGGCACTTCCAGCTATCCCCATTATTAGCCCAGAAAGTAATGTAACGAGTGTAGTATCATTCATCATTTCTCCCTCCTTTCATTATTAATTTATATGAATAATTCTCGAAAAAATAAAAAATCGTAAAAAATATTGGTTATTTTTTCTTGATTTGCGAATATTTACCTATTTACGCCATGCCATATTGACTATAAATAAACGATATATAGTATGGTTTTTTTGATGAGAAACTACTATATATTGTTTTAATTGATTATTTAGAACATAGTTTTAAATAATATATTGCTATGTAAAAAAAATCGTATGAACAAAGAAGACACTGGTGATCGGAGAAAAGAAATTGTAGATTTAACGAACGAGCTGGTTGAGTATGAAAAGCAATAAGCCCCTTTCATGGTGAGGAAGGGGCTATTTTTATTTCCTTAATCGATGGAACATGGATATAATGGATTTTCCCACTGTCTTTTTCTTTGAATCGCAATGTTTGATTTAACTGATCATAGTAATGAACACGACCGATGACGCAACATAAACGATAATTATGTATGTATTGAATCGAGAGATAAGAAGCAAACTCCATCGCCTTGAAAATGATCCGATTCCATTCTTCATATTGTTGCTCGTCGTGACAGGAGGGCTGGATTCGCTCTTCTTTTTCGCGAAGTTCCTTTAGCATTTTGCGGTGTTCCGGCATTAAAAAGGGCGAGTATTTGATGATTCCTCGATCGCGATGGTTCATGCCTTATGCCCTCCTATATAGCCGTTGCGGGTGCGAGCGACGCTTCCAGGCGTGTAGCTGACAGCGCGCAATAGCGCGTTGGGACCGAATCTGTTGCGGATCATGTCCATCGCTTGGGCAAGTGCTCGTTCTTTGGTTCTGTCTTCAAAAAGGGACAAAAGGTATTACCAAAACGATTGTTATTGGACGAGAAGCATTATTCTTCCGTGTGCTCTTATATATTAAAATCAAGCACATTTTATAGTCGATGGTTTTAAATATAAACAAAATTATGAATATTTGACTTTTTTAAATAAATATATTATAATGCCCTTGAATTATATATGGAAAGGAGTGGTTTAAATGGATAATATTAAAAAAATCGGAACATTAGAGGAGTTTGATCACGAAACATATGCAAGAACTTCTGATAACAATATGCCTACTCCTACATCTTACAAACCTCTTTCAGATGAAGAAGAACAAGAATTAAACGAAATTCTTGCATTAAAGAATTAATTCTATTAAGAAAGGAATGCGATTGCATTTACGTGCAACGCATTCCTTAAACTCATACCAAGGGGTTGGTTGCAAATGGAAAAAGATTTTATTGTAATAGATGATTTCTATGAAAATCCTGATAAAGTAAGAAACTTTGCAATAAATGTTAAAGATTGGATTGATATAGATATTAATGGGAAAAAGAAATATAGTGTAGAAACAGTTAAGTGTTACTATAACCAAGATATAATACAGAAATTTGAAGAGATATTAGGCTTTAAAATCGAAGTAAATCCTAAAAAAATGGGTTTTGGAGTATTTGCATACTACCCAGGGGAATCTAATGTACAATTAACTACACACTATGACGATTGTGAATGGTCTGGAATTATATATCTTGTTCCTGATGAATTTTGTGAGGGTGGATTATCATTATATAGACATAAAAAAACAAAGTTACTTGGACCTCCTGATGATAAACAGTTAAAGCAACTTGGATTTTCATCATTTGAAGAATGGAAAGAAATTTATCATCGAGATAAACTTAATCCAAATGCTTGGGAAGAAACGTTACATATATCTATGAAATATAACAGGCTCATTCTACTGAGATCCGGTAAATTGTTTCATAGGGCAACTTCAGGATTTGGAAATAACCCAAAAAACGCTAGGTTAACACAAAGGTTCTTTTTTAACAAGAAAGAGGGAAAGAAAGAGGGAGTTTCTATATGATAAACCAAATCATTATTGTAGAAAATTTTTATAGTAATCCTGATGCAGTTCGTGCTCTAGCTATCCAATCTAACTACAAATCCGCTGCTAAATTAAATTATCCGGGATATGAAAGCCAAAAAAAGTTTAATTCTACCCATATCAAGAAAGCATTCGAAAAATTAATAGGTAAAGAGATTGAAGATGATGAGGGGCGATATCTTTTTGGGGGATTCAGATTAATTACTGAAGAAACAGGAGCAATACTAAAAGTCCATGCTGACACAATAATTGATTGGGCTGGTCTAGTTTTTTTAACACCAAATGCTCCCTTAGATGCTGGACTAGGAATTTTTAAACATAAAGAAACAGGTTTAATTTCTCCACCTAGTGATGAGGAAGCTAGAGAGTTAGGATTTGAAGACGCAAATGAATTTGAAAAAAAAGTGGTTCGACGTGACATGGCTGATTTTTCAAAATGGGAACTAGTTTCTTATGTAGGTCCTGTTTACAATAGACTTGTTTTATTTAGAGGAAGTCAATTATATCATGCACCACTAAAAGGTTTTGGGACTGATCCAAGCAATTGTAGAATTACTCATAATTTCTTTTTTAGGGAAAAAGTTAAAACTGAGAACGAAAATATTTTATACACTTAAGATTATCAAGGTGAGAAAAAATGATTATCTCAAATGATGATTTAATTATAATTGATGATTTTTATTTAGAACCAGATAAGGTTAGAAATTTAGCACTTTCCACTGAATATCAAAGATTTGGGGATAAAGCAAACTTTCCAGGTGCTGAGAGTGTTAGACCTTTTTTTACATCAAATCATATAAAGCGATTTGAAGAAATTATAGGTAGTAATATTAAAATAAACCCCGAAAGATTGGTTTTTGGAAAATTTAGATATTGTTTAGAAAATGATAAAGCTCCTACTAAAATCCATTTTGATAAAGTAAGTTGGGCTGCAATAGTATACCTGAGTTTGAATGAACATTGTAAAGGAGGCTTAGGTATTTATAAACATAAAAAAACAGGTTTAGAGAAAGTTCCGTCTACTGAAGAACAATTAAAAAGACTAGGTTGTAAAAATATAATTGAATTTGATCAAAAATATGTTTATCCATGTTCAAAGCAAGAAGAGTATTGGGAACTTATTGAGGAAATCCCTATCAAATATAATCGACTTATCCTCTTCAAAGGTTCGAAATACTTTCATGGCATTACACAACAATTTGGTGATTCAATTTATAATTCACGATTAAGTCAGGTTTTCTTTTTCAACACTTAAAATCGGAGTGAAATGTCGGTGATCAGTGTAGCTAAAGTCAAAGAATTTCTTAAAAACATAGAAGAAAAGGTATCAAATAAACAGCAAAATATACCTACAATCTTGGATAATTATTTTCTTCAGCAAGGGCAAGCGTATATAAATCAAGAAGATATAGATTCCAAATTGTTGGAATCATTGATCTTTTCTCAAACATTTAATTTAAGAAGACTAGTTCCTGTCTATGAGAGGGTAAAGAAAGTAAAAAGTACAGAGTTGAATACGATAGCAAAATTATATAGTCAAGGAAAAAAAGAACCTTTTCAATGGAAAGGAAAACCTTTATTTAAGAGCATTTATGATATGGCTGTATATCAACTACTAATTTACGACTTGAACCCCGGTACAATAATTGAAATTGGCGCAACAGAATCTAGTTTAAATTGGTTTTATGATATGACTAGATTGCTAAGTCCTAAAACACAGGTTTATGGATTTAATATTAAAAATGTAAATAGTTCAAACTGCAAGTTTATTCAAGGAGATGCTAGGTATATTGAGTATTACTTTACAGAAAAAGTTTTAGGAAAGTTAGAACACCCTTTACTTATTATTGAGGACTGTCATGTTAATACAGAGGGTATTCTTACATATTTTTCTCATTATATGAAGTACGGCGATTATATAATCATTGAAGATAGCCTCCCAAAACAAAGTATTTTGGAAAGTTGGTCATCTAATATCTCTGAATTCTACACTGATACTTACTTTACAGATTATTTTGGAATTAATACTGTTTCTGCTATTAATTCTATTATTATAAAATCGAAAGGAGTCTTTTGATTTGAAAGAGATATTATCTGTAATTCAAGAAACTTTCTTAAAAGAAGAAAATGATTGTCAGTACCTATTATATATAACAAAAATATCTCCAGAGCTCAAAATATTTAATTCATTTTATTTGCCTGAAATCTTAAAATCAAAAGATAAAGTATTATCGTTGAATCCGACAGAACATATATTATCAAAGAATGTGAAGTCACTTGGAATGATTGACAATAAAATTGTCGCTCTTTTCAAGGGAGATAAAAATGACCTTATTTGGGAAGATAATGAAAAAGCAAAGTTAAAAAAAGTTCAATTCCTAGGTTATTTCAATATTGAAAATTTTATAAAAAATAATTGTATGAATGTTAACCTAGAAGGCCTAAATATGCCAGGTGCTAATTTAGAATCTGCAAATTTGTCTGGTGCTTTATTAAAAAACGCTAATTTATCAAGGAGTAATTTGGCTAATGCAAACCTTTCCAATATTGATTTTACAGATGCTAACCTACAAGGATGTGATTTAGCCAGAGCTAACCTACACTCCTCAATACTAACTAGAGTTGATTTAAGAAGGGCTAACTTAAGAGATGCAGATCTTAGAGGATGTAAATTTAAAAAAACTGCACTAAGAGGAGCAGAACTATGGGCTGCATATATGTGGGAAGTAGATTTAAGTGACTCTTTTATGGATGGTGTAGACATATCTAGAGCAGATACGAGAGGTTCCCAGCTTACTAACAGTTAGAGGTGATTATAAATGGTAGTCAATACCCTTTATAGTATAAGTGATATTCTTATTAATAATGTTGATACATTGATGGAAGGTAAAAGCATATTTACCGGTACTCAGTTAGACGATTTTGCATTAGCAAATCTTAAAATTAATAAAAAGATTCTTTTACTAGGTTCCGGCTTAGGTGGTGCTATACGTACATTTTTAATAAAATCACCTGATTCGCATATATATATAGTTGATAATGATTTGCATAATTTATCTATTTGTGAAAATATTTTTAAAAAATACTTCCCACAAATAAATAATTTGCATTTTATACTAAACGATGCAAAAGATATCTGTAATTATCTTCAGAAAGAAAAATTTGATGTTGTGGCAGTTGATTTATATACAGCTGAAGGTTATCCTGACTTTACACTAAAATCAACTTTTTGGAAAGACATAAAATCTTTGTTGAGAATTGATGGCATGCTCATAGTTAATTCATTTGGATTGCCGTTTCATTTACATCCTTTAGAAGGAGAATCTCCACAAAAGAAAGTCGTAGCTGATATTCTTAAACATTTTAATTTTGTTTCATATTTACCCCATAGAAGGAATCTGACAGTAATAGCAACAGATATTGATTTTAATCCTTCATTCACAACTCCTAATGTTAAACTTTCAAATCAAGATCTTAGTCTATATAACATGTTACATATTAGATGGAAATATCGATATAAAATTAAAAATAGGAATGGGATTGACTCTAACTATACAAGTAACGGTTCAAAGGAATCCTTAAATAACGAAATGGAAAGAAGATGGGATAATTTACTCTCAGTACTAAATAAATACAATGAAAGTAACTTTAATATAACTTCTGAAAATTTAAGTCAACTTCTTTTTGAAAAAAATCATATAGGGCAAAATATAACCATGGAATTGGCTAAAAGGAACAAAGCAGAGGCTTCTTTTATTCCCATAGCATTAGGAAGTCTGACATTCAAATATCCCAATCACTTTAATTGGTATTTTGAATGGATTTTGGATAAATATGAAGAAATGTTCTATTACGATAGTGCTTGGACAGTTAATACAGTTTTCTGGCAAGCATTTTCTATGATTATAAATCCATTTTCTAGTGGATATGGTAAATATTTAACTCCATTAGTAGAATCCTTAAATAAATTAGTTAATTTTACTGTTCAAAAAGCGAGTGAATAAAATTGTCGAAAAGATTAGGACGCAATTTCTATCATTTACTTATAGCTGTATCTTTTTCCACCTTTGGTGATGGGCTGACGTTACTGGCTATGCCTTGGTTAGCATCTACGATTACATCTAATACATTTTCTGTTTCGTTGGTTTCTGCCTCGATGACTTTACCTTGGTTGTTATTCAGTTTATACATAGGAGCCCTCATTGATTATTATCCAAAAAAGAAATTAATGATTTTAGCAGCCATTATTAGAATAATAGTGTTAATTGTACTAAATGTAAGTATTTTATTCAAAATAATAAGCATCCCTCTGTTAATTCTCGCAGCATTTCTCATCGGAATAACAAAAGTAGTATTTGACAGTACAGCTCAAACATTAGTTCCCTCTATAGTTTCAAAAGATATTTTAGAGAAAGCCAACGGTTATATAATGACTTCAAGACTAACTATGAGTGATGTGGTAGGACGGTCCATAGGCGGAATCCTGATTAGTTTTGGAATATTTATCCCATTTGCTCTCGATATCATTTCACTCCTGGCCACTATTCCTTTTTTATTTTTATTAAAGACAACAGCTAGTTTGAAAAATCATGCTTTAAATAAAAAGAATAAGTTAGATATTCTTGAAGGAGTAAAATTTGTTTGGAGAAACCAATTATTGTTGACTTTAGCCTTAATGGGGATTGGAATTACTCTCATGTTCACCTCTACGTTGGCCATACAAGTTTTTTATGTGAAAGAGATATTAAAGCTAGACTCCTCTGGCTTTGGACTGTTAATAGCCGTTGGCACTATTGGAAGCATTATTGGTAGCCAAAGTATATCGTTATTGAAAAATAAATTCGGTTTTAATGCCACCATTTTAACGTCGCTATTAATGATGGGATTTACACTTGGAAGTGTTGGATTAACAAGCAATCCGTTTATTGTTGGAATTCTTTATTTTATTGCCAGCTTTTTTATTGTAACTTTCAATATTTGTAACTTATCATTGCGTCAGAGAATAATCCCTGATAATAAATTAGGCAGGGTAGGTGGAGTCTTTCAATTACTATCTTGGGGAATGAGTCCATTAGGCATGTTGCTTGGAGGAGGAATTGTAAATCTGGCGGAAAAATATGTGAGTAGAGATATTGCTTTAAGAATTCCTAACATCTCCTTAGGAATTGTTTATTCTGTGTTATTTGTAGTCTTATTCATCGCTTTAAAGAAATTTAACAAAGAACTTTCAATGAATAATCTCAGAAACAAGCAAGCTGAGCCGAATTAAAATGAAAGTCCGCCTTGGCCACCGTCGTTCTGTTATGAAACACATCTCCTACAAGGAATGGAGGAAGCACTGGTTAAATGGGATAAGAAAACACCAAAGGCCATGGCAATCTTCGAAGAATGATTTCCATGGCCGTACTGGACTATCCGAATCGTTATCGGTGACGCCTACTCACAAAAAACTTTGTTAAAATTTCGGCAACGCCTCTACAGCATCCGCCAAATCACTATAGCTGTCTTTTAAGTATCGGGACGTTGTGGCGATATTGCTGTGGCCGGCGAGCCTCCGCACTTTCTCAATATCGTTGTTCGTCGCCTTTAACATCCACTTACAAAACGTATGCCGGAACATGTGGGGCGTGAGCTTTTTGTTCGGTAGGCTGTAGTTTTCAATCATTCGCTGAATACCTCGCACCGAAAACTTTGGTGAGCGCTGGCTGTAAAAGACGTATGGCGATTCGGCCACATGCGGTTTCTTTTTCGCCATTTCCGCGCGAAATTTCAGCCAATCCTCGAGTTCGGCCAACAAGATATTCGAGATCGGCACCGTTCGTACCTTCATCCCTTTTCCCACGATTCGAATTCGTTTCATTTCTAAATCTAAGTCCGTTAATTTGAGATTCGATAGCTCTTCGACCCGCAATCCTGCATAGGTAAGCAGATATACAACAGCCCGATCACGGCGATATTTCTCCTCGGGATCCACTCCTCTGCTGCGAACCGGTTTTTTCCGCATCCGATGCAACAAGTCCTCAAATTCTTCTTCCGTGAGCCACATAATCTTTTCGTTCTCTTCATCGGCCGATTTTAAATCCTGGATGTCTTTCATTGGGTTCTGTTCAAGCTTATGATGTTCGACCGCCCACGAATAAAAGCTTCGCAGGGAATTGAGCCGGCGGTTTATGGTAGAGATAGCCAACGGTTTCCCTTCGGTCGGATTCAACATTTGCTGAATCCATTTGCGAATGTCGGCCGATGTAACGTAATCACCCGGGCCGATATGTAAATCTTGGAAAAAGATATTCAAGTCATTGGTATAAGAGATGATGGTGTTCGGGGAAGCACCTTTTTCCTGAAGGTAGGTAACATACTCGTTTAGCATCTTTTCCACCCTTTCACTTATACGACGAGTTTAAATAGATTCAAAGAGCAAATAATTGATTGAAAAAATAATATTATATGACGAGTATATCATAAAAAAGACGAGATTGTTAGACATATAACGTAAATTATACGTCTAGTTAAATTGGTCTAATGTCACATAATGGATATTATATTTCATTCAGAATCCATCGATGAAATAGTCCTCACCCCTTATACAACATAATTAAAAAGAATGACAATATGTCTATATGAAGATTGCTAACGGTCTTATTCATAAGAATTGTTATGAATTGTATTATGATTCACCCCACAATTTTTTGATATTTTTATTACGCAGCTTAAAATAGCTGCTATATATTTTTAGAGCGAAATATTGATTTTTTTAAAAAAATAAAGAAGCTGCTTAAAATAATTGACTTTATCATTGATGATAACTATAATTTTTTAAAGAAGCTGCTTATTATTTTACGGATGGGAGAGTTAGGAAATGGCTATTAGGATTAACCGATCATTACAAAAAAATGCATTTCGTGATCCTACTAAAGAAACTGTTCAGAAATCTATTAGTCAATTATGTAATGAGGTAGATATAGGGCAAATTATTATGCCTATTTTTCAACGAGATTTAGCATGGACAACAGCCAAAAAAGTAGAACTATATAATTTCCAATTAAATGGCTTTGCACCAGTATCTCCAATTTCTATTAATAAAATTGGACCAAGAAGTTTAGATATGCCACATGTTAGTATGATAGATAGACTCGAAGTAGAAAATCCTGAAGGAAAACTAAGTGTGATAGATGGACAACAAAGAATTTCGACTAACTATCAAGCGTACACGAACGATGAATCAATTAGAGACATTGTATTAGATATAACTAAAGGCTACTTTTTAGATTTAAAAGGAAAGGATATCAAAAAAAATCAAATACCGGTAGGTATCCTATATAATAAAAACCCTAGGGTTTTTACAGATTACATTAAAGCCAATCCTTTACTAGCTGAATTCGAAGTGTCTTCTTTACTAGGACAAATACGTACAAAATTTTTTAATTATTTTTACACTATAAACATCGCACAAGATTTGAGTGGTGAAGAACAAATTCAATGGTTTGATGTCCTAAACCTAGCTGGCAGTCGAGTACCTGAAATTCAAATGAAACTTACCCGTTTACAAATAAAAGGATTGGACTTTTATAAAGAATACTCAAATGTATTCCGAGAAAAACTAGAGCTTGCTGGATTTGATAATTTATTTGTACAAAAAAATACTGAAGTTTCCATTCCTTTAGCTACGCTAAATCCGGCTTTTGAAATAATTCTTGGTAAGAAACACACATCTAATTACAGTCCTATTCCGTCTGACACTAAAAAAGACTCAACTATTAGTGATATGGAGCCTGATAAATTAAGAAAATGTTTTGAAATGACACTAACAGCCTTAGATAGAACATTGGATTTTATTAACGAAAACAATTTACCCGCGCCTTCAAGAATTGATTACATCACATATCTTACTGGGTATTTTGTTTATAAAAAAGGCATGCATCTATCGGATTTAAGTAAACAAAAACTTATTGAATGGTATAATAAAGTTGATTTTGCAAATAAATCCAATAAGGAAAGACGACAAATCTTTAATGATTTATTAGATTTATAAAAATTGTAATTTTTAATGCAACATAATGGCTATTATGTTACATTCGCCAATATCCTGCAAAATAAGAAAAACCCCTTGAGTTTCAAGGGGTTTTTGATTTTTCTCGACTTCGGAAGGAGCTTCAATGTAACATATAGAATATGTTTGTTGTATTGAATCTAACGTTTTGGAGGTATTTTTATGGCAGAACGAGTAGGACAACAGGCTGTTGAACCGATTCGAGATCCAGAAAAAATTCGAGCGATGAAAGAGTATTTATTACATAGATCATATCGAGATTACTTTTTATTTACCTTTGGAATTAATTCCGGTCTTCGGATTAGCGATATCTTACCTTTACGTGTGATGGATGTAAAATATACCGAGCATTTGCGCGTCAAAGAAAAAAAGACCGGTAACGTCCGGAAAATTAAAATGACTGCAGCCTTAAAGCAGGAAATTGAGAAATACACGCGAGGAATGGCCGATTCCGATTATTTATTCCCGTCACGCAAAGGAAATCGTCCGATTAGCCGAGAAACGGCTTGGCGGATCATTAACGAGGCAGCCAAAGCGTGTGGCGTGGAAGGACCGATTGGCACCCATACGATGAGAAAAACCTTCGGATATCACTTTTATCAACAGACGAAGGATGTGGCAATGTTGCAACAAATATTTGGACATTCTGCACCTTCGATCACCTTAAGGTATATTGGCATTAATGATGATATGATAGATCACATACTTCAAAATTTTTCTTTGTAGAAAAAATGTAAAAGTTGTAAATTTATATTGTAAATTTTTATTTTTATAACAAACAAGGAGAGTTAAAAATGAAGTTTATGTACATGGATGAATGTTGTAAAAATCTTATAAGCAATCATAATCATACTGTATATATATATGGTGGCATGATTATAGATAAAAAGGATGTTCATGCTGCACTAAGTGATTTTAAGGGCATATATCAAAGAGCCAAAAATTATCTAAAAGAGAGGATGAAACAACACCTTAAAGGCAATCCAGATAAAGGTAAGATTATGAAGACAGTATTTGATAAATTTGAACTGCATGCTGCCCAAATTTTTAACCCAGATCACACAATAAGAAAGGGACAAATTAAACGTTACAATCCTTGGAAATATTCAGACCCTCGAGAAACATTTAATATTTTAAATACATTGATAGATAAACTAACTCCTTATATCTCAGAGATATTAATTTTTAAAATTGACAAGTCAAACATTCTGAATTATGGAAATAAGAAAGGAATTAATATAGATGACAATTATGTTGATGAAAAAATCATTGAGTTCATTATAGAGGAGTATGATACGTGGCTTAAAAAACTCAACAAAAAAGGGGCTCTTATCCCAGATAAGCTCGATTCAGGTTTAAGAGATAAGTTTGTCGAAAAGATTAATATGATCAATTCTGACTTTTTCTGGTCGGAACCTATAGTGGTTGAATCATATTCAAACGCTTTTACCCAATTAATAGATATTATAACTTATTGTTATTATTTGGTATACACAAACGCCTCCCATAAACAAAATTTTAAAGCGATACAACGACTTTATTATAAGAAAATCAAACCAAAAGTTGTCGAAAAAGATCTTTATAAAAAACTACCTAAATAGTTGACAGATAAGCTTAGATATAATATCATTATAGACGCTAACTAATTCTCGGTGTTTACGAACAGCCGACAATTAGTTCAGCTCTAATAGGAATGGTCGGTTGCGACGTTCCTACACGTATCAAATCTGCTTAACATGCATATAATAATAATAACAAGCGATCGGTTGCGATGCTTGTGTAGGAGGGCAATTCATGGTTTTTAAAGACCATCAATTGCCCTCCACTTATTTTTATAGGAGCTGTGAAGGTAAAAGTCCCTCTTTATTAAGAGGGACTTTTTGCGTTTTATTATTAATTTTTTTAGTTATCCTTAGAATTAAACGGCGTATGTCACTGAATGAACTTCCTATAATCTTGATTATGTTGCATTCCAAACTTCTCCAGAAATCATCCTCCTTGAAACATCAAGGGGGCGATTATATCATAAAAGCGCCATTTTAAATTGCGTATAATGTATATTATGCGATTAGTTAAATTGATCTGATGTGACATAATGGCTATTATGTTGTATTAATGTTTGAACCAAGGCTCCAAATAATACACTAGGAAAATGAAAAAAGGTAAGTATACATATTAAACAAGTTAGTATGCACTTACCTTTTTTTGATCATTTACTTTTTAAAGTTTTACCCTTATTTTTGCAGAGATCGTTAACTTTTGTCCGACAGATATATACAAAAGAAAAAAGGGGCGATTTTGCAAAGAGAAATCGCTCCTTTTCCCATCCTCTACAAATAACGGACGAATAAATAAACATGAGATAACAAAAGTGCGATAAACGTTAACGGTGCACCAACTTTTAAGAAATCCATATAGCTGAAGCCGTGACCTTCGCGAGAAGCGATGCCGGCAACAATCACGTTTGCAGATGCGCCGATTAACGATCCGTTTCCGCCCAAACAAGCGCCTAACGATAACGCCCACCACAGCACTTCAATTTGCGGGGAATCTGGTGATAATCCCATTCCGACCGCCATATCTTTAATCAGCGGGATCATGGTAGCAACAAACGGAATGTTATCGATCGTGGCGGAAGCGATTCCGGATATCCAAAGAATAAAGTACGCCGCGGTGGAAATGTCGCCTCCGGTTACTTCGAGAGCCTTTTCAGCAAGGCTTTTAATCAATCCAATGTCCACAAGCCCGCCGACTAATGTAAAGAGGCCAGCAAAGAAGAAAATCGTTACCCACTCTACCGACATAAATACGTCTTCGATTTCATGTTCTTTTACGCCGATAAGCATCAATATAATTGCTCCTGTCATGGCGATGACAGCGGCATCAACATGAATGATGGAATGTAGAATAAATCCTAAAATGGTTAACGATAATATAGACACAGATTTCTTTAATAATGTTGCATCTTTAATGTAATCAATTTCGTTAATGTTCATTAATTGGTGAATGAGCTTCTCGTCAGACTTTAGCTGCTGGCGATAGATAAAAGCGAGAATAATGACAGTAACGATCATAATGATGACGACAACTGGTGCTAAATTCACTAAAAATTCATTGAAATCAAGATGCTTATTGGCTGAACCAATCATAATATTTGGTGGGTCGCCAATTAATGTCGCCGTTCCCCCGATATTGGAAAACAGTACTTCTGATATTAAGTAAGGAACGGGATTGACGTTTAACATACGTGTAATTGAAAATGTGACCGGCACGATTAATAATACGGTCGTCACATTATCAAGGAACGCGGATAATACAGCGGTCAGCAACGACAACATGATTAAAATGCGCAGCGGGCGTCCTTTGGCGAGCTTAGCTGTTTTAATCGCAACATATTGGAAAAATCCTGATTTGCTTGTAATGCCGACAAGAATCATCATTCCGATCAGAAGGGTGATCGTCCCCCACTCGATATGGTGTGTAAACGCTTTATGTACATCGACAATGCCTAATATAATCATGAGTGCGGCACCAATTAGGGCGATGACAGCACGGTTGATTTTTTCCGAAATAATTATCGCATACGTCACGAGAAAAATGGCGATCGCGGCATAGTATTGCATATTTGATATTTCATTGGATGCGGCTTCGTGCATGACAAGTTACTCCTTTCTTGCGCGTTAGCGCGATCCATCAATGGAATTTCCGCATGATGGACACATCCAAGACGGACGTTTCACATCATGACGCAAATAAAAAGAAAACGAACAATGCGGACATATGATTTCTGTTACGCGGTCGATAAATAACGGCTGCAACGGATTAGCAGGTATGGATGTATCGACAATTTCTACATGCATATGTACGCGAGAATCGTCTTCAGCAAGGACAAGCCCTGTCGCTTCCTCTTCCGTCCGCCATCCTTGGCCGATGAGGTGCTGCTGTAGCTGGCTATGGGAAGTTTGGGATAGCATTTCTTCGGCTAATTGCATGTATTGCTCATCGGTTAAGGAAGAGAACGGAACGTTCACTTTCTTCCTTTCCCAATAGGCTTTCAGTTGTTCCTCTGTAAAAATAAACGTGACGACTTTATGAATGACGACATTTTTCACCAAATATCCCTCCTTTCACAAGCGACGTATGAAATAACGTATGAAATTATTATATTCATTTTTTCTGTATACTCAAACAAGATTGCAGGGAAAAGATTATTTTTCCTTTGTAATAAATCCGTACTGTTTAAAAGGGAGAAATGAACTTCCTATTTCAGATTTTCGAAATGATCATACCCTTTGGTATAATATAAACATAATTCCCAAGATTCAGTTAATAAATTTCAGACAACAACTTATAAAACAGTTTACAATTATTTATAGGTGAGGAAATAACGTGAAAAATAACATTATCATCAAAAAAGTTGTTTTACCTGCTTTTCTGACAGCCCTAGGTTTTTTAGCAGTAGACTATTTTATCGGAGGTTTTGAAGAAAAAAATATAATCCTCCACTTCATTATTTGCCTAGTTGTGACGCACCTTATGATGTATGGCATCGTAAGGAAGAATTATATTAAAAATAAAAAATAAAATAGTGACATTTAGTCATTTTTGGTGATCTTCATGACAGTGCAATAGTTGGAACATCAATAAATATAGAGAATTGTCAAGCGGTATTAAG
>NZ_JABVYQ010000015.1:0-29964 GCF_013357975.1 Parageobacillus sp. VR-IP
TACTCACCCGTCCGCCGCTAACCGAACAAGAGCAAGCTCCTGTTCGGTCCGCTCGACTTGCATGTATTAGGCACGCCGCCAGCGTTCGTCCTGAGCCAGGATCAAACTCTCCATAGAAAGTTGATTGACTTGTCTTCAGCTTCAGCACCGACACCGTAAGGTGTCACGGCGCTTCCGCTTTTCTATGTGGACGCTTCGTTTTGTTCAGTTTTCAAGGAACATTAAAGTTTCATCCGTCTGACAATCATATTATAACTAAATATTCAAGATTGTCAATAATCATTTACTTTTAATTAACATCTAATTAACATCGCAACAATATCGTCGCGACATAATTAATTATACTCAAATTTTATTATTTGTCAATAATTTTTTAACTCATCTGAGCTTAAGCAACTTTGTCTTTTTCAAGCGACGTATTTTATTTTATTAACCCACTTATGCTTTGTCAATATATTTTTATTTTCCACCGCCGGTTTCCACATTATCTACATTAATAATAACGTATATTATAATAATCGTCGAAACCTTTTTGCCAATCATCAATCCGTTGGGTATGAAGAAAGGAGTACATATGTTATGGAACATTCTTTCTCCTCATTGCTCGAAACATACCGCCACTTATGGATGAACCGTTCTTTGACGACGGAAGCATTGAATGAACAGGAAAGCAAAACACTTCTTTACGAAACGATCGGCAAAGAACTGCGCGATGAAATGACCCATCCGCGCACACGTCAATCTGCGGAAGTAAAATTTTATTATGCCGTCAAAAGAATTATGAATTCCGATTTGTCCGATCATGAAAAATTATCTTTAATTCATATTTATATCAACGTAATGGAACAATTAAGGCAATAACGCTTTTTGCATAAAACAGCACCTCCTGAAGCACACTATCTGATGGCAAATCATCTTTACCATCAAAGGAGGACACTGCTAATGGCTTTGATTCCTTATGACCCATTTCGCCATTTAGAAACGATGCGCAGAGACATTAGCCGATTTTTCTCAACCGATTTCCCTTCTCTCTTCACCCATATGGACGACCATATCGGGATGCCGCGCATGGATATGCATGAAACAGAAAACGAATATGTCGTATCGTGCGATCTTCCTGGTCTAGAGAAAAAAGAAGACGTACACATCGATGTAAACAACAATATTTTAACGATTAGCGGCACCATTCAACGAGATCAAAACATTAGAGAAGAACAAATGCATCGCCGCGAACGTTTCTTCGGGCGTTTCCAACGTTCTATTACACTGCCGTCGGATGCAGCGACTGACAATATTAGAGCCACCTATAAAAACGGCGTGCTCGACATTCATATTCCAAAAACAACATCAAGTCCAAAAAAACGCGTCGATATCGAATTTCATTGATGCAAAAAGGGAGCTGGGTTATTTTTCGCCGCTCCCTTTTAAATGGGCTTGACTGCTTTCCCGCACGATTAGCTCTGTCGGTACCACTACTTTTTTACAAATGGTCCGCTTCGTTATCAAGCGTTCCACTAACAACTCTACCGCCGTCTCCCCCATAAACTCTGTATATACTTTTACCGTTGTTAATGGCGGGTGGATAAATGCCGCCGTCGGAATATCATTGAACCCGACAAGGGATATATCGCGAGGGACGGAAATGTGAGCTTCATGGAGCGCGCGCAGCGCCCCAATCGCCATTGAATCGCTGGCGATGAAAAACGCGGTTGGAAGGTCATTGCTCGAAATGGCTTGTTTCATTAATCGATAGCCGTCTTCGGCGGTAAAGCTGCCTGTCCATACATATCGTGAATCATACAGTCCTTTTAAGTATAAATATTCATAAAATGTTGCCTCGCGTTCATCGTGAATCGGCATTTCGCCGTCTACATATTCCCGTCCGCCAATATAACCGATTTTTTGATGTCCTAGTTCAAGCAAGTAGTCTAACACCGTAATCGTCGACTTGCGTAAGTCGATGACGACAGAGTCAAATTTCCGCTCGTTCGGCGAGCAGTCGACAAAGACGATATGTTCGGTGCTGGAAGCAAACGCGTTGACATCTTTCGGTCCAAATTTTCCGACGGCGATAATGCCGTCTAAATGTTCCATCCGTTCCGTTAGATAGGAGCCGTTTTGCTTAAATAGCTTTACTAATTCGATTCCGCGTTCAAAACATTCTTTTTCAACTCCTAAGCGAATCGCCATGTAATACGGATCATCCATTTCTTGCCGTTCGGAGTACCAATGAACGAGCCCGAAACGAAACGATTCCTTCGGCTGCTGGCTGCGTTCCCGCAGCGTTTTATAGTTTAGCTGCTGGGCTACTTCAAAAATGCGCTTTCTCGTTTCATCCGACACCGACAAGGTGGTGTCATAATTAAGCACGCGCGACACCGTCGCCACTGACACTCCCACTTTTTCCGCAATTTCTTTTAATGTCGCCATTGGTTAAAACAGATCCCTTCCTTCCTGATCATGACAACTTCTCCTGTACTTTCCGCAAAAAGGTGCGAAATGCCTGTTTTCCTTTCTCGTTGCGTTTAAACACGCCGGCATGTTCTAGGACGGTGATAAAACGCTGTCCTACTTCGTGCTGCAAAATATCCGATACATTTTCTTCTGTAATATTCGGATAAGCGGCATGGATTTGCTCATACCAATTCCAATGTTTTAAAAGCGTTTCGTCCCACTCATCTTTTTTCGTATTTCGGACAAGATATGTCGCCAATGCATCTAATTCGCCGGCCAGCCTTCCCGGAAGCACGGCAAGCCCCATCACTTCAATTAAGCCAATATTTTCTTTTTTAATATGATGCAATTCTTCATGAGGATGAAAAATGCCGTATGGATGTTCACATGATGTTCGATTGTTGCGCAACACGATATCCATTTCAAACAAATCGCCACGGCGTCTTGCGATGGGGGTGACCGTATTATGCGGAACATCGCCGCTGTTGGCATAGATATCGACACTTGGGTCGCTATACGTCCGCCACGTTTCGTAAATGCAATCCGCTGCTTCAAGCACTTCTTCTTTTTTGCCGCACAGGCGGATTACTGACATCGGCCAGCGCACAATCCCTGCTGTCAATGATGGAAAAGATGAAAACGAGATGTATTCTTCGATTTCGGCTTTTTCCATCGCAAACGTATAGTTTCCGCCTTGAAAATGATCGTGCGCTAAAATCGAACCACCGACAATCGGCAAATCGGCGTTCGAACCGATGAAATAGTGCGGAAACTTTTCGATAAAATCAAGTAAGCGCGCGAACGTTTTCCGTTCCATTTTCATTGGCACATGCTTGGCATGGAACACAATGCAATGTTCGTTGTAATAAACATACGGAGAATATTGGAAATACCATGTCTCGTCCAATAATGTAATCGGAATGACGCGGTGATTCGAGCGAGCCGGATGATGCCACGTCCCTTCGTATCCTTCATTTTCTTTGCATAACAAGCACTGCGGATACGAAGATGTCGGAGCGTCTTTTAACTTGGCGATTTCTTTTGGATCTTTCTCTGGTTTCGATAAATTGATCGTAATATCGAGCTCCCCATACGCCGTTTTCACTTTCCAGTGTTTATTTTTCGCAATCCGCGCTGTTTGAATGTAATTGGACGCTTTGCTTAAGGAATAAAACCAGTCGGTTGCCAGTTTCGGTTCTTTATTATATTTGGCATAAAATTCACGGATTACTTCGGATGGACGCGGCATTAAACAGTTCATCAGCTTGGCGTCCCATATATCCCGCTCTGTCATTGTATTCGTTTCCAAAAGACCATGTTCATACGCCCAATCTAAAATCGTCTCTAAGATCGGAGAAGGAGAGGCAAAGGACGTGTCCTTTACCTCGACTGGCTTCCACTCCGTCAGCCGCAGCGCCGCCAGCAGGCGATTGCGCGCGTAAACAATATCTTCGCGATGAAGCAGGCCGCTTTTTACCCCGTATTGGACCAGCTGTTCTACTGCCGCCAAAATGTCCGCCACCGTCACGCACCTCGATATCCGTATGGTTTCGCTTGATGCCATTCCCATGCGGAAGCGACAATATCGATAATCGATGTGTATTTTGGTTCCCAGCCGAGCTCGCGTTTGGCTTTTTCCGCGGATGCGACAAGCTTCGCCGGATCGCCCGGGCGCCGCGCCATAACGCGCGCCGGGATCGGATGGCCGGTAACTTTCCGCGCCGCTTCGATCACTTCTTTAACGGTAAAGCCGTTGCCGTTTCCTAAATTGTACACGTTGCTTTCCGCACCGCTCCGCAGCTTTTCCACCGCTAGAATGTGTGCATCAACTAGATCGAGCACGTGAATATAGTCGCGAATGCAAGTGCCGTCATGGGTATCGTAATCATCGCCAAAAATATGAATCTCATCACGCTGGCCGAGCGGCACTTTTAAAATTAATGGAATGAGATGGGTTTCCGGGTCATGATCTTCACCGATCAACGTGCCGTAAGCGCCGGCGACGTTAAAATAACGCAGCGAAATATAGCGGATTCCGTAAGCTCGGTCGACCCATTTCATCATTTTTTCCATCGCCAATTTCGTTTCTCCATATGTGTTGGTTGGCATCGTCGGGTCCGTTTCTACAATCGGAATTTGCTTCGGCTCTCCATACACTGCCGCTGTAGAGGAAAATACGATTTGTTTCACGCCGAACTCGTTCATGATTTCCAGCAATACTTGCGTACCGTACACGTTATTATCGTAATATTTGAGCGGCTCTTGCATGCTTTCGCCGACAAGGGAGTTGGCGGCGAAATGAATCACCGTATCGATCTCATGCTTACGAAATACGTCGCGCAAAAACGCGCGGTCGCGAATATCGCCTTGATAAAAGACTGCTTCTGGATGAACGGCCTCGCGATGACCGGTTTGCAAATTATCGACAACGATAACTTTTTCACCTTTTTCGATCAAGCGGTATACCGCATGGCTGCCGATGTAGCCCGCGCCGCCGCAGACAAGAATCATACGCTCATCTCCTTTGTTTCTGTTATTTCTCTTGCCCCGTCGCCAATTTTCACGACATAAAAACTAGCTTCATAGCCAATTTTTCCCGCATATTCTTTTCCTACTTGTTCAATAAAAGAAGGAATGTACGCATCTTTCACGATGTTCACCGTACAGCCGCCAAAACCGGCCCCTGTCATGCGGGCGCCGATCGTTCCTTCATGCTTCCACGCCGCTTCGACAAGCGTATCTAGTTCCACCCCTGTTACTTCATAGTCATCGCGCAACGAAATGTGTGACTGCTTCATCAGTTCGCCAAAGCGGGCCAAATCTCCCTTTTCCAACGCTGCCGCCGCCTCTACCGTCCGCTCGTTTTCCGTCACGGCATGGCGGGCGCGCTTTTGTTCAAGCGGGGAAAGAAGATGCTTATACTCTTCCAGCTGCTCGCTTGTCAAATCACCCAGTGAGGCAATGTTTGTATGTTTCTGCAATTTTGCCAAAGCTGCCTCGCACGTCGCCCGCCGTTCGTTATACGCCGAATCGGCCAGACCGCGCTTTTTGTTTGTATTGGCGATGACAATCGAACAATCGTTCATCGAAACGGGCAAATAGCGGTACTCTAATGTTTGGCAGTTTAGTAGCATTGCATAGTTTCGCTTTCCCATTCCAACGGCAAACTGATCCATAATGCCGCAATTGACGCCAACATATTCATTTTCTACTTTTTGACTCAATTTCACAAGTTCAAGCATATCGATATGCTGTGCGAATAGTTCATTGAGCATGACCGCCGTTACCAGCTCGATGGAAGCGGACGACGATAATCCAGCGCCGTTTGGGATCGTCCCGTAATACAAAATATCGAGTCCCGTCTCGATCGGGCAAAACGACTGAAACGCAGCAATAATTCCCTTCGGATAGTTCGCCCACCCATGCTTATCTTGATAAGATAGATCATCATAAGACACCGTAATGATCCCTGTTTCTGGAAAGTTTTTTGAGTAAAAGCGAATAAACGGATTGGCTGTTTTGCGTACGAGCGCATATGTGCCGATTTCCAAGGCGCATGGCAGCACATGCCCGCCGTTATAGTCGGTATGCTCGCCGATTAAGTTGACGCGGCCGGGGGCGAAAAATACCTGAATCTCCTCATTCCTCCCACCAAATAGCTGAATTAGCTCTTCTTTTAATTTCGCAATCATCGTTATGCCTCCTAAACTTGCATCTTTACAGTAAATATTTTAGTAAAAATTTTATTAAAGATCAATGAAAATTGAAACTATTCTTTTCGTTCTCGGTGTAATAAATTGCTTATCTATCTTTAGATACGAAAATAGATTGATCAATAGGAAGTTCCGTATCACCAGTGTGATACAAATAATATGATCCATCCTGTTTTAAAACAGCGGGGGGCGCTGTGAGCGCCCCCCGCCAATGGAAACAACAGGATTTTACTTAACCTCGCATGGAATCCGCTTATAGTCTTTTCCTTCATTAATTGCGCGAATAATATTAGGATTGATTTTAGGCTGGCGGTCATAGGTTAGCAAACCGTTAATTTCCTGCTCTACATCCGTTAATTGTGTATAGCAGAAACCTTGCACAAGTGGTGATTCGAGAATTGCAGAAACGACTTTATAATAACGCTCGGCAAAATCCTCATCATTTTCAGCACCAGAATATCCCCATCCGTCCCAATGGCTCTTCTTATAAGCGATACCACCAAACTCCGTTACTAAAATAGGCTCATTATGATACTCATATCCCGGTACATAGATGAATCGGTGACCAGGTTGTGAACGTAAAATATTTTCAATTGTGCGGTAACGTTCTTTTAGTGTTTCTTTATCTGGTTCGTAATCATGAATGGTACAAATATCCGATTTTGTATGCTCCCAACCATCGTTTGAGATAACAAGTCTTGTAGAATCTAATGATTTTGTTAAGTAGTAAAGGCTTAGCGCATGGGCCTGTTGACGTTTATCTGCAAGAAGACGCGGCACCCCCCAACTTTCATTGATTGGCACCCAAACAACGATCGAAGGGTGGTTATAGTCGCGTTCAATTGCTTCTTGCCACTCGCTTGCTATACGTCTTATAGCATCTTCCGTATATATATAGCTGTTGGCCATTTCTCCCCAAACAAGCAGCCCTAGTTTATCTGCCCAATATAAATAACGTGGGTCTTCGATCTTTTGATGTTTTCTTACACCGTTAAAACCCATTTCTTTTGTTAATTGAATATCCCTTTTAATGTCTTCATCAGATGGAGGGGTTAAAATACCTTTTGGAAAATAGCCTTGATCTAAAACAAGCTTCATGTAGTATGGACGGTTGTTGAGCATAATAATGCCGTTTTCCACAGAAATTTTTCTCATACCAAAATAACTTTCAACACGGTCTAGAACACAGCCATTTTCTTTAATCGTGAAAACGACATCATATAAATTTGGATGTTCCGGACTCCACAGCCTTCCAGAATCATGAACATTAAAATCGTGTAAATAAATTTGGCGGCTTCCTTTCCGTTCCGTGAGATGGACAATATCTTTTGCGACTAATTGTCCATCAAATGAAATTTCAATTTCTAACTGCTGATTTCTTTTCACATTATTTACAACATATTCAATCAAGATTTCATCTGTATCAATATTAGGGGTCATTTTCACTTTCTCAAGATATGTTGTAGCTACCGCTTCAATCCAGACGGTTTGCCAAATACCAGTCGTTCTTGTATAAAAAATAGATTCGGATTTTTCTTTCCAATATTGTTTTCCGCGTGGTTGATCCAGTTCTTTTGAATAGTCTTCGGCCCGTACAACAATTTCATTTTCCCCATCTTTGACAACATGCGTAATTTCAGCATGAAATGGAGTATGGCCCCCTTCATGAGAACATACAAATTGTCCGTTGATCCATACGGAAGCACGATAATCAACAGCTCCAAAATGTAAAAGAAGGCGTTTATTTTTCCATTCTTCTGGCAATAAAAACTTCCGTTTATACCATACAATATCATGAAAATCTGTAATACCGATTCCGCTTAACTCACTCTGATAGCAGAACGGAACATTAATCGTTTGACTATATTCATGCTTTTCATACCACTTTTCTGCTATCCCTTTATTCTCATCATCAAACTCAAACTCCCATTCACCATTTAAATTTATCCAATCGGTTCTTACAAATTGTGGGCGTGGATATTCTGGACGTGGAATCGTCATTTTTCTCTCTCCTATTCTATTTCTATTTCTGATTAAAGAATGAAAAAACAATAAATTCATGCTTAATCTCTATGTACATCCCACATCCTAGTGTGGGACAAAAAACGATTTTCTGCTTTCCTATCCATCTTTCATAGTTAGGCCATCATTAGTGATCCACTATTTCCAAACCATTCTCCCTTTCCTGCACTTTTATAAACAGCGCTCTTTCATTCCCATGAGGGGTATCTGGAGAATGCACGGATATATACAATTGCCCCTGAAAGTCTCTAAACAAACTCGCATGCCCTGCGTTTCGATCCAACAACAACGTTTCATCATGTGTCCATGGGCCATCTATATTGCCGCTCTTCGATCTGGCTACCGCTACCGCATACCCGCCATAGCCTGTATCGCCGTAATTTGGTTTAGAATAACTTGACCAAAGCATGATTAAATCTCCATTCTTCGCCTCGTACATAAATGGGGCATCCGTCAGAAACCCTTCTTTCTCAGTACGTGGATCACGAAAGGGACGAATCCACTTCATGGACGATGCCTTTAAAATCTCGATAACCTCTCCGTACGATTCCTTTAGGTCTTCGGTTAAACGAATTGCTTTAATTTTCCCATCGTACTCTTGTGTCCATTCATGGCAAAATACGATCCATCTTTGTCCGTTGCGGTCCTCATAAAACGTTCCATCTAAGCATTCCCAATGTTTTGGAGTAACAGGACCTTCGCTATGAGGCTTGTATGGACCCGCCGGATGATCGGACACTAAAATTCCTGTCCCGCGATGTTCCCCAATCCCGCCTTTGAACGTCGCAAACATGTAAAAACGTCCATCTATTTCAAAAACTTCAGGCGCCCAGTAATGCCTTACCCCCCAAAACCCCTTCGGAGGGTTAAAGGCGACGTACGGCCCTTCCCAATCATCCAAGTTTTCACTTACATACACCTCGAAAATAGGATCCTTGTCCCCGCATCCATCAGCAAATGTAGTACCAAACAAGTAGTATTTGTTTTCTTTTTTATAAGGAAAGACAAATGGGTCCCTTATATGAATTTCATCCGTTTTTACTCTTCTTATTGTTCGAAACCCTTTTTCCATACCATACCTCCTATCCGCAAGCTCCAATGGACAACGAATGAAATTTACACAAACCGATTCACGATTATAAGCAAGCAATTCGTTAATTAGTTCCATTGAGGTTGATCCAATATTTTCGTATAAATTGAGGCTTTGGATATTCGGTTCGCAACTGTGTTATCATCGAGCTCTCCTTCATTATTTAATTCCCACTTGGGTAACAGCTTTAACAAATGATTTTTGACCGATGAGAAAAACTAACAGAACCGGAATCGTTGCAATCGTCGATAGAGCCATCATTTTATTCGGCGTGTTTACATAGCTTCCTTGCGTCATGATCGCAATTCCGGCTGTCAATGTTCTCATCTCATCGGAGCTAGTCGCATATAACGGCCATACAAAATCATTGAACACACCCATAAAGGTTAAAATAGCAAGCGTCCATAACGCCGGTTTAGCAGACGGCAGCAAAATCCTATAAAAAATCTGAAATTTGTTGGCGCCATCCAGATAAGCGGCTTCTTCAATTTCCTTCGGGAAAGATACGAAAAATTGATAAAGCAAGAACACTCCAAACGCACCCGATGTGTAAGGCAAAATCAAGGCCCAATACGTATCAGTCAATTGCAAGGCACTAAACTCCGCATAAAGTGGCAAAAACCAAACGATACTTGGAATCATCATCGTACTGACAATCATGGAAAATATCACTTTCTTAAACGGGATATCCAAACGCGCTAGCCCGTACGCGGCCAATGCGTCGATCATTACGACCAATACAGTTGTGACGACTCCGACAAATAAAGAGTTGAATATCCATCGAAGGATCGGAACGTTCAAGTCACCCCCTGTTAATACATTGACATAGTTCGCTATCGTCGGATTATCCGGAATAATGTTTAAGTTCGGCAATATAGCTTCTACATCGTCCTTAAATGATATCGAAACCATCCATAATAGCGGTGTTATGAAAATAACCGCCAAAGCGATCGCAATGAGGATGAGAATAGCCGGCCTTACACGCTTTTTCATATGAATCAACCCTCCTTGTTGTTTGTCAGACGGAATTGAACGATCGAAACCGCTATAATCATTAACGCCATCAACAAGGCCATCGCTGAAGCTGCCCCCATCTTATGCTGACCGAAGGCCACATCAAATACGTTCATTAATAGCACGGTTGTTTCGGAGCCAGGACCCCCGCGAGTCATCAAGAAAGGTTGCGCATAAATATTAAACGATGCAATAGTTGACGTAATAACGATAAAAACCATAATTCTCCGAATTGACGGTAAGGTGATATAAATAAGCCTTTGCCATGCGTTTGCCCCATCGATTTTAGCCGCTTCGTACATTTCCTCAGATACTTCATTCAGAGCATTGATAAAGATCAGCATATTAAATCCGATCGTCCACCAAAGAGTCGCTCCGATAAGAGCAATCCAAGCCCAAGGAAGATCCGTCAGCCAACCAATCTGAGACGGGAGATGCAGCTTGCTTAATATGATATTTAAAAGTCCTGCATTCGTATCAAAAACACGTATGAAGATAACAGCCATAACAGATGCCGAAATAGCATAAGGGGTAAAAAAGATAGTGCGAAAGACCCCGCGGACTTTAGGGGGAAGCGCATTCACCAATAGCGCTAACGCCAAACCAACAACAACTAATAAAGGAACAGAATAGATGACGAATTTAATAGTTGCAAGCAACCCCTGAAAGAAACTAGTATGCATATAGTTTCCAGCGGTGAAGATATCAATATAATTTTGTAAACCTACGAATTTATGCTCGGACGAAAGCAACTCGTAATCTTGAAAACTCATGATAATTCCATAAACAAGAGGATACACTAGAAAGGCAACAAAACAGATTAAGTACGGGAGAATAAACAAACTGGATGTCAACTTCGATTTCCATTTCGTTTTCGCCCGTTCTGTTCTTGTATTTATAGCACTAGCCGGCAACATTTCCATAGGCAAATTTGATGCCGACTGGGGTTTCAGGTTCTTTTCCATGAGCTCACCACCCTATCTTATTTAATCAGGCAGGTGATGCCACCTGCCTGATTGAATGTACTATTTCACTTGCAATGCCTTTTCTTGAGCTTCATCCAACGCTTTTTGCGGATCTTTTTGACCAAGAAGGACAAGATTAATTTCCTTATAAAGATCAGCAGTCATAGCTCCCCAGTTGATGACAGGTGGGTTGAATTGCGCATAATCGAACTCTTTTGCTACAATCGTTTGTTGCTTTGTCAATTGCTTGAATGCATCACTTGCAAGCACTTGCTTGGACGCTACCGCCTGGCCGGATTGCGCCCAGTCGATGGAGTGGGCCGATACATATTTTAAGAAATCGCCAATACCTTCAAGAACTTTTGGATCTTTCACATCCTTCGGGATAACGAAATTGTGGGAACCTGCTTGTACAGCTTGCTGCTTCGTACCAAGTTGAGGCACTGGAGCTACACCGTAATTAATTTTCGCTTTATCAAACTGATCCTTCATCCACGGGCCGTTTAACTGCATAGCATTTTTCCCTTGTAAAAATAACGTTACCTCTCCATCTTGAGCTACTTTTTTCGGAGACACTTTATATTTATAAATTAAATCTTTTAAGAATGTCAGAGCCTCGACAGCTTCAGGAGAATTGAATCGCGGTTTTCCTTGTTCGTCCGCCAATTTAGCACCGTTCTGACCTACAATCGTTGGGAAGATGAACTGTTGCGGCCAAAGCGTCGGCACTACATATCCCCATTGCCCTTTGGATTTGTCAGTTAACTTTTTCGCGGCCTCAATGAACTCTTGACGGTTTGTCGGTGGATGATCGATGCCAGCCGCTTTAAAGAGGTCTTTGTTATAGTAAAGAATCAATGGATGGATATCTAATGGAATACCATACCATTTCCCATCGATTGTCGCATACTTCACTGGAGCTTCTACGAAATCTTCTTTTTTGATGCCTGCTTTGGCTGCGATATCATCAACAGGTTGTAATTGCCCTTTCTTTTGATATGTAGGGATTTGATCCACGTGCATAATCATGAGATCAGGGCGTTTTTTGCCCGTGCTTAATGCCAAATCCACTTGCTTGTAATACTCCCCACTTGGGATAATCTGGAACTTTACATTGTACTTATCGGATTGCTCGTTGTAAGCGTCAACAATTTTCTTCATAAATGGACCATCCGCACCGGAGAACGGTGTCCAAAATGTAATTTCTTGCTTGCTGCTTGAGGATGTTGATGATGTGTTTTCTGACGTTTTTGAACTACAGCCCATCAAAACTAAGGATGTACCTAAGATTGTCGCTGCCGCAATTCCTCCTACTCGTTTCCACAAACCCATCATGTTTACCCCCCTTTAAATAATTCCCATCTAGTTATCTATATAAAGAAAACTAGTAGGCTACCTTACAAAACCAAGACGCATAACAAGATCCGTCTCATAATTCCCAAATTTCCTTCCAAACAGATTAATTCCCCCGTCGTTTACTGCATCCGGTTTTACACCAATCCTTACTGTAATAAAAGGTGCTTGATCGATGGAGAGGTCATCCAATGTTACATCCGAAATAGGACGGCCATCGATAAAGGAACCTTGATCAGTAACACGCCATGTTTTTAATAGCCCAAACTGTGTATTTGCTTCACTCCACCAAGATGGTGTCAGCACACCGCGCTCTCCGCCAAAGTCTCCGGGACATGTCCATGTCCCAACTTCGATTCCATTGATCCAGAGCGTGATGTCAGATGGCCAATTAGGATTATGCAACGGTGCCTCGGAACAAATTTCCGTTAATAACTCAAGGTTGTTCACCT
Source organism: Parageobacillus sp. VR-IP (assembly GCF_013357975.1). NCBI lineage: Bacteria > Bacillati > Bacillota > Bacilli > Caryophanales > Anoxybacillaceae > Parageobacillus > Parageobacillus sp. VR-IP. The sequence continues at coordinate 13,064 of NZ_JABVYQ010000015.1, forward strand.
TTGCTCCATGCGGCAATCGATTAGGAAAACGATACTCAACAAATCCGTGCCGAAACCAAATTAATTGTGCATTCGTTCGCTCGGGCTCAAGAAAAGAACTAGGGTCATCCAGTTCGCCAATTATTTTGGAATCGCTTAAAATTCCACACGTAGGGGAAACTTGAAAATCAAAAAAGTGTCCAATCGGCATCGAAATCTCGATGAAATCATTATGCTTAGCTTGCTCTGCCGCATTAGTTTCAACAATAATTCGACTAAAAACAGCTGCACATATCTTTTGTGTCCCTCTTGTTCCCGGAACCATCTCCGTACGAATTAAATTGGCATCTTCAAGCTTCTTGATATTCACTGCAGCTGTCGAAGGTGGAATATTGAACATTTCTGCAATCTCGACTACATTCATAGGACGTTCCAACAATTTCTTAAAGATCGCGACGCGCAAATCAGTTGACAACGCCTTGGCAATCTCTACAAAATTGTCTAAATCTATCGTTAGGACTCGAGTTACAACCTCCTCGTTAGACTGATCTACTAGAAGTTTTGACATAACATTCACTCACCCGGAAATAATTTAAAGACTTTTGAGTATTTTTCGTTAATTGTTTCCGCTTTCATAATAACAAATCCAAAAAAACATGTCTACCCATTAAAACAACTTTTTTTAAATGATTAGTGATTTCTTGTTTTTATTATTACTATCTATTGGCGTAATTTATGAATAATTTTAAGCATTTTAACAAATTATTTGCGTTTTCATCATAAAAACATGTCTACCCATTAAAACAACTTTTTTTGAATAAATTAGCGGTTTTTTGTTTTTATTTAAATGTATTTAAATGTAATTTTACTAATACCCGATGGCTTTTTGTAAGATCAAAAACACATACAGGAATACAACGTCTTGCTAAAAAGCATCATGCAAACCGACTGATCCACTCAAAAACTATTTTCTGCTAAGTTATTACCGAAACAAACTTACTGTAAAAAACGTATAATTAACCAAAATGGATATATCCTATAAATTAGAAAAAAATATGGAGGCACTCGAAGAGATGGACATTAGACAGCAACTGCGGGAAGAGTTGAAAAAGATTGAACATTGGGAACAAGACCAAAAAGACTTATGGTTTTGGGAAAAACTCGGCCGGCTGCCGTTTAAAGTGCTCGATAAGCTTACGCCAAACTTTGTACATAAAAAAGTCGGGCAGCTGCTTGATGAGCTTGGCAGCTATATCCAAAGCGGCGGGCAATATTTAGTGAAAGAAGAAAAGATACTGGAGAGGCTTGGCGTCCCATCGTTAGAACAAGTGGCGCAGTTGCCGCTTGCGACCATGGACCGCGTTTGTGATGAGCTAATTGACGCGCGCGTGACGTTTGCTCAAATTCAAGGAGCAACGACAGGCGTCGGCGGCGCGTTAACGCTGGCGATCGATATTCCTGCCCTTCTCGGCCTTGCGTTAAAAACGCTGCAGGAAATCGCCATCGTCTATGGTTACAATCCGAAGGAGAAAAAAGAAAGAATTTTTATTGTGAAATGTTTGCAATTCGCCTCCTCCGATATTGTCGGCAAAAAGGCGATTCTCGATCAGCTCACATCGTTTTCCAACCATCACCAGCAAGTCTTTTCTCAGCTTCAAGGCTGGCGCGAAGTCATGATGACGTTTCGCGATCAATACGGCTGGAAAAAGCTGTTTCAATTCGTCCCAATCGTTGGTATTGTTTTTGGTGCCATGTTTAACAAAGCGTTTATCGAGGACATTGCCGAAACGGGAAAAATGCTCTATCGGAAGCGGCGCATTTTGGAAAAGCTCTCCCAACTAGAAGCCGGTGCCTAGCCGCATGCTAGACACCGGTCTTTTTTCCTTAATGAGCTGCTTTTAACCGCCAAATGACGCTAATGAAGTCGCCGCGGCGCTGCGGCACATTTAACCCTGCATACATCAGTTCATCGCCGCCATACACTTCGCCGCTGCCAATGATTTCGTAATCTTTATTTGGATCCAGTCCTTTTAACCGTATGAACGACAGCGGCGCATTCGCTTCCGCCAGCACGCGGAAATAGGCGACCAATGCTTCTGATCGGTCCTCGGATACGAACATCCATGCCGCCTCATTGCCTTCAAACGGGCTGAGTATCCGGTAAAACGTTCCGAATTGGACAAGACGGCGGATTTCTTTGTAAAATGCCACTTGTTCTTTTACTTTTTGTTTTTCTTCCTCACTTAGTTTTGTTAAATCGAGCTCATAGCCAAAGTTTCCCGACATCGCCACATGGCCGCGCATTTCCAACGATGTAATGCGGTGAACTTGGTGGTTCGGCACCGCCGACACGTGCGCGCCCATCGCGCTGATTGGGTAAACAAGGCTGGTGCCATATTGGATTTTTAAGCGGGAAACCGCGTCCGTATTGTCACTCGTCCACGTTTGCGGCATGTAGTACAGCATGCCCGGGTCAAACCGGCCTCCGCCGCCCGAGCAGCTCTCAAACAGGACATGTGGAAAACGGGACGTTATTTCTTCCATGACGCGGTACAACCCCAGCATGTAGCGGTGAGCCGTTTCGCGCTGCCGTTCCGGCGGCAAGGCGGCAGAACCGATCTCCGTCATATGACGGTTCATATCCCATTTTACATAGGAAATCGGCGCGCTTGCTAGCATGTCGGAAATCACTTGAATGATATAGTCGCACACTTCTTTGCGGGAATAGTCTAATACAAGCTGATTTCTCCCTTCCGAACGCGGGCGGTTTGGCACATGAAGACACCAGTCCGGGTGCTTCCGATACAGCTCGCTGTCGACGGAAACCATTTCCGGTTCCACCCATAGACCAAACTGCATGCCCATTTGGTTAATGCTTTTTGCCAGCCCTTCTAGCCCATTTGGCAGCTTCTGTTTATTGACGAACCAATCTCCTAATGAACTGCGATCATTATCGCGTTTGCCAAACCAACCGTCATCGAGCACAAATAGCTCAATTCCTAATTCCGCCGCTGTTTTCGCAAGGTGCAAAATTTTTTCTTCATTAAAATGAAAATACGTCGCTTCCCAGTTATTAATGAGAATCGGACGTTCGCGGTCGCGGAACGCTCCGCGCGCTAAGCGGGTGCGGTACAGCTGGTGATAAGTTTGTGACATTCCGTTTAATCCTTTATCCGAATACACCATCACCACTTCCGGCGTCTGGAACGACCCGCCCGGTTCTAACAGCCACGTAAAATCAAATGGATTGATTCCCATGGATACACGCGTCGTCTGGAATTGGTCGACTTCGACTTGGGCAAGGAAATTGCCGCTGTAAACAAGGCTAAAGCCGTATACTTCCCCCACATCTTCATTGGCATGCTTTCTCAGCAGGGCGATAAATGGATTTTGCTGGTGGCTGCTGGCGCCGCGGCGGCTTTCTACCGACTGTATGCCGGTGACAAGCGGCCGCCTTTCCACCGCTCGCTCCCGCGCCCACGCTCCCGGGAGATGCAGCCACTCATAGTCAGCATGTGGGAAATCTACATTCATGCTTAACGCCCGCAATAGCTTGATCCGTTCCGCACCGTGGTTTTCAAAGCGGGCAGAACGGGTTATCACATTCCACCGTTCATATACCGTATAAAGCAGCGTGACGCGTAATCCGATCACGCGGTCTTCCAATACGATTTCTAACGTTTCCGCCTCATTTTCGTTTTCCACATAGGTGGCCGGCAGCCCTTCTAACTTCGGCTTTCCTTTATAAATGCGATGCGTTTTGTAGCGCAAATCCGAAATCGTCGACCCGTTTTCCAATTGCACTTGATACGCCGGTGCGCGAAAATCCGTATTGCCATATGCCGGATATTCTTGCGGCAGCGTATCTAAAGAAAACGCGCGGTCGGATGGATCGGGATTAGGAGAGAACGGACGGTTGAGAAACCGCAGTTTTCGCGAGCCATTCGCCTTTCGAATTCTTTTTCCCCAATAAAAGTGGGCCAAATAGCCGCGGACGACAAGCTGCATCATGTAACTCATATCGTTTGCTTGCAGATGGAACATTTTCATGTTTGGATCATATGTAATCCCCATCCTCATCCCCCTATTGATACTAGTCAGCAGCAAGTACTTACTGTGTTTTTACCTAATTTTAAGTAAAATTTAAGTATAAAATAACCTGTTTTGTCAAAAAAAGCGCCCAGATGAGCGGGCGCCATGATGGCACATGATTGCACTTACGCCAGCACCGCTTCCTTTAGCGCCTTTTCCAGTTCTTTTGTATAAGCCTCCCTTTGTTCCTCTGTCCATTGCAAATAATCGGCCATAAAAGCAATGACGCGGTCTTTCTGACGGCGGACGGAAGCGATGTCAAACAAGAGCGCGCCGGTGCGGCGGATAAAGTAGTCAATCGGCTTTGCCGCCATTTCGTAATCAATGGCGTATAAAAGGCGGACGAACTGCTCGCGGGAAAGGCCGCAGGAAGCATCGTATTGTTTGCTTAGTTCGAATAATTGATCGACATTGGTGCCGTATATTTTCGCTAAACGTTCTCCCTCTTCTTTCGTAAACCCGTATCGCACCGCTTCTTCGGCTTTTTTCGCGATAAAGGCCGGCAACTGCTGCGAGCCGCCGACATCCCCGCCGGAGATTGGCAAATGTTTCGTTTGGCATGGACGGAACGTTCTTCCTTCTTCTTTCGCCAATAGTTTTGCCACTAAGTCGACGACCGTTTCCGCCATTTTCCGGTAACCGGTTAGTTTGCCGCCGGCGATCGTAATTAATCCTGTCGGCGATTGCCAAATTTCATCCTTACGGGAAATTTCCGACGGATCTTTCCCTTCTTCATAGATGAGCGGTCGGACCCCCGCCCAGCTTGATTCCACATCAGCTGCAGTGATGTGGACGGACGGGAACATATAGTGAATCGCGCGCAATAAATAGTCACGGTCTTCTTCTGTCATCGTCGGATTGGCAATATCTTCATTGTAAAACGTATCCGTCGTGCCGACATACGTTTTCCCGTCGCGCGGAATCGCGAATACCATGCGGCCGTCCGGTGTATCAAAATAAATCGCTTGCTTTAACGGAAACCGTTTTTGGTCGATGACGATATGGACGCCTTTTGTCAGCTGCAATCGTTTTCCCGTTTTCGAATGGTCTTTTTCGCGCAGCGTGTCGACCCACGGCCCGGCGGCGTTGATCACTTTTTTCGCGCGGATTTCATAGGTGCGGCCGCTAAGCTGGTCGCGGCAGCGGGCACCAATGATTTTGCCGCTTTCATCGTACAAAAATTGTTCCACTTTTGCATAGTTGACGGCATCGGTCCCCAATTCCACCGCCTTTTTGATCACTTCGATCGTCAAACGGGCATCATCGGTGCGGTATTCGACGTAATAGCCGCCGCCACGCAATCCTTCCCGTTTCAATAGCGGCTCTTTTTGCAGCGTCTCTTTGGCGCTTAACATCTTGCGCCGTTCGCTTCGTTTCACGCCGGCTAAATGGTCGTACACCCACAGGCCGAGTGATGTGCTCCATTTGCCGAACGTTCCATCTTTATGAATCGGCAAAAGCATCCACTCCGGTGTCGTCACATGCGGCCCGTTTTCATAGACGATCGCCCGCTCCCTGCCGACTTCGGCAACCATTTTCACTTCCAATTGCTTCAAATAACGAAGCCCTCCGTGAACGAGCTTCGTCGAACGGCTCGACGTCCCCGCCGCAAAATCTTGCATTTCCACCAGTGCCGTTTTCATGCCGCGCGTAACGGCATCTAGCGCAATTCCGCATCCGGTAATTCCCCCGCCTACCACTAAAACATCGTAATGCTGTTTGCTCATTTTTTCTAAACGCTCGCGCCGCTGTTTGCTGGAAAAGCGTGTCGTTGCCATGAAAACTCCTCCTTTATTGCAAAAAGACAAAAAGAGACCATGGCAAACACGATAAGCTTCCGCCTACCATGCATGCATGGTCTCTCCTTGTCTCCTGACTGGTTATTAACTTACTTTCATTATAGCGAAAAACAGCTTGTTTGGCTAGTGAAATACAGAAAGTTTCTCAGGCAAGAACCATTTCCCGCTGGCATGGCTTGTCCTTTCCCTTATGGAGAACGGGAAAACATTAACAGTTCTCATAATGTTTCCACAACTCTTTATTGGAAGTAGTCACCGCAACCGCTCCCGCTCCGAGCGCGCGCTCGACGTCGTCTACGGTGCGAATCAGCCCGCCGGCATAAATCGGCTTTCCCGTCCGTTCCTTCACTTCGCTGATCATATGGGGCATTGCTCCTGGAATTACTTCAATGCAGTCGGGCTGCGTTTTTTCAATCAACTGGTAACTTTTTTCAAGCGCGTGCGAATCAAGCAAAAAAACGCGCTGAATCGCAAGCACCTTTTTTTGCTTTGCCTTTATAATGACATTTCCCCTAGTGGAAATCAGCCCGTACGGACGAAACTCCTGGCATAAGTATTCGGCCGCATGCTCGTCATGGCTTAATCCTTGAATCAAATCGGTATGAACGATCAGTTTTTTTTCGTGCTGACGAGCGTAATGAAATACGCTTTTTAATTGGGAAATATGTACTTCCAATAACACTCCGTACATATAGGAGCTGGCTAAAAATCTTTCAAAATCTTTCATTGTTTTCATGGCCGGAATAACTTTTTGGCAATGAACGTCCATCATGCCACTCACCTTTATCGATTCTTTCCTGTCTCGATTTCTTCCAGACAAGATAATGACATCATAGCCCGCGGCTTGCAAGTGGCGATTTTCACGCCGCGTTTGCGAAATTTTTCGACCACGTACTGAATATTCTTTTTCTGCATCACCATTCCTTCATGAAGATGTTCCATCGTCTCTCCCCTTTCTCTATTCTGCTTTCGGAATTGCCAGCTCGACCGTTGTCCCTTTGCCTACTTCGCTATCTATCGTAATTTGTCCATCATATTTATCGATGATTTCCTTGGCAATAGCCAAGCCAAGACCGACACCGCCCTTTTCGCGGCTTCTCGCTTTATCAACGCGATAAAAACGCAAAAATACTTTTTCCAATTCCTCTTTCGGAATTCCGATGCCATAGTCTTTGACAGCAATCGTCACATACCGTTTTTCTTCCTTTATCAAAATCGTCACCTGTTTAGCCTGTTGTGAATATTTTACTGCATTATCAAGTAAAATTAACAGCAATTGCTCAAAATGGTATTTCGTCATGCGAATGTGCGCTGTTTGTGTTGCTGAATTGTCGATAGTAAACTGAAAATCTGGATGCAAAACGCGGAAGTTTTTTACAACTTGTTCAACCGCTTGTTGCGGATCAATCGACACTATATCGTTTGGAATGGTAATCGCCTCGGCGCGCGACAAATCCAAAAGCTCCAGCACTAGTTTTTTCAAACGCCCCGTTTCCTTTATGGCCGCCTGCAGCGATTCTTCCAAAATGTCGGGATTATGTTTTCCCCACCGCTGCAATAACGAAAGATGGCCTTCTAAAATGGCGATCGGCGTGCGCAGCTCGTGGGAAGCATCTTCGACAAATTGCTTTTGCTGGTCAAACGAACGCTCAATTTCGTCCATCATTTGATTAAACATCATCATTAATTCCGACATTTCATCATGGGAAGCCGGAACATCGATGCGCTTTTCCATTCCTTTGTTTTTAATATCCATCATCGTTTTCGTCAACGCTTTCAGACGCCCGACAAAATTTCGCGCAACAAGCCGGCCGATAAAAGCGCTCGTAATCATGGCGGCAACGCCGATAGCCGTCATAATGAAAAACAGCGTATTGGTCATGTGCTGGAATTTTACAAGACGGCGCGCAATTTCGATCGTTCCGTGTACTGGTCCGATATGCAAAGGTTCGCGAAGCATAATAAACCGTTCATTGTTGATAAAATGATAGTCCATTTGCAGCTCTTTTGGAGCAGCGCTTGGCGACAAGGAAACCGAAGCGCCGTTGGAAACCGAGACAACGACGTTTCCTTCACGGTCAAGCACACGAATCAATTGATATTTTTCATTTAATTTTTCCAATAGCGGCCTGCTTTGGCGAACATCCTTCCATGATATATTACGTTTTTCGCCGTAATAGGTTTCAATTTCTTCGATGATTTGTTTCATTGCTTTTTCTTCTTCGTTCAGCAGCCACTGTTTCACAATATGATATTGCAAAAAGGTGAAAATAAAATAAGTAATAAAAATCGCCACTGCGGAAAGAAAAGTAAGCTTCCATTTTAATGAGACGTTTTCAGGCCGAAAAAGTTTCATGACCGCATCACATATCCAGCGCCCCGCACCGTTTGGATATACCGCTCTTTATCGTTTTCATCGAGCTTATGCCGCAAATAACGGACGTATACATCAACCACATTTGTTTCGACTTCCGTATCAAATCCCCATACTTTGTTAAGCAGTGTATCACGGGTGAGCACAATATTTATATTTTGCAAAAACGTTACTAATAAATCGTACTCGCGTTTCGTTAATTCAATGAATCGGTCACCTTTTTTCACCGTACGGGCATTCAAATCGACGGTGATATCTTTAAACGTTAGCACATGCTCTTGGGCAGTCGGATGAACGCGGCGAAATAAAGCGCGGATGCGAGCAAGCAACTCCTCGATTGCAAACGGCTTTACTATATAGTCATCCGCCCCGTTATCCAGCCCCATGACACGGTCAAAGACGCTGTCTCTTGCCGTAATCATAATAATCGGAGTCTGTTTGACAGCACGGATGCGCCGACACACTTCCATACCGTTTAAACTCGGAAGCATGACATCTAATAAAATTAAATCCCATTCTTCAGACAAAGCAAGCTCGAGTCCTTCTCTGCCGTCATGGCTCACCTGCACTTCATATCCTTCATGGGATAAATCAAGCTCAATAAATCGCGCTAAATTCGCTTCATCTTCAATAACTAAAATGCGGTTATTCATCTTTTTTCCCTCACTTGTTTGGTTGTTGCATATCCCTCTTAGTTATATCATATCAAAAGAAAAGCCAATCGCCAGATGCGATCAGCAATGGAAAACAATTGGTTCGCTTCACGAATGGCGATCGACTAGAAAGTCAATAATCGCTTGAACAATTTCGACTGCCTGGTAAGAGAGAAGCGAGACAGCTGTTCCCGAGAAAAACAGGGTAACAAACCAGTGAAAAATATGCATTGCTCCTTCCCCCTTTTCGTTTGCTGGCGGCTTTTTCTCGCAAGCGCCAACAAAGCAGTATGCGGTATAGCTTTTATTTACTGATGTCATTATATTTCCACCATGTTAAAAATACATTAAAAATTCCTAAAAAATAACAGTGACTTTTTCCATTTTGGCACATACATTTAAAACTAAGAAATGACCGAAAGGAGAGCTGTAGGAAATGGGCGAACATTTTCAGCCGCCGATGAAACATGAAGGAAATGAGAATCCGTTTGGCCATTTATGGAAAATGTTCGATCAATTTTTAGACGAACGGCCCCTAAAGAAAATGATGGAAACGCTAGATGAATACTTTCAACAAACGTTTTCCCAAGTCTATATCCCGATTGACGTCCACGAAACAAAAGATGAATATACGATTATCGCTCATCTCCCAAATGTAAAACGAAACCAAATCGAGCTGCAATTTATAGACGATCATTTGCAGCTGATCGTCCATCATCATGAATCGATCGAATCGCTCGACGATCAAGGGCATGTGTATCAAAAGCGACAAACGCAGCAGCATATTTCCCGCATGATTCCACTTCCTTACCCGGTAAGCGAAAAAGATGTGAAAGCGTCTTTTCAAAACGGAAAGCTCGTCATTCGCCTGCCGCAAAAACGGAAATATATCGAGATTGAATAAAAGAAAGGGATGCCTAAACAAACGGGCATCCCTTTCTTCTATTAATTTTTATGCGACTTGCTTCCATATTTATTGTTGATTTCCGGTGTTGGATCCTTCTGGATATCCCATTCTTTCGCTATTTCTTCCCGGTTGTTTGGATATTTATTTTTCCGCTCGCGGTTGTCATTCCGGTTTGTCAACGTCATTTCACCCCCTAAATGAATCGTTCTTTGTTAGCTTATGCCGTTTTCTGCTTCATTAATCGCTTCTTACGCTATACATACTTTTGTTTCGCTTAATCCACTCTACTTATAGGAGGTGCCGAATCATGAAAAACCTGCCCGATTTTAGGCAATTAACAGACCGGCTTATTAATGAGCCGTCTGACGAACCAATGTTAGTGATTAAAACGAATTTGGATCCGAAACAAGCGACAGAAGAAAATCCTTACGCGCAAGGGAAGAAAAATGTCAGCAAAACATTCGAAGCGTTTTTTAAAGGAGAGGAAGCATAATGGAGAAGACGTTGGCGTATTTACGGGAAATTTTATCCAACTATCTGGAATATCACGATGACACCCCTCGACGCATTTATAAAAAGCTGCTAAGCAAGCCGTATAAAAGCGAAGGGGAATTTGTACGTGACCTGTCACAAGAAGAAACCGCATTTTTAGACCGCATTTTGCCTCATGAAATTCGCTATGCGATGGATGAGCGCGATTTTGAACGGGTATATCAGCTAAATGAAGTGTATGAACTGCTAATTTAACGTTTTTCCCGAGAAGTCTCCTTCCTCTAAACGAGGGTGAAGGAGGGAGATGAATCGGGAAGTTTTTGATTCTCAAAAACGAACATATGTACTATAATTAAACCATCCATCAAACAAAGAAAAAAGGAAATGCTCATGCTTCGTGGCCAAAAAGTGTTCTTTCAAGCAACGAAAGTGGATTTAGATCGATTATACGCCTGCAATCGCGAATCTGCCCGTGTTTGGAATGAATGCCTCCGCTTAGCCAAAGAACACTTCCTCCAGCCTGGAGGCTGGATCACCAAAAACGAACTGCAAAAACAAACAAAAAGGAAGTTCCATCTCCACAGCTAAACGATTCAAGCAGTCTGCCACCAATACCTCTTCGCAAGACAAGCCGCACACCACGCGATCCAACAAGGACATGCTGCCCGCTATCCCCACAAGAAAAAGAAGCATTTCCCAACGAAATGGACGAAAGACGGTTTCAAGGTTTACGAAAACGGAAAAATCGAACTCTCCATGGGCATTCATCACGGAAAACGGGAAAAGCCGATCGTCGTGTATGCGTCTCATCTGCCAAAAGGAACGATTAAAGAAATCGAATGCTGCTGGGATCAAGGCCTTTATTTGGCTGTGACGCATGAGGATGGGCAAAAGGCAAAAGCGTACAAACCGGGTTCCTCCATCGGAATTGATCTTGGAGAAGTACACACCATCGGCGCGTTTTGCGAAAACGGACAAGCCCTCCCCACCACGGGAAGAAAAATACTCTCCCTTCACCGATTGCGGAATAAAAAACTGGCGGAGATTCAGCGACGCCAATCGAAATGTCAAAAAGGTAAGCAAGGCGCTGCACGGCGCCTTCAAATACTGGAACGTACAAATGAATCTGACGTATCTACGGATTGCGTAAGCAAGAAGTAGTAGAAGGGTTGGACCGCCCCGCCGGTCGAAAAGCCGATGTTGCTTACCGAATCGACTGGGAAGACTTCCGATGCATGCATCGAGTAGAAGGAAGCCGCCTTCTTCCGCGCAGAAACTTCTTCGATGGAAATGGTAAGAAACTCCCACCTCTTTCTCTTTATGGGATGAAGGTGGGAGAGGTTCATAAAGCAAACTCCTTTGGGCTGGTGCGGAGGAGTTGATTATTTTTTAAAGGTGCTAATTAATCCTTTCAGCATTCCGTTCACTTGGTTGACGGTGTTGATCATTTGTCCCATCGTGTTCATCATTTTATTGATATCGTACGTGCCGTCTGAATTTTTAAACTGTGCCATTAATGATTGAATACCAGGCGCCGGCCCTGCCAACACCGGGCGAGGTTTTGGGTATGGCGTTGGATACAAAGTGGCAGCGGGATGCCCTTGGTGCACGCCAGGCCAATGAGTTGGCAGCATTGAAGCATAAGAATATGGATGATACGGATGCCATACATGTGGATACGGCATAGGAGCAGAAAACGGTGCAGAAAACGGACGCGGATACCGATACATTATGCTTCCCCTCCCAATTTCTAGGCTGTCATCAGTATATGTACAAAAGCGGAAAAACGTGAGCAGGGACATGTCAGCAATTGTCGGAAGTTTTAATTTTCCGAATTTATAGTCCTTCTATATTTTTCATGGTACTATTAATAAAAAGGTGAAGGGGGAAAGCAGGATGAACATGGCGGAATTAAAAAACAAATTTATTGCTGTAAAAAACTACGAACCGGCGGATGTGAATGAATTGCTTGATTTCGCCCGCCACATGTATTTACGCGGGGAAATCACCATCGCCGAATACCGCGACCTTTCCCGCGAACTAGAACTTGCCGGTGCTTATAAACCGGACTATAAAAACGAGTATGCAGGCTTATAATAGAGGGCACTTTTCCCCTCTTTTTTTGCATATTTCGCCGTTGCTTACCCCAAAGTAATACCAAGGGGGTGTTTGTCATGGGTCGAGGCGTGCATTTTCAACATAAGTTAAAAGGCCATGACCACGAAAAACCGAAGCATGGAAACAATGTTCCACCGAAACATACGGAACGCGTCGAATACGAAATTAACACCGTTGCCACGGAAAACAACGGTCCTGTTTCCGTAAAAGTGGAAAAAGACTTATGACAATAAAAGCTGTCTTCTTTAGGAGACAGCTTTTTCACTCATTATTGCCCATTGCGGAGCTCTTGTTCCAAACGCTCCAATACGAGCGACAGCGTATATTCCACCGACCGGCAAAACTGCTTGATGCGCCGCTCAGAAACGGATGGGTAAAATGCTTCCACACTTATTTTTTCGATATTTTCCCCCACCGTTTCGATTTGAATCTCATGAATATGCTTCGGCTGCGCTTTTTTCACCCATGAGATGGCTATTTGTTTCCATTCATCCAACAATTGTTTTACCTGATCGGCAAACGGCTTCACCTCTGCAAAAAAGTCAGGCTCCCGTTTCTGCTCATGAGCCTGCCGGGAAATTGCTAGTATTTTTTGATTATAATCCAACAACTGTTCTGTCAACACTTTTAATTGTCTTTCCACGTCCATCTCCTCCAAACGCATACTTTCACTATACCATACCATTTGCGCCTGTAGGAAACAAATTACACAAAGTACAATTTTGAGGAAAGCGGAAGTCCCGGTTCCCGCTCCGCATCAGCACGATGCAGCTGGCGCTCGACATTGGTCAGCTGTTCCTGCAATTGGTCAAGCTGTATTTTATTTTGTCCGTAGCGTTCCTCAATCACTTCGGCAATCACTTTTTCCATTTTCTCATCTACCTGCTGGATCAATTGAAAAATTTCCTGCAGCTCTCTTTCCACTTCCTCTTTTTTGACGAACCGCTTGCTCATTTCTTGTCTCCCCCATTCTTCATGCATGATGATAATCAATTCGCGATGGAACGCTGGCTCCCTGCCTATGTGACAAAACTAGAATTATTTCGGCAAAGAAAGTAGCAAACGTCATAACTTCGAACAAATTCGACATATCCGCATCGCAGTATACGGTCAAGAAAAACAATGATTTGCGTAATCTTGTATGTAGTGAGATAATTTCAATATTTCTTGAATCCCCCCTTTTTTCACTCTCCTGTGGTATAATAAAAAACATTCAAAGGAGATGAGGGTGGATGGCATTCAAATATCCCGGCGGAAGGATATACAGGACAAACGAAACCAATCAATCTGTCCGTCCATTTCAAGCCCATTACGGAAACCGGGGGATGACTCTCGAAGAAGATTTGAACGCGACGAATGAATATTACCGTGAACAAGGGATCGCTGTCATTCATAAAAAGCCGACACCAATACAAATCGTCCGTGTCGACTATCCGAAACGAAGCGCCGCCGTGATCAAAGAAGCATATTTCAAACAAGCTTCCACCACCGACTACAACGGCGTTTACCGCGGCAAATATATTGACTTTGAAGCAAAAGAAACGAAAAATAAAACATCATTTCCATTAAAAAATTTTCATGAACACCAAATTCACCACATGGAGCAAGTGATGCGGCATGGCGGAATTTGCTTTGTTATTTTGCGGTTTACCACACTGAATGAAGTGTATCTTCTCGATGCACATCATTTAATTGCTTACTGGCAAAAACAGCAGGCGGGCGGAAGAAAATCGATTCCGAAACGAGATATCGAACAGCACGGTCACTACATTGCACTTGGCTACCAACCGAGAATTGATTATATTAGTGTAGTAGAAAAAGTTTACTTTTCTCATTGATGAACCGATGCAAAATTCTAAGAAAGGCAGGATTCGCTTATGTCTGGTGAATATCGTTCTCGTGTAGAACGAAAACAAGCTGCAAAGCAGACTAAACAAAAGAAAGCGAAAAAGAAAAAGGACTTTTCGCTTTTTAAAAAATTAGTTATTGCTGTTTTGCTGTTGATGGTGATCGGAATGGCGGGCGGAATTGCTACATTCGCTTATTTTATTAAAGATGCGCCGCCGCTTGATGAAGCAAAAATTAAAGATCCGCTTTCGTCCATTGTTTACGACATGGATGGCCATAAAGTGGCTGAACTCGGCCTTGACGGCTCTAAGCGCACATATATTTCTTATAAAGACATTCCAAAAGTGTTAGAGGATGCTGTATTGGCCACAGAAGATGCGCGCTTTTACGAGCATCACGGCGTCGACTTGATCCGGCTTGCCGGAGCGGTTGTCGCCAACATCAAAGATGGGTTTGGTTCGGAAGGCGGAAGCACCATTACTCAGCAGGTTGTAAAAATGACTTTTCTTTCTCCAGAAAAAACGTTAAAACGGAAAGCACAAGAAGCATGGCTTGCACTACGTTTGGAGCAAAAATATTCGAAGCATGAAATTTTAGAAATGTATTTAAACAAAATTTATTATTCCGACAACATTTATGGTGTCGCTAGAGCAGCAGAATATTATTTTGGGAAAACAAATTTAAAAGATTTGACGCTGCCGGAAGCAGCGCTGCTCGCCGGGATGCCGCAGAGTCCAAACAACTACAACCCGTATGATCACCCGGAAGCAGCGAAAAAACGCCGCGATGTCGTGCTGTCGCTTATGGCACAACATGGCTTTATCACAAAAGAAGAGGCAGAAAAAGCAAAACAGGTTCCGATTAAATCGATGCTGGTTGAACGGAAAAAGCATCAAAATTCCATTCCGTACGACGCATTTATCGATGAGGTGATCAAGGAAGTCACCGATCAAGCAAACGTCAACGTCTTTGAAGACGGACTAAAAATTTATACAACATTAGATCAGGATGCGCAACAATATGTAGAAGATCTATTAAATTCAGATACGCTATTTACCGATAAAAAAGATTTGCAGTCTGCTATTGCCCTAATAGATACAAAGACAGGTGAAATTCGTGCGCTCGGCGGCGGGCGCCACCGGGAAAACGTGAAGTTTGGATTCAACTATGCAATCCAGCCTGTCGGCCAGCCTGGCTCGTCGATTAAACCTATTTTAGATTACGGTCCAGCCATTGAATATTTAAAATGGTCGACCGCTCATCAAATTGTCGACGAACCATACACTTACTCAAACGGAAAACCGATCCGCAACGCCGACAGAAGATACTTAGGACCGATTACAATGCGCTATGCGCTGGCAACATCGCGCAACATCCCGGCATTAAAAACGTTCCAAGCCGTTGGAAAAGAACGCGCCAAAGAATTCGCCAACCGGCTCGGCATGGGCTTTGACCAAGTCGAAGAAGCGTATGCTATCGGCGGTATCGCCAACCGCGTTTCTCCGCTGCAAATGGCTGGAGCATACAGCGCTTTTGGCAATAACGGTGTCTACATTAAACCGCATGCCGTCACAAAAATTGTCTTTCCGGACGGCACAGAGATGGACTTAAAACCGAAACCGAAAAAAGTGATGAAAGACTATACAGCGTACATGATTACCGATATGCTAAAATCGGTCGTCCAATATGGTACAGGAACGGCGGCTAACGTTCCGGGACTCCATATTGCCGGCAAAACGGGAACGACCAACTATCCAGCTGAAGTCGTAAGACAATACGGCCTGTCCGAACGCGCCGTGCCGGACAGCTGGTTTGTCGGCTACACGCCAAACTATACGGCCGCTGTATGGACCGGCTTTAGCAAACGAAGCAGCACCGCCGATTTATCAAAATGGGAACAACGCATTTCGAAACTGCTGTTTAAACAAGTTATTTCCCATGTGGACGACGGCGGCAGCGATTTTAAAATGCCGGATAGCGTGGTAAAACTGCCAATTAAAAAAGGAACAAACCCGCCAAAATTGGCAAGCAAATACACTCCGGAAAGCGAAATTATGTATGAATGCTTTGTCCGCGGTACGGAGCCGACCGAAACGGCGAAAGATGAACCAGAAACACTGCCGTCCGTGACGAATTTGCAGGCGTCATATGACCAAGGAACAAATACCATTTCCGTTTCGTGGAAATATAGTGATAAACATGACAACACCATTTTTGAAGTACACGTTAAAACCGACAAAGGGGCAGGTAATGTCGTAACGACGAAAGATGAAACGATTGCGATCAGCAACCCAACTCCAGGCGCTGTGTATACGATAGCTGTCTACGCCAAAGAAGATGAACTTACAAGCAAACCGGCGTTAACAAGCGTGCGGATTCCAGGAGGAGAAGAAAACGAAACTCCTTCTATCGATCAACCAAATGAAAATGGAAACAACCAACAGCAGCCAGGACAAAATAATAACGGCACCGACGAAAATCAAAACAATCATAACAACGGCAATGTCAATAATGGCGGCAACAACGGCGACAACAACGGCGACAACAACGGCGACAACAACGGTGGCAACAACGGCGGCAACAACGATGGCAACAACGGCGGCAACAACGATGGCAACAACGGTGGCAACAACGATGGC
>NZ_JABVYQ010000016.1:0-27664 GCF_013357975.1 Parageobacillus sp. VR-IP
ATTACTTGCCTAGTGACTATAGCGGAGAGGAAACACCCGTTCCCATCCCGAACACGGAAGTTAAGCTCTCCAGCGCCGATGGTAGTTGGGGCCAGCGCCCCTGCAAGAGTAGGTCGTCGCTAGGCAGTTTCTATTATACCAGGGAGTGAAACACGCCTAAATTCCCTTTACTTTTTTTCAATGAGTTGCCTCGACGCATTTGACATCTTTGAATTAGCTAGTTGAGGAAGAGGCAACGAATTTCATGAAATCTTTCTAAATTAAATTATTCTTTTTATCGTCGCGGGGTGGAGCAGTCCGGTAGCTCGTCGGGCTCATAACCCGAAGGTCGCAGGTTCAAATCCTGCCCCCGCAATCCGTTTGCCTTAGGAAATATAAGATTTCCTAAGGTTTTTTTATTTTTTGTGCATACAATGTCTGCTTCCCCTTTCCCTAACCGCGAACTGATGTGGAAACGTCCTTCTTTTGATAATAAGGCAGCCGCTATCTTTCCTTTATATCATGAACAGTGGTAACACATGGCGGAAATATGGTAAAATTTCAACAGCGAAGATTATCATGATAAAATGTGTTAAAGGTGACAATCAATGAAACGTTATGAGCTGATAATGCATTCCCCAGAAGAAACGATGAGCCTTGCTCGCAAATTGGGAGAAAAATTAGAAGCAGGATCTGTTGTTACACTAGAAGGAGATTTAGGGGCAGGAAAGACGACTTTTACAAAAGGATTGGCAAAAGGACTGGGAATTGAAAAAACGATTAATAGTCCTACCTTTACGATCGTAAAAGAATATCAAGGGCGCCTTCCTCTTTATCATATGGATGTGTACCGTCTAGAGGATGAGATGGAGGACCTTGGCTTTGATGAATACTTTGAAGGAGATGGAGTCACTGTTATTGAATGGGCACACCTTATCAAGACGCAATTACCAAAAGAAAGATTAAACATTTATTTGTTTCATCATGGAGATCATCAGCGTAAATTAGTAATGGAACCAATGGGAGAACGGTATGAACAGTTATGTAAGGAGATTTTGGAAGCATGAAAATATTGGCGATTGATACATCCAATGTCGTAATGGGAATTGCGTTAGTGGAGGATGACGTTGTAAAAGGAGAAATAACAACCAACATCAAGAAAGACCATTCTACGCGTGTTATGCCTGCGGTCCAATCATTGATGAAACATTGTGGCGTTACTCCACAGGAGCTTGATTTAATCGCTGTCGCAAGAGGACCAGGTTCATATACAGGGGTACGCATCGGTGTGACGATTGCAAAAACGCTAGCATGGTCTTTAAACATTCCAATCGTCGGGGTATCTAGTTTAGAGGTGCTGGCGGCTAATGGCCGGTATTTTTCGGGTGCCATTTCTCCGTTCTTTGATGCTCGAAGAGGGCAAATTTACACCGGATTATACCGTTACAATGGGACAGAACTCGAATGTATAAAACATGATCGAATTGTGCTGGCGGAAGAATGGGCTAGCGAGTTAAAAGCAAGAAAAGAAGCGGTGCTGTTTATCGGGACAGATGTTGCTCTATATAAAAATATTTTTCAGCGGCACTTGGGCGAATACTCCCATTTTGCTCCCGCTGCATTACAATTGCCGCGGCCAAGCGAACTAGCGTTCCTTGGAAAGAAAAAAGAGCGGGAAGATGCACATGCATTCGTACCGAATTACATTCGTTTGGCCGAAGCAGAAGCCAAATGGCTTGCCAAACAAGAAGGGGAAAATAAACATGGGGATGGATATTCAATTTCGATCCATGACGTTAAATGATATTGATGCTGTGTTGCAAGTAGAGCGTGCCTCGTTTACTACTCCTTGGAGCAGGGAAGCGTTTTATAATGAACTTGTTCACAATCGCTATGCCAAATATATTGTCATGGTGCATC
The DNA here is from genome assembly GCF_013357975.1 of Parageobacillus sp. VR-IP. Taxonomy (NCBI): domain Bacteria; kingdom Bacillati; phylum Bacillota; class Bacilli; order Caryophanales; family Anoxybacillaceae; genus Parageobacillus; species Parageobacillus sp. VR-IP. Next base: position 1,900 of record NZ_JABVYQ010000016.1, read on the forward strand.
GCGGCCGCGTTATCGGTTATGGCGGGATGTGGGTAGTGATCGATGAGGCGCATATTACGAATGTAGCGGTATTGCCGGAATTTCGCGGCAAAAAATTAGGAGAAGCGCTCATGCGCAAATTGATGGAAACGGCCAAACAGCTAGGGGCTGTAACGATGACATTGGAAGTTCGTGTTTCTAATCATGTCGCCCAATCGTTATATCGAAAATTAGGATTTCGCAATGGTGGCATTCGTAGACAGTATTATCCAGATAATTTAGAAGATGCGCTAGTAATGTGGGTGAATTTATCATGAATCATGACATATATGTGCTTGGAATTGAAACGAGCTGCGATGAAACAGCAGCGGCAGTAGTGAAAAACGGAAAAGAAATTTTATCCAATATCGTCGCCTCGCAAATGGAAAGTCATAAACGATTCGGCGGCGTCGTGCCGGAAATCGCATCGCGCCATCATGTCGAGCAGATTACGTTTGTGATTGAAGAAGCGATGAATAAGGCGGGTGTTTCTTTTTCACAGTTAAGCGCGATTGCGGTAACACAAGGCCCAGGATTAGTCGGTGCGCTGTTAATCGGGGTCAACGCGGCAAAAGCGTTATCATTTGCCTATAATATTCCTCTAGTCGGCGTTCATCATATCGCAGGACATATTTACGCCAACCGTCTTGTTGCTGAGATGAAATTTCCGTTGTTGTCTCTTGTTGTTTCTGGTGGACATACGGAACTCGTCTATATGGAGAAACATGGAAAGTTTCAAGTGATTGGCGAAACGCGGGATGACGCGGCAGGAGAAGCATATGATAAAGTGGCGAGAGCGTTAAACCTTCCTTATCCGGGCGGGCCTCATATTGACCGTCTTGCCCAGGAAGGAAAGGCAACAATCGATTTGCCACGGGCCTGGCTCGAAGAAGGATCGTATGATTTCAGCTTCAGCGGTTTGAAATCGGCCGTATTAAATACGCTGCATAACGCCAAACAGCGCGGTGAAGAAATAGATCCAAAAGATATGGCAGCCAGCTTTCAGGCCAGCGTCATCGATGTGCTGGTGACCAAAACGATCCAGGCGGCAAAAGAATATCATGTTCGTCAAGTGTTGCTTGCAGGCGGGGTCGCCGCTAATCGAGGATTAAGGACAGAATTACAAAAACAAATGGCGAAATTAGACAACGTTGAGCTGGTGATACCGCCGTTATCATTATGCACTGATAATGCGGCAATGATCGCGGCGGCCGGAACCGTATTGTATATGCAAGGAAAACGGGCGGATATGGCATTAAATGCAAACCCAGGCCTGGAGTTAGAATAAGGGGAATGATACGGGCTTTTTTTCAGGATTTATTCTTGGAAGAAGTCCGTTTTTTTATTAAAAAAATAAAGGTTGTGCATATATTTATCCACAAGTTGTGGATATTGTGGAAAAATAGAAAAATCTCTATGATATCAGGGAAGAAATAATCACAGTTTTTTTTACATAACCCCCCTATTTTTTGTGGATAATGTGGAAAAACCGGTGAATAACTTGAATAACGGGAATAAAATTGGGGATAAGTTTGTGGGTATGTGATTAACTAAAAAAACATCCACCTGTTCATAACGGGTGGATGTTTGTGTATTTTGTTATTTCAGTGTATGAAGTTCTTCCCATTCCACTAATAATAGATCCAGTTTTTGTTTCATTTCCTCGTTCTCTTTTGTCAGCTGTTGCACTTTTTCATGATCTTGGTAAATGTCAGGATCGCATAATTGTTCTTCCACGTGCGCAATTTGTTGTTCTAATTCGCCAATTTCCGCTTCGATTTCTTCAATGCGGCGCTTGCGCTGCCGCTCTAGTTTTTTTGCTTCTTTTTCTTGTTCATAATTCAATTTTTTCGTTGATTCTCCACCAGGAAGGTTCGCATTGGTTTGCCGCTGCTCCGCAGCAGCGAGACGTTCGAGTTCCAGCATTTCTTCTTTTTTGGCGATATAGTAGTCATAGTCACCTAAATATTCGGTAATTCCATCACTAGAAAGTTCGTATATTTTCGTGGCGATGCGATTGATAAAGTAGCGGTCATGAGAGACGAATAAAATCGTTCCAGGGTATTCAATTAAGGCGTTCTCGAGCACCTCTTTGCTGTCTAAATCAAGATGGTTGGTCGGTTCGTCTAAAACAAGGAAGTTCGCTTTTTGCATCATCAATTTGGCAAGCGCCAGTCTTGCTTTTTCCCCGCCGCTTAGCTCCGATACGTGCTTTAGCACATCATCCCCAGAGAATAAGAAGTTTCCGAGCACGGTGCGGATTTCTTTTTCCGTTTTGTCAGGGAATTCATCCCAAAGTTCATCGAGCACGCGCTTATTTGAGGACAAGTCGGCCTGGTTTTGGTCATAGTAGCCGATTTGTACGTTCGAGCCGTAGCGGAAATGCCCTGCTTGTAGCGGGAGTTTATTGACAATCGCTTTTAGCAACGTGGATTTGCCGATTCCGTTCGGTCCAATCAAAGCGACGCTTTCCCCGCGCGTGATGCGAAAGCGGACATTGCGAAAAATTAGCTGATCCGCATCGTATCCCACTGCGACATCTTCAGCGATTAACACGTCATTGCCGCTTTGCCGCTCGATTTCGAAGGAAAACGAAGCAGCCTTTTCGTCCCCGATCGGCTTCTCCATTCTTTCCATTTTTTCGAGCCGTTTTCTTCTGCTTTGCGCGCGCTTGGTTGTCGAAGCGCGGGCAATATTGCGCTGAATAAAATCTTGCAGCTTTGCAATTTCTTCTTGCTGTTTTTCATATAGTTTTCGTTCCCGTTCGTATTCCTCCGCCCGTTGCTCCAGGTAACGGCTGTAATTGCCGCTATACCGCTTTAATGTTGCACGTGACAGTTCGTATACTTGGGTGACTACTTTGTCGAGAAAATAGCGGTCATGCGATACAATTAAAATAGCGCCAGGATACGTTTGTAAATATTGCTCCAACCATGTTAATGTTTCGAGGTCTAAATGGTTGGTCGGCTCGTCCAAAATAAGCAAATCGGGCTTCATTAACAGCAATTTTCCGAGCGCCAGCCGCGTTCGTTGTCCGCCGCTTAGCGATTGGACAGGAGTCGTCATATAATCGTACTTAGAAAACTGCAAACCGTGTAAAATGGAGCGAATATCAGCTTCGTATTGGTAACCACCTTGTTCTTTATAGCGCTCTTGCAACGCGTCATAGTCTTTTAATAGTTTTTCATAACGGGAAACGTCTGCAAGCAGATTGGGATCGCCCATTTGCATTTCCATCGCTCGCAATTGCTTCTCCATCACCTTTAACGGGGCGAATACCGTCATCATTTCTTCCCAAATCGACAACGAAGAGTGAAGCCCGCTGTCTTGGGCAAGATAGCCGATTGTTACTTCTTTTGGTTTAATAATCTCCCCGCTATCGTAAGACATTTCACCGGCAATGATCTTTAATAGGGTCGATTTCCCGGCTCCGTTTCTCCCAACAAGAGCAATACGGTCTTTTGATTGTATTTCTAATTTTATATTCGATAAAATAAGGTCAGCGCCAAAATATTTTGTCAGTTGGTTAACTTGTAAAATGATCATTGTTTTTCACCTCTCGTTTGACAATAATAGTGTAGCGTAAGTGACTTTCTTATCGCAATAAAACGATAAAAGACAGATGACGAAAAATAGTGTATAGTTTATAAGTGGAGGAGATTATGTTGTCATCATTTACCCATTTCAACGAACAAGGCCGGGCAAAAATGGTCGATATTACGAACAAAGAGGATACGGTTCGCATAGCGGTCGCGCAAACAAGTGTGACAGTAAATAAGGAAATTTATGAAAAAATGACAAACCACACGATCGAAAAAGGGGATGTGCTTGCCGTTGCGCAAGTGGCAGGTATTATGGCAGCGAAAAAAACAGCCGATCTCATTCCAATGTGCCATCCGCTTATGCTAAAAGGTGTCGACATTCAGTTTGCCTGGCATGTCGAAGAAGAAAAAGCGTTGTATCAATTGTTGATTACCGTAACGGTGAAAACGAAGGGAAGCACGGGGGTGGAGATGGAAGCGCTAACGGCAGCCTCTGTATGTGCGCTGACAGTATATGATATGTGTAAGTCGTTAGATAAAGGAATGGTTATTGGCCCAACCTATTTGGTAGAGAAAAAAGGTGGAAAGTCAGGACATTATCAACGCGAAAAAAGAAGTGCTGGGGGATTCATCAATGAGCAATGAACAGCCAAAAATTCCGCAAGCAACGGCCAAACGTTTGCCGTTATATTATCGTTTTTTAAAAAATTTACACGCTTCTGGGAAACAACGCGTTTCTTCTGCCGAACTGAGCGAGGCGGTCAAAGTCGATCCTGCGACGATCCGCCGCGATTTTTCCTATTTTGGCGCGCTTGGCAAAAAGGGATACGGATATAATGTCAACTATTTGCTGTCATTTTTCCGGAAAACGCTCGATCAAGATGAGGTAACGGAAGTCGCACTATTTGGAGTCGGGAACTTAGGCACCGCATTTTTAAATTATAATTTTTCGAAAAACAATAATACGAAAATTGTGATGGCATTTGACGTAGATGAAAGGAAAGTCGGTACAGAAGTCGGCGGGGTGCCTGTCTATCATTTGGATGAATTGGAAGACCGTCTTCACGAGGGGATTCCAGTAGCAATTTTAACGGTGCCAGCCCATGTTGCTCAGTGGATTACCGACCGTCTTGTCCAAAGAGGAATTAAAGGAATTTTAAATTTTACACCAGCGCGCTTGAACGTACCCAAGCATATTCGCGTCCATCATATTGACTTAGCGGTCGAATTGCAGTCGCTCGTTTATTTTTTGAAAAACTACCCGCTTGAATAAAAGGAGAGAATAAAACGTGAAATATTTATTAATCGTGCTTGTCATCTTATTATTGTTTGGAACAAAAAAACTTCCAGAATTGGGCAAGTCGCTCGGTCAATCGCTCCGCGAATTTAAGGATGCGACGAAAGGATTAGCCGATGAGGATGAAAAAAAAGCCGACCAATGATGAGTTAGGATGGTTGACATATGAACGATAAAGAAATGTCGGTGTATGAGCACCTAGGAGAGTTGCGAAAACGGCTTATCATTGTTCTTGTTTTTTTTGGCATTGCTTTGATAGGAAGCTTCTTTTTTGTAGAACCGGTCATTTTATATTTGCAGCGGACGGATGAAGCAAAAGAATTGACGATGAATGCGTTTCGTTTGACAGATCCGATCAAAATTTATTTTCAGTTTGCTTTTGTCATTGCCTTTGTTCTTACTGCTCCGGTTTTGCTTTATCAACTTTGGGCGTTTGTCAGTCCGGGATTGTATGAAAAAGAGCGAAAGGTCACTTTAAGTTATATCCCTATTTCGATTGTTCTCTTTTTCGCTGGCGTTAGTTTTGCGTATTTTGTTTTATTTCCGTTTGTCGTTCGTTTTATGCAAAATTTGGCGGAACGCCTGGGCATTCATCAAGTCATCGGCATTAATGAATATTTTGAATTTTTGCTTCAGCTCATCTTGCCGTTTGGCATTGTCTTTCAGCTGCCGGTAGTAGTGATGTTTTTCACAAGACTTGGTTTGATTACACCAATGTTATTGATCAAAATACGAAAATATGCTTATTTGGCCTTGCTGATTGTAGCTGCGGTCATTACGCCGCCGGATGTATTATCGCAAGTCATCGTGATGATTCCGCTTTCGATTTTATATGAGGCAAGCATTTGGATTTCTAAGATGGCTTACCGCAAAGTGCTATTGGCGCAACAGGAACAAGAAAACCTCCCGTGAAATCAAACGGGAGGTTTATTGCGAAAGTGGAGTGCGAATAGACGTATTGCTGCTCCAAAATCAAGCGTAGCCAGGATGGCAAGGAAGATCGTGAAAAAGTTCCAAATCGTATCTTTTGCACTTTGAATGGACAAGTAAGTAAATAGCACTCCCATCAGAAAATAGAAAAAACCAAATTGTAATGGCGTCCCTTTCATTGTTTAAAAGCCCCCAATAATGAGTTGTATCTGCTCTGTCTGCCGCATTATTTTTTCAATTTCATCAGCAAACAATGTTTGTATGACGACCACGAACGTATTCATGGTAACATGGGCGAAAATCGGAACGAAAATGCGTCCCGTTTTCGCATAAAGAAAGGCAAACGTAAATCCCATTGCTGCGTACAAGAGCAGGTGTTCAAGTTCCATATGGACGATGGCGAATAAAAGCGAACTAACTAGCGCGGAAATGAAGAAGTTGTATTTTTGATATAGCGTTCCAAAAATAATTTTACGAAAAATTATTTCTTCTAAAATCGGACCGATAATGGAAGTCACGACCATTAATAAAGGGGTGACTTGAATGATTTCAACAATTCGTTTTGTGTTTTCCGAGCCTGGTTCGATACCAAGCAAGCGCCATTCAACATTAGCGGCAAGGCTTTGGGCAAAGAGCGACAAAAAGACGCCGCTGATCGCCCACATCCAAGCGACGGGCAAAGAAACGCGATGACGAGTATGCCGTTGTTTTATATCCTCACGCAAGAAAAAGATAATAATAAAAAACGCAATAGCAAAGCTAATGACCGCCCAATAGCCAGAGGCGAGCTTTGCGGCAACGAGTTTATTTTCGACATGTTTTCCCACGCCGAGAAAGCGCAAAAGCGGAACTCCTACAATACCAGACAGTTGCATGATGATATACGTAATAATGACATACCAATATTGTCGTTTCAAGGAAACTAACCCCTTTGCCAACAAAATAGTGATACTTCCCGTATTTTAGCACATCTTTTGCAAAAATATAAAAAAATTGATTGCCGCCGTTTATCGATCATGGAAATGTGAAATACTTGAAAAGGGTATAGAAGGAGTAAAGAAAAGCGGTTATTTTTTTTATTTCCTACTTGCAAAAAAAGGAGAAGTTCATTAATATTATAAGTGTGTTAGCACTCGATTAAGATGAGTGCTAATAAGAACGGCGAAAATTATTGTTAAGGAGGTTGTTTTCCGTGTTAAAGCCATTAGGTGATCGCGTTGTCATTGAAGTGATTGAAACGGAAGAAAAAACTGCAAGCGGTATCGTATTGCCAGACACTGCGAAAGAAAAACCACAAGAAGGCAAAGTAGTTGCTGTTGGCAAAGGACGTGTGCTTGACAGCGGTGAGCGTGTAGCTCCGGAAGTAGAAGTTGGCGATCGCGTTATTTTCTCGAAATATGCTGGAACAGAAGTAAAATATGACGGCAAGGAATATTTAATCTTGCGTGAAAGCGACATTTTGGCTGTTATTGGCTAATATACAGCATTTATAACATAGATATGTACAAAATACTTAACTAAAATACTTAACGATTCCATTTTATAAGGAGGTAACGGGGTATGGCAAAAGAAATTAAATTCAGCGAAGAAGCTCGTCGCGCGATGTTACGCGGTGTGGACAAACTAGCAGATGCGGTAAAAGTAACATTAGGACCAAAAGGCCGTAACGTCGTATTAGAGAAAAAATTTGGTTCGCCATTAATTACAAACGACGGTGTAACAATCGCGAAAGAAATCGAATTAGAAGACCCATTTGAAAACATGGGGGCGAAACTTGTTGCGGAAGTTGCAAGCAAAACGAATGATGTTGCTGGGGACGGTACAACAACGGCAACAGTTTTAGCGCAAGCAATGATCCGTGAAGGATTGAAAAACGTTACAGCTGGCGCTAACCCAATGGGCATCCGCAAAGGTATTGAAAAAGCGGTCGCTGTGGCAGTAGAAGAATTAAAAGCAATCTCCAAACCAATCAAAGGAAAAGAATCGATTGCCCAAGTTGCAGCGATCTCTGCGGCTGACGAAGAAGTTGGTCAATTAATCGCAGAAGCAATGGAACGCGTCGGCAACGACGGTGTTATCACATTAGAAGAATCGAAAGGCTTCACAACAGAACTAGATGTTGTTGAAGGTATGCAATTTGACCGTGGTTATGTATCTCCATACATGATTACAGATACAGAAAAAATGGAAGCAGTGCTTGAAAATCCATACATCTTAATTACAGATAAAAAAGTTTCTAGCATCCAAGAAATCTTGCCTGTATTAGAGCAAGTGGTACAACAAGGCAAACCATTATTAATCATCGCAGAAGATGTGGAAGGCGAAGCGCTTGCAACATTAGTTGTGAACAAACTTCGCGGTACATTCAATGCGGTAGCGGTTAAAGCGCCTGGCTTTGGCGATCGTCGTAAAGCAATGCTGGAAGACATCGCAATCTTAACTGGCGGTGAAGTCATCTCCGAAGAACTAGGACGCGAATTGAAATCGACAACGATCGCATCGCTTGGCCGTGCTTCGAAAGTCGTTGTAACGAAAGAAACAACAACGATTGTGGAAGGCGCTGGCGATTCTGACCGCATTAAAGCTCGCATCAATCAAATCCGTGCGCAATTAGAAGAAACTACTTCGGAATTCGACCGCGAAAAATTACAAGAACGTCTTGCAAAATTAGCTGGCGGCGTAGCAGTAATCAAAGTTGGTGCAGCTACAGAAACAGAATTGAAAGAACGCAAATTGCGCATTGAAGACGCGCTCAACTCTACTCGTGCAGCTGTCGAAGAAGGTATCGTAGCCGGCGGTGGTACGGCATTAATGAACGTATACAGCAAAGTGGCTGCGATCGAAGCAGAAGGCGACGAAGCAACTGGTGTGAAAATCGTTCTTCGCGCAATCGAAGAGCCAGTTCGCCAAATTGCGCAAAACGCTGGTTTGGAAGGCTCTATCATTGTTGAACGCTTAAAAACAGAAAAACCTGGCATCGGCTTCAACGCTGCTACTGGTGAATGGGTAGACATGATTGAAGCTGGTATCGTAGACCCAACAAAAGTAACTCGTTCCGCTCTGCAAAACGCAGCTTCTGTTGCCGCTATGTTCTTAACAACTGAAGCAGTTGTCGCTGACAAACCAGAAGAAAACAAAGGCGGCAACAACGGAATGCCTGACATGGGCGGAATGATGTAATAATTGCCCAAAAGCCTTGGAGCACTGGGGTTCCCCTGGTGTTCCTTTCTTTTTTGACCGCGGAAAAATCATAAATTTTTTATGAAGCTTCCCATTCGTTCGCTGAACTTTTGGGAAGCTTTTTCTTCTAAGTTTTTAGTCATATGAGCATAAATCGTTGGCAGATGCGTTGACCTGTGTTCAGAACCAATTAGGCTGAATGACAAAGTGTTTCTATAAATCCTGAGTTACATTAGTTTTTAGATTTATATTCTTAGAAGGCTGTATTGCACTACATATAGGGCTCTCTCCGTCAATTTTCCTAAAAGATAGAAATCGGCTTAAGCTTGAAGATTAGACCTTAATTTAACTGAAGGGCCAAATGTGTCTGCCCCATCTCTCTATACATTAATAAAGTGGAGGCTTGGTTAATATTAAATAATAGTGTTTCATCAACATATTCAGCTTGACACCGGACATAATCTTTAGTAATCGAAACAGGGTGTATTGGATATTTAAAAGGTGCTCTATGCATTTTAGTTACACTAACATATAATTGTCCATCGGTACCGTCAAGAATTTTGTGTAACGTAATGGAGTAGGGTTTCTCTGAATTGGATTTGGAATGAATAGGGGACTGGTTTTTCTCCACACGGGGCTGACGCAACATCGCTTAAAGGCGATGTTTTGAGTCAGCCCCTCTTATCGTTACTCCGAAAAAGCGCCCGATAACTGAATAACACGTGAGCTTTCATTAGTGGGTATAGCTTAAAAAGAACTTCTATCCCGTTCCTTTAAATGATTATCAAACGCCTCTTGAACCTTATCCTTCTTGGACGAAACAATTTTTCCCTTAACCTGCTTTAACGTCGCTACTATAAGAAAGCTAACAATCACTAATAAGAACCATGAACTCACCTTTCCTAGATGTACGAGACTCCATGCATCGGTTTGGTTTGGATATTCCCAAGCTCCAAAGAACGTTGCGATATTTTCGGCTATCCATATAAAAAATCCGATGAGCACAAAAGAAAGTGCGAGTGGCATACGGTAACGAGTTCCATCAACCTCGAATGTGACCCATGATTGCCAAAAGACGATAATTACAAGCCCAGATAACCACCAACGAACGTCAATCCAATAATGGTGGGTGAAAAAATTTAAATAAATCGCAGCTGCAAGAGGTACAACTACCAAAAACGGTGGCCAATTAACCAGTTCAACCTTAAGCCTCCTCCACGCCTGGCAAAGATAACTCGCTACACTTGCGTACATGAATCCACTATACAAAGGCACTCCAAAAATTTTGAAATATCCTTCTTCTGGATAAGACCAGGAGCCCATATGTACCTTGAAAAGTTCAAGAGCAAGTCCAATAAGGTGGAACAATGTGATAACCTTTAGTTCATCCCGTGTTTCAAGCCCGGAACGCACCATCCACCACTGCATCAGAAGGCAGATGATGAGCAGCCAGTCATACCGTGGTAGGAAAGGAAGCGGCATGAATTTTGTAAAAGCCAAAGAGGCAAAAATAACGACAGGAAACAAACATGATAGGGCCTGCTCCCAACCAAAACGAACGAGTTGTTTTAGTGCTCTCATGATTTGTGCCTCTTTATTATCCTTGAGTGTCTTCGTCACTTTTGTATTCTAAAATATCCCCAGGTTGGCATTCTAATGCTTTGCAAATTGCATCTAAAGTTGAAAACCTAATAGCTTTTGCCTTTCCATTTTTCAATATAGAAAGATTAGCCATCGTTATTCCAACCCTCTCCGAAAGTTCTGTAAGGCTCATTTTCCTTTTAGCCAGCATTACATCAAGATTGATTATAATCGCCATTGTTTTCACCTCAGATCGTTAAATCATTTTCTGATTTTATATCTATGGCATTTTTTAATAGTTTTTGAAGAATAGAAGCAAAGACTGCAATCACCATGCAACCAAAAATAATGACCATTCCGATTAGTATAATACCTGGGGCATCGTCTACCTCTGCCATGAGATATAAGAGTGGCATAAATACCACATATAAGGCACCGATGATGATGGCACAGTATTTGATGTTCTTTAAAGATTTTACAGATAATTCAGAAAACGCCTGGTTCTTGTCAATATAGCTTAAAAGTTTTAAAGCCTGGTACAATGCAACGAAAAATACTATCGCTGTTACATACAACCCGATTAAAAAGGGATATTGCAAAAAATCTAACTTTGGATTTAATTCTGCAAAATATTCAGCTATCCCAGGTAACAAAAATATACACAAAGCAAGGACAGGAAGTCCCATAAGAACAACAGCGAACTTTAAAAAGAGTGTTTCTCGTTTCATAAAAAGCACCTCACTTATTTATTGTTAATTTTATTGTTAATTTGATTTTAATACGCATTTTATCGTTTTACAATAAATTATTATTTATTTTTATTATATTTTTATTGTTTTATAGAAATATCCTTTTAATTTTAGACAAAGATAAAGAGCATTCCTCATTACAAAGAAATTACAAATCGAGGAATTAAAGAAAGAAGGATGTGAGGTCATCTTTGAAGAGAAGTTCACTGGAACGAAAACGGACAGACCTCAGTTCAAGAAGTTACTCAGCAAATTGCAAGAGGGCGACACTTTAGTGGTAAAAAGCTAGACAGACTTGCAAGAAATACAAAAGAGGGAATTGAAATCATCATTTTTTTAGCATAGGATTTAATAAAAGAGTAAATTTCGATAACCTCGGTCATTAGCTGAATAATTTCAATATTATTCAGAAAAATCGAGCTCTTGTCATACCAAAATTTGATTTATTACTAATTTGAAAATGTTTGTGATATTATTAAAATAAAATAAATACATTGATTTGTCCCCTGGAATGGATCTATCAAGCAATCTTCTCTCCCTATAGTTACTACATACTTATGAAAGGGGTAAAAATGGATGAATACTATGCACCGAAAGATGGGAACTTTCGCGCTTATGATGACGGGGCTCGGATCCATCATAGGATCTGGTTGGTTATTTGGTGCGTGGAAGGCCGCCGAAATCGCTGGTCCAGCGGCTGTTTTTTCTTGGATTATTGGGATGGTTGTTATCCTATGTATTGCTCTTTCTTATAGTGAATTGGGTGCCATGTTTCCCGAAGCAGGGGGAATGGTGAAGTATACGCAGTACTCTCATGGATCTTTTGTGGGATTTCTTGCTGCCTGGGCGAACTGGATTGCTATTGTTTCCGTTATTCCGGTGGAGGCAATCGCTTCTGTGCAATATATGAGCTCGTGGCCATGGGATTGGGCGAAGTGGACACATAGTTTAGTAGAAAACGGAATGCTTACGCCAAAAGGTCTTGCTATTGCTTCTGTGTTAATTCTTATTTACTTTTTCCTCAATTACTGGACCGTAAGTTTGTTTGCAAAAGCAAACTCGCTTATAACCATATTTAAAATTATCATCCCAGGAGCGACAATTGGTGCGCTCTTGTTCGTTGGCTTTCATGGGGAAAACTTTACCTACGGTCATAGTGTGGCGCCTTATGGATGGTCAAGTGTATTGACAGCGGTGGCTACGTCTGGCATTGTGTTCGCGTTTAATGGATTTCAAAGTCCAATTAATATGGCGGGAGAAGCTAAAAAACCAAGTCGATCCATTCCTATTGCAGTAGTGGGTTCTGTTCTGATTGCGACGGTTATATATACGCTGTTGCAGGTGGCTTTTATCGGTTCTGTTGATCCTTCCATGCTTGTGCACGGTTGGCATCATTTAAACTTTAACTCTCCATTTGCCGATTTAGCCATTGCTTTAAATATCAATTGGTTAGTGATCTTATTATACGTTGATGCTTTTGTTTCTCCTTCCGGTACAGGAACAACTTATACCGCTACAACAGCGCGTATGATTTACGGTATGCAAAAGAATGGATATATGCCGGGTGTTTTAGGTAAGCTGCATCCTATTTACGGAGTTCCACGCCCAGCTATGTTTTTTAATTTGGCCGTATGTTTTGTTTTTTTGTTTTTGTTTAAAGGCTGGGGCGTATTGGCAGAGGTCATTTCCGTTGCCACCTTAATTTCCTATATTACTGGTCCTATTACCGTCATGACATTAAGACGAACAGGAAAGCATCTGTACCGTCCTCTTCGTCTCAAGGGACTGCGTATTATTGCGCCGTGCGGATTTATCTTTGCTTCTTTAACACTATATTGGGCGCGTTGGCCGCTTACAGGACAAGTATTGTTTATTATGATCATCGGGCTACCTGTTTATTTCTACTATCAAGCAAAAATGAAATGGAAGGGTTTTCGCCAAGATTTCCGGGCAGGTATTTGGATGGTTGTCTACTTATTATCCATGATGTGCATCTCCTACTTGGGAAGTGAAAAGTTCGGGGGGATAAACATCATCCCATATGGTTGGGATATGATTATTATTGCATGCTTATCTCTTGTTTTTTATGCTTGGGCCGTAAAAAGCGGATTTGAAACAGAATACCTGCAGGAAGCTAATAAAGTAAATAAAGAGATGAGAGACAGAGACGCCATTATGGTGGCTGATTCCAAACAGAAAGCAGCTTTGTAAAAAGCTGTTTTCTAATTGCCAAGATGGTAAGAGGGGGGCTATTAAGTCTTTCATCTTTAAACTACTTATCCATAAGTGGTGACGAATAATGGCACCATTGCTTCGGATATTCCAGGGTATGTAAAGAAAAGCCGGTTTTCAGCCGGCTTTTTCCTAATTTAATAGATAAATAAGCACGATCCCGCTAGCAATGAACAAAAGAGAGGGGAAAAGCAAAAAAGGAAAAACTGTCCAGCGGATCGGCTGCAAAAAATCATCTCCAATGGCACAATGCACTTTTTATCTTCGCTTTCTTTCCATTGCCTCCACTCTTCACGCCATTCGTAAACAGCGAAGGGCGATAATCCGGCTCCAAGCACAGGCAGAACAACCCCTAAAACAATCATTATCTTTGCTCCTTTACACCACTCGTGAAACAAAATTTAATAAAATTTTTCCGACACCATACATACTGTAATATTATGCATGAACGGGCGGCCGCCCATGGTCTCAATGATGCCGGCGGGTAATGAGAAACATGGTTTCTTTTCATCAATGCTTCGCTCCTGCTTAGAAGTGATTTTACTTTTGTAGGAATGGGTATAAAACATAATAGGCGATGAAAATGGCAAAGGAGGCTTATTTTCATGAAAGAAAGAATCGAGCGCGACTCGTTAGGAGAGGTGAGAGTGCCGGCCGATAAATATTGGGGCGCGCAGACGGAGCGAAGCCGAAATAATTTTAAAATCGGTGCGGAAAAAATGCCGCTGGAGCTGATTTACGCTTACGCCCAGCTCAAAAAGGCGGCGGCGATCGTTAACCATGAGTGCGGCAAATTAAGCGAGGCGAAAAAGAATGCCATTTGCAGCGCATGTGACGAGATACTAGCTGGAAAGTGGGATGAACATTTTCCGCTCGTCGTTTGGCAGACAGGCAGCGGGACGCAAACGAATATGAATGTAAACGAAGTCATCGCCAGAAGAGCGAACGAACTGCTGCCGGAAGGAGAAGGACGCATTCATCCAAACGACGATGTCAATATGTCGCAAAGCTCGAACGATACGTTTCCGACGGCGATGCATATTGCCGTCTATACGAAACTGCACGAGCATCTATTGCCGGCGTTAGACGGCCTGATCAGCACTTTTTTCGAAAAAGAAGCGAAATACAACAATACGATAAAAATCGGACGGACGCATTTGCAAGATGCCACACCGCTGACCTTTGCCCAAGAGATTTCGGGGTGGCGGACGATGCTTGAGAAAAGCAGGAACATGATCAAACAGGCAAGCGAACAGCTGTTAAATTTAGCGGTCGGCGGGACAGCGGTTGGCACGGGATTGAATGCGCCGGATTCGTTTGGCGATAAAGTGGCTGAGCAGCTGCATAAACAAACAGGCTATCCGTTCCGTTCATCGATCAATAAATTCCATGCTTTAACAAGCCATGATGAAATCGTTTACGTTCACGGCGCCTTAAAAGCGCTGGCGGCAGATATGATGAAAATCGCAAACGATGTGCGCTGGCTGGCAAGCGGCCCACGCTCCGGTCTGGGCGAGATTACGATTCCGGCCAATGAACCAGGAAGCTCGATCATGCCGGGGAAAGTGAATCCGACTCAATGCGAAGCGCTGACAATGGTGACGGTGCAAGTATTTGGAAACGATGCGGCAATAGGGTTTGCCGCCAGCCAAGGGAATTTTCAATTAAACGTATTTAAGCCGGTGATTCTTTATAATATAATGCAGTCGCTCCAACTGCTGGGTGATGCGATTCATTCGTTTGATATTCACTGCGCTAAAGGTCTTGAAGCGAATGAAGACAAAATGAAGGAATATGTCGACCGCTCGCTCATGCTGGTGACCGCCTTGAGCCCGCATATAGGATATGATCGAGCGGCTGAAATAGCGAAACTGGCGTTTAAGGAAGGATTGACGCTTAAAGAAGCGGCGCTGAAAACGGGATATGTCACCGCCGAGCAGTATGACCAGTGGGTGAAACCGGAGAACATGGTGTGACGATAGAAAAAACATCCTGGCAGCTCCAGGATGTTTTTTTATTCAGGCAAAAAGGTTGCGCAGTTCGTTTACCGCCAACACGGCAAACAAGAAGAGGCAAAGAATCAATAGTAAGTTCGACAGCCAATGGTTTCGCCCTTCTTCGGGCAGTTCTTTTTTTGAATTTAAAAGCCAAAGCAGCGTAACCGCTAAAAACGGCATAAACAATGCCCCTAACGCCCCATAGACGATAATGAGTCCGACCGGCTTGCCGATAAAATGCAAAAGCATCGGCGGGAACGTGAGCCAAAAGACGTAAAAGCGGAATGCTTTTGTTTGATTGAGCTTTTCCTTATCAATGTTCAATTTTCGCACATTGCGGATAAAATCGGCGAACAAATACGATACCCCATTCCATACGCCGATTACGGATGTAAAGGAAGCAGACCAAAATCCAAGCAAAAACAGCCAGCGCGCTGCCGGATGCAGCTCATTGCCCATGATCGAGGAGAAGGAGACAAGTCCTTGCTCGCCGCTGATGCTTGTGTCCGTTCCATATAACAAGGCGGCACCGAGCACAAGCAGCGACAACGTAAAGATCGCTGTGACAATGTAAGCGATAGCGGAATCGTAGCGCATCGGCGAAACGTAGGAGTGGCCTTTCCAGCCGTTTTCTTGAATCCAATAGCCGTATGACGCCATCGTAATCGAGCCGCCGACGCCACCGATTAATCCAAGCGCGTAAAGGAGAGATCCTTTCGGCAGGTCAGGAACGGCCGTATGCCATAGTCCGTTTAGCTGCGGAAGAACGAGAATGGCCGAGCCGACTACAGTGATAAACATGAGACCGACTAGTACGTTCATGACACGCTCAAATAGCTGAAAACGGCCAGACCAAGTGATCGCAAATCCGGCGATTCCATGGATAATTGCCCAGGCCCAGAGAGGAATGACCGGAACCATCACTGACATCGCCAAGGCGCATGAAGATGTGCCGGCGGCGCCGTATACAAAGCCCCAAATAAGCGCGTAGACGCCAAAATAGCCGGAGGCCCATTTCCCCATCGACTGCCAGCCTTCAAAAATCGTTTTGCCGCTCAGCAAATGCCAGCGTCCTACCCCTTCGTTTAACACAAATTTAAAGATAGCTCCAACGATGATTGCCCATGCGAACACAAGAGCGTAATTGGTGCCGGCGACAAGAGCGGCAACGAGGTCCCCGGCACCGACACCGGTAGCTGCGACAATGAGACCGGGACCAATAATGGTCCATTTTTTCTTGTTGGTTTGGCTATTTGATGTTTCCATCTTCCCCCTCCTTATGAATAAAAACTATTTTAAAAATTATGTATATTAGTTATTATATATTAATAGTAGGAAAATGAAATGTCTACAGCTAAAAGTTTTAATCACCATAACAATATGACTGCCATCCTAAAAGCAAAGGAGTTCCATTCATGGCGGCAAAAGAAATGTTACAGCCTTCGATAGAACAGGTTGTAGAAAATATTGAGAAAGTGATTGTTGGAAAAAGAAATGTAGCAATATTGAGTCTTGTCGCGTTGCTGGCTAAAGGACATGTACTTTTGGAGGATGTTCCAGGCGTCGGCAAAACGATGCTGGTGCGGGCGTTGGCCAAATCGATTAACGCACAGTTTAAGAGGATTCAATTTACTCCTGACTTGCTGCCGAGCGATGTAACAGGCGTGTCTATTTATAACCCGCGAGAGATGCAATTTGAATACAAGCCTGGACCGATTATGGGAAATATCGTGTTGGCCGATGAAATCAACCGTACTTCGCCGAAAACGCAATCGGCGCTGCTCGAAGCGATGGAAGAGGGAAATGTTACGGTGGATGGGGCGACAAGACCGCTGCCACGTCCATTTTTTGTCATGGCGACGCAAAACCCGATTGAATATGAAGGCACCTATCCGCTCCCGGAGGCCCAGCTGGACCGCTTTTTATTAAAGTTGAGCATGGGATATCCATCCCCTGACGAAGAGGTGGAAATATTAAGCCGTGTGAAAAAAGTGCAGCCTATTGAGGAAATTCATCCTGTAATGACTTTGGATGAGCTGCTAGAGCTGCAACAGAAAGTGACGGAAGTATATGTCGGTGACAGTATAAAACGTTACATCGTTGACATCGTGCAGCGAAGCCGTTCGAACGTATCCGTTTACTTGGGGGTGAGCCCGCGCGGTTCGTTGGCGCTGATGAAGGCGGCCCAAGCTTACGCATTTATCCATGGCCGTGAATTTGTCATTCCTGATGATATTCAGTTTTTAGCTCCGTATGCGTTATCTCACCGCATTATTCTGAAGTCGGAAGCAAAACTGAACGGGCTAAGTGCAGAAGACATCGTCAGGCAAATGATCGTCCGGACTCCGGTGCCGATTCAAAGGTAGTGGAAGAATGAAAAAGAGAAAGCGCCTAACGATACAAATATTTGGATTATGTAGTTTGCTTTTTGCCCTTTTCGCCTATGCCATGTTTCAAGGCGGGTTTGTGAGCTGGTTTTTGTTTTATAGTTTTTTGCCGTTTAGCTTATATTCTTTTGCAATTGCTTTATATCCGTTTCATCGCGCGAGCGTGCGCCGCGTGATTCCGAAGCGGCAGCACCATGCCGGCGAGCGGCTGACTGCAGCCATCGAAGTGCAGCTTCCGATTTGGTTTCCCTTTGTCGCTATAACGATGGCTGAAGGAGATATTACTTCGCTAAATACGGGACCATCTAAAACCACGATCAGCTTTATTTGGAAAAAGAAATTTTCTTACACGTATGAGTTGGAGCCTTTGCCGCGGGGCGAGCATACGTTTGCTTCTGTTTATCTGGCAGCAAGCGATTTTTTCGGTCTCATTGAAAAACAGTCCATTCATGCCGTTAAAGACACCATTGTCGTATATCCGCGCTATATCGCCATGACACATCAGCAAGTGCGGGGGTTTTTTGACCAGGGAATGGTTACTTCGTCGCTCCCGTTCCGCCGCGATAGAACGATGGCAGTCGGGGTTCGGGAGTATGTGCCGGGAGACAGGGTTTCATGGGTGCATTGGAAAGCATCGGCGCGCAAGCAGCAATTAATGACGAAAGAATTTGAAGAGCAGCGGAGCGACGACTTCATCTTGGTACTCGACCGCGCGCCGACACCGTTGTTTGAAGAGCTTGTCACCTTTACCGCTTCACTATTGTGGGCGTCGATTCGCGCGGGAGTGCGGACGGGACTCGTCTCTGTCGGCCGTGACCGCTTTGTTTTTCCGGCGCGCAATAGTGAGGAGCATTTGCAGCGTTTATTTTTGCATTTGGCAAGGGTCGATTGTGACAGCCATGAGCCGTTCGCCCGTGTAATTGCCAATGAAAAAAGGAGCTGGGCGGCCTCGGCCACCCTTTGTTACGTCACGTCGTCTTTGCAGGAGGAAATGGTTTTTCTGCTTCGGGAGATGGCGATGCGGCGACGCAGGATGTTGTTTTTGCTCAAAGAGGAGATGACAAAAGAAGAACAACGTTTAGTGGACATGCTGCGTCAAAGCGGCGTCCGCGTGTCGATCCTATCCCCGCACACGATGCGGGCGACTTTGCAAGGCAGGGATGAGCGATGAAGACAATGAGATATATCGCCATAAAGATGCTTATATACGGACTAGCCTGTTGGCTGCTGATCGAATGGCTAATGCCGCTCGAAACGATATCCGATACCGAGGGTGTGGAAGTGTTCATTGGGTTTGTTGTGCTCTGCTTTCTGCTTTATTTTTTTCGTCCCCCTTTTTGGCTATCCGTTTTTGTGAAAAGCATCTACATTTTATGGGCGCTAAATCAGTGGTTCTATCATGCTTCACTTTTTACCGTGCTAACGCGGATATGGCAAGAGACTTCCGATCATGCCGCTATCTTATTTACGACCCGTCTGATGGAGCTTAGCAATTCTTTGCGCAGTTTTCTGTTTTTCGGTTTATTGTGGCTGGTTGCTTATGTCTCGTACCGTTGGATGGTTGTGCGAAAACGGTTGTTTTTCTTTTACGTGTTGACGGTGATCTATGTTACCGTGCTTGATACATTTACGCTGTTTCGCGGAAACGGTGCCATTGTTCGCCTGGTTGCTTTTGGTTTTTTCTTTTTAAGCCTGCTTCATATCGAACGGCTTCGCGAACAGTCGCCAGCAATAGGCGGAATAAGACGATGGTGGGGAGCCTGCTTATCTTTCGTGGGACTAGCTGTCCTTGTCGGCTATTTTAGTCCGAAGCTTCCGCCGCAATGGCCAGACCCGGTATCATTTTTGAAAAGCTATGCCGCCACGCCGGAAGAGAAACAGATAGATCCTGCCGCTTTGAAGGTCAAAAAAGTCGGCTATGGACAAAATGACTCCCGTCTTGGCGGCCCGTTTATCGCCGATGATACCGTCGTATTCACGGCAGAGGATGAGCGCCGTCATTATTGGCGGGTCGAAACAAAAGACATTTATACCGGAAAGGGATGGACGAGTTTCCAAAGCGAGCAGATGCGAACATTGGAAAACGACATGGATATTGATTATTCGTGGTGGTCTCCAGCGCTGAAAAAAAAGCAAATAACGGCTAGCATTCATATGAAAAAGACATACTTCCATCTCGTTTATCCGCTTGGCTTAAAAAAAGTAAAAGCACAGGAAGATGTCGTATATCGAATGGAAACGGCGACAGAAAAAATTTATACGACGGACCGCTCTGCCTATACGTTGCCGTTAACGTCCTATGACCTTGTTTATGAATATCCAACCTTTTCGATTGACGCGTTAAAAGCGGCACCGCCTGTCGGGGACAAGGAATTGCTTGAACGTTATACGCAGCTTCCGGAAAATTTGCCAAAACGAGTACGCGACTTGGCCAAGCAGATTACCAATGGGAAGCAAACACAATATGAACAAGTAAAAGCGGTGGAACAATACTTTCATGCTAACGGCTATACGTATGAAACGACCGATGTAGCTGTTCCTGGAAAAAAGGACGATTACGTTGACCAATTTTTATTTGAAACAAAAAGAGGGTATTGCGACAATTTTTCTACTTCCATGGTTGTCATGCTTCGTTCGCTCGGCATACCGGCGCGCTGGGTAAAAGGCTATACATCAGGACGGCTAATGGAAGAAAAGGACGGAAAAAACATCTATGAAATTACGAACAATGATGCCCACTCATGGGTAGAGGTATACTTTTCTGGAATCGGCTGGGTTCCATTTGAACCGACACAAGGATTCGTGAATCCTTACGTATTTACTGCTTCTTCGCTGGATTCGGAGACAGCGCTGCTTCCAGAACAGCGTACCCCGGAACAAAGCCGAGTTCCTTTAGAGCGGGTAAGAGAGCAGTCACCTTCTTTGCCATCGCAAGACAGCGGGATATTGAACAGCTTTTTGGCTGCATGGTCATGGAAACGTATCGCTATTGCTTTGGCTGCGTTTTTCGCATTTGTATGGACGGCATATAAGACAAGAAGAAAATGGTGGCCATATGTGACGATTCTCCGCTTTCAATATAAGAGGAAAAGAGGAGATAACCTGTTTGCGGCAGCGTACTTATCTTTGCTGCGCCATTTGGATGATTACGGTTTAAAACGGAAGCCGCATCAAACGCTGCGGCAGTATGCAGCCTACGTCGACGCTTGGTTTAAAACAAAGGAAATGACGCGGCTGACAATGTTATATGAAAAGTCGATTTATCTGCCAAAAAATAACCCCATTGATTGGGATGAAGTGAGAGAATTATGGGAAAATTTAATTAAAAAGACAGTATCTTGACCGTTTGCTGGTGAAGTTGATAGAATGAATTAAAATTTGCATAGCATCAATGGTTGTTACCTTCATATATGCTTGGAAATATGGTCCAAGTGTCTCTACCGGGTCGCCGTAAACGACCTGACTATGAAGGCAGAATGAGCTAGAATTCTGCCTTTATAGTTGTTTTTTGAGGCGATTCTAGTTTTTTATTTTTTAATGAGGTGATGGCATGAAACAAGAAATGATTGTCGTACTGGACTTTGGCAGTCAATACAATCAATTAATTACCCGCCGCATTCGCGAGTTTGGTGTATACAGCGAGCTGCATCCGCATACGATTACGGCGGAACAAATTCGCGCCATGAACGCCAAAGGCATCATTTTTTCCGGCGGCCCAAACAGCGTCTATGACAACAATGCGTTTACATGCGACCCGCAAATTTTTCAGCTCGGCTTGCCGATTTTAGGAATTTGCTATGGCATGCAGCTGATGACCCATTATTTGGGCGGCAAGGTAGAAAAAGCAACTCACCGGGAGTACGGAAAAGCGATGATTCAAGTGAAAAACGCTTCGCCGCTTTTCAAGCAGCTCCCAGACGAACAAGTCGTTTGGATGAGCCATGGCGATTTAGTGACCGCCCCTCCAACAGGGTTTACGGTCGATGCGACGAGCGCCTCTTGTCCGATTGCGGCAATGAGTGATGAAGCGCGGAAGTTTTACGCGGTTCAGTTTCACCCGGAAGTGCGTCATTCCGTTTACGGAAATGATATCTTAAAACGTTTCGTTTTTGATGTGTGCGGATGCAAGGGTGATTGGACGATGGAAAACTTTATCGAAAGCGAAGTGCGCAAGATTCGCGAACTGGTCGGGGATAAAAAAGTGCTTTGCGCGTTAAGCGGCGGCGTTGATTCTTCGGTCGCAGCCGTGCTTGTCCACCGCGCGATTGGCGATCAGCTTACCTGTATTTTTGTCGACCACGGCCTCCTGCGCAAAGGTGAGGCAGAAAGCGTCATGAAAACGTTCCGCGAAGGGTTCCATATGAATGTCATCAAAGTCGATGCGAAAGAACGTTTTCTGGCGAAATTAAAAGGGGTAACGGACCCGGAACAAAAGCGGAAAATCATCGGCAACGAATTTATTTATGTGTTTGACGATGAAGCAGCCAAATTAGAAGGAATCGAATTTTTAGTGCAAGGCACGTTATATACCGATATTATCGAAAGCGGCACGGCAACGGCGCAGACGATTAAATCCCACCATAACGTCGGCGGCCTGCCGGAAGATATGAAATTTAAATTGATTGAACCGCTGAATACGCTTTTTAAAGATGAAGTGCGTGCGCTCGGTACAGAATTGGGCCTTCCGGACGAAATTGTTTGGCGGCAGCCGTTCCCAGGTCCTGGCTTAGGCATCCGCGTACTTGGCGAGGTGACAGAGGAAAAATTAGAAATCGTCCGCGAATCGGATGCGATTTTGCGCGAAGAAATCAAAAAAGCAGGGTTAGACCGCGAAATTTGGCAATACTTTACGGTGTTGCCGGACATCCGTAGTGTCGGTGTCATGGGGGATGCCCGCACCTATGACTATACGGTTGCCATTCGCGCTGTGACATCGGTCGATGGCATGACCGCCGATTGGGCTCGCATTCCATGGGAAGTACTTGAGAAAATTTCCACGCGTATCGTCAACGAGGTGCCGCATGTGAACCGGGTTGTTTACGACATTACGAGCAAGCCACCGGCAACGATCGAGTGGGAATGATTTCTATAAAAGACGAACAAAAGACGGACATTTATTATTAAATGTTCGTCTTTTTTATTGACATAAAGCTATCGTGCTGATACAATGTACCTAGATCGCGAATATTGTCAAAATACGTCGTATAATCCCGGGAATATGGCTCGGGAGTTTCTACCAAGCTACCGTAAATAGCTTGACTACGAGGTATAATGGGATAGAGAGCGTGTTTTTGGCTTGCGCGTCCTCTCTATGTTCATTATTCCTTCTTAGTCAACGCTTCTGGTAGCTTACTAGAAGCGTTTTTATTTTAATAGGGGGGACAAGAAATGAAAAAATATTTCCAATTTGAAGATCTCGGCACGAATTACCGTACAGAGATCATCGCTGGGCTGACAACCTTTTTGTCAATGGCATACATTTTATTTGTCAACCCGTTCACGCTTTCCTTAGGGGCGGTAAAAGATTTTCCAAACGAACTGCGGATTGACCAGGGGGCTGTATTTGTGGCCACGGCGCTCGCTGCCGCATATGGCTGTATTTTAATGGGCATCTTGGCGCGTTACCCGATTGCGCTCGCTCCGGGAATGGGGCTGAACGCGTTTTTTGCGTTTACTGTCGTGCTCCATATGCATATTCCATGGCAGACGGCGTTAGCGGGAGTATTTGTATCCGGAGTGATTTTTACGATTTTGTCGTTAACAGGCATCCGTGAGAAAATCATTGATGCGATCCCAGTGGAATTGAAATATGCGGTCGGTGCGGGGATCGGGCTGTTTATTACATTTATCGGCCTGCAAAATGCGAAAATCATCGTCGATAACCCAGCAACATTAGTAGGGTTAAGCGATTTGAAAGATGGCAACACGCTATTGGCGATTTTCGGTTTGTTCGTGACCGTCATTTTAATGGTAAGGAGAGTTAATGGCGCCGTGTTTTACGGCATGGTCATTACAGCGATTGTCGGCATGATATTCGGCTTAATCGACGTGCCGGATAAAATCATCGGCGCCATTCCGGATATTTCACCAACATTTGGTGTTGCGATTGAACATTTGCCAGACATTTTCTCGTTAAAAATGCTTGGTGTCGTCTTAACCTTTTTCATTGTCGACTTTTTTGACGCCACCGGTACGTTGCTTGCGGTGGCCAACCAAGCGGGTCTGTTAAAAGATAATAAGCTGCCGCGTGCAGGAAAAGCATTGCTTGTCGATGCAACAGCGGTCATGGTCGGCGCTGTGCTTGGAACATCAACGACGACTTCATACGTCGAATCATCAGCAGGTGTCGCTGCCGGCGGACGTTCCGGTTTTTCCGCAGTTGTGACAGGAATTTTGTTTTTGCTGGCACTATTCTTCTCGCCGCTACTAAGCGTTGTGACTGCGCCAGTCACCGCGCCAGCACTCATTATCGTCGGCGTGCTGATGGTATCGTCGATCGGTGAAATCGATTGGAAAAAATTAGAGGTAGCAATTCCAGCGTTTTTCACATTAATTACGATGCCGCTTTCCTACAGCATTGCCACAGGAATCGCGGTTGGGTTCATTTTTTACCCAATTACAATGGTTTTAAAAGGACGAGGCAAAGAAGTTCATCCGCTTTTATATGTGTTATTTGTCATCTTTATCTTATACTTTGCCTTTTTAAGAGAATAGAAAAAGTCCGCCGGAAACGCGGCGGGCTTTTTTATTGAAATTTGCTATAATAATAGGAAAAATTTGTAGAGGAGGGAGAGTGTTGTTGTGTTTATCCACCGATTGGATGACGAATCATGGTTGAAGTTGCTCACAGCTGAAGATGCAGAACGATTATTTGTGTTAGTCGATTCGTGTCGTCCACATTTGCGAAAGTGGCTTCCGTGGGTGGACTCGATAAAAGAAATAGAGGATTCGAAAACGTTTATCATCGGAGGATTGCAGAAGTTTGTCGCCGGAAACGGCTTGGAAGCAGGGATTTGGCATAAGGGACAGCTGGCTGGTGTGATCGGGGTTCATTATATCGATCGCGCCAATCGAAAAGCGAGCATCGGCTACTGGCTCGGAGAGCAGTTTCAAGGGCTAGGGCTGATGACAAAGGCGTGTAAAGCGTGTATCGATTATTTATTTGATGAACAGCATTTGCATCGAGTCGAAATCCGCTGCGCAGTGGAAAATAAACGAAGCAGGGCCATTCCGGAACGGTTAGGTTTTACGAATGAAGGAACGATCCGCGAGGCAGAATGGCTTTACGATCATTTCGTTGACCACGTTGTTTATGGGATGCTATCGAGAGAGTGGAAACGTTAAGCGAATTAGAGGATGTCACACAAATGATCTATTGTGACTTAACTATACTTTAAGATTGAGGATATTATGTTCAGTATAAGGACATATATCCTCTTTTTCATGCATCATAGATTCATTGTACATCACAGGTATAGAGCATATGTTTGTTTTTTTAAAGGATAAAACACATATGCTGTTTGTTTGGCGGTATGTGTTGGTGTATAGAGTGCAGAAAAAGTCGTTTGGATGGATAAAAATACCTATGATAAATGGTTGACATGTAATAAGCGATGATGTTATATTAATAAAGCCGCTTTGATGCGGCGAAAAAATTTAAAAAAATATATTGACATGTTAAATCGAAAGTGATATATTATAAGAGTCGCTTTTAGAGAGCAAAACAAATGTTCCTTGAAAACTGAACAAAACGAAGCGTCCACATAGAAAAGCGAAGGCGAGCGTTTAACGCCGGAAGGAAAATGTTCTTCCGACGAGACATGCTTGCATGTCGACGGAGGAAGGTTATTTT
>NZ_JABVYQ010000017.1:0-15046 GCF_013357975.1 Parageobacillus sp. VR-IP
GTCCGCCGCTAACCAAACAAGAGCAAGCTCCTGTTCGGTCCGCTCGACTTGCATGTATTAGGCACGCCGCCAGCGTTCGTCCTGAGCCAGGATCAAACTCTCCATAGAAAGTTGATTGGCTTGTTTTTGATTGACGCTTGCGTTTTGTTTAGTTTTCAAGGAACTTTAACACACTTTATATATTATACATATCAATTTATATGCTGTCAATATAATTTTTATATTTATTTAACAGCGACGTTTATTAATATAATACATATAAAAATGAAAGTCAATAGTTTTTTCTAAAAAATATAAAAAGGCGTTTCTAAGATATATAACGCCTTTCCATCATCGAAAAATTCCGCTACTAGCATTATTTCTTTATCTTTTACATGACAATATACTTATCGATAATGATTAACGCCGCAGCTCCTGGTACTCCTAGAAACCCGCATATGAACGACGTTACGAGATTGATCGGTATATGAATACTAAAATTTCCCCCGATTGCATTAATCACAAATAACGCCAACGCGCCAATGACCAGCCTGATCGCCCCATATCCTATAAACCGAAGCGCTTTTAATCGCGCGCCTACTAATAACAAAACCACAATCATCGACAATATTAAAAGAATGACTACCTTTGGTTCCATTCTCTATGCCCCCTTTTATTGCTTGTACTACAAAGGTATGATAAACGGGGGAAAAAAGAACAAAAAAATAAAGGAAGTTTAATTCACTCCCTTTAGTGATATACGTCGATGCTTTGCTTCCCGGATGAGAAAAAAATATTTCGCTTCGGCGATATGAAGCGCTACTAATACGTCCTCCGATGGATCTACGCTTTTTTCAATGAGCCGTTTCTGCACATACCATTCGTCTCTCATCGCCTGTAATTGCCTTGCTAGCTTTAAATCAAACTCCTTTTTCAACCAGCCTTTCCGTCGCCATAACAAGGGTCTCCACCTCTTTCTCTTTCTACAATTCCCGGCGTCCTTCTAAGGCTTTTGAAAGCGTTACTTCATCGGCATATTCCAAATCGCCACCCACTGGGAGGCCATGGGCAATTCTTGTCACCTTAATTCCCGTCGGCTTTAATAACCGCGATATATACATCGCTGTCGCTTCCCCTTCAATATTCGGGTTGGTCGCTAAAATTACTTCCTGTACCGTTTCGTCTTGCAGCCTTTTTAACAACTCGGCAATTTTTATATCTTCTGGGCCGATGCCCTCCATCGGCGAGATCGCGCCGTGCAACACATGGTAAAGCCCATTATATTCTTTCATTTTTTCCATAGCAATGACATCTTTCGGATCTTGCACAACACATATGGTCGTTTTGTCGCGTCTTTCATCTTTGCAAATATAACAAGGGTCTGTATCCGTAATATGGCCGCA
The DNA here is from genome assembly GCF_013357975.1 of Parageobacillus sp. VR-IP. Lineage (NCBI taxonomy): Bacteria > Bacillati > Bacillota > Bacilli > Caryophanales > Anoxybacillaceae > Parageobacillus > Parageobacillus sp. VR-IP. The sequence continues at coordinate 1,383 of NZ_JABVYQ010000017.1, forward strand.
AATCGTACAATACTTAATATTGCGTTTGACGTCCACAAGCGCTTTAGCAAATTCCAACACCGTATCTTCTTTCATCGTTAAAACAAAAAAGGCAAGGCGAATCGCCGTTTTGGGCCCGATTCCGGGAAGCTTCATAAAACTGTCGATCAGCTTAGATATCGGCTCAGGATAATGCATAAAACTCCTCCTAGAATAATCCCGGAATATTCAATCCTTTTGTAAATTGTCCCATCATTTCATTTGCAAGCTCATCCGCTTTTTTCAACGCATCATTGGTTGCTGCCAACACTAAATCTTGAAGCATTTCGATATCTTCCGGATCCACTACTTCTTCTTTAATTTTCACTTCCAAAATTTTTTTATGACCGTTCGCGATCACTGTCACCATACCGCCTCCTGCGGTGCCTTCTACTGTTTTTTCACCTAGTTGTTCTTGTGCCTTCTGCATTTCCTTTTGCATTTTTTGCATTTGCTTTAACATTTTTTGCATATTTCCCATTCCACCACGCATCATCTTGTTTTCCTCCTTTATACCATTTCTTTATTCTTTAATTTCAATTAATTCCTCGCCAAACAGCCGCTTTGCTTCCGCTATTAAAGGATCTTCTTCCTCCTGTTCCTGCTTGGCTTCTTTTCCACGAATAAATTCTTCCCTTATCCTGCCCCATTCTTCTTCAGGAACAGCTACCATTTCAAAGCGCTTTTTCGTTAGTTCAAATAAAATGGCCTCTAAATTATCTTTCACATAATTCGTATTATCAGCCGCCATTTTGCAGTGAATTTCATACTTAAACTTTAACACAAATGCAGTTGGACTGGCGGCAACTGGCTCGCTTTCTTGCAGTAAGGCCGCGTGAGATACTTTATGTTGCTTTTTCAGCGTATCCAGCATCTCGGCCCAATGGCTTTTAATCAACGCCAAATCTTGATGGGTCGCTTGCCTTAATATTTCGTAAATCCGGCCAACTGGTGTTTTATATCCTCCTGTTTTTAATCCTTTTGTTTGTTTTTTAACTGGCGCAGCAGTTGCTGTCGCGGCAGCTACATTTTGTTCCTTCATACGGCGCAGTTCCGCTTCCAAATATTCTACCCTTTTTATCAGCGATTGAAGTTCTTCGGAAGGCGGCAATGCGTGTGAAGCTTGTGGATGGCATAGCTTTACTAGTGCAACTTCTAAAAAAATGCGCGGATGATTCGTCCATTTCATCTCTTGCTGGCTTTTATTTAACACTTCAATCGTTTCATATAGGTCAGAGACCGGCATGGCCTCCGCCAGATGTTTAAACGCGTCATCCACGATAGCGCCTTTTATTGCCCCTTCTACATGCGGTGCCGTTTTGTAGAGCAAAAGATCGCGATAATAAAAAATTAAATCTTCGATAAGACGGTTCGGATCTTTCCCTTGATCCATCATGTTCTCAATCAGCTGCAATACTGCTGCCGTATCTTTCTCATATATGGCCTGCGCTAGCGAAGCCAATGTTGCAGAGGATACAGCTCCGGTCATAGCAAGGACGTCTTCAAGCAGCAACTGTCCGTCACAAAAAGAAATCGCTTGATCAAGCAAACTTAGCGCGTCGCGCATCCCGCCATCAGCCGCGCGCGCGATTGCAGACAACGCCTCATCGGTAGCTTTGATGCCTTGCTGACTGACGACATGTCTTAACCTCGCGACGATGGAAGGCAAAGGAATTCTCCGAAAATCAAAGCGCTGACACCGGGAAATAATCGTAAGCGGAATTTTATGAGGTTCTGTTGTTGCTAATATAAAAATAACATGCTTTGGCGGCTCCTCTAGCGTCTTTAACAACGCGTTGAAAGCACCGATCGAAAGCATATGCACCTCATCGATAATATACACTTTGTATCGAACCGATGTCGGCGCAAATTTCACTTTATCGCGAATATCGCGGATTTCATCCACCCTGTTATTCGAAGCCGCGTCGATTTCTAGCACATCTGGAATGGTGCCGTTCGTAATGCCAATGCACACTGGACATTCGTTGCACGGTTCCGCCGTCGGAGCATGCTCACAATTTACCGCTTTGGCAAAAATTTTGGCAGCGCTTGTTTTTCCTGTACCGCGCGGACCGGAAAACAAATAGGCATGAGATATTTTATTTTGAAGCAGGGCACTTTGCAATGTTTTCGTTACGTGTTCTTGACCGACTACATCAGCAAATCGCTGCGGCCGAAAAACACGATATAAAGCTTGATACGTCACGAAATGGCCCTCCTCTTTTTCTCGTCTCATCTATTATATAATGTCTTCTTCTTTTTTTAAAATAAGAAATAAAAAAAACTCACTCGCAAGGAGTGAGTTTGCTTTTCGATATGTAAGGCCGTGCACCTTCTGTCGATTAGCTGCCCCAAGCGTTGCTCAAGCAGTTAGCTCAGTCCAGGCACCCCCGCGGCACATGGGAGCATCCGCTTACTGCTGCTTCCTTCCGGACCTGACAGGGTTCACGGAATCCCATTGCGCGGGACCCAGACGTCAACACCACTTACTTGAGACAGACCTTACAGCAGACTAACCTCGAGAAGGAATTCAGCCTCGCTAGAGCGGATTGCGAGTACAGGGCACCGCTACCTCCCCGCTTAGCACGGCAATATAAGTATAGCGGTTTTGCGAAAAAAATGCAATGACTGTGCATTGTAATTTAATTGGAACTTTGCCCAACATTTTTCTTTTTCTCGCGAAGCTTGCGGAAAAAATTGCTTAACATTTGCCCACATTCTTCGCCCAATACCCCGCTTGTCACTTCAGTCTGATGATTAAACCGCTCTTCTTGAAGTAGATTCATTAACGTCCCAGCACAGCCCCCCTTTGGGTCGCTAGCGCCGAACACAACACGCTTGATGCGGGCAAGGACAATGGCGCCGGCACACATCGCACAAGGCTCTAGTGTGACATATAATGTTGCATCTTCTAGGCGCCATGAACGTGTTGCTTTGCATGCTTCATCAATCGCTAAAATTTCCGCATGGGCAATCGCGCGCTGCTCTGTTTCCCTTAAATTATGGGAACGGGCAATAACACGGCCACCTTGAACAATCACCGCTCCAATCGGGACTTCTCCTATCTGTTCCGCTTTTTTTGCTTCTTCTATGGCCAAACGCATATAGTATTCGTCGCTGATCATGCTCCACTCCTCGCAAAAACGGTCATTTCTACTCTTTTTCCATCATAAAATAAGAGGAACGAAGACGCAACTGGGAGGTAAAGTATGCAAATCCATGTCATACAAAGCGGGCAAACGTTAAGTGGAATCGCGCAAGCGTATAATACGACTCCCGAAGACATCATTCGGGCAAATCAGTTGCCAAATCCTAACGATCTTGTCGTCGGCCAGGCAATTGTGATTCCAATCGTCGGCCGTTTTTACTGGGTGCAGCGCGGCGATAGTTTATGGTCGATTTCCCGCAGATTTTCCATTCCAATGCAGCGGCTTGCCGAAGTAAACCGTATTTCTCTTAACAGTCCGTTACAAGTTGGACAGCGGTTATATATCCCTCCAGCAACCAAGCGCAGAGCTGAACTTAACGGATATATCGAACCTCGCGGAACAACTGTCAGCCCAGCTTTGGAGGAAAGCGCTCGCCAAGCCGCTCCATATTTAACTTATTTAGCTCCATTTCGTTTTCAAATCCAGCGAAACGCGACACTGAAAGAACCTCCATTGAATAATTTTCCATCTATCGCCCGCGCGAATCGTGTTACTTTAATCATGGTCATCACTAATATTGAAAACGATCAGTTTAGCGATGAACTAGGAGCGATTATTTTAAACAATGAATCACTGCAAAACCGGCTTTTAGAGAATATCGTCACGACCGCCAAAAAATACGGATTCCGCGATATCCACTTTGATATGGAATACTTGCGCCCTCAAGACCGCGAGGCGTATAATTCGTTTTTACGAAAAGCGAAGCGGCGGTTCGAGCAAGAAGGATGGATGATGTCTACGGCGTTGGCTCCGAAAACGAGCGCCACGCAAAGAGGACGCTGGTATGAGGCGCACGACTACCGTGCCCACGGCCAAATCGCCGATTTCGTCGTCATTATGACGTACGAATGGGGGTATAGCGGCGGCCCGCCGATGCCGGTTTCTCCAATCGGACCCGTCCGCAGGGTGCTCGAATACGCGATTTCTGAAATGCCTGCAGGGAAAATTTTAATGGGACAAAACTTATATGGATATGACTGGACCCTTCCATATGTTCCAGGCGGACCATATGCGCGGGCGATCAGCCCGCAGCAAGCCATCCGTCTTGCTGCCCAACACAACGTTGCCATTCAATACGATACGAGAGCACAAGCTCCACATTTCCGCTATCGGGATGAAAACGGAAAAGAACATGAAGTTTGGTTTGAAGACGCCCGCTCCATTCAAGCAAAATTTAATTTAGTCAAAGAGCTTGGCTTACGGGGAATGAGCTATTGGAAATTAGGATTAGATTTCCCACAAAACTGGCTGCTTCTAACCGACAATTTTACTGTCGTAAAAAGATAAATCCTTTTTTCCCTCGCACTTGGAAACATGCCCAAGTGCGTTTTTTTATGCTAGAATAAAAATTGTTTGTTTACGGAGAAGGGAGAAGTAGAACATGAGGAACGTTCCATTTGTTGCAGTGGAAGGCCCAATAGGGGTAGGAAAAACCTCGTTAGCTGCAGCAATCGCCAAACAGTTCCATTATCATTTAGTAAAAGAAATTGTTGAGGAAAATCCATTTCTCGGGAAATTTTATGAAAATATGGAGGAATGGAGCTTCCAAACCGAAATGTTTTTTCTTTGCCATCGCTACAAACAATTAGAGGAGATTCACTGCCGTTTTCTTCAACAAAAAATCCCAGTCGTTGCGGATTATCATATGATAAAAAACTTGATTTTTGCGAAAAGAACGTTAAAAAATCACCACTATCAAAAGTATGCAAAAATCTATGATATTTTAACCGATGGTTTACCGCAGCCGAATATCATCATTTACTTGCATGCCAGCCTTGACACCTTGTTGACACGTATCCAACAACGCGGTCGTGATTTTGAAAAAAACATCGATCCGCTCTATTTACAGCAGCTTTGCACCGACTATGAAGAAACTTTTTCCCTATTCGAGCGGAAACATCCGCACATCCCTGTTCTCCGCTTTAATGGAGATCAGCTTGACTTCGTGCAACGGAAAGAAGATTTACATTACATATTAGAACAAATAGACCATGCAGTAAAAGGAGCTTCATCATGATGAATCTACGTGAAAAATACCACATTCCAGATCATGCAGTCATTACGATCGCCGGCACTGTAGGCATTGGTAAATCGACAATGACAAAAGCATTGGCAAAAGCATTGAATTTCCGCACTTCGTTGGAAAAAGTAGATACGAATCCATACTTGGAGAAGTTTTACGACGATTTTGAGCGTTGGAGTTTTCATTTGCAAATTTATTTTCTCGCCGAGCGGTTTAAAGAGCAAAAGCGGATGTTTGAATACGGCGGTGGGTTTGTTCAAGACCGTTCTATTTATGAAGACGCCCAAATTTTTGCAAAAATGCACTTTGAAAACGGGACGATGACAGCGGTTGATTACGAAACATATACAAGCTTATTCGAGGCAATGGTGATGACACCGTATTTTCCTCATCCCGATTTGCTTATTTATTTGGAAGGGAATTTTGACGAAGTGATGAAACGCATTCGTGAGCGCGGACGTCCAATGGAGCAAAAAACACCCGTATCCTATTGGAAGGAAATGTATGAACGCTATGAAGCATGGATTAACAAATTTAACGTCTGCCCTGTTTTGCGTATAAACATTAACGAATACGACATTATCGAAGATGAGCGATCGATCGAACCGATTATTCAAAAAGCAGCAGCGATTATTCGTGAATATGAACAAATAAAAAATAACCGCCTTCGTTAGGCGGTTATTTTTCTTGAAAATAAAAATTCGTTACGATAACGTAACGAATTGTTTCGGATGACAATCTCCACTTATGCGCGTTGGTACTCTTCATTTGCTTTCATGGCGGAGGAGGAGGGATTCGAACCCCCGCGCGCCTTGCGGCGCCTCTCGGTTTTCAAGACCGACCCCTTCAGCCACTTGGGTACTCCTCCGTGTCGACGTCATTCAATATAACATTATCGCCGATAAAAGTCAACATCTTTATATAGTGAAAAGCGGGGCGCAACCCCGCTTCTTTTTGGCTAGCGAATAACGTCTCTGTTTCCCATATATGGGCGCAATACTTCTGGAATGGCAACCGTTCCGTCTTCCTGCTGATAATTTTCCAAAATAGCGGCAACCGTACGGCCGATAGCCAAACCTGAGCCATTGAGCGTATGCACATACTCCGGCTTCGCTTTCGGATCGCGACGGAAACGGATATTGGCGCGGCGTGCCTGAAACGCTTCAAAATTGCTGCAAGAAGAAATCTCCCGATATGTTCCGTAGCTTGGCAGCCAGACTTCAATATCGTACGTTTTCGCAGCCGAAAAGCCCAAATCTCCCGTACATAAACATACCACACGATAAGGCAGTCCGAGCAGCTGCAAAATTCTCTCCGCCTGATTCGTCAGTTTTTCTAATTCCTCATACGAATCTTCCGGTTTGACAAACTTCACCAGCTCCACTTTGTTGAACTGATGCTGGCGAATCAGCCCTCTCGTGTCGCGTCCTGCAGAGCCGGCCTCAGCGCGGAAACATGCACTGTAAGCCGCATAGTAGATCGGTAAATCTTCGGCTGATAAAATTTCATCGCGATGCAGATTCGTCACTGGTACTTCCGCCGTCGGAATAAGGAAGTAGTCTTCGTTTTCGACGCGAAATGCATCCTCTTCAAATTTTGGCAGTTGCCCTGTACCCGTCATGCTGGCCCGGTTGACCAAATACGGCGGCAGCACTTCCTGATAGCCAAACTCTTCAATATGCACATCAAGCATAAAGTTAATCAACGCACGCTCCAAACGGGCACCTAGCCCTTTGTAAAAGACAAATCGGCTTCCTGTGACTTTCGCAGCCCGCTCAAAATCAAGAATGCCAAGTTGATCAGCAATTTCCCAATGCGGTTTCGGCTCAAACGAAAACGACCGCGGCTCTCCCCATTTGCGAATTTCCACATTATCTTCCTCTGACTTGCCAACAGGCACCGATTCATGCGGAACGTTTGGAATGGACAACAACAGGGCATTTAGCTCCTCTTCCACTTGTCGGATCTCTTCATCCATTGCTTTAATGCGCTCGCCAACTTCGCGCATTTGCGTAATCAGATGTTCCGCATCTTTTTTCTCACGTTTTAGCACGGCGATTTGTTGCGATACTTCATTTCTTGTATTTTTTAGTTCTTCTGCTTTCGTAATCAGTTCACGCCGCTTTTTGTCAAGCTCTTCAAAGCGATCTATATTCGCCAAATCTTCGCCGCGCTGTTGCAGTTTTTCTTTTACTTCTTGGAAATGGTTGCGTAAAAATTTGATATCGAGCATGGGCCAATACCTCCTTCGTTTATTATTATATAAAATAAAAACTCTCGTCCCAAAAAGGGACGAGAGCAATCCCGCGTTGCCACCCTTATTGAAGACAAGGTTGTCTTCCGCTTGCATCGATAACGGCGAAAAACCGAAAATGCTTACTAGCTTACGCATTCAGCATTTTGCTCAAGGACGGATTCACAAGCGTTCCCCATCGGTTCACACCACCCACCGACTCTCTGAAGAGAAACGGCCTTGCTACTAGTTCCTTTCATTGCTTTCGCATTATACACTTTTGCCGCATTACTTGTATCAATAATGTACTACAAGTTTTTCTCAAACGCAACCCGTTTTATGCTTTGCTTCTTTTACCATATTAAGAAAATATTGCGTCATGCGGTGGTCATCCGTCAATTCAGGATGGAATGAACACCCAAGAAATTGCCCTTGTCTTGCTGCGACAATGCGGTCCTCATATTTGGCCAAAATTTCGACGTCTTCACCGACTTCCACAATATGTGGAGCGCGGATAAACACACCGATAAAATCATCAGCAATCCCTGCAATCGAAAGTTCCGCTTCAAAACTTTCGCGCTGACGACCGAAGGAATTTCGCTCGACAGTAATATCCATCAGTCCTAAATGTGGTTCATCATAGCCGACAATTCGTTTCGCCAGCAAAATTAACCCCGCACACGTGCCGAACATCGGTTTTCCTAACGCGGCAAATTGTTTTAACGGCTCCATAAATCCGTATTTATCCATAAGACGGCGCATCGTTGTACTCTCGCCGCCAGGGAGAATGAGACCATCCAGTTCTGCAAGCTGGTCTGGTTTTTTTACGACAACTGCTTCCGCCCCACACGCTTCAATAGAGCGAACATGTTCTTGTACCGCACCTTGTAAGCCAAGTACTCCAATTTTCATTGTCCCATTGCTCCTTTACTTACCAACCACGTTCTTGCATCCGTTGCTCTGGCAATAATGATGCGACATCAATGCCGCGCATTGCGCCGCCTAATCCTTTCGATAAATGAGCAATTAACTCATAGTCTTCGTAATGGGTGGTAGCTTCAACGATTGCCCGTGCGTATTTTTCTGGATTTTCCGATTTGAAAATACCAGAGCCGACAAATACGCCGTCTGCCCCTAAGTGCATCATCAGTGCCGCGTCTGCCGGAGTCGCGACCCCGCCAGCGGCAAAGTTGACAACTGGAAGACGACCTAACCGCTTAATTTCACGCAATACTTCGACTGGAGCTCCTAAATTTTTAGCTTCTGTCACTAATTCGTCTTCGCTCATGCTGACCACTTTACGTATTTGCGCATTGACTTTGCGCATATGCCGCACTGCTTCGACAATGTTTCCCGTTCCTGGTTCTCCTTTTGTCCGCAGCATCGATGCGCCTTCCGCAATGCGGCGCGCTGCCTCTCCTAAATCACGGCAGCCGCATACAAAAGGAACGGTAAATTGTCGTTTATCAATATGAAACTCTTCATCGGCTGGCGTCAATACTTCGCTTTCGTCAATATAATCTACCCCTAGCGCCTCCAACACGCGCGCCTCTACGTAATGGCCGATGCGCACTTTGGCCATCACAGGGATCGACACGGCATTCATCACTTCCTCAATGACCGTTGGATCCGCCATGCGAGCCACGCCGCCAGCAGCACGAATATCAGCGGGAACGCGTTCTAACGCCATTACCGCCACTGCGCCGGCTGCCTCGGCAATTTTCGCTTGTTCCGCATTGACGACATCCATGATGACGCCGCCCTTTTGCATTTCTGCCATCCCTCGTTTGACACGGTCCGTACCCGTAATTGCCATCTTTTATTCCCCCTTATTTCTATCTTCATACTGTGATAGCTGGGTTGAAATATCACAGTTTAGATGATTACATTTTTCTATTTTACCTCAATTTTTTTAAAAATCACAATAGAAAAAGCTCCCTCCAAAGGAAGAAGCTCTTAAAACCAGCCTTTGACCGTTTTTGCTACACTTGTCCATAGATCGCCGAACAATCCGCCGATTCCTCTCATAGTGAGCACAAACCAGTTCGCCTTTTCGACGCTCTCTTTTGCTACGATATTTACGCTCACATTTTTCTTCATGTCCGGATTTAAGAAGCTATACGAATCTTCGCCTTTGTATTGCAATGTCATATATCCAACTTTTTCTCCTTTTTTGATTGGAGCCGTTAATTCGCCTTGATCGGTCAATTTCTTTTTATCGAAAACATAAACAGGACGATAATTTTTTTCTTCGCCGCTTTTCACTAATACAGAGAGCGGCTTGTCCGTTGCAATCGATACGGTCTTTTCTTTCCCCTTTACGACCGGAAGGGTTTTATTCCCTTTCAGTTGATATCCTTTCGGGTATAGTTCTTTCTTAGAGTAATTGCTGAATCCATAGTCAAACAGTTTCCGCGTCTCTTCGAAGCGAGCCTCCCTCGTTGATTTCCCGCTGTTGTCTTTTGCGTTCATCACCACCGTGATGAAACGGACGCCGTTGCGCTTCGCTGTCCCTGTAAAGCAATTTCCTGCAAATTCCGTATATCCTGTCTTTAAACCATCAACTCCTGGGTAGGCATAAACCAGCCCTGGCAGCATCCAGTTCCAGTTATCCATCTTAATTTCATCGTCTGTTCCTTCACGGAATGTTTTATGGGTGATACTTGCTGTTTTCAGCACCTCCGGATGATCCTTTAACAAACGGTAGGCCAATGTTGCCATTGCACGTGCTGACATCACATTTTCATCATTTACATTCGTTCCTTCTGAGTGAAAACCTTTTAAATCTTTATTGCTTAATCCAGTCGCATTGACAAATTTGTAGTCTCTCAATCCTAATTGTTTCGCTTTTTCATTCATCATTTTTACGAAATTTTTCTCGGAACCGCCGACAATTTCAGCAATCGCTACTGTGGCTCCGTTGGCTGAATAAATGGCCATTGCTTCGTAAAGTTCGCGAACAGTATATTTTCCATCTTTCCGCAACGGAACGTTCGACAAACTACGATCTTGCGAAAGCCGGTAAACGTAATCGCTTGGCGTATATTGTTGATCCCATTTTACCCGTTTTTCCTTAATGGCATCTAGCAGTAAATATTCCGTCATCATTTTTGTCATGCTGGCGATACCAAGAACAGTGTCAATGTTTTTTTGATACAAAATTCTCCCTGTGTCGGCGTCCACCAAAATTGCCGCATCAGCATTGATATCCAATGGATCACTCTCTGCTTTTGCTGCTTGAAACGGCAATAAACCTAAACATAAGCAAGCAACAAGGAAACCAATCATCGCTTTTTGTATGACTCTCTTCACTTTCGAACCCTCCTCACACAAACGTTATTGTAACATACCCGCTCACAAAAAAATAGACGGAGAAATTTCTCCGCCTTAAGTTAGGTAAATAGACACAGCCCTATCGTTAGAAAACAGAGTAGTTTGGAGCTTCTTTCGTAATTTGCACGTCATGCGGGTGGCTTTCACGCAATCCGGCACCCGTCATCCGGATAAATTGCGTTTTTTCGCGCAGTTCTTCTAAATTTCTTGTTCCGCAATATCCCATTCCCGCACGCAGGCCGCCAACAAGCTGATAAATAGTGTCCGCTAGCGGTCCTTTGTACGGAACGCGCCCTTCGATTCCTTCCGGGACAAATTTTTTGTTGTCCTCTTGGAAATAGCGGTCTTTGCTGCCCCGTTCCATGGCAGCGACCGAACCCATTCCGCGGTACACTTTAAACCGTCTTCCTTGATAAATTTCCGTTTCTCCTGGGCTTTCCGATACGCCGGCCAAAAGGCTGCCCAACATCACGGCATGAGCTCCCGCCGCTATCGCCTTTACGATGTCTCCGGAATATTTAATTCCGCCATCAGCGATAATCGGGACACCATGTTTGCGCGCTTCTGTCGCACAATCGTATATCGCCGTAATTTGCGGCACCCCAACCCCGGCGACGACACGTGTCGTACAGATGGATCCAGGCCCAATTCCGACTTTGATGATGTTGGCGCCTGCCTCGATCAAGTCGCGCGTCGCCTCTGCTGTCGCGACATTGCCCGCGATAATGTTTAAATCTGGATATTGCTCACGAATTTTGCGGACAGTCTCGAGGACACCTTTCGAATGGCCGTGCGCCGTGTCCACGACAATGACATCCACGTTTGCTTCTACAAGCTTTTTCACGCGGATCATCGTATCAGCAGTCACGCCGACAGCAGCCCCGACAATGAGACGTCCTTTGGCGTCCTTAGCGGAGTTTGGAAATTCAATAACTTTTTCAATATCTTTAATGGTAATGAGCCCCTTCAATACTCCATTTTCATCAACGAGCGGTAGTTTTTCCACTTTATACTTTTGCAAAATTTTTTCTGCTTCTTCCAGCGTCGTCCCGACAGGTGCAGTAATTAAATTTTCCTTCGTCATTACGTCGGCGATTTTAATGGAATAATCTTGGATAAAACGCAAATCACGGTTTGTAATAATGCCGACGAGCTTTTGTTCTTTCTCATTGTTCACAATTGGCACGCCGGAAATTCGGTATTTGCTCATTAAATGTTCTGCATCATACACTTGATGCTCAGGGGTTAAGAAAAATGGGTCGGTAATAACTCCTCGTTCCGAACGCTTTACTTTGTCGACTTGCTCGGCTTGCTGTTCAATGGACATGTTTTTATGAATAATGCCAAGACCGCCCTGCCTTGCCATGGCAATCGCCATTTCTGCTTCCGTGACCGTATCCATTCCCGCGCTAATGATCGGAATGTTCAATTGCAACGTTTCGCTTAATTTCGTCGTCACATCGACATCACGAGGCAATACATCGGATTTGGCAGGAATGAGAAGCACATCGTCAAAAGTTAATCCTTCTTTGGCAAATTTGGATTCCCACATGTTTTCTCCCCCTTGTCCGGAAATTATTATTAGTAGCTTAACAACTGGTTAAACTACTGTCAAGGAGTATAGAAAATGTTCCACTTTTCAGTTATTTCCACCAAATGATGATAATAAGGAGGATGGAAATGTTTGATTACGGAAACATGCAAAACAAATTTATCATCTTTCATTCAGCTGATACAGCCCAACAGCTTCTTTACCAGTGCTATATTGAACAAGAACGGGCAGATGCCGTGCAAAAGAGCTATACGAACTGTTATCCGTTTCTTTATTATTTGGAACACGGACAAAGCTTTTATGCAACGGCACGTCATGCTCCGTTGTCCATCAAGCCTGTCCTTTTATTTTACGGAATGGTACAGCTTCTAAAGGCTTGTCTCCTTACCGTCGATGCAGATTATCCCGAATCCACTTCCGTCTTGGCGCACGGAGTATCGACAAGAAAAAGAAAGAAACAAGGCTATGAATTTTTGGATGATGAGGTAAAAGTACAAAAGAACGGACTGTTTACTCATTTTTCTGAAAAAATGTTTCATGTGAAACAGCTAACAGGGGAAAAATTTCGCATGGGCACACTGCTGCAACGAATATGTGAGCTACATGAAATGTTTTCGCTATTTAGTGGCAATAAAAAAATATTATCCTTAAAAATAATACATAACCCTTCGAATCATTCCATCGCCATTCCAAAAGATATTTTGGACTATTATCATATGACGTTAAATCGATTTATTTACCACATAGAGCAAGAATGGCATTTTTTAAACATTACGTTTGCCAAAGAGGAAGAGCGGTTTCTTCATTTCCATATGGAATCACCGTTACAGCCAATTGGTTGTGAGCCATTTCTATTTCATCTCAATGGGACATATTACATTCCTACGAAAAGAGAAAAAATATTTATGTTCCCCGAAATCATTGTCCATTATTTATTATTATACAACTTAAGCATGATTTCTCGGTACGAAACGGAGTGGTGGAGTGAGTTATTGCACTCTTATCCGAGCAAAGCATATATCTTGATCGTCCAATTTCTATCTTTAACCGCAGAGAAAGTGCCGTTATTGCTTTATCAATACTTAATAAAGAAATTTCATTCCCTTGATTTTCGATAAAATGAAAAAGCATCCTGCCTATGTGTAAGAGGCAGGATGCTTCATAAACATAATTGCCTAGCGACGACCTACTCTTGCAGGGGCGCTGGCCCCAACTACCATCGGCGCTGGAGAGCTTAACTTCCGTGTTCGGGATGGGAACGGGTGTTTCCTCTCCGCTATAGTCACTAGGCAAGTA
>NZ_JABVYQ010000018.1:0-5100 GCF_013357975.1 Parageobacillus sp. VR-IP
AAACGAAGGTCATCAATCGCCGCGTTGAATTCTTGATAAAATTCAAGATCGTAAGCATTGGTTTTATTGATGTGAAGATGGATTTCCGCGATCCCGTTATCTTTTACCACCGTTAAATTTTTCTTTTTTACAGTTGTTTCAACCGACATAAAATATTCTCCTTTCAAATTTTTAATTTATTAGAATAATTAGGTTTGCGTTTTTCTTTAAATGGACCATTCCATGGTGTGCCGAGTTTCAAATATTACCCCTGATTCAGGCATGATCGTCACTCACTTCATATGAACAAGATGTTCGGTATTGAATTCTTTTAATTGTTCTTTAAATTTCTCCGTTAATTTCACGTTTTTCGGCAGGTATCCTTCCGTTTGTAATTTTTGGTTTTGTTCAACTTTCGCAAGCCATGCATATACTTCATCAATAATCCCATTCAATGATTCCCTAAATCTGTGAGGAACGGCCCCCTGATCATGACGAAGCTGTTTGGCCCAATTTTTGGCGTATATAATATGATCTTTCTGTTCTCGAATAAGCTTTTGAATTCGGGAGGCGACTTTGGAGTGGCTTGATTCAAGTGTGGATTGCAATACGATGTGAATCGCAGTATTCACAGTGTATAGTGCGGCGATAAGCGAAATCCAGTTATGAACGTTTACAACTCCTCTGAATGCTTTTCCTGTTTGTCCGCGAATCTCCGCTTTTTTTCCTTTCACTCCTCTTAAATCAAAGCACCAATTGTATAATAGCCTCGCATGGCCTAATTCTCCTTGAGCCATGGCGACAGCAGCCAATGTTGCTTCCAAATTCGGTCCGCTCACACCGATTTCCACCAAACGGTCACCAAGCATATATTTGTTATCAGCGATGGTTTCTAGCAACTCGATAAATGAATGTACACCTAGTTGCATTTCGCTCATCATGATTCATCTCCTTTTTCGGCAAATAACCCATCTGGTTTTCTTACCCACACTAATTGGTCCCTGTCAACGACAACCATCTCCGACCAATCTTCTTCATCGTAAGTAAAAGATGCATATATTTTCGCGAGTTCTTTATTTTCCGCTTCTACGGTGCCGATGTACATTAAGTGATCTCCCCTCTTGATGCGAGCAAAAACATCAAAGGTAGACCTTCTTTCTTTTTCGATGATCATCTTGCGCTTACCCCCCAATATTTCAATTTCTCCCGTCCTTCAGGGCTTAAGCGGTCAACCGTCCAAGGAGGATCCCAAACAACATTGATATTGACCGTTTTCACTTCCTCTTCTTCCAGCAGTCTTTTTTTAATATCGCTTTCAATCCATTCCATACATGCACAGGAAACAGCGGTATATGTCATTGTAATGTCGATTTCGTCGCCGTTCTTTTTAATATCATAGATCAAGCCCATATCCACGACACTAATCGGAAATTCAGGATCCATGACTTCCTTTAGCGCTTCCCAATATTTTTGCGTATCCGTGCTTACCTTCTCCATCACACTACCTCTTTTCTTAGCTGTTCTAATTCTTTTGCCCCTCTTTGAATTCTTTCAACAAACTGTTTATTTTTCGGTCCCCGCTGTTTGAAGCGTTTAATCACGTTTTCCCATGTATCCGGCTGATCAAATAGCCACTTTTTGTTCACTGGATCAAATTTGCAAGGGAACGGTACATCTAGTACATATTTTTGCTGCTGTTCATCATAGTGGGCCGGTACTTTCACGCCGATCGATTCACAGAAAGGAACAGCCGTTGACAACCATTTTTGGCGAAGTTCATCATTTGTCCTGCCTTTTAAGCGATATTCAAGCTGTGCCGATCGGCTTTTCAAACCATCCGCAACCCCAAAGAACTCCAGCGCCATTAAAAACATCCAATCCACCGCTTTTTGCACTTCTTCGCGCAATTTGGGATCTTGCATCGCTGTTCTCATGATGACTTCACCGTTTCGAAGGTGGAACAATTCCTCTTTATCAACCTTTACTAGAGCTCGTTTCCACGGACCATATGAGGTATGCTCAAAAGCATCTCCAAGCAGCGTATATCCAGCTCGGTCGAAGAAGGCGTTAAACACGCCAAATTCAATCCAATTAGAAAGTTCAAAGTCAAAAGCATACGGATTTTTCCAGCGATGCGGCTCTCTGTTATACAGCAAATTGTCTACATCTTCGCCTAAATCTTTTAGCAAACGATAAGCGATGTGGGCATGACCGATTTCGTCCTGCATGATCGCTAATGCAGTAATCTTGCTGTTCAATGTAGGGGCTTGATCGTAAACCGTTAGTAAAGGAGGAATGCTTAATAATTCTGTATCTCCAACAATGAGTAACGTTTGTTTTAGCGCGTTCAAATATTCCTCATTCATGTCTTCCAACCCTTCAACGATAAACCCGTTTTGAACCTTTTCTTTTAAAAGAGCTGCCTTATCCATTTTTTCACCTCTCTGTATTATGTTTTTTTATTGATCGTCTGTTTAACATAATATTAATCCAGCTAAAACAACTTTGTCAACGTAAAAATAAGAAAAATATGAAAATTTAATCTTATAATTATTTTCAGAAATTAGTTTAGAAAGTATAAGAAATTTGAAAAGACTTCCTAAAGTTGAAAAACATCAACATGATACTGCGGCTATAACATTTATTAAACGATCATATAATTTTTATACAATAACATATAGAAGTCATTGCTACACTCCCGAAGATTCCAGATATATGCATGTGAATTTTTTAACACCTACTTATCGCTTCATACGCCACATGAATGATGTCTGCAACCGCAAGGTTCTTTGGCGCATTGATTCTGTGCAAGCGGTGTGTGCGCTTCTTGAGCCCCCCTGAAAATAGCTAACAGCGGCGCAAGTTTGGGGCAAGCAAATAAAAAAGAGCGCAAAGCTTCAGCTATGCACCCTTTTCAACATTGTGTTTATAAAATATAATACCGTTTCGTTCACCTTTGATTAATTGATTCATTGACACTAGATATTCCAAATGAGCCAATGTTTCAGCGATGGCAAATCTCCATTGATGAGGTGACAACTTTTTATGCTGAAACACTTCACTGGCAATTTTATAAGCAGTTTGGCCGTCTTTCGCAAGGGAAAACATTTGATTTAGCCGTTTTTCATGATGCAGGCGAATTTCTGAAATTCTTTCTCGAATTTGATGAATAACGGCTCCATGAGCCGGAAGAACCAATTTTATGTCCAACTCATCTATTTTATTTAATGAAGAAAAATAATCTTTAAGGGGATTAGGACGGCATCCCGGCCATAAACTAATGTTTGGCGTAATCTTATCTAACACATGATCGGCAGCAAGGAGCAAACGCTGTTCCGGCTGATAAAAATTTACAAGCCCATCACTGTGGCCTGGTACTGGAATAACCCTCCAAGTTTTCCCGCCCAATGTCACTTCTTTTTCCTCTAAAACAGTAAGAGAAGGAAGGGGCGTTACATGTTTGGATAGTTTTTTCATGTTCCCTTCAATTTGAGCGGCAAGGCTGTCCGGGACGCCATTTTGTCTGCAAACCGCACCGACTCGGCTAGCCTGCCGGCTATTTTGTCCCCAAACACGCTCAGCCATTACATAGTCTTCTTTGCTGATAAATACTTTTGCTCCCGTTAACTCCTGCATCCATCCAGCCAAACCAAAATGATCGGGATGAAAATGCGTTAAATAAATAGAACGGATATTTTTCGGATTCACGCTCAGTTGTTTAAAAACTTGTTTCCACGTATCCACCGCATCAAGATAATGAAACCCTGCATCCACTAAACTCCACCCATCCGCTTCTTGAAATAAATAGCAATAAACGTATTTCATCGGAAAAGGTACTGGGATGGGAATCCGATATATTTTTTCTTCAATTTGCTCAATATTTAACATAAAAATTCACCTACTTGTAAATTAAATAATGTCCATAAAAGGATTTATCGCCCTGTCCCGATTAGCAACGAATTTACAATCAGGGGCCTTTTCAAATAATGTCTCAAAATATCTTATTGCTGGCACTGATAAAAGCTGGTGAACATTGAAGAAGAGCTCCCTTGCTTTTGTCCCGCTCCAATCCGGAGGCAAAAGATCATTCGGAAAACTTGGATCAATAAAGAAAAATTTCCGATATTCGTGAACAAGCTTCGTTCTTTCAATAAAACATTCTCTGTCTGACAATTCATTGTTCCATGCACGTTCTTTGAAATCATCAAATTTTTTTCGATATTTTTCAATGAACACATCATATTCTTTCGCGATTTCATCGAAATTCCATCCTCTTTGAATCAATTCTTGATTATCATGAGAAACAATCGAGCTTGAAGTAAAAAGAATGACGTATGGTTCCAAGTGATAGTCTTTAATGAATTCCATCACTTGTTTTTCAACAGGATTCGGGCTTGCCCATGTGCCATGGGAAATCAAGCCAAATCCCATCAAGCTTAACTCCTTTCGAATTTGGTTGCGAAGCTCTCTTTTTTCCTCGGGAACCGAGTACGTTAAAATCCGCCAGTAACCGTCCCATTTGTAGTTTCTCATCGAATACACGCGGGTAAACCCGTCCATCATCGTTCTCTTTCCTTTACTTGTAAGAGAATAATAGCTGTTATTGCCAATTTTTCTGACTTTGAAAAAACCTTGCTGCACCATTCTTAAAGCGGCTCCTCGGATGGAAGATTCGGAAATGCCAAAATGGGACATCATATTAATTAAACTTCCGATCCACACTTCATTGCCATAATGTTGAATGTACTCACCAAATAAGGTAAACATTAAAGCTCTTGGCCTCATCGCTACTCACACCCGTCTTTTTTTGAATTTTGCCTCTTTTTTATTATGCTAGATGAAATTTCATTTTTACAAGTTGTTTCTTAGTAAAAAACTTGCCGATTGGCGAGTTTGTTGCTCATGAGAAGCTGTTTCGCTTATTTTAGACGAAACTATATTTCACGCTATGAAAAAACATATCGGCCAAGGTGACCGATATGTTTTTTCATTCTATTAAATTCCTTTCCAATTTGGTTTCCGTTTTTCCAAAAATGCACTTAATCCTTCTTTCGCATCTTCCGAACGGAACAATAAGTTTTGAAGTTCTCCTTCGTAGCGGATCGCCACGTTTAACGGCAT
>NZ_JABVYQ010000019.1:0-1275 GCF_013357975.1 Parageobacillus sp. VR-IP
ACGCGATGGGAAATCTCATCTTGAGGGGGGCTTCACGCTTAGATGCTTTCAGCGCTTATCCCTTCCGCACATAGCTACCCAGCGGTGCCCCTGGCGGGACAACTGGTACACCAGCGGTGCGTCCATCCCGGTCCTCTCGTACTAAGGACAGCTCCTCTCAAATTTCCTGCGCCCGCGACGGATAGGGACCGAACTGTCTCACGACGTTCTGAACCCAGCTCGCGTACCGCTTTAATGGGCGAACAGCCCAACCCTTGGGACCGACTACAGCCCCAGGATGCGATGAGCCGACATCGAGGTGCCAAACCTCCCCGTCGATGTGGACTCTTGGGGGAGATCAGCCTGTTATCCCCGGGGTAGCTTTTATCCGTTGAGCGATGGCCCTTCCATACGGAACCACCGGATCACTAAGCCCGACTTTCGTCCCTGCTCGACCTGTCCGTCTCGCAGTCAAGCTCCCTTGTGCCTTTGCACTCTCCGAATGATTTCCAACCATTCTGAGGGAACCTTTGGGCGCCTCCGTTACCTTTTGGGAGGCGACCGCCCCAGTCAAACTGCCCACCTGACACTGTCTCCCACCCCGATAAGGGGTGCGGGTTAGAATTTCAATACCGCCAGGGTGGTATCCCACCGGCGCCTCCACCGAAGCTGGCGCTCCGGCTTCCCAGGCTCCCACCTATCCTGTACAAGCGATACCAAAATTCCATATCAGGCTGCAGTAAAGCTCCACGGGGTCTTTCCGTCCTGTCGCGGGTAACCTGCATCTTCACAGGTAGTATGATTTCACCGGGTCTCTCGTTGAGACAGTGCCCAAGTCGTTACACCTTTCGTGCGGGTCGGAACTTACCCGACAAGGAATTTCGCTACCTTAGGACCGTTATAGTTACGGCCGCCGTTTACTGGGGCTTCGGTTCGCACCTTCGCTTTCGCTAAGCGCTCCCCTTAACCTTCCAGCACCGGGCAGGTGTCAGCCCCTATACTTCGCCTTTCGGCTTCGCAGAGACCTGTGTTTTTGATAAACAGTCGCTTGGGCCTTTTCACTGCGGCTCCCTCGGGCTCATCACCCAAGAGAGCACCCCTTCTCCCGAAGTTACGGGGTCATTTTGCCGAGTTCCTTAACGAGAGTTCTCCCGCGCACCTTAGGATTCTCTCCTCGCCTACCTGTGTCGGTTTGCGGTACGGGCACCTCTCACCTCGCTAGAGGCTTTTCTTGGCAGTGTAGGATCGGGGACTTCGGGACCGATGGTCCCTTCGCCATCACGGCTCAGCCTTTGC
>NZ_JABVYQ010000019.1:1371-2801 GCF_013357975.1 Parageobacillus sp. VR-IP
GCGCCAGACGGATTTGCCTATCTGGCAGCCTAACCGCTTGGACAGGCTATTCCAGCAGCCTGCTCGCCCTACCTTCCTGCGTCCCCCCATCGCTCAAACGGTGAGGAGGTGGTACAGGAATCTCTACCTGTTGCCCATCACCTACGCCTTTCGGCCTCGGCTTAGGTCCCGACTAACCCTGAGCGGACGAACCTTCCTCAGGAACCCTTAGGCTTTCGGTGCAGAGGATTCTCACCTCTGTTTTCGCTACTCACACCGGCATTCTCACTTCTAAGCGCTCCACGAGTCCTTCCGGTCTCGCTTCGGCGCACTTAGAACGCTCCCCTACCGATGACCAACGGTCATCCCACAGCTTCGGTGGCACGTTTAGCCCCGGTACATTTTCGGCGCAGAGTCACTCGACCAGTGAGCTATTACGCACTCTTTAAATGATGGCTGCTTCTAAGCCAACATCCTGGTTGTCTGGGCAACTCCACATCCTTTTCCACTTAACGTGCACTTTGGGACCTTAGCTGGTGATCTGGGCTGTTTCCCTCTCGACCACGGATCTTATCACTCGTAGTCTGACTCCCAAGGATAAGTCGTTGGCATTCGGAGTTTGACTGAGTTCGGTAACCCGATGAGGGCCCCTAGCTCAATCAGTGCTCTACCTCCAAGACTCTTCCCTTGAGGCTAGCCCTAAAGCTATTTCGGGGAGAACCAGCTATCTCCAGGTTCGATTGGCATTTCACCCCTACCCACACCTCATCCCCGCACTTTTCAACGTGCGTGGGTTCGGGCCTCCAGTAGGTGTTACCCTACCTTCACCCTGGACATGGGTAGATCACCTGGTTTCGGGTCTACGACGACGTACTATACGCCCTATTCAGACTCGCTTTCGCTGCGGCTCCGTCTTTTCGACTTAACCTCGCACGCCATCGTAACTCGCCGGTTCATTCTACAAAAGGCACGCCATCACCCATTAACGGGCTCTGACTACTTGTAGGCACACGGTTTCAGGTTCTCTTTCACTCCCCTTCCGGGGTGCTTTTCACCTTTCCCTCACGGTACTGGTTCACTATCGGTCACTAGGGAGTATTTAGCCTTGGGAGATGGTCCTCCCTGCTTCCGACGGGATTCCCCGTGTCCCGCCGTACTCAGGAGCCACTCGGGAGGGAACGAAGTTTCGACTACAGGGCTGTCACCTTCTCTGGCGGGCCTTTCCAGACCGCTTCGTCTACCCCGTTCCTTTGTCACTCCCATGTGAGTGGTCCTACAACCCCAAGAGGCAAGCCTCTTGGTTTGGGCTGTTCCCGTTTCGCTCGCCGCTACTCAGGGAATCGCGTTTGCTTTCTTCTCCTCCGGGTACTAAGATGTTTCAGTTCCCCGGGTGTGCCCTCCATACCCTATGGATTCAGGTATGGATACTGCCCCATTACGGGCAGTGGGTT
>NZ_JABVYQ010000001.1:0-258739 GCF_013357975.1 Parageobacillus sp. VR-IP
GATGGACGCACCGCTGGTGTACCAGTTGTCCCGCCAGGGGCACCGCTGGGTAGCTATGTGCGGAAGGGATAAGCGCTGAAAGCATCTAAGCGTGAAGCCCCCCTCAAGATGAGATTTCCCATCGCGTCAAGCGAGTAAGATCCCTCGAAGATGACGAGGTCGATAGGTCCGAGGTGGAAGCGTGGCGACACGTGGAGCTGACGGATACTAATCGATCGAGGACTTAACCAAGAAAAGCGAAGGCGAGCGGTTCGCCGCGAAGGGCAAATGTTCTTCGCCTGGAGGGATGCTTGCATCCCGAAGGCGAAGGTTATTTGACCCCGAGCGGCGGCGAGCCGGAGCTAGACAGCGCGAAAAGCGGAGGCGCTTGGCTTCTTCCAAGCAGACGGTTATCTAGTTTTGAAGGAATGAAAACCTCTTGACAATGAGTATAGTTCCATTATAATAAAACTTGTCCATTACTTGTCTAGTGACTATAGCGGAGAGGAAACACCCGTTCCCATCCCGAACACGGAAGTTAAGCTCTCCAGCGCCGATGGTAGTTGGGGCCAGCGCCCCTGCAAGAGTAGGTCGTCGCTAGGCAAGTTTATAAAGGGAGGATTAGCTCAGCTGGGAGAGCACTTGCCTTACAAGCAAGGGGTCGGCGGTTCGATCCCGTCATCCTCCACCACGGTTGTATATAGAAACACCAAGCGATGCCTTGACATATTGAATATCCATGAATCCTCTGTCATGGAAAATACAGGAAGGTTTACATAAATTTGTTTATATGACTGATTCGGCTCGGTAGCTCAGTCGGTAGAGCAAAGGACTGAAAATCCTTGTGTCGGCGGTTCGATTCCGTCCCGAGCCACCACCTACTTCTTCTCGTGTGCCGGCTTAGCTCAATTGGTAGAGACGAGCCTAAGCTTCTGTGAATTTGCTTCGAGTTGTCCCGACGCATCTAGCATCATTGAATGGGCTAGAAGAGGAAGGGACACAAAAACTAAGCATGTATGTCATGCTTCTCATGCCGGCTTAGCTCAATTGGTAGAGCAACTGACTTGTAATCAGTAGGTTGCGGGTTCAAGTCCTGCAGCCGGCACTGCTACAATGCGCGACCCATTAATTCAGCAGGAAAGCGATGAGCTAAATATCCATGAATTCGCTCCGAGTTGTCCCGACGCATCCAGCATCGTTGAATAAATTAGAAGAGGAAGGGACAACGAAAATACGGAGTGTTTTGATTCATCGCACGAGCCATTAGCTCAGTAGGTAGAGCATCTGACTTTTAATCAGAGGGTCGGAGGTTCGAGTCCTCCATGGCTCACCACCTTGCGGGTGTGGCGGAATTGGCAGACGCACCAGACTTAGGATCTGGCGCCTCACGGCGTGGGGGTTCAAGTCCCTCCACCCGCATGCTTAAGTGTACGCGGAAGTAGTTCAGTGGTAGAACACCACCTTGCCAAGGTGGGGGTCGCGGGTTCGAACCCCGTCTTCCGCTCCATCATTCGCCGGGGTGGCGGAATTGGCAGACGCACAGGACTTAAAATCCTGGGGTAGGTAACTACCGTGCCGGTTCGAGTCCGGCCCTCGGCACGTGCGCTCGTAGCTCAATTGGATAGAGCATCTGACTACGGATCAGAAGGTTAGGGGTTCGAATCCTCTCGAGCGCGCCATAACGGGAAGTAGCTCAGCTTGGTAGAGCACATGGTTTGGGACCATGGGGTCGCAGGTTCGAATCCTGTCTTCCCGATTTTGGTCATATGGGGCCTTAGCTCAGCTGGGAGAGCGCCTGCTTTGCACGCAGGAGGTCATCGGTTCGATCCCGATAGGCTCCACCATCTGGTTTAAATGATTTGTAATTCATGGCGGCGTAGCTCAGCTGGCTAGAGCGTACGGTTCATACCCGTGAGGTCGGGGGTTCGATCCCCTCCGCCGCCACATTGTAATGGACCTTTAGCTCAGCTGGTTAGAGCAGACGGCTCATAACCGTCCGGTCGTAGGTTCGAGTCCTACAAGGTCCACCATATTTTCAATTTGCTGGAGGAGTACCCAAGTCTGGCTGAAGGGGTCGGTCTTGAAAACCGAGAGGCGCCGCAAGGCGCGCGGGGGTTCGAATCCCTCCTCCTCCGCCATAGAGTTTGTCAGCTATTCCTTTTTATCGTCGCGGGGTGGAGCAGTCCGGTAGCTCGTCGGGCTCATAACCCGAAGGTCGCAGGTTCAAATCCTGCCCCCGCAATCTGTATAGGTCCCGTAGTGTAGTGGTTAACATGCCTGCCTGTCACGCAGGAGATCGCGGGTTCGAGTCCCGTCGGGACCGCCATTCCTAAAAATTAAGCAACGAAATAATTGAAGTATAGACAAATTCCCTATGCCGGCTCAGCTCAATTGGTAGAGACGAGCTTAAGCTTCTGTGAATTTGCCTCGAGTTGTCCCGACGCATCCAACATCATTGAATGGGCTAGAAGAGGAAGGGACACAAAAACTAAGCATGTATGTCATGCTTCTCGTGCCGGCTTAGCTCAATTGGTAGAGCAACTGACTTGTAATCAGTAGGTTGCGGGTTCAAGTCCTGCAGCCGGCACCAGACTAGATTGTGGCGACTATGGCGAAGTGGTTAACGCACCAGATTGTGGCTCTGGCATGCGTGGGTTCGATTCCCACTAGTCGCCCTATGATATGCGGGTGTAGTTTAGTGGTAAAACCTCAGCCTTCCAAGCTGATGTCGTGGGTTCGATTCCCATCACCCGCTTCTTGGGCCTATAGCTCAGCTGGTTAGAGCGCACGCCTGATAAGCGTGAGGTCGGTGGTTCAAGTCCACTTAGGCCCACCATTATTGCATATTATCTTATCATGAGTTAAACTATAATTAGATTCACTTTATCTTGCATTGTTTCTCGAAATAAATCCATTCCAAATTGCTTCAGCGCATTTAGCTTCTTGAGACGGCTGGTAGAGGAAGAGGCAGTAAGTATACCGAAAGACGGC
Source organism: Parageobacillus sp. VR-IP (assembly GCF_013357975.1). Taxonomy (NCBI): domain Bacteria; kingdom Bacillati; phylum Bacillota; class Bacilli; order Caryophanales; family Anoxybacillaceae; genus Parageobacillus; species Parageobacillus sp. VR-IP. The sequence continues at coordinate 2,971 of NZ_JABVYQ010000001.1, forward strand.
TTTTTGTTAGGTTTTATTGTTCCGCAATAGCTCAGCGGTAGAGCAACCGGCTGTTAACCGGTAGGTCGTAGGTTCGAATCCTACTTGCGGAGCCATACGGAGAAGTACCCAAGTGGCTGAAGGGGACGGTTTGCTAAACCGTTAGGTCGCAGTTTTGCGGCGCGCGGGTTCAAATCCCGCCTTCTCCGCCATTGAATATGGCCCGTTGGTCAAGTGGTTAAGACACCGCCCTTTCACGGCGGTAACACGGGTTCGAATCCCGTACGGGTCATCAAAAGCACCGGAATAACTGGTGCTTTTCTTCTTTTATGCACAAAAAATATTGTTAACAGAGAAAAACGAAATTTGTCGAATTTTGCGTTTTATCGTTGCAATATCATATATTGTCTGCTATAATTAATACTGTTAGTTCCATTTGGCAAGGAAAAAAGCATAAGCTGTACGCAATGGGATTTATTATCATTACTCGCTTCATTGTCAATAACGGTTATGGGGACAACGCAGTGTTTCGTTTCTAGGAAGAACGAGGCATTGCGTTTTTATTTTTTTATGTTAATAATTGAAACGCTGCCTCTCCTCCATGAATTTGGAAAAACATGTTTTTCATTGATTCCAATATTTTTTCACACTGTTCTCGTTGCATGGAAGGCAGTAAATAGACAATTTGTATGGCGTTTTTGGTTTCTTTGGTGACAGCAGTTCGCTTGGAATCGACAATTGGACTTCCGAAAGGTCCATGCATATCTTTCGACACAAGCTTTTGGGCAAAATTAACGGGACGTCCGTTGATTGCCATATATTCGTCTTGTTCGGTTCCGATATCAATCGTAATCGGTCCCTCCAGTTTATCGAGATCATAAATACCGATTGGAATTTTATAATACAGTGAAAAGAAATTATTGACGTCAGCTGCGGAATGAATCGTTGAGATAAAACTTTTCTTCTGAATCCGCCGGTACAAACTCTCAGAGGAAGGGCGGTATCTGCTTGGATCCGTTCCGATGGTTTTAAAGATTTTGCGCCATTCCGCCAGTTCAGGAATATCGGCAATGGCAGTTTCCTGAAGGTCAAAGTAAATCGATTCTTGAAATAATTGGAGTCTTCCTTTTAGCATTTGCGGAGAATCGTCGACAACGATATGATGATAAAGGATAATTCCTAATTTAAATGAAGGGATCATTTGTTTAAGCGCTCCGGCAACAATCGCTTCCATGTATTTCTCACCTCGGATTTTTTCTTTCATTGTAGCATAGATTGCGAAATTTGAGGAAAGGAGGGATTGCGATGGATGTGATGGCACTTAAAAAGGAAATTATTGAATATAGCAAAACAATCGGAATTGATAAAATTGGCTTTGCCAGCGCAGATCCGTTTGTGGAGCTAAAGGAGCGATTACGTCGGCAGCAGGAGTTAGGATATCAATCAGGGTTTGAAGAACCGGATATTGAAAAGAGAACAAATCCTTCCCTGCTTTTGCCGGAAGCAAAATCGATCATTGCGATTGCTTTAGCATACCCGTCGAAAATGAGAAACGCTCCCCGCGGTACGAAAACGGAACGAAGGGGGATTTTCTGCCGAGCGTCATGGGGAAAGGACTATCACGATATTTTGCGTGAGCGCCTAGAGAAATTAGAAGCGTTTATTTTGGAAAAAGTGCCACAAGCCCGTGTCAAATCGATGGTAGATACTGGGGAGCTGGCGGACCGCGCCGTTGCCGAGCGCGCAGGAATCGGCTGGAGTGGTAAAAACTGCTCCATTATTACTCCTGAGTTTGGCTCTTTTGTTTATTTAGGAGAGATGATTACCAATATTCCATTTCCTCCCGATGAACCGATTGAGAGCCGCTGTGGTACGTGCACGAAGTGTATTGATGCCTGCCCAACGGGAGCGCTTGTGCAAGGTGGACAGTTAAATGCGCAGCGATGTATCTCATTGTTGACACAAACGAAAGGCTTTTTAGCCGATGAGTTTCGCGATAAAATCGGAAACCGCTTATATGGCTGTGATACGTGCCAAATGGTTTGTCCAGAAAATAAGGGGAAAGATTTTCACTTACACCCAGAGATGGAACCAGATCCGGAAGTGGCAAAGCCAAAGTTGATTCCGCTTTTGCATATCAGCAACCGCGAATTTAAAGAGAAATTCGGCCCGGTGGCGGGATCGTGGCGCGGGAAAAAACCGATTCAGCGCAACGCCATTTTAGCTTTGGCACACTATAAGGATAAAACAGCCATCCCGCATTTGTTAAAGTTATTAAAAGAAGACAGTCGTCCAGTCATTCGCGGTACAGCGGCATGGGCGCTCGGAAAAATCGGTGATACAAGTGTAATTACGGATTTACAAAAAGCGAGCCAAACAGAAAAAGACCCAGAAGTTCTTGCTGAAATAGAAAAAGGCCTGCAATTGTTGCAAGCATCGAAAGAATAGGGAAAGTTTCGCTCTTTGCCACATAAGGTAGTAACAAAAAAGAAAGTGGGGAGCGACGTGAAAAAGCAACTGCAACATTTGCTGAAAACGCAGGCGCAACTATTTGTTTCTACCAGGGACGATATGATGGAGGAAGCGGTAGAGAGAAAAAGGCAGCTGTGCGAAAAACGCGGGGCGGAAATAGTTCGTTGCACGATCCATTGCCAAGTTGTAGGCAAGCATGTAATGGAAAACGAAGCAAGGCTTTCTTATTGCGCTCATTATCAGTTTTTGATCAAGCATGGCCGTGAGATGTACGTCGAGGAGCAAATAGAGGAAAGACAGGCGTATTTTTTGGATGGAGAGTTAGTAAAAGATGAAAAGGTAAGCAAAACGGATGGGGAAATGGATTCCCCGCGTTTAGAACGCGAGATGCCAGTCGATGAGCGAATTTCCTATGAATATAATCGGGCAAAGGCGGTGCGTTATGCGGAAATATGGTGGAACAGCTATAATCCGGCGTTTCCGAAGTTTGATGTCGATTGCACTAATTTTGTATCACAATGTTTATATGCCGGCGGAGCGCCGATGACCGGATATCCGAACCGCGCTAAAGGATGGTGGTGCAAAAACAACAGTTGGAGTTATAGCTGGGCGGTGGCACATTCGTTCCGTTGGTATTTAAGTGGATCGCGCGTTGGATTGCAGACTGTGGAAGTATCATCGCCAGAACAATTGATGGCTGGGGATGTTATTTGTTATGATTTTCAAGGGAACGGCCGTTTTGACCATTCGACGATCGTCGTGGCGAAGGATAAAGATGGGATGCCGCTCGTAAACGCGCATACTACCAACAGCCGCATGCGTTACTGGTCGTACGAAGATTCTAGTGCGTACACGCCGAATATCCGTTATAAGTTTTTTCATATTATCGACCGAAAATAATGCTATCGTTTGGGGTGAAGCAATTATGCCATTACATGTCGTATTGTACCAACCAGAAATTCCAGCAAATACAGGAAACATCGCCCGCACTTGCGCGGCGACCGATACGGCACTCCATTTGATTCGTCCACTTGGCTTTTCTACAGATGATAAAATGTTAAAGCGCGCGGGGCTGGACTATTGGCCGTATGTCAATATTTCTTATTATGACTCGCTAGACGAGTTATTTGAGCAGTACCCGCACGGAGAGTTTTATTTTATCACGAAGTTTGGCAAAAAATATTATGATTCCTTTGATTTTAGCGATACCGAAAAAGACCTTTTTTTTGTGTTTGGCCGAGAAACAACGGGATTGCCAAAAGATTTGCTCGAGGCAAATATGGACCGTTGCCTGCGCATCCCAATGAACGACAAAGTCCGCTCCTTAAATTTATCGAATACGGCGGCGATTTTGGTGTATGAAGCGCTGCGCCAGCAAAAATTTAATGGTTTATCTTAATAAAAAACGACCTTCTGAAAAGGAGGTCGTTTTTTTTGGCATTAATTTTTCACGCCCGGTTTATCTTCATAACCAGCTGTAAAGATTGCGCTTAAAAAAGCGATGATCACACCTAATACAAGCAATGTACGCATCGCGATTCCCCCTTTACGAAATGATGGTTCTGTCTCCTTCATTATAGCGAATATGACAAGCCTTGTGAATGGAGGCGCGGTTGGAACAATGAGACAAAATTTTTTTTGCAACGAATGATACGGGACATCCTTGCATACATTGTAATAATCTTGCTGTTAGACATCAAGGATAAGGAGGTCCTTTATGGATATTTTAAAGAAAATTGCACAATATCGTGAAGAAGAAGAACGGTTAAGATGGGAAGGAACATTTGCGGAGTATTTAGAGATTTTGAAAGAAAAACCGTGGGTTGCTCAGTCCGCACATTCACGTGTTTATAATATGATTAAAGATGCAGGAGTAGAGGAGGTAAACGGAAGAAAACGGTATAAGTTTTTTAGTGATCACTTGTTTGGATTAGAAGAAGCGCTTGAACGCCTGGTGGAAGAATATTTCCACCCAGCGGCAAAACGTCTCGATGTACGCAAACGGATTTTGTTGTTAATGGGACCTGTTGGCGGCGGAAAATCAACGCTTGTTACATTGCTAAAACGGGGGCTAGAAGAATATTCGAAGACAGAACGGGGCGCCGTGTATGCGATTAAAGGCTGCCCGATGCATGAGGATCCGCTTCATTTAATTCCCCATCATTTACGTGACGATTTTTATAAGGAATATGGCATCCGCATTGAAGGAGAACTTTCGCCGCTGAACATGATGCGATTGGAAAAAGAATATGGCGGGCGCATTGAAGATGTAATGGTGGAGAGAATTTTCTTCTCGGAAAATAAACGCGTCGGCATTGGGACGTTCAGCCCGTCGGATCCGAAATCGCAGGATATTGCGGATCTTACAGGAAGCATCGATTTTTCCACCATTGCTGAATACGGTTCAGAATCAGATCCAAGGGCTTACCGATTTGACGGAGAGCTAAATAAAGCGAATCGCGGAATCATGGAATTCCAAGAAATGCTAAAATGTGATGAAAAGTTTCTCTGGCACTTGCTTTCTTTAACGCAGGAAGGCAATTTCAAAGCAGGACGGTTTGCGTTAATAAGCGCTGACGAATTAATTGTCGCCCATACGAACGAAACGGAATACCGCTCGTTTATCGCCAATAAAAAGAATGAAGCGCTTCATTCGCGGATTATTGTCATGCCGATTCCGTATAACTTGCGCGTTTCGGAAGAAGAACGCATTTATGAAAAAATGATTCGCGAAAGCGATGTCGCCGATGTGCATATTGCCCCGCATACGCTGCGAATTGCCGCTATGTTTACGATTTTGACAAGATTAAAAGAATCGAAACGGCCAGATGTGGATCTTATCAAGAAAATGCGCCTGTATGACGGGGAAATGATCGAAGGTTTTAATGAGGTCGATGTCGAGGAGTTGAAAAAGGAACACCCGGATGAAGGAATGAGCGGCATCGACCCACGCTACGTTATTAACCGGATTTCCGCGTGCATTATTCGCAAGGAAGTTCCATCGATTAATGCGCTCGATGTACTGCGTTCGTTAAAAGAAGGGCTTGATCAGCATCCATCTATTTCCAAAGAAGATAAAGAGCGGTATTTGAACTTTATTTCCCTTGCGCGAAAGGAATATGACGAAATCGCGAAGCAAGAAGTGCAAAAAGCATTCGTCTATTCGTATGAAGAATCAGCGAAAACACTGATGGACAATTACTTGGATAACGTAGAGGCATATTGCAATAAAACGAAGCTGCGCGACCCACTGACAGGCGAGGAAATGAATCCGGATGAAAAGCTGATGCGTTCCATTGAAGAGCAAATCGGCATTTCGGAAAATGCAAAAAAGGCATTCCGGGAAGAAATTTTGATTCGTATTTCCGCCTACGCACGGAAAGGACAAAAATTTGATTACAATTCACATGAGCGGCTGCGGGAGGCGATTCAGAAGAAATTATTTGCTGATTTAAAAGACATTGTAAAAATCACCACTTCCACCAAAACTCCGGATGAGCAGCAGTTAAAGAAAATTAATGAGGTTGTGGCACGCTTGATTGATGAATACGGTTATAATTCCACGTCTGCCAATGAACTGCTCCGCTATGTCGGCAGCCTATTAAACCGCTAGCATGCCTAAAGCCGTTAGGCATGCTTTTTTACTCTCATTTGAGCACAAACGCAGAAGAAATCAGGCTTGTCCACTTAAAATTGAGTTTGTAACTCTCGTAATAATTTGTCAATTATTTTGATTTTTTGCATAGGATAGAGTAAACAAACTGTCATTTATATAAATATGTTTTTTGACGCCAACATAAGTATATGCTGAAAAGAAAAAAGTGTGAAAATTATTTTAGATGAGGAGGGGAAAAATGAAAGGAAACTTTGTTGTATCGAAAGAAGACTGGTCCCTCCATCGGAAAGGACATGACGACCAAAAACGTCACCAGGAAAAGGTAAAGGAAGCGATTAAAAATAATTTGCCGGATTTAATTACCGAAGAAAGCATTATTATGTCAAACGGACGCGATGTGATTAAAATTCCGATCCGTTCTTTAGATGAATATAAAATTCGTTATAACTATGAGAAAAATAAACATGTCGGCCAAGGGGATGGAGACAGCCAAGTTGGCGATGTGGTGGCAAGAGAAGGAGCTGGGGAGGGACAGGGACCTGGAAAAGGGCAAGGAGCCGGTGACTTGCCTGGCCAAGACTATTATGAAGCAGAAGTATCGTTGATGGAATTGGAAGAAGCACTATTCAGCCAATTGGAGCTGCCGAATTTGCAAAGAAAAGAAGCAGACCAAAATGTTGTGCAACATATCGAATTTAATGATATTCGCCGTACTGGTTTAACGGGGAATATTGACAAAAAACGAACGATGCTCGCCGCATTTAAGAGAAATGCGATGAATGGAAATCCAAGTTTTTATCCGATTTATCGCGAAGATTTAAGATTTAGAACGTGGAATGAAGTAGTCAAGCCAGAGTCAAAAGCCGTGGTACTGGCCATGATGGATACGAGCGGTTCTATGGGATTATGGGAAAAATATATGGCTCGCAGTTTCTTCTTTTGGATGACACGTTTTTTACGTACAAAATATGAAACGGTGGAAATCGCCTTTATTGCTCATCATACGGAGGCAAAAGTAGTTTCCGAAGATGAATTTTTCACCAAAGGGGAAAGCGGCGGCACGATTTGTTCCTCTGCCTATCGAAAAGCGTTGGAGCTAATTGAAACGCAATATTCACCATCGCGCTATAATATTTATCCGTTCCACTTCTCTGACGGCGATAACTTGACATCGGACAATGCTCGCTGCGTGAAGCTTGTTCAAGAACTAATGAAAGTGTCGAACATGTTTGGATATGGAGAAGTCAATCAATACAATCGCCATTCTACACTGATGTCCGCTTACAAAAATATTAAAGATGAAAAGTTCCGTTATTACATTTTAAAACAAAAGTCTGATGTGTTTCATGCGATGAAAACATTTTTTCGGAAAGAAGAAAATAAGGCATACGTATAACCCTTTGTTTCAAATAGGGTTTTTTTTTTGTTTGCTGACATAAGAAAAGGTCCCGTTTGCGTGCAGAAACAGGACCAATTTTCTTCTTCAAATGGATAGATGTTGAAGAAAGTATTCTAATTGGAGGAGCTGACAGATTCATTCGGGTCTGCCGCTTCTTTGTCCAGCTTTGCCGAATCCGTTTTTCGTATCGTTTCAATCATTGCTAAAATAGGAGCAAGCTCTTCCTTATCTTTTGGCGTTTGAATTATCACCAGCATAGGAACAGGGCTGCTTGTACCGATGACATGAACCGTCATGTTTTCCGAGTGTGCGGTATACCAAGCGGCTCCTTTCAATGATTCTGGAAGATTTGTGCTGTCCTGGCGAACAGCGTCGGAAGACACTGCTTGTGCGTGTTCTTCAGCTAGTTTCCCATAATCTGTTCCGTTTCCTTCCACATGAAGGAGGCGGATTCTGACGAAGCTGTTATCGTGCAGCAACACATCGGAATGAGGCTCTTCGGCATCAAGATTCCAGCCTTTTAGTACATATAAGGAAAAACCTTGGTTGTCGCTTGTTTTTAAAGAAGCAGTTTCTTTCACTTCTTTTCCATCGGCCATATAAGATAATTGAATTTCGGAAGGACGCGTTTCTTGTTGTTTGTTTTCTTCTGCGCTAGTGGTGCCGTTTTCTGAGACGCCGCTCGAAGGTTGCGATGCCTCTGATTGCCCTATATGATCCGATTGCGTCGTTTCCGTTTGGTTTGTGTCGTTATTAGAAGAATTCGGTTGTTTTCCTCCGTTTGTTTCTTTCGTTCCGCACCCTGAAACCAGAGCGATGACCATGATGGCAGTTATCAATGGCTTCCAAGCTAATTGCATCACCATTCCTCCTTAAGTTTATACATTTTATTATATCAGTTGAAACATGAAGGAGAAATGTTTCGATGATAAATGTTTTTGTTACAATAGTTACTGGACGATTAGCAGCGTAAAGGGAGAACATGTTTGTGGCAAGAAATAATTTTTGAAAAGTCATGATCTCCCAACATCACTTCTTTTATTTCATACGTCTGTCAATCGTTTTTTGCGAAGTTCTACCGTTGCATGAACGGTCGTTTTTATGATAATCTTCCCGCTTTGCTTGGGGATTGGCTTCTAAAGCTATATAAGCTCCAATCCATTCAACTGCACATAGAAACAAAATCAACAATATTCCGCTTATCATCGATTTATTCCTCCTTTATGTTGTTTGAGGATACAATAATGTATGAAACGCGTTTCAATGCAATAGTTTTTTGAAAAAAGGTGATACGATGGCAAATATCCGTGAAATCGCCAAAGAAGCAGGGGTCTCCGTGGCAACGGTGTCAAGGGTGCTAAACGGCTATCCTTACGTGCGAGAAGAGAAAAGAAATGCGGTATGGGAAGCGGTAGAAAAATTAAATTACACGAAAAACATTAATGCAGTTCATTTAGCAAAAGGAAAAACGTCGATTATCGGGGTCATGCTTCCCTACGTGAATCACCCGTATTTCGGCGCCATATTGGAAGGGATATCAAAAGAGGCGCTTCGTCACCGGTACCACCTTTTGCTATTTCAAACGAATTACGATGTGGAAAAGGAATTAGAAGCATTGGAAATGATACGAATGAAACAAGTCGACGGGCTTATTATTTGTTCGCATGTGGCGGGCTGGGACGTAATCGAGGCGTACAAGGAAAATGGGCCAATCGTGTTATGCGAGGATGTTGGAGATAAAGATTTTTTATCTGTCTATATTGACCATTATGAAGCGTTTGCTAAGGCGTTGCGCTATTTAATTCGGAAAGGGCATCGGCACATCGGTTATTGCATCGGAAGAACGACAGGAACAAATAGCAAAGCGCGGGAAACGGCCTATTATGACACGCTGCGGCAAATTGGTGTTGAACCGCGAAAAGAGTGGATTTTTGACCATTGTTTATACGTCGAAGACGGAAAGCGGGTGATCCATCAATGGATGGATCTGTCCGAAAAGCCGAGCGCGCTGCTTGTATCGAGCGATCAAGTGGCGGCGGGCATCGTGTTGTGGGGGAGAAAAGAAGGGGTAAAGATCCCTGACGATCTTGCGATTGTCAGTTTCGATAATCACCCGATTTCAGAACCGCTGCAAATTACGACGATGGAGCTGCCGCTTGCGCTGATGGGAACGAAGGCCTTTCGTCTTATCTATCATTACATCGAAACGGGGAATATCGTGAAGAAAAAGGAAAAACTGCCTGTTCGTTTCATGGAACGCTCATCGGTATAAGAACATGGCAGCTGTTTTCCTTATATGTGTTTCATCATGTACCGGTTTACCGGGCGCCCGATTCCGCCGTATTGAACGTCGAGAGTGACTTCCCCTTTCTTTTCTAAGTATTCTAAATAGCGGCGGGCAGTTACCCGGGCGATACCGACCCCTTCGGCAACTTCTTCGGCGGAAACGGGGCTTGCCTGTTTCCGGAGATAATGTACGATTTTTTGCAATGTCACTTCGTTTAATCCTTTTGGTAGCCCGTCATGCGACAATGTTTGCTGTTCCGGCGTTTGCAAAAGAGCATCTAGCTCTTTTTGTGTTAGCGTTTCTTTTTCGGCTAACGTTTGGCGAAATGCATGGTAATTTTCGAGAGCCTGTTTAAGGCGTTCAAATTTAAAGGGTTTCATAATGTAATCAAACGCGCCGTTTTGCAGTACACGGCGTACGGTATCGATGTCGCTTGCTGCGGTGATGGCGATGACATCGACTTCATACCCTTTTGAGCGAATTTCTTTTAATGTTTCCAAGCCGTCCTGCTCGGGCATATAAATATCGATAATGACTAAATCGGGATGAAGTTCGCGGATCAGTTGTATTCCTTCGATCCCGTTTCCGGCAACGCCGATTACTGTAAATCCTTCTACTTGTTCGATGAACTGGCGGTTCACCTCCTGTACCATCGGATCGTCTTCAATGAGCAGTACGCGGTACAATCTTCTCCCTCCTTACATGTCAAAAGTAATCGTAAATATTGTTCCTTTTCCTTTTTCCGACTTTACATCCATATGCCCTTTTCCTTTTTCCACAATGTGCTTGACTAAGTACAAACCGATGCCTCGTCCATTTTTGCCTTTGGTGGAGAACCCCTCCTCGAAAATGCGGTCGAGATGCTCCGGATCAATGCCTTGGCCGTTGTCTTCCACCGAGAGAGAACAAATTTCCTCATTTTGCTCGATGCTTACATATATTTCTTTTTCCCGATCCGTAATGCCTTGAAAGGAGTCAAAAGCGTTTTCAATCAAATTTCCAAGAATGACGACGAAATCATGATGGTCCAATGTAGGCGGAAAAGCATGCAGACGACTATGACGGTCGATAATCACATGAATGCCCAGCTCTTTGCCGCGGCGGACTTTACTCAGAAGCAGACCGGAAATGCTTTCGTCTTTAATATGTTTGCTTAAAAAACGGGTTAACCCTTTTTGTTCTTCCGTCACTTGAAAGACGTATTCAAGCGCTTTTTCTTGGTGTCCTAATTGAATTAATCCGGCGATCGTATGAAGTTTATTCATATATTCATGATTTTGCACACGCAAAGCGCTGACGAAAGCTTTAACACCTGTCAGCTCTTCGGCTAGCTTCTTTATCTCTGTGCGATCTTGGAAAATAGCGATGGCACCGACGATTTTGCCATTGACTTTAATTGGAATGCGATTGCTCCAAATCGTCAAGTTTCCTATCTGCAATTCTTTATTATAAATAGGCTGGTTAATTTCTAATATTTCCGGCAGATGCGTGTCAGGAATAACAGAACGAATCGGTTTGCCGATCACATCACCTTTAACGCCGAGCATCTGTTTTGCCCGGTTATTAAAAATAGTGATTTTTTCATCACTGTCAATCGCAATGACCCCTTCGTGCATCGCGTTAAAGGCTTCGGTACGTTCGACAAGCAGTTTGGCAATTTCATGAGGCTCAAGCTGAAACATTTGCCGTTTAATATGGGAAGCAAGCAGCCAAGCCCCGATTCCGCCGATGAGTAAAGAAAGACTTATGGCAATCAAAATTTCTTCTTTTAAAGCATCGATCACTTCGAAAAAAGTTGGCAATCGATATGCCGCGATAACGACGCCGATTTGTTGGTGATCTTGGTTCATAATTGGAACGAATGCACGAATGACAGTGCCGATTTCGCCGTGCGCTTTCGAAGTGTAAGTATGTTCCGCAAAGGCCGGGCCTTCATCGACGCCGCGGGAAACACGCCCAATCATGGATGGGACCGGATGGGAAAGGCGAATTTTATTCATATCAAGAACAACAATGTAGTCGGCGTTATGAATAATGCGAACACGTTCGACAATGATGTTGATGGAAGATCGTTCTTTTTGGGTTCCGACAATATGTGATTTGATTTCAGGAAGCTCGGATACCGTCCGTGCCGTCAACAATGCCCGCTGCCGCAATTCCTCTTCTTTTGTGTGAAAAAAGTCGCCGATGACAAACATTCCGCTTAACAATAAGGAGAAGCTAACGATAAAAAAAATTAAGATGGTGATTTTCCAGCGAATGGATAGCCGATGCATCACAACGAATACCTCGTCTTCATGGAAAATAATATAATTTTGTTGATTATTTTAGCATTTTTCGACAATATGATAAAATTTGATTAAAAAACTTATTCATAAATGGTGTGGAATATGAAAAAGCAATGGTGGGTGTCATCTCTTGTTTTGCTTATTTGTTTAGGATGTGCAGCGTTTTTACTAAAACAGCATTTTCGCAATGAAAATATGGTATATGATGATGAGCAACAAGGGCTAAAAAAGCAAATTGTTATCTATTTTAGCCATGTAGTAGCGGAAAATACGCCAAAAGGATTGGCGGCGCAAAAGTTTGCCGATCTTGTCGAAAAAAAAACAAATGGCCGTGTAAAAGTAGAAGTATTTTCGAACGGTTCTTTATATTCCGATGGCGAGGAAATGGACGCACTATTGCATGGTGACGTGCAAATGATTGCGCCGACGTTTTCCAAAGTGACGGAATTAATTCCTGAATGGCAAGTATTAGATTTACCCTATCTATTTCAAGACTACCACGATGTGGAGCGGACGTTTACAGGAAGTGTAGGCAAACAGCTTTTAGCGATGTTAGATTCAAAAGGAATTAAGGGATTGGCGTTGTGGAGCAACGGTTTTAAACAAATGACGAGCACAACTCGTTTGCTGGTCCGCCCTGATGATTTTCGCGGATTGCGCTTTCGTATTATGCCAAGCGAAGTGATTGAAGAGCAATTTCGCTTGCTGGGCGGCGAACCGATTGTCGTTTCGTTTGATCATGTATATCGTTCCTTAGAAAAGCATGAATTTGATGGACAGGAAAATACGATTTCTAATATTTACTCGAAAGGCTTTTACAAATTTCAGCCATATATAACGATCAGCAACCACGGATATCTTGGCTATGCGGTGATGATGAACAAATCGTTTTGGGAGAGTTTGCCGAGAGATATCCAGCAAAAAATAACGGAAGCGATTCAGGAAACAACCATGTGGAATCTACAGCAATCGAAAAATCAAAATGAACAGGAATTAGAAGAAATAAAGCAAAACGAAAATATTCATATTTATGAACTATCTGAAGAAGAAAAAAAGCGATGGGAACAGAAATTTGCGCCTTTGTATGACCAGTTTGCAAAAGAGTTTGGCGACAAACTGCTGCGCGAAATCAAACAAAGATAAAACAGAAAGCGACCTTAAAATAAGGCCTTTTTTTCTTTGCAAGACCAAAAAGAACAAAAAGACCATTATTAACATAATATTTTTATTTTCTGAACATTGCGGTAACATGGTGATTGAAAGCGTTATCAGGACAACGAAAGGAGAGGGGAGAAATGCGGAGCAAGTTTAAAAGCTTAACCGTGCAAGTAATTATTGGAATTATATTAGGAATTATCGTTGGTTTTTTATTTCCTGAATTTGGCTCGAAATTGAAAGTGCTTGCCGATGCATTTATTAAGTTAATCAAAATGGTGATTGCACCGATTATTTTTTTCACGGTTGTGATTGGAATTGGAAACATGGGAGATTTGAAAAAAGTTGGCCGCATCGGCGGAAAAGCGCTTATTTACTTTGAAATTGTTACTACATTTGCCTTAGCAATCGGAATTATTGTCGTTAATTTGGTCAAACCAGGGGTAGGGTTTAATACTGATGCCGTAAAAGGCGGCGATGTGTCGCAATATACGAAACAGGCAGAAGAAGTAAATCACGGTGTCATTGAGTTTTTACTTAGCATTATTCCAGATAATGTTGTTGGGGCGCTTGCGAAAGGCGAATTGCTGCCGATTTTATTTTTTGCCGTGTTATTCGGACTTGCTGCGGCAGGGTTAGGAGAAAAAGCAAAGCCGGTTATTACATTATTTGAACGTTTGGCGGACATTTTCTTCGGTGTTGTGAATATGATCATGAAAGTATCGCCAATTGCTGCGTTTGGTGCGATGGCGTATACGATTGGCACGTTTGGAATCGGTTCATTATTGTCGCTAGGAAAATTAATGGGTTCTGTATATATTACGATGGCATTGTTTATTTTTGGTGTGTTAGGTGCGATCGCTAAGTTTTATGGATTTAATATTTTTAAATTTATTGCTTATATCAAAGAAGAAATTTTGCTTGTGCTTGGCACATCTTCTTCAGAATCGGCGCTGCCAAAGTTGATGGAACGCCTTGAAAAATATGGATGCTCCAAATCGGTTGTCGGGCTTGTTGTGCCGACGGGATATTCATTTAACTTGGATGGAACGTCTATTTACCTTTCGATGGCAGCTATGTTTATTGCGCAAGCCTACGGCATTGATTTAAGCATTTGGCAAGAGCTTACGTTACTCGGCATTTTAATGCTCACTTCCAAAGGAGCAGCGGGAGTAACGGGTTCAGGATTTATTACACTGGCTGCCACGCTGGCCGCCTTCCCAATGATTCCAGTAGAAGGCATCGCTTTGTTGCTTGGCGTTGACCGTTTTATGTCGGAGGCGCGCGCCATTACGAACATCATTGGTAATGCAGTAGCAACGGTTGTTGTTTCCAAAATGGAAAATGAATTTCATCCTTCTGCAGAGCAAAATGTAGAAAAAACGAATATCAGTATTGCGAACTAAAATAGACGAATAGGGAAGATGCTTTTCTGCCGGCGTATTATTTTCTCCGCTGCCATGTCATAGCGGGGAATAGAAGGCGGGAGGTTTTTCCCGCCAAATGGCAGGAAAGCATTTTTTTGTTGACAATGAAAGCCAATGTTTTATATAATAAATCTCGAATTCGAGATTTAAGAATTAAATATTTTGGCGGCCCTTAAAAAAGTAAAGTAATGAATGAAAGAAAAAAATCGGACAAATTATCATTTAGGGAGTTCTGGGAATACTGTCAAAATGAACATGGAAAAATTTGCGCAAAGGAGAGAAGAGTCATGGCAAATGTAAAATTGGCGATCATTTATTACAGCTCTACAGGTACGAACTACCAATTAGCAAGATGGGCGGAAGAAGCAGCAAAAGAAGCAGGGGCGGAAGTAAAAGTAGTCAAAGTTCCTGAACTTGCGCCGAAAGAAGCAATTGAATCGAATCCGGCATGGAAAGCGCATGCAGAGGCAACGAAGGACGTTCCGACCGCTACGTTAGCGGATTTAGAATGGGCGGATGCCATTATTTTCAGCGTTCCGACTCGCTTTGGCAATATACCTTCCCAATTAAAGCAATTTTTAGATACAACTGGCGGATTATGGGCGCAAGGAAAGCTTGCTAATAAAGTGGTTAGCGCCATGGCATCCGCGGGAAACGCACATGGCGGTCAAGAACAAACCATTTTGCAGCTGTATACAACCATGTACCATTGGGGTGCCATTGTCGTAGCGCCTGGATATACGGATCCATCTATTTTTGCCGCAGGAGGAAATCCGTACGGAACGAGTGTAACGGTGGATCAAAATGGAAAAATAGTAGAAAATGCAGAGGCAGCCGTGAAACACCAAGCGCGCCGTACCGTTCAAGTCGCACAATGGGTGAAAAACGGAATGCAACAATAAAAGATGAGGCTTTTCCTCATCTTTTTTATGCATATGCTTTGCTTTTTTCTCCTTGCGCCAACATAATATAAAGTGGAAAAATTTTAGAAAAGGAGAGAAAATATGAAACATTTACAAGACCGGGTGACATTACATAATGAGGTGCAAATGCCGTGGCTTGGACTTGGAGTCTATAAAGTAAAAGAGGGAGAGGAAGTAATCAACGCGGTGCGTACTGCGTTGGAAATCGGCTACCGCCATGTAGATACAGCAGCGTTTTATCAAAACGAAGAAGGGGTAGGAAAAGCGGTTCGTGAATCAGGAATTCCACGTGAAGAAATATTTATTACAACAAAAGTGTGGAACACTGATCAAGGATACGAAACAACACTGAAAGCGTTTGAAACAAGCCTGAAAAAGTTAGGCCTTGACTATGTTGACTTATATTTAGTACACTGGCCGGTCAAAGGGAAGTATAAAGAAACGTATAAGGCGTTGGAAAAGTTGTATAAAGACGGTCTTGTGCGGGCGATCGGCGTCAGCAACTTCCAAATCCATCATTTAGAAGACTTAATGGCCGATTGCGAAATTAAACCGATGGTCAACCAAGTGGAATATCATCCGCGGTTGACGCAAAAAGAGCTCCATGCATTTTGCAAGCAGCATGGCATTCAGCTTGAAGCATGGTCGCCGCTGATGAGAGGGGAAATTTTACAAGAGCCGACGATTGTTGAAATTGGCAAAAAGTACGGAAAAACGCCTGCTCAAGTCGTGCTGCGCTGGGATTTGCAAAACGAAGTCGTCACGATTCCAAAATCCGTAACCCCGGCGCGTATTAAAGAAAACGCTGATATTTTTGATTTTGAACTAACGCCGGAAGAAATGGCAAAAATTGATGCGCTTAATTTAAATAAACGAATTGGGCCAGATCCAGATAATTTCAACTTTTGATGGCATAAAATAAAGGGACCTTTCCGTCGGGAAGGTCCCCTTTTTGCCAAAATAAAGTTTGCATTTGTGATTTCGCTTTTTTTGTATCCAACGAGGATCATTGCTTTCTTTCGCAAAAGGATGATCGTCCACGTAATGACAAATTGTATGATTTGACGTATGAAATAATCATAAAGTACAATAAATATTAGTATACACATTTCTTAATATGGCGCAGAAATAACGGAGGGAGCTGTCATGCTGCTATTCCATCCGATGGATTTTCTTATTATCATCGCCTTTGGCATTGCGCTATGGGCGCAATTGAAAGTGTCAAGCAACTTCAATACTTGGTCGCAAGTTCCTGCTTCTTCCGGTTTATCAGGCGCGGAAGTGGCGCGGATGATTTTAGATCGCAACGGTCTTTATGATGTACCGGTCGAAGTGATTCCAGGAAGATTAACGGATCACTATGATCCGATCTCGCGTGTGGTCCGCTTGTCGGAACCGGTATATTATGGCCGGTCGATTGCCGCCATATCGGTAGCCGCACACGAAGTCGGACATGCGGTGCAGCATCAGCAAGCATACGGCGCGCTAGTGCTCCGTCATCGCATGTTTCCAATCGTAAACTTCACATCAGGAGTAGCGCCGTTTTTATTGCTGATCGGATTTTTGCTTCACCAACTTTCGCTGATTGGTTTAGGGATTATTTTTTTCTCCTTTGCCGTTGCTTTTCAAGTCATTACGCTGCCGGTAGAGTTTAACGCCAGCTCGCGGGCGAAAAAATTTATGCTGGCGGAAGGGCTTATTTATCCGGATGAAAAGCGCGGCGTCAACAAAGTGTTGGGAGCGGCTGCATTGACATATGTAGCAGCGACGCTCATTTCCGTATTAGAATTGTTAAAATACGTGTTAATTTTTACACAAAATAATAATGAAGAATAACGACATAAACTTAAACTTATCTGTAGGAGGTGTGATCCGGGCGCATGACCCGCGCCCGGAAACCAGTTGGATATAGCCAGTTTATTTTTAGTGGCAGTGCTTATTGCATGTACCGCTTTTTTTGTAGCTTCAGAATTTGCGATTGTCAAAGTTCGCAGCTCGCGCATTGATCAGCTAGTGAGTGAAGGAAATAAACGAGCGATTGCTGCCAAAAAGGTTATTTCCAACCTTGACGGTTATTTATCTGCTACTCAATTAGGTATTACCATTACTTCATTAGCTCTTGGTTGGCTTGGTGAACCAACTGTAGAGCATATATTAACGCCGCTGTTTGAACGTCTCCATTTGTCGGATTCGATTGCACAAGTGTTATCTTTTGTGATCGCATTTTCGTTGATTACTTTTCTTGAAGTAGTACTTGGAGAGTTGGCTCCGAAAACGTTCGCTATTCATAAAGCGGAGTCGCTTGCGTTATTCACGGCGCAGCCGCTCATTTTCTTTTATAAGGTGATGTATCCAATTATTTGGACGTTAAACTCCGCATCCCGCTTCGTCACGAAACTGTTTGGGCTGCAACCCGCATCAGAGCACGACCTCGCTCATTCTCAAGAAGAGCTGCGCCTGATTTTATCGGAAAGTTATAAAAGTGGCGAAATTAACCAGTCGGAGTACCGCTATGTCAATAATATTTTTCGCTTTGACGATCGCGTGGCGAAAGAAATTATGGTGCCGCGCAAAGAAATAGTCGCCTTGGATATCAACAAAAGCGTAAAAGAGAATTTGGAAATCATCAAGGAAGAAAAATATACGCGCTACCCGGTTATTGATGGCGATAAAGACCATGTGTTAGGGCTGATTAACGTTAAAGAAGTGTTTACGGACTTGGTGACAAATCCGTCAGAAGAAAAACAGATGAAAGACTATATCCGCCCCATTATTCAAGTGATCGAATCGATTGCTATTCATGATTTACTGGTCAAAATGCAGAAAGAGCGCATCCATATGGCGATTTTAGTCGATGAATACGGTGGTACATCAGGGCTTGTCACGGTCGAGGATATTTTAGAAGAAATCGTCGGCGAAATTCAAGACGAATTTGATGTGGATGAAATTCCATTGATTCAAAAGATAGATGAAACGCATACGATTATTGATGGAAAAGTGCTGATCAGTGAGGTAAATGATTTGTTTGGTCTTTCGATTGATGATGATGATGTCGATACGATCGGCGGCTGGATTTTAACGAAGCATTATGATATTAAAGCAGGCGACAGCGTGGAAATTGATGATTATTTGTTTACCGTAAAGGAAATGGATGGACACCATGTGAAGACGGTAGAAGTGGTGAAACAGAAGAAAGAAGAGCAGGCGGCAGATGAGGAATTGAATGAAAAAGAGGAATTGCATTTGTAAGGCAGACGTCAGGTGCAGGACGTCTGCCTTTTTTGCTAATGATGAT
The DNA here is from genome assembly GCF_013357975.1 of Parageobacillus sp. VR-IP. NCBI lineage: Bacteria > Bacillati > Bacillota > Bacilli > Caryophanales > Anoxybacillaceae > Parageobacillus > Parageobacillus sp. VR-IP. The sequence continues at coordinate 21,812 of NZ_JABVYQ010000001.1, forward strand.
AAAACGGTGTGAGATCAACGGGAAAGTCATCAGCAGGGGCGAGGCAGGAAACCGGTTCATTGATAAAAGGATGGAAAAACGTTAATTTCACCGCATGCAAAGCTTGGCGATGGAATGTCTCCCTTCCGCCGTACAATACATCTCCGACCAACGGATGACCAATGTAACTCATATGGACGCGAATTTGATGGGTGCGTCCGGTATCCAGGGAAAGCTCTACGAGCGATGTTTGTTCATTAGGAAACGTATGTAAGACGCGGTAGTGCGTTACCGCCTTTGCCCCTGTTTTAGAGACGCGCCGTCTTGTCGGGTGATGACGGTCGCGCCCAATCGGCGCGGATATCGTGCCGATTCGCTTTTTTATGATCCCATGGACGAGCGCTACGTATGTCCGTTTAATTTCACGTTTTGCCAACATGCGGTCAAGCGTTGTTCCGGCAAGCATATGTTTGGCAAACAAAATCGTTCCTGATGTATCGCGGTCAAGCCGATGAATGTGCCGGATTTTTGTTAAAATTCCTTGCGATTGTAAATGAAAGGCCACAGCATTCGCTAATGTCCCGGTTTGCGAAGGTTCGGAGGGATGGATATCGATGCCGGCGTCTTTATTAATAATGAGCAGATGCTCATCCTCCCATAAAACAGAAAGTTCCCGATACTCAGGAAGAATGGTGGAAGGTTCAGGATTATAAAGGTGCAGCTGAAGGCGGTCCTTTTCTTGTAATGGCGTTTGCCATGATACTTCTTTTCCGTTGAGCTTGATTCCTTTTTCCATGCGTAGCTGGTGGGCAAATTTTTTCGATGCATACCAGACTTCTTTTAGCAGCATTTCAATGGTGAGTCCCTGCCAAAAAGACGGAATGACACATTCCAGCCAGTCACCTTTTTTCGACCACATCATGACTTCACTCCAGATTTTCAATAGCGGTGGAAACACTTTCTATCTCTATGGATGCATTCTATATGATACACTCATAGTATCGTTTTATGTGTATAGAACGCAAGTGTTATGGTGAGAAAAGGTGGTATGAACATGAAAGTCGTTTACGCCGTAACAGAGGAACAGGAAGAATATATGAATTATTTAGTTCGTTATTTTTACACAAACGTTTTTCCATATTATTTTGCCGACGAACAGATTGAAGAGTTTGAAAAATTGCGGATTCTTTTGCCTGATGGAGAACATATTACATATAATGGAACGATGAAGGAAGCGTTTCAAATCATTTCAGCTCTGCAATCATTGATTACGATCATTGAATATATAGGGGAAAACGGCGATTATGAGCGGTACCGTTATTTATTTGAACGAAATATCGACATTCTTAGGCGGTACGGCATTACATTTCCGTTTATGATTGAGCAGTTTGCGAACAAAAGACGCTATCCGTGCAGTGCGTATTTTCCTTCATCGAGCAAATGGTTAATGTAAATGGAAAAGGAGCTTGCCGTTTGCTGGCCAAGTTCCTTTATTTTTTGTGATGGGGAAGGGAAGAAAACCAGTCTTGGAAAACTGCTTTTTCATCATAGCCTTCAATTCGTTTTGCTTCTTTTCCGTTTTCATAGTGAACAATCGTTGGTGTTCCGCCAATATGATACTTATCCCATCCCTCTTCGAATTCCAGCAAATTAAACATTTTTAAGTCAATCCCTATTTGTTTTGCCAAAGGGACAAGGAATACGGCCACAGGAAATGGAATGACTTTGGGAAAACGGAATTTTTTGAAAAAGATAGTAAATCGTCCCGCTAATGACCGACAGCGCCAGGCTATAGCGAGCGATGCCGTATTCTTTGCGAATCACAGCGATCCCTAATAAAGCCACCTGAGGATACATAAAAATGCGCTGAAACCAGCAAAGATCGTAAGGAATAAATTTTAAAATTTCCGAAAAGTAAAAGCTACCTAATGTGGCGATCAATGAAATAACCCATGCGCTAACTAGAACATTTTTCAAGTTTTTGTTATCCTTCATTTCTAGGACTCCTTATTGCTCCATGTTTACTTACCAGTTTCATTATCTTGAACAGAAGAGGGAATATAAAATTTAAAATGAATCGCTGCTCCGTTTATTTTGTAGTACAATATGAATGTGCAATCGTTTTCGCAAACTGATATAGGAGTGAGAGAATTGGAACGTGCATGGTGGAAAGAAGCGGTCGTATATCAAATCTATCCACGCAGTTTTTACGATTCCAACGGGGATGGCATTGGCGATATCCGCGGTATTATCGCTAAACTTGACTATTTAAAAGAACTTGGCGTGGATGTGGTATGGCTATCTCCGGTATATAAATCGCCAAATGATGACAACGGATACGATATAAGCGATTATCGGGACATTATGGATGAATTTGGCACGATGGAAGATTGGGAAGAAATGCTTGAGGAAATGCACAAACGAGGGATTAAGCTAGTGATGGATTTAGTCGTTAATCATACCTCAGATGAGCACCCGTGGTTTATCGAAGCAAGAAAGTCAAAAGACAATCCGTATCGCGATTATTATATTTGGCGGCCTGGGAAAAATGGAAAGGAACCGAATAATTGGGAGTCGTGTTTTGGCGGTTCAGCTTGGGAATATGATGAAACGACGGGAGAATATTATTTGCATCTTTTTTCCAAAAAACAGCCTGATTTAAACTGGGAAAATCCGAAAGTGCGCCGCGAAGTGTATGAGATGATGAAATTTTGGCTTGACAAAGGCGTCGATGGCTTCCGAATGGACGTCATTAACATGATTTCCAAAGTGCCAGGATTACCGGACGGCGAACCGCAAAAAGGGAAAAAATACGCTTCGGGAAGCCGATATTATATGAACGGTCCGCGCGTTCATGAATTTTTGCAGGAGATGAATCGGGAAGTGTTGTCAAAGTACGATATTATGACGGTGGGAGAAACGCCAGGGGTGACCCCGAAAGAAGGCATTTTATATACGGATCCATCCCGCCATGAATTAAACATGGTGTTTCAATTCGAGCATGTTGGTTTAGATTCAGGACCTGGGGGAAAATGGGATATTCGTCCATGGTCGTTGGCCGATTTGAAAAAAACGATGACAAAATGGCAAAAAGAACTAGAAGGAAGAGGATGGAACAGCCTTTACTTAAACAATCACGATCAGCCGCGCGCTGTTTCGCGTTTTGGCGATGACGGCAAATATCGGGTGGAATCCGCAAAAATGCTGGCTACGTTTCTCCATATGATGCAAGGAACCCCGTATATTTACCAAGGAGAAGAGATCGGAATGACAAATGTGCGCTTCCCGTCGATTGAAGACTATCGGGATATTGAAACGTTAAACATGTATAAAGAGCATGTGGAAGAATACGGCGAAGATCCGCAAAAAGTAATGGAAAAAATTTATTATAAAGGACGCGATAACGCGCGCACGCCGATGCAGTGGGATGACAGCGGACATGCAGGATTTACGACGGGAACGCCATGGATTCGCGTGAATCCAAATTATAAGGAAATTAATGTGAAGGCGGCCCTTGCTGATCCAAACTCAGTATTTCACTATTATAAAAAGTTAATTCAACTTCGCAAGCAACATGACATTATTGTCTATGGAACATATGACTTAATTTTAGAAGATGACCCGTATATTTACGCATATACACGTACACTGGGAAATGAAAAACTGATTGTGATTACGAATTTTTCTGGAAAAAATCCTGTTTTCCGGCTTCCGGATGATATCACCTACAAAACAAAAGAACTGCTCATCAGCAATTACGATGTAGACGAAACAGAAGGGCTGAAAAAAATTCATTTGCGCCCATGGGAAGCGCGCGTGTATAAACTCCGTTTGTCATAAAAACATTTCTTTTTTTCGATGCCAATACAAAGCGATGCAAACATTATTTTCTACCTATATCCTCCCAAAAGTCGGCCACAATAATCGGTGAAAGGGGAGGATCACATTGAACAACAATAATAGCGGAAACAAAGTTCAACACATTATGACGAAAAACGTGGCAACTGTTTCTCCAAACCAAACGGTGCAAGAAGCTGCACAAATCATGAGCCAAAAAAATATTGGTGCGCTTCCAGTAGTGGAAAACGGGCAAGTAAAAGGGATGATTACCGACCGTGACATTACGTTGCGTACGTCGTCGCAAGGAAAAGACCCAGCTTCCACTCCTGTATCGGAAGTAATGACCAATCGCGTGATTACCGGGACACCGGATATGAGCGTGCAAGAGGCAGCAAACGTGATGGCGCAGCATCAGGTCCGCCGTTTGCCGATTGTGGAAAACAATCAGCTCCAAGGTATCGTCGCTTTAGGTGACATTGCGACGAACAGCGCTGCTAATGATGCGGCGGAGCAGGCATTGACAAACATTTCAGAGCCATCGCAGCCACAAGGATAAAGAAAAGGAAGGATGTCTCTTTTTTCGAGACATCCTTTTTCTTTTTGGAAGTATATTGTATGATGATAACGAATACATAAAAATGAACGTATTAATATCGGAGGGATGTCGGGTGGATTGGAAAAGCAAATATGAGCAATGGATGGCATACGAGCAGCTAGACGGAGAATTAAAGCGTTTATTACAAGACCGCCAAGACGATCTAAAGTGGCTTGAGGATGGTTTTTATAAAAATTTAGAATTTGGCACCGGTGGCATGCGCGGAGAAATTGGTCCCGGAACAAATCGGATGAACATATATACCGTAAGGAAAGCATCGGAAGGGTTGGCGCGATACATAGAGTCCTTTGGCGAAGAAGCGAAAAAACGCGGTGTGGTCATTGCTTATGATTCGCGGCATAAGTCTCGGGATTTTGCGATGGAAGCGGCGAAAACGTTGGCCACTCATGGCATTCAAACGTATATATTTGATGAACTGCGGCCGACGCCGGAGCTTTCGTTTGCTGTTCGCTATTTGCACGCATTTTCCGGCATTGTCATTACCGCCAGCCATAATCCACCGGAATATAATGGATATAAAGTGTACGGCGAAGACGGGGGGCAACTTCCTCCGGATACGGCAGATGCGGTAATTCGATACGTCAATGAAGTGGCAAATGAACTTGATATCCACGTTGAGGATGAAGCGATTTTAAAAGAAAAAGGGCTCATTCAAATTATCGGCGAAGAAGTGGACAATGCTTATATTGACGCTGTAAAAACAATCTCTCTTCAACCGAAGCTGGCGGAAGAAGTCGATATTAACATTGTTTTCACACCGCTTCACGGCACATCCAACAAACCGGTCCGTCGTGCCTTAAAGGAACTTGGATATCGTAATGTGTTTGTCGTCAAAGAGCAAGAACAGCCTGATCCGAATTTCTCTACCGTAGCCTCGCCAAATCCGGAAGAACACGCAGCATTTGTCTTAGCAATAGAGCTCGGCAAAAAAGTTAATGCTGACTTGTTAATTGCAACAGATCCTGACGCCGACCGGTTGGGAGTTGCCGTCAAAAATGATCAAGGCGAATATATAGTGCTTACCGGAAACCAAACGGGCGCTTTGCTGTTGCACTATTTACTATCGCAAAGAAAAGAAAAAGAAATATTGCCGGAAAACGGCGTGGTGCTAAAAACGATTGTCACCTCGGAATTCGGACGCGCGATTGCGCAATCGTTTGGCCTAGAGACGGTGGATACATTAACCGGATTTAAATTTATCGGCGAAAAAATCAAAGAATATGAGCAAACGGGGCAATATACGTTCCAATTTGGTTATGAGGAAAGCTACGGCTATTTAATCGGCGATTTTGTCCGCGACAAAGATGCGGTGCAAGCAGCCGTATTGGCCGCGGAAGTATGCGCATTTTATAAAAAACAGGGTATGTCTTTATATGAAGGATTAATACACTTGTTTGACCGATACGGCTATTATCGTGAAGGACAGCAGTCATTAACGTTAAAAGGAAAAAAAGGAGCAGAAACCATTCAAGCGATTTTAACATCATTCCGCAATGAACCTCCGACAGAAGTAGACGGAAAAAGGGTAACCGTGATCGAGGATTATAAAACGAAAGAACGGATCCATACATTGATGGGCGAAAAAACAGTGATTACGCTTCCAACTTCCAACGTATTAAAGTATGTATTGGAGGACAATTCATGGTTTTGCTTGCGTCCTTCGGGAACGGAGCCAAAAATTAAAGTGTATTTTGGCGTGAAAGGAAAGTCATTAGCTGATAGTGAAGAAAAATTAAATCGCCTTTCTAACGCAGTGATGAAACGAGTTCATGACCTTCTTCGCACTGCTTCGCTATCTTAATCATAAACGAACAGACACATACAGAAAGGATAATTCTATATGTTAACAAACCAAGTAGCGATTGTCACAGGAGCTTCTCGCGGAATCGGAAAAGCCGTTGCGTTTCAATTAGCGGAGCAAGGAGCAAAATTGGCGCTGACGGGAAGTTCTGAAGGGGTTTATGAAACGGAAAAAGAGCTAAAAGAGAAAGGATTTTCTTATGTGAAGGCGTTCCAAGTGGACGTTTCCAATGAACAACAAATGCAAAAGATGGTTATAGAAGTATTAGAAGCATTTGGGCAAATCGATATTCTCGTTAACAACGCAGGAATCGGATTTTTTAAGGAAGTGGAAGAGACGACCGTGGAAGAATGGGAGCGCATCTTTGCCATCAATGTTCAAGGCGTGTTTATCGGGGTAAAAGCCGTGCTTCCGCATATGAAAGAAAGAAAATCAGGAACGATTATTACCGTTTCTTCCGATGTCGGCCGTTACACGATTCCGAACGGTGCGGCATACACCGCGACCAAATACGCTGTTCAAGGATTTTCTGGTTCGCTTGCGCAGGAAGTAAGAAAGTACGGCATTCGCGTTGGCACGATTAACCCAGGAATGGTTGATACGTACTTTGCTAATTCCATCCAAGGCGTTCCAGAAAAACGCGATTGGCTAAAAGCCGAAGATGTCGCTCAAGCAATCGTGTATATGGCAAGCGCTCCAAAACATATGCTTATTGATGAGATTATCCTTCATCCGCTAATTCAGCAATATCCTATTGCATAAGCGAAAAAAAGACAATGCCGATGTCGGCGTTGTCTTTTTCTATACAATTTGGGCGAGGAGGAAATTCGATGGACAGAGAGAAGCAGGATATTCAAGAATTGCTGACGTTAAAATCTATTGCGGAAACGTTGAATCAGTGCAATGATGTAAAGGAAATGCTGCAGACCGTATTAAAGGAATTAATACAAGTGATGGAATTGCAATGCGGCTGGATTTTTTTCGTTGATTCTAAAGAAGGATACTCTCTTGTTGCCGACTATCAATTGCCTTCAGCCCTGGCAAGAGAGAACAAAAAGCTGATGTGCGAAGGGGATTGTTGGTGTTTGGAACGGTACAGAGATGGGCGGCTGCAGCGGGCTGCGAACGTTATTGAATGCAAACGGCTTGGAAAGGCAATCGAAGAGAAATGGGGAGATGCCAATGGCGTCACCCACCATGCGAGCATTCCCCTTCGTGCAGGGGACGAAAAATTTGGGGTGCTCAATGTAGCTGCTCCGCATAAAACGAGCTTTTCCAATAAGGAACTGGCATTATTAGAAGCGGTTGCTTATCAAATCGGGACAGCAATAAAGCGAATCAAGCTTGCTGAAAATGAACAAAAACTCGCGTTAATTGCAGAACGTAACCGCTTGGCGAGAGATTTGCACGATTCAGTGAGCCAATTATTATTTTCGCTGCAGTTGACGGCACGCGGCGCAAAGGAAATGACGGAAGATAAAACGATAAAAGATATGTTCGCATACATTCAACAATTAGCGCAGGAAGCCCTTCAGGAAATGCGGACGCTTATTTGGCAGCTTCGTCCGTACGGTTTGGAACATGGACTAGCCAATGCCTTTCAGCATTACGGAGATATGCTCGGATTAAAAGTAAACGTGGAGATTAACGGACTAATGGATTTACCTAACGAAGTCGAAGAGTGTTTATGGCGTGTGGGGCAAGAAGCATTGAATAACTGCAAAAAACATGCGGGAGTGTCCGAGGTGGATATTGCCATCCACGTCCAAAAGCACCATATCCATATGAAGGTCCATGATGAGGGATGCGGATTTTCCAAGGCTGATGGCCAGCCTTTTTCTCTCGGCTTAAATAGCATGAAAGAAAGGGTCGCATCATTAAATGGCGAAATTCATATCGAAAGTTCTGTTGGAGAAGGAACGACGATTGATATCATCATTCCGTTGAAAAAGGGGAGAGGATAATGGGGATCAAAGTGCTTATTGTGGATGACCATCATGTTGTTCGGCGAGGATTAGTTTTTTTCCTCAACACGCAAAAGGAAATCAATGTAGTCGGTGAAGCAGCCAATGGCGAAGAAGCGGTGGAACAGGTAAAAGAGCTGCAGCCAGATGTCGTGTTAATGGATTTGGTCATGCCGGTTATGGATGGAGTGGAAGCCACGAAAAAAATAAAGGAAATATTTCCGCACGTGAAAATTCTCATTTTAACTAGCTTTTCCGATGTTGACCATGTTATTCCCGCCATTCGTGCCGGCGCGTCGGGGTATCAATTGAAGGATGTGGAACCAGATCAGTTAGTACAAGCGATTATATCTGTGTACCGAGGTGAAAATCAGCTTCATCCAAAAATCACTGCTCATTTAATGACTCACTTATCAAAAGGTGGAGATCGTGAGAAGCAACTTATTGAAACGTTGACGAAGCGGGAAAAAGAAGTACTTGCTGAAATAGCGAAAGGAAAAAGCAATAAAGAGATTGCCGCAGCATTGATGATTACGGAAAAAACGGTCAAAACGCATGTATCCAATATACTTGCGAAGTTAAATCTTGCGGATCGTACCCAAGCGGCACTCTATGCCGTAAAACATCTCAGACTTTAGTTGTATCGCGGCTTCTACTATTTTCGGACGCAACGCTCCCCCGATTTGCCGACGAAAGAAACCTTTTCTTTGATTACATTATAATTAGAAACACAAAGGAGCAAAGGAGAGAAATGATATGCATATCGTGGTCGTAAACGGGAGCCCACGCAAATCGGGGAGAACGGGAATCGTCGCCAGACATATTGCAAGGCAATACAGGGCTCAGCTTATTGATTTGAGTAAAGAAGTGATCCCGCTATATAACGGGGAGGCAAGCCAAGAAGAATTGCCCAGCGTCCTTCATCTGCGTCAGCAAATGCAAAAAGCAGCTGGCATTATACTTTGCTCACCTGAGTATCACGGCGCCATGAGTGGAGCGTTAAAAAACGCTCTTGATTTTTTAAGCAGCGACCAATTTGAACACAAGCCAGTTGCTCTTATTGCGGTAGCAGGGGGAGGAAAGGGTGGTATCAATGCCTTAAACAATATGCGGACGGTGATGCGCAGCCTGCATGCGAATGCCATTCCTAAGCAGCTGGTTTTAGATCCTCCTAGTTTTGCTGGTGATCATTTAACGAAGTCGGCAGCTTTACAGGTGGATGCTATCTTTTCCGAACTGCAGCGTTATATCAACGCAGCCAAGTGGTGGAGGGAGAAGCTATGAGCAGCCTGTATCGCGACCGCCGGTTATATTTGTTGCTCGTTGCTAATCTGTTCTCTTCCGTTGGAACAGGAATCACGATGATGGTGGTTCCTTGGATGCTCGTGCAAAAGCCTGATGGAGCAATGTGGTTTGGCTACATGTCCACAGCGATGACGATCATTATGTTTTTATTGACACCGTATGTCGGAATGTGGATTGATCAAATTTCCCGCAAAGTCATGTTGGTGTTTGGTGAGGCGATAGGATTGGTGATCGCCGCTATGTTTGCCCTGTACGGAATGGCAGAAATGAAGTATCATGTATGGCATTTAGTGTTTTTATTTGCCAGCGGCTCTCTATATTATTTTCTCTTTTATCCGACGCTATTTGCATTTAGCCAGGAAGTATTTCACCCTGATCAATACAAAATGTTGAATGGGATTATGGAGATTCAAGGGCAATTAGCCACCGTCATTTCCGGCGGAGCGGCAAGCCTGCTTCTTACGAAAGTGCCGCTTTACTGGATTTTATGGCTAGATGCGTGCACGTATGCAGTAGCGATTATTTGCTTTTTCTTTATCCCATATCAACGTTCTTTCAGAAATGGAAAAACATATTCATTTTGGGTGAAAATGACCGAAGGATACCATTATATGAAAGCTCAGCCGCTGCTATTTTGGTTTTTGTTCGCTTCGCTCATGCCCTTCATTGGTGTGATGATGACCAATTACCTTCACCCGATTTATATTGTCGATGTCTTAAAGGAAGATAGTTCGGTATACGGAATCCAAAGCATGGTATACGGAATCGGGGCCGCACTCGCAGGGGCGGTAGTGCCGTTGTGGCTAAGGAAAGTCGGAACCAAAGTAAGCATCACCATCACCGTCTTTATGTATGCGATGGCGATGACCATGTTTCTATTTGTAAAAAACATGTGGATATTTTATGTGCTTGTAAGCCTTACGGCGTTTGGTAATGCGGGTACAAGGGTGGCTCGTAATTCACTAATGATGGAACGAATTCCTAATGAGAAAATCGGAAGGGTGGATGGTTTGTTTCGAGCGCTCGGTTTTCTTATTCGTTCCGCTTTGTTAAGCGTATTTACTGGTCTTGTGTCATTACAGCATGTCCTGATTCCATATGCTGTATTAAGCGGATTGCTTATCATTTCCGGGGTATTGGTGCTAAAGACAGGGGAATCAGTGAAAAAAGAGCAAGTTCATCTGACATCCATGGGATAAAAGGGATTTTTTATACATTGGCGGGAGGCCGATATGATATGTAATGGGGAATTGGACCGGACCAATTCCCCGTTTTTTATTTACGAATAGAAGCATGCGTACTGCTCTGCTTCTGTTTTTGGTTCGCTTACTTCAAGAGCATGGTCGATGTAGCGGAGCAAAGACGTCAATCGCTCCTGAATCACGGAGTAATCATGTTCGAAGTTGTAAGCGTGAAGAAACTTCTCGATTTTTTTCGAAAGCAAGTCATCTTGCGTGCGCACCATTAAAATAAGCAAGTTATCCCATTCGGAACGGTGCGTGTAATACAACGCTTTATCATAATCAATCGTGTTCAATAAGCATGCCTCCTTTAGCGAAGGAGTTATTGTTAGTGTATGATGCTCGAACTTTTTTTACACTGTCAATGTTACGCAGGTAGGTAAAAAATAAATTATAACTGAAATAAGCGGGGAAAAGTAAAAATAAATGTTGCAATTTTATGACAAAAACAGTATCCTCAAAGTAAGGGGATGGTGAAAATGAAAGAACGGCACGAGGGGAAAGAGATTACGCAAATGTGTAAAATGATCGCTGCTGTAGGATTGATTGTCGGATTTTCCTTGTTTTTGTTAAGTTTTGTTGCAATCGGTTACAACAAAGACTTTTTCCTTACTATTGTAAGTTTAGGAATTATTGGCGCTTCGATGTTTATGTTCGGCTTTGGAACGTTTATGGGGATTTTAACGGAAACATATAGAAATACGAAAAAAAGTATGTAAAAACACCGGCTGCTAAACGCCGGTGTTTTATTTCTTTTTCTGCTGGTAGTACCAGTATAACGTCAGCAGGACAACGAGAAAAATAAAGAAAAGGGCGAAAAAAGAGCGGTACGAATCCATATATTGTTTAATTTTGATCCAGTTTTCCCCCAAATAATTGCCAATGGCAAGAAAGGTAAAAATCCATACAAATGCTCCGCTATAAGCATACACCATAAATTTTTTCCAGTCATATGCGTTCGCGCCAGCTAAAAAGGCGGCAACATGGCGGATGCCAGGGATAAAGTAGCAAATAAACAGCACGGAAGGTCCTAGTTTGGCAAATAATGTTTTTGTTTGCTCCATTCGTTTTTCCGTAATATGTATTTTTGGGCCAAATTTCCGCAAGAATGGCAAACCTAATAAGACTCCTAAGCAGTAGCTAATGGAAATACCGATAGTAGCGCCAAAAAAGCTGCAAATAAAAGCAATAGGATAGGACAGAGAACCGACAGAAATGCGGTAACCGACATAGGTGAGCAGAAGTTCGTCGGGAATGGGCATGCCGACAATACCTAACATAAGTACAATCATGATGCCAATATAGCCAAAATGGTTGATAAAATAATGCAAATAATGCTCCACTGTACCACCACGCTTTAATGAATTTAGTCGCGAGCAAAGCGAATAAGCAGAAAATGAAAGGGCTTCATTATTCGCTAATGTTCATTATAAAACAATGCATGTGTTGAAGGGAAATTGCATTTTTGTCCATCCAAGGAAAATGAATGATATATGTTTTGTTCGAGTATCAATAATAATGCCTAGCTCTTTCATTTTGCGTGCTGCAGCTAAAATACCGCAATATACCCTGTATTGTTTTCCTTTTACTACCTCGCCATAGTCTCCAGGAGTATATTCCATCTAAATCAGATTTACCGGCAATATGGATTTCCCATGAGGCAAGATATAGAAATATGAAACGGACTTATACGTATCAAAACTCCTGTTTTCTCATACATTGTGATAAGAGGAAAAGGGGAGGAGATGTGCATGCGACAAGATGAGTTAAAGGAGTTGGAACGGGCGATTGCTGAGATTACGGAAATTGCCGAAGGATTTGGGTTGGACTTTTATCCGATGCGTTATGAAATTTGCCCAGCGGATATTATTTATACGTTTGGTGCGTATGGCATGCCCACAAGGTTTTCCCACTGGAGCTTTGGCAAGCAGTTTTATAAAATGAAGCTGCATTACGATTTGGGGTTAAGCAAAATTTATGAGTTGGTGATTAATTCTGACCCGTGTTATGCGTTTTTGTTAGATACGAATACGTTAATCCAAAACAAACTAATTGTCGCTCATGTGCTGGCGCATAGCGACTTTTTTAAAAATAATGTGCGCTTTAGCAATACAAAGCGCGATATGGTCGAAAGCATGGCAGCGACCGCCGAGAGAATCAAACATTACGAACATCAATATGGAAAATTGGAAGTAGAAAAGTTTTTAGATGCGGTATTGGCGATTCAAGAACATATCGACCCGTCACTGCTTCGTCCAAAACTATCGTGGACGTGGGAAGATACGGAAGTATATGAAGAGGAAGAACCGCCAAAAAGAGCGACGCCATATGACGATTTATGGAGTCTTGATGAAAAAGATCGCCCAGCTCCGCCTCCGCGCAAAAAGCGCAGGAAGTTTCCGCCGCAGCCGGAAAAAGACGTATTGTTGTTTATTGAGGAGTATAGCCGTGAATTGGAAGACTGGCAGCGTGATATTTTAACGATGATGCGCGAAGAAATGCTCTATTTCTGGCCGCAGCTTGAGACGAAAATCATGAATGAAGGCTGGGCGACGTATTGGCATCAGCGCATTTTGCGGGAAATGGACTTAACAAGCGACGAGGCGATTGAATTTGCGAAATTAAACGCGAATGTTGTACAACCGTCGCGCACAGGAATTAATCCGTACTATTTAGGATTGAAAATTTTTGAAGACATTGAAGAGCGTTGGAACAACCCAACGGAGGAAATGAAAAAACGTGGGGTGAAGCCGGGATCGGGCCGCGAAAAAATTTTCGAAGTGCGCGAATTGGAATCCGATATTTCGTTTTTGCGCAATTATTTAACGAAAGAGTTAGTAATGCGCGAAGATATGTATTTATTCCAAAAGCAAGGAAAAGAGTATAAAATTGTTGATAAAAGCTGGGAGCATGTTCGCGATCAGCTCGTGAGCATGCGGGTCAATGGCGGGTTTCCGTACATTACGGTCAATGACGGAGATTACATGCGCAATGGCGAACTATATTTAAAGCATTGGTACGAAGGGATCGAATTAGACATTAAATATTTAGAAAAAGTGCTTCCGTATATTTATCAGCTATGGGGGCGTCCTGTTCATATGGAAACGGTGGTGGAAGAGAAGCCTATATTATTTACGTATGATGGAAAAACAGTGCATCGGAAATATATATAATCCGTGTGACATAGAGCTGCTTTGAAGGCAGCTTTTTTTATTTGTTTGTATACAATAAAAAACAGCAACAGTGGCCAAGAAAGGAGAAAAGGAATTTGTTCCACTATACAATCGAAGTGCAAATCGGGAATGTCGATTGATTATAATTGCCTTCCCATCCCCTTATAGTAGACAGCTTGATGGAAAGGTTAGTATACTATAGGGGGTTTTTATTTGTCAACAATGTTTACGGAAGAAAGGTGTGTGGGAAATGAAGGAGAAAGCGCAAGCACCAACGGAGGATTCCAAATATATTCAACAGCATCTCGCCAATGAACGTACGTTTTTAGCGTGGATTCGAACGGCTATCGCTATAACAGGAATTGGATTTCTTATCATTAACTTGCATATCAAATCGTCCCATCATTCTTTATCCAACATGGCAGTGCAAATGATTGGAACGTTGTCTGTCGTAACGGGAGTGTGTACGGTTGTTTTTGCCACTATTAGCTATTTCCAAAAAGCAAGACAAATTAATGAACAAACATTTCGTACCGCTCGTTTTCTTATTTGGTTTTTAGCACTTTTAGTGTTATTTGTCACACTGTTGTTTGGTTATTATTTTTTTGTTTCTTTGTATAAAGCATAAGAAAATGGTTATCATCATTATCGGTGGTAACCATTTTATTTTTGGGATCCATAAGCATAATGGATAAAAAATTTTATGGTATAAAACATTTTTACATTTATAACCCTATTAATCATGATAAATTTGTGAAAAACATCACAAACTCGGTATCTTGTCAAAGTTTTTTATTATAATTGTTGACAAAATAAATAAATAAGAGCAAGAGGAATCAAAGGAGGAAAAAATGTGTGGAAACGCCAAGAAAAATGGCTTGTGATGGTTAGTTTTCTTGTTGCGGTGGTTATGCTTCTGTCGATGGCCGGCAGATTGTTTTCATAAAAGGGGGATATTGCGATGTGGGAATATGATCCAGTTCTGTTTAGCCGAGTGCTTACGGAACTGACGCTGACGTTCCATATTATTTATGCAACGATCGGCGTCGGCGTCCCGTTAATGATTGCGATTGCTCAATGGGTGGGCATCCGCAAAAACGATGAACATTACATTTTGCTGGCGCGGAGATGGACGCGCGGCTTCGTCGTTACGGTAGCCGTCGGCGTTGTGACGGGAACGGCGATCGGATTGCAGCTGTCGTTATTATGGCCGAACTTTATGCAACTTGCAGGTCAAGTCATCAGTCTGCCACTGTTTATGGAGACGTTTGCCTTCTTTCTTGAAGCGATTTTCCTTGGCATTTATTTATATACGTGGGATCGATTTGAAAATCAGAAGAAACATTTGTTGCTGCTCATTCCGGTTGCCATCGGTTCTTCGGCATCGGCAATGTTTATTACGATGGTAAACGCGTTTATGAATACTCCGCAAGGTTTTGAATTGAAAAACGGAGCCATCACGAATATCGAGCCGCTTGTGGCAATGTTTAATCCAGCGACGCCGACGAAAGTGGCGCACGTCTTGGCGACAGCCTATATGACTTGTGCTTTTGTCTTGGCGTCCATCGCCGCTTGGCATTTAATGCGAGGCAACCGCCATATTTATCACAAAAAAGCACTACATTTAACGATGAAAACAGCTTTGATTTTTTCACTTGCAAGTGCACTTGTCGGCGATTTATCCGGCAAGTTTTTAGCCGAGTACCAGCCGGAAAAATTAGCGGCGGCGGAATGGCACTTTGAAACGAGCACCCATGCGCCGCTTGTCTTGTTCGGGACACTTGATGAAAACAACAATATAAAAAATGCGCTGATAATTCCAAACGCATTAAGCATTTTGGCGCATAATCATCCCGCCGCGGAAGTAAAAGGATTAAACGAATTTCCGAAGGAGGAAACGCCCCCGCTTTACATTCACTATTTATTTGATTTAATGGTGACGCTTGGCGTGTTTCTCACCGTTGTAGCGGCGGTTTATTGGCTTGGAAAAATATTTAAGTGGAAGTTTGTCGAGAAAAAATGGTTTTTCGGTTTGTTGGTAGCCTCCGGTCCACTTTCGATGCTGGCGATTGAAGCGGGATGGTATCTTGCCGAAGTCGGCCGGCAGCCGTGGATTTTGCGCGGTTATATGAAAACGGCGGAAGCGGCGACATCGTCAGCGTATGTCGATACGATGCTCATTTTATTTTCGATCTTGTATCTTATTTTAGGAATCGCGAGTGCGGCGGTGCTGATTAACATGTTCCGCAAAAACCCGGTCAAACGGGAATTGGTGGAACGTTCGAGCCAGCAGGAGGTGATGGCGGAATGACGTTGGAGATTGTTGGCATTTCTGTTTTATGGCTGTTTTTGTTCGGATACGTTATAGTCGCCTCAATTGACTTTGGTGCTGGATTTTTCAGCGCATACAGCGATTTTGCCAAGAAAAAGCATATTTTACATAAAATTATCCAGCGCTATCTTTCCCCGATATGGGAAGTGACGAACGTGTTTCTCGTCTTTTTCTTCGTCGGCATCGTCGGCTTTTTCCCGAAAACGGCCTATTATTACGGCTCGATTTTGCTCGTTCCTGCCAGCATTGCCATTGTGCTTTTGGCGATCCGCGGGTCGTATTATGCGTTTCATACGTATGGCGGGACGGAAAGAAATTGGTATTTGTTTGCCTACGGGCTAACGGGGCTGTTTATTCCGGCGTCACTATCGATTGTGCTGACGATTTCGGAAGGGGGATTTGTGGAGAAAAGCGGGGAAAAACTCACTTTATTATATAAAGAGCTGTTTATCAGTCCGCTTACTTGGAGTATTGTGTTGTTAAGCATTACGAGCGTTCTCT
The DNA here is from genome assembly GCF_013357975.1 of Parageobacillus sp. VR-IP. Taxonomy (NCBI): domain Bacteria; kingdom Bacillati; phylum Bacillota; class Bacilli; order Caryophanales; family Anoxybacillaceae; genus Parageobacillus; species Parageobacillus sp. VR-IP. The sequence continues at coordinate 38,564 of NZ_JABVYQ010000001.1, forward strand.
ATATTTCCGCTACATTTCTAACATATTACGCTAATGAAACGGGGGATATGCAGGCGCGCGAATTGCTGCGGAAATATGCGCTAAGTTGGAGCGGACCAACGATTTTATCGGCGCTCCTCATCATTTATCAGCTGCGGCATCATAATCCGGAGCATTATAGCAACATGTTCAATATTGCTTGGATGTTTGCCATATCATTTCTGTTTTTCGTGTTGACCGTTTATTTGCTTTGGAAAAAGAGACATTTTGGCTGGGCGTTTATTAGCTTGCTGCTGCAATATGCGTTCGCGTTTTACGCATACGGCATTTCTCACTATCCATATTTGTTGTACCCATACTTAACGATTTACGACGGATTTACGAATCAAACAATGGCGATCGCGCTTATTATCGCGTTTATCGCCGGTTTGTTGTTATTAATTCCATCGCTGTATTTGTTAATGCGATTGTTTTTATTCAACAAAAAATATGTAAAAGGACAATTATAGGAGGAGCATAACATGCAAACATTTCTTATTATGTATGCACCAATTCTTATTGTGGCGTTGTCTGTGGTTGCCGCGTTTTGGGCCGGATTGAAAGACAAACAGGTCGAGTAGGGCTTCCTGCTCGGCATTTTTTATATTTGTTAGTTGACATTTATGGAAAAATCGATTACTATAAAGACTAGGTTATATACCCATACATGTATATGTAAATAAAATATTTTGTTTTGTAAAAACTATGATCGAGAAAAAACGAGGAGGAATTCTTGATGAAAGTAGCGATTATCGCAGCTAACGGTAGTTTATTTGACGCATACAAAGTATTCAATATTGCCACAGCGGCAGCGGCATCAGAGGCAGAAGTAGGCATTTTTTTCACGTTTGAAGGGTTGAATCTCATTCATAAAGAAGCACATAAAAACTTACCGCTTCCAGAAGGAAAAGAGCATCTTCAAGAAGGATTTCAAAAAGCGAATGTTCCGTCAATCGAAGAGCTTGTAAAAATGGCGCAAGAATTAGGTGTGAAACTGGTTGCATGCCAAATGACGATGGACGTCATGGGTCTTGACAAAGATCAATTTGTCGATGGAATTGAAGTCGCTGGAGCGGCCACATTTTTAAACTTTGCGAAAGACGCCGACATTACGTTGACGTTCTAGTGGAGGGATGAAAATGAAACGAGTTACGGTATATACAACAACGACATGTCCGTATTGTGTAATGGTGAAAAACTTTTTACGTGAACAAGGCGTTCCGTTTGAAGAAGTAAACGTGCAGCGGGATCCTGCCGCGGCGCGGAAACTTGTTGAAACAACGGGGCAAATCGGAGTTCCACAAATCGAAATTGATGGCCAATGGGTAATTGGCTTTGACCCGGACGCCATCATGCAATTGTTGCAGCGTTAATGAGGCACGGGACGTAATTCCTGTAAAAGAACCCGTTTCCAAGCGGTGTGAAACGATTTATTTTGGATGTACGCAACAAAGAGGAATTCGGCGATTGGAAACGGAAGGAAAGAAGCATATACGATTGAGAGTGCGTCAAACGAATATAGAAAAATTTCAACCAGATAAAGAACAACGGGGAATGGAAAGCGATCCAAACCGTCGTGCGGTTTGCTAAAAATGCATCAGCAAGAAAAAGCTTCGGATTATGGATTCCGAAGCTTTTTGATTATAATAACCATTAAAAAAAGAGTACAGGAGGATTTATGAATGGCAGGGCATCGTTTTCACCCAGAAAAGGCGGAAAAATTATTAGATCCGAAGCGAAAAGAAATCATTGATCCAGAAAGGGTGATAGAGATATTGCAAATCGGAACACAAGATGTCATTGCTGATTTAGGAGCCGGCAATGGGTATTTTACCGTGCCAATGGCGAAAAAGACGAAAGAAAAAGTATATGCGGTGGATGTACAACGAGAAATGTTGGAATTTTTAAAGAAACACGCAGAAAAAGAACAAGTGGATAATATCGAATATATACTAGGAGATATATCTAATACATCTTTGCCTGCACAATCAGTGGACAAAGGACTCATGTCGTTTGTGTTTCATGAAGTAGATGATCATGACGCAGTGCTTGCTGAGATCGAACGGGTGATGAAACCGAACGGAAAATTTCTGATCATTGAATGGGAAGCGGTGGAAAGCGAAATGGGGCCGCCGCTTCATGAGAGAATTCCTTCTCAACAATTGTTGGAATATATGAAAACAAAACACCAGAATGCGGAATTTTTCTCCTTTCATCCAACCGTATACGGCATATTGCTAACGTATTGAGGCAACAGCGGTTGTCTCAATACATGTCGGGATGATGAACGATACATCATTCATCCATATATTGTTAAAATAAAACAGTTGCTAATATACCTATTAGGGTATATAATAAGCAGGGATAATAGTAATGGATCGAGGTGATCGCCGTTTGTATATCATTGGCCTGATTATTTTCGGTTTATTATTTATGGCATTGTATCGCCGTTATTATCCGGTAAACAATGTTCCATGTATAGATATAGCCGATGAACGAATCAAGGATATGATTGTTTTAGATATTCGTGATTATAATGAAGCGACAGAACCGCCTATTGCTAATTCGCTTCATATTCCGTATGCTTATTTAAAACGGCATTTTTCTACTATTCCGAGCAAATCGCTTCATATTATCGCAAACAATGAAATCGAAAAAAATTTAGGCATACGTTTTTTGCGCCGTCACGGTTTTGACGTACAAAGCTATTCAATCATCCATTGTCCTTGTCGAGAAAGGGGAAATGAAAAATGGAATACAATAAAGAAATCAAAAACCGCTTAAGACGGATTGAAGGACAAGTGAAAGGTGTTCTTAGCATGATGGAACAAGGAAAAGACTGCAAAAGTGTTGTCGCGCAGTTATCGGCGGCACGCAATGCGATCGATCGCGCCATTGCGGTCATTGTAAGCACCAATTTAGAAAATTGTCTCCGCGAAAGCATGGAAAAAGGGGAAAAAACGGAACATTTAGTCAAAGAGGCAGTAGAGCTATTAGTAAAAAGCAGATAAGTCAACTCTTCAAAAAGGGTTGACACATTCTTTTATCCATACTAATATACCTATAGGGGTAATAGTAAAATAACAAGGAGGTTATCCATCATGAATGTAAATAAAGTATTAGATGCGAAGGGATTAGCTTGTCCAATGCCGGTTGTAAAAGCGAAAAAAGCGATGGATGAATTAACATCAGGACAAGTGCTCGAAATTCAAACGACCGATAAAGGATCGAAAAGCGACTTGCCGGCATGGGCGAAAGCAAGCGGCCATACGGTTATTGATATGAAAGAAGAAAATGGCGTATTTACGTTTTGGATTCAAAAAGGGTAATTTTTTAGTTGTTCATATACCTATATAAGTATATGTATATAGAGGGGGAACTTAATGCCGAAACAAAAGAAAAAAACAACAATTATTTTATTTAGCGGCGACTATGATAAAGCGATGGCGGCTTACATCATTGCGAACGGTGCCGCCGCTTATGACCATGACGTCACGATTTTCCATACGTTTTGGGGATTAAACGCATTGCGAAAAGACGGGCATATTTCGGTGAAAAAAGGGTTTTTGGAAAAAATGTTTGCCAAAATGATGCCGCGTGGAGCGGATCGCATGGGGCTTTCACGCATGAACTTTGGCGGCATCGGACCAAAATTAATCAAACACGTTATAAAAAAGCATAACGCGATGCCGCTGCCACAATTAATCGAAATGGCAAAAGAGCAAGGGGTTAAATTAGTCGCGTGTCAAATGACCGTTGATTTATTAGGGCTGAAACCAGAAGAATTGATCGATGGCATTGAGTTTGCCGGAGTGGCAACGTATTTGGCGGATGCGTCAGAAGGTAACATAAACTTATTCATTTAAAGGTGATTACGAATGACACAAACAGTAATGAATATCGTTTTATTCCTATTGCTCGCTTGGTTTATTACAAGTCGCGTCATTCCACCGCGAGGGGTACGGATGATTACGACAACAGAGCTAAAGAAAGAGTTAGAAAAAAAAGATGTGCAGTATGTGGATGTACGTACTCCCGTGGAATTTCGTGCGAACCATATTCGCGGATTTAAAAATATTCCGCTTCATGAATTGCCAAAACGCGCGAATGAATTATCCAAGGAAAAAGAAGTGATTGTAATTTGCCAAAGTGGAATGCGAAGCACAAAAGCCAGCAGACTATTGAAGAAGCTGGGATTCGCACACGTAACGAACGTAAAAGGCGGAATGAACGCTTGGTCATAAAAAAAGGAGGGGAGCGTTGATGAAACAATTAACGACAAAAGAAGTAGAAAAACTTTTTCAAGAAGGAAAACAGCTGAACATTATCGATGTTCGTGAAGCGGAGGAAGTGGCGACCGGGAAAATCCCTGGTGCGATCAATATTCCGTTAGGATTGCTTGAATTTCGCATGCATGAGCTGGATAAAAACAAGGAATATATCCTTGTTTGCCGTTCGGGAGGAAGAAGCGGACGTGCAGCACAGCTGTTGGAAAGCCATGGATATCATGTGATCAATATGACTGGCGGCATGTTGGAATGGGAAGGACCTGTAGAATAAATAAAACGGCAAAAGGAGGAATGCAGCATGATTCGAGTAAACATGACAGTTGACGCAAAGGGGTTATCTTGCCCAATGCCGATTGTAAAAGCAAAAAAAGCGATCAGTGAGTTACAACCAGGACAAGTGCTCGAAGTACAGGCAACCGATAAAGGTTCGAGAGCTGATATCAAAGCATGGGCGGAAAGTACCGGCCATCAATATTTGGGAACGATCGAGGAAGGAAACGTGTTAAAACATTATATTCGTAAAGCAAGTGACCATGAGACAAAAGGCGAAGCAACATATCCTCATGTGATTTCCAACGAGCAGCTGGCGGAAAAAATAAATGATGATTCTGTGGTCATTGTAGATGTCCGTGAACCGGCGGAGTATGCGTTCGGGCATATCCCAGGAGCGGTTTCGATTCCGCTTGGAGAATTAGAAGACCGCATCAATGAGCTGCCAAAGGATAAAACGATTTATGTTGTTTGCCGTACTGGGACGCGCAGCAATTTAGCGGCGCAAAAATTAACCGAAAAAGGATTTGCTAATGTATGGAATGTCGTTCCAGGCATGTCGAAATGGGAAGGACCGCTTGATACAGCTCAATTATGATTGAGCGGTTTTTTAAAAGGCAAAATATACTATAGGGGGTATAAAAATGGCGGTAAAAGAAATGACGGTGCAAACATTGACAGAAAAAGTATTAAATAAAGAACATCTCGTTATTTTCGACGTACGCAATAAAAGCGATTTTCATGATTGGAAAATTGAAGGGGAGAACTTTGAATATATTAATGTTCCATACTTTGAGTTGATTGATGGTGTAGATTCGGTTGTCGAACGCCTCCCAAAAGACAAAGAGGTTGTCGTCGTTTGCGCCAAAGGCGGTTCAGCGGCGTTTGTGGCAGAACAATTAGTAGAGGCAGGGTTTAACAATATTTATACGCTTGCTGGCGGCATGAAAGCATGGAGCGAACATCTTCACAGAGCAAAAGTATATGAAGATGACAAGATGAAAGTATATCAATTCATTCGTGTCGGAAAAGGGTGCCTCTCTTATATGGTGATTTCCGGAAAAGAAGCGCTTGTCGTTGATCCATCGCGGTTTATTGATGTATATGAACAAGTCGCGCAAGAAGAAGGAGCAGCGATTACGCATATCGTCGATTCCCATTTACATGCAGATCATATTTCTGGCGGAAAAGTGCTGGCGGAACGTACAGGTGCGACATATTACTTGATGAAAAGCGAAGGAGCGGTGTTTGATTTCGAACCGCTTGAGAAACATGACCGCATTGATTTTGCGCAAGTACAATTAGAAGTATTGGCGGTAAAAACGCCAGGACATACGCCGGGAAGTGTTTCCTTCTTCGTAAACAATCAACTGCTTTTCTCTGGAGATACGATTTTTGTCGGCGGACTCGGACGCCCGGATTTAGGCGGAAAAGCGGCGGAATGGGCCGCGGATTTGTATGACACGGTATACGAAAAAGTGGCTGTGATTGCGGATGATGTAATCGTTCTGCCTGCCCATTACTCTAATTTGGATGAAGAAATGAACAAAGCGGGATATATCGGCGACACATTAGGCAATATTCGCGCCCGCAACGAAATGATGCAGCATAAGCAAAAACAAGAATTTATCGATATTGTTGTTCAAAACGCAAACACAGAGACACCGCCAAACTTTGAAGACATCGTGGCAATCAACCGCGGGCTAAAAGCGGTCGGCATGGAACAACAACAAGAACTTGAAATCGGTCCAAACCGTTGCGCGCTGCATCATACCCGTTAATTTGAAGGAAGTTGAGAAAATGAATGGGAATAAGGTCGTCGATACAAAAGGATTATCTTGTGCCATGATCGTTGTGAAGGCAAAAAAGGCTATCGATGAATTGACACCGGGTCAAATACTTGAAATCGAAACGACGGATCAAGGAGCAAAAAATGATCTAACTGCTTGGATAAACGTGAGCGGTCATGGGCTAGTCGATTATAAAGAAGAAAATGGTGTATGGAAATTTTGGGTTAAAAGAAAATAATCGTTCGGGGGTACGTATAAAGTACCCCCTAGTTTTCGAAAAGTCAAAAGGGGTAATGTATTGATGGAAGTGACGTTGAATTTCATCATCGTGATTTTCCTCATTGGTTTTATCGGTTCGTTTATTTCTGGCATGGTTGGCATTGGAGGGGCCATTATTAAATATCCGATGTTGCTTTATCTTCCGCCGCTATTTGGGCTTGCTTCGTTTAGCGCCCATGAAGTGTCAGGAATTAGTGCGGTCGAAGTGTTATTTGCGACGATTGGCGGCGTTTTGGCATATCGAAAAAGCGGTTATTTAAATAAAACGTTAATTCTTTATATGGGGATTAGTATTTTGATCGGCAGTTTTCTTGGTGGGTTCGGTTCGAAAATGATGAGCGAAGGAACGATTAATGTCGTGTATGGTATTCTCGCCGCATTGGCTGCTGTCATGATGTTTGTTCCGAAAAGAGGCATTGACGATATTCCAAGCGGTCAAGTGACTTTTAACAAATGGCTGGCCGCTGCATTAGCGCTTGTCATTGGAATTGGTTCAGGGGTCGTTGGCGCAGCGGGAGCGTTTTTACTAGCGCCGATTATGCTTGTTGTGTTAAAGATTCCAACACGAATGACGATTGCCTCCTCGCTGGCGATTACGTTTATTTCATCCATTGGTTCGGCGTTTGGAAAAATCACAACGGGTCAAGTGGAACTGATTCCTTCCATCATCATGGTTGTTGCCAGCTTAATCGCCTCTCCTTTAGGAGCAAAAATGGGGCAAAAAATGAACACAAAAGTATTACAAGTTATTTTAGCAGGGTTAATTTTAGCGACGGCCGTAAAAATTTGGGCTGATATTTTATAATTCGTCTTGCAAGTATGAACTGCGTTTTATTTCCATCATTTCATTTTCACGAATAGTTTGTTTCAAAACTGCCCACACTAACTGATGATAAAAATAATCAGGAAGGTGGGCATGGATGAAAGAAGTATTGCAACGTGTCAAAGAAAAGCTGGAACAATCGTTTAACCAACCGGGCGCCTATGATTTGGATCAATGTCTCCGCGAACTTGAGCAGTTAAAGGCGACGGCAGGTGATAAACAACAAATGATTGAAGATGTCATTCGCGCTGTCACCCACGCGAAAAACGCGCAAGCACAGCTTGCCAATGCGGGCGATGAGTCGGCAACGAACGCTTTTGCCGAAGCGTATCGGGCGCTCGATCAAGCAATTGAATCTTACAGTAACGCGGACAATGACCCAGTGTGAATAGGTGAGGATTTCCTTGCCTATCCATGAGTAAAATGTTGGCGGAAAAAGTTTGTTTTTTTTCATTTGGAGGAGATATCAATCGATGTAATATTGACAAAACTTTGGCAAAATATTTTTATTGAATATCAATTGATTTTTTTATAAAATAAAAATTAGAAACATTTAATCATTTATTATTCAAGGAGGTACTAAAATGAAAGCCCTTACATACCTAGGACCAGGAAAAAAAGAGGTAATGGACAGGCCAAAACCGAAAATTGAAAAAGAAACAGATGCAATCGTTAAGATCACAAAAACAACGATTTGCGGAACGGATTTGCATATTCTTAAAGGAGATGTCCCAACCGTAGAAGAAGGCCGCATTTTAGGCCATGAAGGTGTAGGGATTATTGAAGAAGTCGGCTCAGCCGTAAAAAATTTCAAAAAAGGCGATAGAGTGTTGATTTCCTGCATTACCTCCTGCGGAAAATGCGAAAATTGCAAAAAAGGGTTGTATGCCCATTGTGAAGATGGAGGTTGGATCTTAGGACACTTAATTGATGGAACCCAAGCAGAGTATGTAAGAATTCCGCACGCGGACAATAGCCTTTATCCAATTCCGGAAGGTATGGATGAAGAGGCTCTCGTCATGCTTAGCGACATTCTTCCGACAGGGTTTGAAATTGGCGTGTTAAACGGTAAAGTTCAGCCTGGGCAAACAGTTGCCATTATCGGAGCTGGTCCCGTAGGTATGGCAGCGCTATTAACCGCTCAGTTTTATTCCCCTGCAGAGATCATTATGGTTGACTTAGACGATAACCGTCTAGAAGTTGCCAAAAAATTTGGTGCCACCCAAGTGGTGAATAGTGGTGACGGCAAGGCGGTTGAAAAGATTATGGAATTAACCGACGGAAAAGGTGTAGACGTCGCGATAGAAGCCGTCGGAATTCGACCAACATTTGATATTTGCCAAGAAATTATAAAAGAAGGCGGCCATATAGCCAATGTAGGTGTTCATGGAAAAAGTGTCGAGTTTCATATTGAAAAATTATGGATACGTAACATTACGCTAACAACCGGTCTTGTCAATACGACTTCTACACCAATGCTATTAAAAACGGTGCAGTCGAAAAAATTGAAACCGGAACAATTAATTACACATCGCTTTGCCTTTTCCGATATTATGAAAGCTTATGAAATATTTGGAAATGCGGCGAAAGAAAGGGCATTAAAGGTCATTATTTCTAACGACTAGGTTTTCTTTATATTCCAAAAAATCAATTCTTGATCATTAGAACCTGTATCATATTATACAATGATACGGGTTTTTTTTCTAATTGCTCGACTTAGCGCCTGTTATCACCAGGGTAGATATTGTAGATTTCTTGGCGATGTGTTAATCTGTTCATAAATGAACTCCTTTGACTGGCTGGTTTTGTTGTGCATTTTTATTCTAATTAAGGAATCGGTTTGAATTGATGTTGGTTGATTTAAGTACAGTAATATTTTAATATAAGAATACGATTCATGGGCGAATTTGGAGGTAGCAATGGAACTTTTAGAAGTGTTTAAAGCCTTGTCCAATGAAACAAGGCTGCAGATCGTACAGTGGCTAAAAAATCCTGAAATCCACTTTCCAAAACCGCAGCATGGCGATATACACGAAGATGGAGTTTGCGTGAGCGACATCCATAAAAAAGTTGGATTGTCACAGTCTACAGTGTCCCTTTACCTATCCATGCTGCAAAATGCCGGATTGATAAAAGCGAAGCGAGTCGGGCAATGGACTTATTATAAAAGAAATGAGGAGAACATCAAAAAATTGCTCGAATTGTTATCTAGAGATTTATAGACCAAATCGATTTTTGGCCTGAATCCCTTTTTTATTTCTCTATAGTTTTGGATATTTATAAATATAGATTTCACTTTTATTTTTGTGTTCTATATCTATAATTCTAGATATTTATAAAAACAGATTAAAGATTAAACAAGAATGAGGAAGAACAAGTTTGGTAAACATAACATTTATGCATATGACTCTCGACTGTTTTTTCTGATGGAATCATACAAGGGCAGCATTCCAAAGATAGGAAGAGCTGTAAAAAAGAAATGCAGAGTGGAGGAACGATGATGAACCGATTTGAAAAGCACAAAGGATATTCGCGCATGTTTAAGGAAAATCATCTCACTCTTGGATTGTTCTTTCCTATAGAATCATACGAAGGCAGCATTCCAGAGATGGACGTGGAAAAGCAAATAAAACTGGCAAAAAGAGCAGAAGAACTCAATTTTGCTGCGTTGTTTGTCAGGGATGTTCCGTTACATGATCCTTATTTTGGTGATGTGGGTCAAATTTATGATCCTTGGGTCTATTTAGGATATATAGCCGCCCATACAGAAAAGATTGCTTTGGGAACTGCAAGTATTATTCTTACCTTGCGTCATCCTTTGCATGTTGCCAAAGCAGCGGCTTCGATTGACAGACTATCTGGTGAACGTTTGATTCTCGGGGTGGCGACCGGGGATCGTCCGATAGAGTTTCCAGCGTTTTCCGTTGATTCTGAACAGCGCAGTGCCCTGTTTCAAGAAGCCGTGTTGGTAATGAAAAAAGCGTGGAAGGAGAATTTTCCGGTAATCCAAACGCCACGAGTTCATATGTCGAGCGGGGACCTTCTGCCAAAACCGCGCTTGTCGGACATTCCGGTGCTGGTAACCGGTCACAGCTCTCAGTCCATAGAATGGATTGCCGAAAACGGTGATGGTTGGATGTATTATCCTCGAAACTTGAGATTCCAAGCGGAGCTGATTAAAAATTGGCGTTCTCATACCGATCAGTTTAAACCGTTCACTCAATCTTTATATGTAGATTTGACGGAGGACCCAAATCATCCGCCAATCCCTATTCATCTAGGGTTCCGAGCCGGGCGCAACATACTCATTGAATTCCTTGAAAGTCTTAAAAGTATTGGTGTTAATCACGTGATTATCAACTTAAAATATGGCCATCGCCCTGTTGAAGAAGTGATTGAAGAATTAGGGGAAGAAGTTGTTCCGCACTTTCCGGCATTAACCGGGAAAAAGTGATTTAGTGAATGAAACATGTTGGAGAAGAAGGATTCGGCGCACGAACGTATTGAAATCGTCAACGCACACTTGGTTCGTTATGAAGGACTCAGGCTATTCCGTTCTAACGAACTTTGAGATCGGAATCGCCGGTCCTTGGATTGTTTTCTGTGATGGCCATTGTTCGTTAATGCACTGGTCTGAATTTGACGAATAAAGCTTCTTAAAATTTTATGGCAACCTAAAGATTACACGGGAGAATAGCAGCAAGCATTCAGGGATTGCAGTAGTTCGATTAGGAAGAAAGGTGAAGATGGTACAGGACATAAAGGCAACGGCAAACATCATCCGGCATTTTACTGTTGAAACGAACTGGAGGGAAGAAAATTGGCGAAAGAAAAAACCAACGCCATGCGTGTTCTTGATCAAAAAGTGATTCCTTACAATGTAATGACCTACGACAGTCAGGATGGAAGAATTGACGGCATATCTGTTGCCCAAAAAATTGGAAAAGACCCTCAATTGGTATATAAAACATTAGTAACACAGGGAAACAGCGGAAATATTTATGTGTTTGTCATCCCCGTAGAATCGGAACTGGATTTAAAAAAAGCCGCGAAAATAACAGGAGAGAAAAATGTCGCATTGGCGCCGATGAAAGAGATCCAAAAGTTGACGGGCTATATTCGTGGTGGGTGTTCACCGATAGGTATGGTCAAATCTTATCCGACTTTTATCGATTCGAGTGCTTCTCAACTCGAGCAGATCATCGTCAGCGGCGGCAAAATCGGCGTGCTAATTGAACTTAGCGTGAGAGATTTACAAAACGTAACCGAAGCGACATTTCAAGAAGTGGTAAAATAAAGATAAACAAGTAGTTCTGAATTTGGCATTTCATTATGGTTACAACGATTACTCGCATTTGTCAAAAGGCTTTCGAAAGTATCTCGGAATAACACCGATTAAGTTCAAAATAGCATGCTTGCTATGAGGGAAATCATATAAAAATGATGTCGTTTTTTACAAGATGAGTAAGCCAACAATATGATATATTCGAAATGGACAAGCTGAAGCATATTTATAAAGGGAGGAAACTTAATGATCAAACGAATTGCGACTGTTGCTGTTTATGTAGAAGATCAGCAAAAAGCGAAAGAGTTTTGGACAGAAAAAGCAGGGTTTGAAGTGGTTGCTGAGCATCCAATGGGGCCGAATGCCTTTTGGCTGGAAGTAGCTCCAAAAGGGGCGCAAACAGCATTGGCCATTTATCCAAAATCAATGATGAAAGATTGGAATGAAAGAAAGCCGTCTATTGTGTTTGAGTGCGATGATGTGCTAAGTACATATGAAACGATGAAAGCGAAAGGTATGGAATTTTTAGGAGAGCCGCAAAAAATGCAATGGGGCACATTTGTACAATTTAAAGACATCGATGGAAATGAATTTATTCTAAAAGGCTAGAGAACAGAAATCATTGGCTTTCGTCTATTAAAGCAAAATCAAAACGAAGCGGTATTAACCGTGGATGGGGTTACCCCGTTAGCGGTGCTCGAGGAAAAAGCGGATGCAGTGCCGAAGCCGCCACGGACAACGGGACTTTATCATTTCGCGATTTTAGTTCCTGACAGAAAGAGCCTCGCCCAGTCGCTACTCCATTTATTACAGACCGGTTATCCGCTGCAGGGAGCATCCGATCACTTGTTCAGCGAGGCGGTCTATTTAGCTGATCCGGACGGAAACGGCATTGAAATATACGCCGATCGGCCGATGGAAAAGTGGGAGAAGACGCCAAATGGAGAATATAAAGCGGTAACGGAGCCGCTGGATATAGAGGATTTGCTTGCGCAAGCAGGCACGGAAGCGTTGTCGGGGCTTCCAAAGCAAACACGGATTGGCCATATCCACCTCCACGTCGCCCACATAGATGAAGCTTATGATTTTTATGCGCAAGGGCTAGGCTTTGAACCGACGATCCGCATGGGAATGCACGCTTTGTTCGTATCCGCGGGCGGCTATCATCACCATATCGGACTGAACACATGGGCCGGAGTCGGGGCGCCAAAACCGCCAGTGAATGCCGTGGGACTACGTGTATTTTCCATTGTGCTTCCATATGAAACAGAACGGCAGAAGGTAGCAAAACGGCTGCAACATATCGGTGCATCGGTGCGACGAAACGAAAATAGCATATTGACGAGCGATCCGTTTGGCAACGAAATCGAGCTGATCATTCAGCAATATATTAAGTAAATTTGAAAATTCTACTTCTTGTGATCCATTTTTTCGACTGTAGGTGACCGAACAACAACCCGTTATGCGGACAAATGTTATTTGTCCGCTACGGTGTTGTTCGGTCATCTGTCACGTTTATGCGTGACGAAGGCAAGTCATCGACTTGCCTCCGACAGTTGGAAAAATTTCTTGATAAAAAGTGCAAAGAACCAAATATCAAGTTGCATTTATATAGTTTTATGCGCTTTTTCTATGAAGGCAGGTTGGATGATATACAAAAGAGAGTGTGTACCTGTTAGCGGTGCAAACACTCTCTTTGTATATATTTCACAAGTTCTTCCGGCTTTTGCGAGCCAAGGTACAAACCGTCTCCATCCGTCAGCTCGATCCATATTCCCTTCTTTCCTTTCATCGTGTAAGCACGGCCTTTTTTCAAGCTCCAGCGAATTCCCCAGCCGCCGTAAGACATAGGATGATAAGGCTGGACTTGAACGTTTTTTATTTGTTGATATGGAATAACACGGGAGCGAAATGGGAAAAAACGAATGACAAGCCCTTCTTTTTCCGTTTTTATGACTAGTTTCAGCGACAGAAAGAAGAGGGGAAAACAAATGCCGAACAACAGAAACAAGCCCCACATTTCCGTATCGCTTGCCGGCTTTGCGCCAAATGGGATCCCAAATATGATTTGTTGAATAAATCCATACCACATAACAGCGGCGGCAATAAGGACAAACACGTTCGCATACCAAGGTGGACGCTGTACTTCTCGCATATACGCTGTTTTCTCCCTTCCTTTTCTCTATTATTGTATTCTCTGGACATAAAGAAAACTCCTTGTATTTGCCTAACTAAACCCGATATCAATTGGCGGATCGATGATAACTAGTTTTTATTCGTTAATCAATACGCTTGGTATGCTACAATAAAAACTGTATAATTAGAATAAAAGTTTTCTAGGGTTCCGTGGCTGCACGGCGGCCAGTCTGCGACCGAGAGAAAACGCGCGGCATTTCCGCGTACACGGAGGGACAAAAGCCCGGGAGGATATCGTTTCGATATTTCTTCGCGGCTTTTTTATTTTGCAACAAAGGAGTGACGAACATGGCCTGGGTATACTTAGTCATTGCCGGCATTTTCGAAGTGGTATGGGCGGTCGCGTTAAAATATACGATGGGATTTACACGGCTTGTGCCGTCCATCATTACGGTTTTCGGTGCGCTTGCCAGCTTTTATTTTTTGTCGATGGCGACAAAAACGCTGCCAATCGGAACCGCCTATGCCGTATGGACGGGAATCGGGGCGATGGGGGCGGTCATTATCGGCATGTTGTTTTTAAACGAGCCGGTCAATGCGCCGAGAATGGTCTTTTTATTATTTATTCTTGTCGGGATCATCGGGTTGAAGTTCACGTCAGGGCAGTAAAAAAAGCAGGGGGGGCACCCTGCTTTTTTATCATTCATTGCTGGCAGGAAGTGAAACATGCCAATTCTCATTTAGATAAGATACAATTACCGTTGTTAACGTTACTGTCAATTGTTTCGGCGTTTTATTCATTCCTTCTAGCATCGTATTTCTTTTTATGTTGTACATCATGGTGTTTTCGTCATAGCGAATGATCGGTGTCTCTGAAAAGTCTTTTTTGTTTATTGTGTAAACGTGCTGTTTTTCGTCGCTTACTTTGAAATCCATAAGTAAATAAGTGTTTTCTTCTACCTCTAATATGCCTGCTTGTTTTTTCTTATCTAATCTTAACTGATGAAACGTAAGCGTATTTCCTTTATAGCGAAGGGAAACAGGTTGTTTTTCCAATTCGTCCACAGAGAATGTCAGAAATTGATTTGGGAATTCCGTTCTTTCGATCCCGCGAAATACAAATGTATATGTTCCTTTTGATGAAAACGGGAGGAACGAATAGCACCAGCGGACGACATCTGGATGTCGGGAAGGAAGTTCTTTTTTATAAACAAATACCGTACTTTTGGACGTTTCGATGTTCCCTCTTGATAAAGTTGTTGCGACAATATTTCCATTGCTATCGACAATATCAAATAGCGGCTGATAAAACATTTGGCCACCAAGCCAGTATTCTGGGTGGCTTTTTAGCCGTTCTTTTCCTTTCTCTGTCCAAGACGTTTCTAACTCAATGCTTGTTAATGTAGGAGAATGGACGAGATTTTTTATGGTGACTTGCAATCCGTCTTTTGTTACATACGTTTTATCGATCGGGATGGTTTTTGTAGCCATCATGCTTTTGTTCATATTAACTGGAATTTTAAGTTTCCATTCTCCTTCGACCGTACCGATTTGATGGATATCGATATGAATAAAAAGCTGCTTTGCCTCGCGGGCTTTATCGTTTAACTCGAACATAATATCGGCGTAATGACCGTGAGGGAATACTCGATCAATAGATTGGGAAACCATTCTCCCCGTTTTTGTTTTATATGTCGTATTGGTGGATACGATCTCCCCTTTCTCGTTTGTAATGTAAAATGCGTCTAGGCCCTTCACAAAATACATTGTTCGTTCTGGTCCCAATTGATTTTTTTCAAAAAGAATAGTTGGGTCAATCAATTTCCCGTTTTTGTCTTTAAGGCTATACGTAAAGATAAGACGATTCGTATCCGCCATTACTTCTTTGATTCTAAACGTAATACCGTGATCGGTGACAGCGGCTTTTGTTTGTTGCGAGAATCCTTCTTTTGCGGCGGTTTGCAAGCCTTTATCCAGTTCAGGGCGGATGAAAAAGGATTTAATATAGGCGGCGAATGTCGGAGAAATATAAGCTCCCGTTGAAATCCCGATGACGACGGAAGCGGCAGCAACCGCTAGCCATTTTCGCCATTTCGTCTGACGTAGGAGTTTTGGATTTTGTTGCTTTTCCACTTGGGAAGGAAGTTCTTTGGCAAAAGCAAAAATACTTTCCGGAACGGGAATATGATCGATCGAGCTTTCTATCTTTTGTTTTACCAAATCATCGTGGGAATTCATCGAAGCTCCTCCTTCCGTTCTTTTTGGAAATATTGATAAAGCAAATTCCGCGCTTGGAACAGCCGCGATTTCACCGTGCCTTCTTTGATTTGGAGAAGTTCGGCAATCTCGCTAATTTTCATGTTTTGATAGTAATAAAGCACAAGAATAACGCGGTACTTAATGTCGAGCTTAAGAATATGCGCCAAAAGTTCCTGCTTCTCTTCTTTATTGATCACTTCGTCAATGGGCAAGCGATGAGAATTCGATAAAAACGGAAGCACATCGCTGATTTCGGCATATTGCCTTTCTTTTCCGATTTTGCGCGCCAAATCAATGGCACGATGTGTGACAAGGCGATAAAACCATGGAGCGAAATGGCGGATTTCTTTATTTTCGTTGATGGCATGATAAACTTCGAGTAAACTATTTTGCACCACGTCTTCGGCATCATAGTGCGAGCGAAGAATCGTAAAAGCGAGCCGGTACGCTCTCGCTAGATATGGGGAAACAAGCAGATAAAAGGCGTCTTTGTTTCCTTGCCTGCATTGAAGCAAAAGATGTTGTTCATCATGCATACGATCATCCTTTCTTTTGAGTTTATCTGCATATAAGGCGAAAGAAGAGGAAAAACGGTTTAATTTTTTGTTGCACATTGAAAAAAGACTGCTGACGAAATGCAGCAGTCTGGGTTACTTTTCAAAATCATATTCCCGTTCCACTTTGCACACCCGGATGGAATAGCGTCTGTACCATTGCTGCTTTCCTTTTTCTTGCGCGATTTGGTGTGCCGCGTGCTCCTTCCATTGCTGAATCGCTTCGAGAGAGTCCCAGTACGAAATGGTGATTCCGATGCCGTTTTCGTCGCGGACGCTGTCGACGCCAAGAAAGCCAGGCTGTTGGGAGGCCAGTTCCACCATTTGCTTCGCCGCTGCTTCATATCCGTGGTCTCCTTCGGTTCGCTCCGAGGTAAAAATCACCGCGTAATATGGCTTTTCCATCGTTTTTCCCCCTTATCCTTTTATGTACTCTTGTCGCTTCATGGTGATTTTGACATCTGACAAGAGGAAAATACTTGTTAAAATAATGGCTAATCCGCCGATCATGCCAATCGAGATTTTTTCGTGAAGGAAAATCATCCCCCAGACGACGCCGAAAACAGGTACAAGAAAGGTGACGCTTAACGTTTTGGTTGGCCCGACGTTTGCTAGCAAGTAAAAATAAAATAAGTAAGCAATCGCCGTGCAAAAAACGGCCAGCCCCAATATCGAATACACGACGAGCGGCGATACTGGTTTCGTTGGAATATCGAAGGCCACCAATGGAATGAGCACAATAGCGGCGCCTAGTTGCTGTCCAATCGACAAGGATAAGGAAGAAACTCCCGTAAACGCTTTTTTAGCATACACACCGCCGCATCCGTATGAGAACGCGGCCAAAATCGACAGTAACGCGGAAAAAACGGTTTGCGTCGACAACGGAACAGGGCTCCAGCCGACTAGCGCAAACACGCCGACAATGCCGAAGCCGATGCCGATCCATTTTTTTGCATAAAGCGGCTCATGAAGAAACCATCGCGAAGCTAACGCGGTAAACAACGGGGTGGTTGAGTTCAAAATGGCCGCTACGGAAGCAGGCAGATGCAGGGTGGCAGCGGCGATCAGTGTAAACGGAATTGCCGCATTCAGCGCCCCGACGATGAGATATTGCTTCCAATAAGCTTTCAGCTCTACGCTTTTTTTGAACATCCATACATACAATAACAGCACAATGCCGGCAATAAGCACGCGCAGCTCGATCGTAAGCGCAGGGCCGATGGCAGGGGAGGAGATGCGCATAAATAAAAAAGAGGCTCCCCATAAAGCCGCAAGCAGAAAAAGAGCAGCAATTTCTTTGGTATTCATATTTGTCTCTCCCCAATGAATTTTTTCTGAATTATATCATATTTTTTATATTGACACAGAAAATATGGATTGACAATGGTGATCATTACTCATGATATTTATTTATAAGAGAGCAGTTTTTGGTTGACAATATAGATAAGGATTGAATATCATTAAATTGAAGGTAAATACATGTTTTCTTTGTTAAAGGGGAGTAGCTTTAACAACAAAGTCGTCAGTTCAGGGCAACACCCTCGGCTTTGTTGGCAACGGCAACGTTGTTAGCGAGACCTTTACCAATATTGGTAAAGGTCTGTTTTTTATGAAAGGCCTTTACCAAATCGGTAAAGGTCTTTTATTTTTAATGAAAAAGAAGGGAGGATGGAAGCCGATAGCAATGCCACACTTTCGGCGCGTAAGGCTATTGTAATGAGGATTTGGATACAATACAAAGGCGGAGAAAAGTTATAGTAGGAGGGATCATATGAGAAAATGGTGGAAACGGCTTCGTTTCATTGTGAAAATCCGCCGCTTCGCTCCATTTTTGCTTGAATTTTTCCGATCCCGCGAAGTGCCGATGCGAAAAAAAGCGTTCTCTGTTTTCTTGCTGCTCGCTTATGTCGCGTTTCCGTTTGATCTCATTCCCGACTGGCTTGGCTTGTTTGGCATTATCGATGATATAACGGTGTTATTATTTATCCTTCAGCAAATCATCAAAATGGCTCCTTCCCATTTAAAAAATAAATACGGCGTGTAAAGGAGGAATGGTAAGTGGAATTTTTAACAGCGCTTTTATCGATTGTTATTATTGATCTTGTATTGGCGGGCGACAATGCGATCGTCATTGGCTTGGCGGCGCGTAATTTGCCAAAGCACCAGCAAAAAAAGGCGGTTATTTGGGGGACAGTAGGTGCGGTGGTGATCCGCGCGCTTGCGACTTTATTTGTCGTATGGCTATTAAAAGTTCCTGGATTGCTGTTAATTGGCGGTATCTTGCTTGTTTGGATCGCCTATAAGCTGCTTGTTGAGGAAAAAGGACATGATGTCGAAGCGGGAGGAAGCTTATGGGAAGCGATCCGCACGATTATTATCGCCGATGCGTTAATGGGATTGGATAACGTGTTGGCAGTGGCTGGAGCAGCACATGACAGCTTCTTACTAGTCATACTTGGATTGATGATTTCCGTACCGATTATGGTATGGGGAAGCACGATCATTTTAAAATGGATCGAGCGTTTTCCGGTCATTATTACAATCGGGGCAGGGGTATTGGCTTGGACTGCGGCGAAAATGATTGTAGATGAGCCGTTTTTAGATCAGTACTTTGCCAATCCGGTTGTCAAATACGGATTTGAAATTCTTGTCATCGCTGGGGTTATTGCCGCTGGCACGTTGAAAAAGAAGAAAAGTGAAAACAAATTAGAAACAAAAGCCGCCAACGGGTGATTGGCGGCTTTTGCCTATAACTCATCAAATCCGTTATCGATATTCACTTTTGTATATTGCCGTGATTTTTGTTCAAAGAAATCGGATTTGCCAAGGTCGACTTCTTCATACGCTTTAATCCAGCGCAATGGATTGGTTCGATAGCCGTCAAACGGACGGTCAAAGCCAAGCTGATGGGCGCGGACGTTGGCATAAAATTTAATGTAGGCGCTTAAATCGTACATATCAATGCCATCGATATCGTTGCCGATAATGTAATTGGCCCATTCGATTTCCAGCTCGGCCGCTTTAACGAACGTTTCCCGCACGAATTCAGCGAGCTGAGGAGTATTGTATTCTTGGTATTCATTCAGTACTTCTTTAAAAATTTTCGCGAACAGATCGACATGGATATGTTCGTCCCGATTGATATAATTAATCATCGTGCTTGTCGCGACCATTTTTTGATTGCGCGCCAAATTGTAAAAGAAAGCAAACCCGGAGTAGAAAAACAATCCTTCTAAAATCACGTCATAGACAATCGATTTTAATAAGTTTTCGACGTTCGGATTTTCGGCAAACGCTTTGTAGCCGTTCGTGACAAAATCGTTTCGCTTGCGCAAAATCGGCTCATTCCGCCAAAATTCAAACACTTCGTCCTGTTTTTGTTTCGGCACAAGGCTTGAAAGCACGTAAGAATACGAATGGTTATGAATGACTTCCTGCTGGGCAAGCATGATCATGAGCGCGTTAATGCTCGAATCGGTAATATAATCAGCGACCCTGCCGGCGTAATCGGTTTGAATGCTGTCAAGCAGGGCGAGCAGGCCGATAATTTTCAAAAACGCGTCTTGCTCGCGCTCTGTTAGCAATGGAAATTGCTTGACATCTTGCGACATATTGATTTCAAATGGCGTCCAAAAGTTGGCCAGCATCCGTTTATATTTAGCGTACGCCCACGGGTAGGCGACATCGTCCCAGTTCAGGACGTTTGAGCATTTACCGTTAATGATGCGTGTCGAGCGGTTGGGTGCTTCCGGGTCCATGATGACTCTTTTCGTTAATGCATGTGCCATGTTTTGTCCCCCTTAACTTGCGCATGATTCGCATTCAGTGATCGTACTGGAAGTAGAACGGATGTAATAGGTTGTTTTTAGTCCTGACTTCCAGGCGGTGAGATGAAGGTCTAACAGTTCTTTTGCTTTAATCGTGTTCATGACGTAAAAGTTGAACGAAATCGCCTGGTCGATATGGCGTTGGCGAGCTGCGTTCTGCTTGATGCTCCAATGCTGATCGATATGGTACGCCGATTTATAGTACCATGTTGTTTTTTCATTTAAATCAGGTGCAGTGACCGGGATTTTGTAATCTTTCTTTTCTTCGGCGTACACTTTTGAAAAGATCGGATCAATGCTTGCGGTGCTGCCGGCGATAATCGATGTCGAGGCGTTTGGCGCAACCGCCAGGACGTAACCGTTGCGCATGCCGTGTTTGGCGACTTGTTTTTTCAGCGTGTCCCAGTCGACATTATCGTTGCGACGGTAGCCTCGTTTGTCAAAATAGGCGCCCGTCTGCCATTCAGACCCTGGAAACGCCGGATAGCTTCCTTTTTCTTTCGCAAGCTCCATGCTCGCTTTGATGGCTAAGTAAGCAATTTTTTCGTACAGCTTGTCCGCATATTCAACTGCTTCATCCGATTCCCAGCGAACGCCTTTTAACGCAAGCAAATGGTGCCAGCCGAACGTGCCAAGCCCGACGGCGCGGTATTTTTGATTGGTAAGCTGCGCTTGCAGGACAGGAATGTTGTTTAAGTCAATGACGTTGTCAAGCATGCGCATTTGAATTGGAATGAGCCGCTCGAGCACATCGTCGGTGACGGCGCGGGCAAGATTGATGGACGACAAATTGCAGACGACAAAATCGCCCGGGATTTTTTCAATGATAACCTTTCCGTCCTTTGTATATTGCTTTTCTACGACGGTTGGGCTTTGGTTTTGCGCGATTTCCGTACAAAGGTTGCTGCAGTAAATCATGCCAAGATGCGCGTTCGGGTTTTTCCGGTTCACTTCATCACGGTAAAACATAAACGGTGTCCCTGACTCTAGTTGGCTGCGCATAATGCTTTTCATGATTTCAATCGCCGGTACTTTTTCTTTAGAAAGTCGCGCCTCTTGAACACATTGCCAGTATTTTTCGCGGAAGCTGCCGCGCCCTTTTTCTTCATCATAAAAGTCCTCCAGGCTAAATCCCATCACTTTCCGCACTTCATGCGGGTCAAACAAATACCAATCGCCGCGCTTTTCCACTTGCTCCATAAACAAATCAGGAATGCAGACGCCCGTAAATAAATCGTGCGTTCTCATCCGTTCGTCGCCGTTATTTAATTTCGCGTCCAAAAAGGCGAAAATATCTTTATGCCACACGTCTAAGTAAACGGAAATCGCGCCTTTGCGCTGCCCTAATTGATCGACGCTGACGGCGGTGTTATTGAGCTGCTTCATCCATGGAATCACGCCGGAGGAAACGCCTTTAAAGCCCTTGATGTCGCTGCCGCGGCTTCTGATTTTGCCAAGATAGACGCCGATTCCCCCGCCCGATTTCGAAAGGTTGGCGATATCGGTATTGCTGTCGTAAATGCTTTGTAGGCTGTCATCAACCGTATCGACAAAGCAGCTTGACAGTTGTCCACAGCGTTTGCCGGCGTTTGCCAAAGTCGGTGTGGCAGCGGTCATGTACAAGTTGCTTAACGCCCAGTACGCTTCTTGGATAAGGGCAAGACGGCGCTGTTTTGGCTCTTTGGCCATTAGCGTCATTGCGATGATAAGAAACCGCTCTTGCGGAAGCTCATATAAGTTGCGTTCGTAGTCGCGGGCAAGGTAGCGATCGGCAAGTGTGCGCAAGCCGATATAGGTAAACAGCTTGTCTTTTTCCGGATCGATAAGTTTGGCGAGTTCCGTGATTTCTTCTTTTGTATAATCTTCCAAAAGGAAACGATGATACACTCCCTTTGCGACAAGTGTAGCAATTAAATCATAAAGGCTGCCGTAGCGTTGCGTTTCATCGTATCCGCGCTGCTTTGCTGCTTCTTTGTATAATTGTTCTAAATAAATGCGGGCGCAGACAAATGTCCATTCCGGTTCCGTTTCGCTAATATAGGAAAGTCCCTCTAGTATGAGATAATGAAAGAGCTGCTCGACAGACATGACCTTTTTATGTTCGATTAAGCGGATGATGCGTTCGGTATAGTCGTCTGTCCGTAAGTGTGGAAAATCGCTTGTCATGCGGCGGATAAAGGAAATGAGTTTCTCGCGGGAAAATGGCTCCGCTTGTCCATTTTCTTTCGTAATCATCGTATTGCTTGTTTGCAACGCCATCGTTTTCTCCTCCTTATCGTCCATAAAAAAATCCACTCGGGTCAACGAGCGGATGAAACGACAGCATAAAAAGGGCAGGGGAATCCCTTTTCCACCATCGTTTCATCTTCCCGCTCCCCGGAGAACATGAAACGCAACCAAGCAAGGCAGGTCTCCTGACTCGTGCTTCTTCCTACTTTGGATCCTTCCCATATGCGCGCCCAAGCGAGCTTTCGCATACAGTGGATGCTCCATTTCGTCCGCACATACAGTTGCGGGGACAGTTCTGGATTCTCACCAGATTCCCTATTAAGTCCGAACGGACACCATTGCTTGTGGTTTTACTATATATAGTTGTTTGATTAGTAAAAAACACAATATATAGTATTTGTTGTTGGTATAAGCATATAATAAAACGCTGGAAAATTCAACTGTGATTTTACGACAGAAAGGAAAAATGAGAAATGCTGTTTCGTTGTCCAAGCATTTCTCATTGGCGTGGAGTATGGAATTTTAGCAATAAAATTTGAAGCAGCCGTCCGATACATATCCCAGGAATGGCAAACAGCATCGGCAGCCAAATAGGACCGAAAAATATGCCCAAAAATGTAACGTGCGAGGAATACATCAGACCGATGGTAACGAAATAGGCGGAAAATACAAACGGCAGAAACGAATAAGGAGTTTTTCCTCCGCCAGCATCTTTGAACGCGTCCCACATCGCGTAAAAATATAAACATGGATAAAACATGAGCCACTCAAAGTCAATGATGTGGCTGGCCTCATGAGTATTTCCTAAAAAACTTAACCGAATGGCCTCGTTAAACCGTGATTGAGTATTAATAACAAACTCCAGGAAGATAAATAAAGCACCTTTAAAATATTTTCTATTTAAAATTTGCCCAAATCCAGGTAGTGCAATGCTCCACAATAACTGTTCTATTGCCTTCACGTTTTCTAACCCTTTACTAAAAATAAGTGGCTTTAAGATTGTATTGCCTGTTATTGCGATGAAAAGGGAATTGCACCTCCTTTATATTTACTGCAATTACATTATTTAACAATAAGCGATATTTTATGCTTTTTTACAACAATTAAATGGAATGTTTCTTTTTTGTAAATAAATAGTTTTATGGAATAAAATGCTTGTAAATCGTATTATTGGTTAACATAATCCAAAAATATTTTCTTTAAATTTTTCAGAATAATTAATATAATATTAATGTAATGAATTTTATTGAATAATAATTGAATAACAAAGGGGGAAAAAATGTGAAGGGGCTTAAATCCGTTTTGCTTTGGGGTCTTATTTCCGTACTTGGAGCAGTAGGATTTGCGATCCTCGCATTAAGCCGTGGCGAAACGGTTAATGCGACTTGGCTGATTGTTGCTGCTGTATGTACGTATGCGGTGGCCTACCGTTTTTACAGCAAGTTTATCGCCCGCAAAGTATTTGGGCTTGATGACAATCGCAAAACGCCTGCCGAGGTGTTTAACGACGGAAAAGATTATGTGCCGACAAACAAATGGGTGTTGTTCGGCCATCACTTTGCGGCGATCGCCGGCGCCGGCCCGCTTGTTGGACCGATTTTGGCGGCGCAAATGGGATATCTGCCGGGAACGCTTTGGATTGTGATCGGTGTTGTGTTAGGCGGAGCCGTGCAAGACTTTGTTATTTTATTCGCTTCGATGCGCCGCAATGGTAAATCGCTTGGCGAAATGGTGAAAGAAGAAATCGGTCCTGTGACAGGCTTCATTGCTGCGCTTGGTATTTTAGGAATCATGATTATTTTATTGGCTGTTTTGGCATTGGTGGTGGTGAAAGCTCTTGTAGGAAGCCCGTGGGGCATGTTCACCATCGCTGCGACGATTCCGATTGCGATTTTGATGGGAATTTACATGCGCTTTATTCGTCCAGGACGCGTGGCGGAAGCTTCTTTAATCGGATTTGTTCTGCTTCTTTTCTCGCTAGTTGCCGGACAGTATGTAGCAGAACATCCGACGCTCGCGAAAATTTTTACATTAAAAGGCGAAACGATCGCGATTTTAATGATCATTTACGGATTTGTTGCATCAGCATTGCCGGTATGGTTATTGCTTGCGCCGCGTGACTATTTAAGCACGTTCTTAAAAATCGGTACGATTGTCGGACTTGCTTTAGGCATTTTGGTTGTGGCGCCAGATTTGCAAATGCCGGCGTTAACGAAATTTATCGACGGTACTGGTCCTGTGTTCGCCGGAGATTTATTCCCGTTCCTGTTTATTACGATCGCCTGCGGTGCCGTGTCGGGATTCCATGCCCTTGTTTCGTCCGGTACGACGCCAAAAATGATTGAATTTGAGAGCCATGCCCGCCCAATCGGCTATGGCGCGATGTTGATGGAATCATTCGTTGCTGTCATGGCGATGGTGGCAGCCTGCGTGCTGACTCCGGGAGCGTATTTTGCCATCAACAGCCCGGCTGCTGTCATTGGCCAAGATGTAGTGCAAGCAGCGAAGGTCGTGTCATCATGGGGATTTACCGTGACGCCTGACATGCTGTCAGAGCTTGCGAAAAATGTCGGCGAGCAGACGATTTTATCGCGGACTGGCGGTGCGCCGACACTGGCGATTGGAATGGCGGTTATTCTCTCGAAGGTAATCGGCGGCAAAACGTTAATGGCGTTCTGGTACCATTTCGCGATTTTGTTTGAAGCGCTCTTTATTTTAACGACGATCGACGCGGGTACACGCGTTGGCCGCTTTATGATTCAGGATATTATGGGCACTTTCTACAAACCGCTTGGCAAAACCGATTCGCTAGTTTCCAATATTATCGCGACGACGCTGTGCGTTCTTGCTTGGGGATATTTCCTATACCAAGGTGTGGTCGATCCGCTTGGCGGCATTAATACGTTGTGGCCGCTATTCGGCATTGCCAACCAAATGCTGGCAGGGATTGCGTTGCTATTAGGCACGACCGTGCTGTTCAAAATGGGCAAAAAAGCGTACGTTTGGGTGACGCTGATCCCGACTACTTGGCTTTTAGTTGTCACGCTCACCGCAGGATATCAAAAGCTGTTCCATAGCGATGCGAAAATCGGCTTTCTCGCCCATGCGAATATGTTTAAAGATAAATTAAACGCAGGAGAGATCTTGGCTCCTGCGGCCAATGAAGCACAAATGCGGCAAATCATTATGAATGACTACATTGATGCAACGCTTTGCGCGATTTTCATGCTTGTGGTGATTGCCATGTTGATTTCGGCAGTAAATATGTGGATCAAAGTATTGCAAAACAAACACGTGCCGTTGAAAGAAGCACCTTATATTCCAAGAGAGGGAGGAAATGAGGTTAAACATTATGCGTAAGTGGCTTCATACCATTCTGTCCTACCGCAAACAATTTCTTGATTTGCTTGTCGGCGTTCCAAATTATGAAAAATATGTCGAGCATATGAAAACGCACCATCCGGGAGAGCCGATCAAATCAAGAAAAGAGTTTTTCTGCGAAGTGCAGGAAGCGCGCTATAACGGGAAGGGTGGCAAAGTTTCGCGCTGCTGCTAAGCTGATAAGAAGGGAAAAAGGGGAAGAGCACGTTCCCCTTTTCCCATTTGTAACGTTATGTTCGGCAGTCGTGCGGAAATGAACATCGTGGCTGTTTCTTAATTATTTTTGCAAGGAAGTATAAGCAGTTTGTTAAATATCTATAAAAATGTATGAAATCATGTAAATATTTTCTGTTATTGGACGTAAAGAGGTGAATGTTTTCCATCTTTTCCATCGTCTCCTGGCTAAGATAAAAAATCATCTCCCCCTTCCTCATATAAAAAAGGAAAAAGAAGAAGAGTTGCCGAATATATGTTCTTAAGGATCCAAACAAGGGGGAAGGCAAGGGGATGAAAATGGTTCGAGGGATGAAATCGTTTCCTATGATGAACCACAACTTCGTTTATTAGATGAGCTGATGCGCGTCTTTGGTTCCGCGAAGCGATACGCGTTCAATCGTTTACTGGATGGATGAAACGCCAAAGACATCATTAAGCACCTTCCGCGCCAATTTCGGCTCAACAAACGGTTTGCCGAAGATGCGGTCCTGCTTGCTCAATCACTGATTTCTTCCCAACGTGAACTGCTTCCAATGCGACTAGAGGATGTGCGGACGAATAAACGAAACAACATCGTTGGAGAAACCGTACGAGACGTGTATGACTGGCTGATGCAAGAAAATGTCGGGTCAGTGGTCATCGAAAACATCCAACTAAGACAGCGGCACGATACAAACAAACGATTCCATCGCTTGACCCATCATTTCAACAAGAAAAAACTGACGGAAATGATCCTTCGTCGGGGCTTAAGGCTTGGGTTTCGCGTCAAAAAAGTAAATCCGGCGTACACGAGCGTCATCGGACATTTCAAGTATAGGAAAAAGTATGGGTTATCCGTCCATGAAAGCGCCGCTTTGGTGCTTGGCAGACGGAGATTAGGGTATCAGGAACGATTGCCAAAAGAACTCATGGACACCATAAAAACGAAAGTGAAACGCCATTTGATTGACGCGTTAGGGCCGATGGAAGAATCCTACAAGCAATCAAAAAGCGGAACGAAACAACGCCAATATATTGCGATGATGTTACGCACAATCGAGAATTTCAAAGAGGAACATGAATGGTCATTATGGAATGTATTGCACAAATGTTGTTGGCTGAACCAGTACCAAATTCAACTGAAGGAGGTGTAACCCTGGTTGCTAAAATCGTTGTCGTGTACGGACCAATGGAAGGAATGGTGCACGACAGGCTCCGTCGCTGACGGCGAGCCACGGGGTGCCTTTCACAATAGGTGAATGACAGGGGATTTCCCTTCCTGATGGAGCTCAGGTGTTTCCTGAGCGGCAAGCAGTTTTGCTGGTTCTATCGCGAGGAGTCGATTTTTATAGATTTTAGTAACCAGGAATACATAGATGCGTGTTCTTGTCGTCGGCGCCGGCGCAGTCGGCGGTTATTTTGGCGGAAGATTGTTGGAAAAAGGAGTCGATGTGACATTTCTTGTCCGCGAGCGGAGGAAAAAACAGCTGCAGGAGAGGGGACTGGTGATTCATAGCGTTCACGGCGATGCGGTGCTGTCTCCGAAGCTGCTTGTGACAGGAGAGCAGGCCGAGCCGTTTGATGTCGTCATTTTTTCCAACAAAGCATATCATCTGCCGGAAGCAATCCGCGACGCGAAGCCGTATGTAGGCGAAGCAACGATGATTTTGCCGCTGTTAAACGGCATGGCGCATATGGATATGCTTTGGAAGGAATTTGGCAAAGACAATGTGCTCGGCGGGCTTTGCTTTATTGAAACAACATTGAATGAACATGGAGAAATCGTACAAACGAGCGTTTCCCATGATGTCCGCTTTGGTGAATGGTCCGGGGAGCGGACGGAACGCGTTCTTGCGTTGGAACAATTATTTTCCGGCTGCAAAGCCCGTTTCCGTTTAAGCGAGCACATTGAAATAGATATGTGGAATAAATATTTATTTATTGCAACGATGTCTGGAGTGACGACGCTGTTTCGCGCGCCGATCGGCCCGATTCGGTCGGGAGAATACGGACAAGAAATTGTGGATGGTTTGCTGAGAGAGATTGCGGCCGTCATGCAGGCGCATGGCGCTCCATTGACGGAAGAAATGGTCGATCAGCAATTGGCCCAGTTAAATAAAATTGAAGCGGCAATGAAATCATCGATGCAGCGCGATATGGAAAAAGGGCAGCTGATTGAAGCCGACCATTTGCAAGGCTACTTGCTTTCATTGGCTAAACAATACGAAATCGAAACGCCGCTGTTAAAAGTTGTTTACCATAATCTAGAAATCTATAAAAAGCGAGCGTGAAAACCCTTAGCTTCAGCTATGGGGATGAGAGCGGGCGTCGGACGAGGGAGGGGGTTAACCCTCTCGCAAGTCCGACGTTTTTTCCCATCTGCTTTGTTAGATATATTTTGATTGTATCTAACGTTTTGTATTAGAATTTCGAATTTCATTAGGTGAGAAGTATGAGAAAAGTGGAAAATAACTGAAATATTGTGTATGACTACAAGTATCATGTCGTATTCTGTCCGAAGTATCGTAAGAAAGTACTTGTTCCTCCAGTAAGTGAACGATGAAAAGAACTGTTCCAATCAAAGGCACTAGAACTACAAGTAGAAATTGCGGAAATGGAAATTATGCCGGATCATGTACATCTATTGATTCAATGCGATCCACAGTTTGAGATTCACAGAGTGATTAAGCATTTAAAAGGATATGCGTCCCGAATACTGCGTCAAGAGTTCCCGCATTTAAAATCACGCTTACCATCCATATGGACAAACTCTTACTTTGTAGCAACCGTTGGGACGGTGTTCCTGGATGTAGTAAAACGCAATTGCCCGAAGAAAGGAAAACCAACGGTTGAAGTAGTTGGAAATAAGATCAAACTGCCAAAGTTAGGATGGACAACGTTTGCGAAATCAAGAGAAGTCGAAGGAAAAATCCTTTCTGCTACGATCTGCCGCAATCCAACAGGCAAATATTTTGTATCTATCGTTTGTGAAACCAAAATCGAGCCGTTGCCAACTTCCAAAAAAGCAGTCGGCGTGGATCTTGGTTTAAAAGATTTCGCCATTCTCCCTACTGGAGAAAAAATCAATGCACCAAAATACTTCAGAAAGTACGAAAAGAATCAAGAGGCGAATCGCTCCAAAACAGAGTAAGAAAGGGAAAAAGCGCAGCCTTCCAATATGTGTCGAAAAGAAGGCTGCCTTCTTTTTGCAAAAAAGATTGTATATCACCATCATGTAGTGTAAAGTTAATAGTGAAAACGTATGCACAAAAAGAGGAGGATACAGCCTTGAGGAAAGCTTGGTGGAAAGAAGGAGTGGTATATCAAATTTACCCAAGAAGCTTCATGGATGCAAATGGGGACGGAATCGGCGATCTCCGTGGCATAATCGAGAAGCTTGATTATTTAAAAGACCTTGGAATTGATATTATATGGATATGTCCGATTTACAAGTCGCCAAACGCCGATAACGGATATGATATCAGCGATTACCATGCGATTATGGAAGAGTTCGGAACGATGGAAGATTTCGATGTGCTGCTGAAGGAAGTTCACCAGCGCGGCATGAAGTTGATTTTGGATTTAGTCATTAACCATACAAGCGATGAACATCCATGGTTTATCGAATCGCGTTCATCAAGGGACAACCCGAAGCGGGATTGGTATATTTGGCGCGATGGAAAAAACGGGCGGGAACCGAACAACTGGGCAAGTATTTTTGGCGGCTCTGCCTGGGAGTACGATGCGAAAACCGACCAATATTATTTGCATATCTTTGATGTAAAGCAGCCAGATTTGAACTGGGAAAACGAAGAAGTACGCAAAGCGCTTTATCAAATGGTTAATTGGTGGCTCGATAAAGGCATTGACGGCTTCCGCGTCGATGCGATTTCCCACATTAAGAAAAAGCCGGGATTGCCGGATTTGCCGAATCCCAAAGGATTGGATTATGTTCCGTCTTTTGCGGGCCATATGAACCAAGAGGGGATTATGGATTATTTAAAAGAGCTGAAAATGCAAACGTTTGCACGATACGATATTATGACGGTCGGGGAAGCGAACGGTGTGACTGTCGATGATGCAGAACAATGGGTCGGCGAAGAAGACGGTATTTTTAATATGATTTTTCAGTTTGAACATTTAGGATTATGGCAAAAAGGAACGGATGGCGGCGTTGATGTACGCCAATTAAAGCGCACGCTGACGAAATGGCAAAAGGGGCTGGAAAACCGCGGCTGGAACGCGCTGTTTTTGGAAAACCATGATCAGCCCCGTTCGGTTTCGACATGGGGAAATGACAAGGAATACTTGGTCGAAAGCGCCAAGGCGCTCGGTGCTCTCTACTTTTTGATGCAGGGAACACCTTTTATTTACCAAGGCCAGGAAATCGGCATGACGAACGTCCAATTTCCGAATATTGAAGACTACAATGATGTCGCCATTAAAAGAATGTATCAAATCGAACAGAAAAAGGGGCGCTCCCATGAAGAAATTATGAAAGTGATTTGGAAAACGGGACGTGACAATTCACGCACGCCAATGCAATGGTCCGACGCTCCAAATGCTGGGTTTACGACGGGAACGCCATGGATGAAAGTGAACGAAAACTATAAGACTATTAACGTTGAGGCACAATTGCGCGATCCGAACTCCGTGCTTTGGTTTTATAAAAAAATGATTCAGCTTCGCAAGACGAACGAAGTGTTCGTTTACGGAACATATGACTTGCTTTTAGAAAAACATCCGACGATTTACGCGTATACAAGAATACTCGGCAGCGAAAAAGCGGTCATTATTGTGAACCTGAGCGACCGGGCAGCGCTGTACCGTTATGACGGCATCCGCTTGAGCTCCGAAAACTTGGTATTGCAAAACTATGACGTCAAACCACATAAAAACGCAACGCGCTTTAAGCTAAAGCCTTATGAGGCGCGCGTGTATTTATTGAAATAGTAGATAGAAGTTATGGGTGATTGAGCAAAAGTAAGCGTCTACACGAAGGGGATAAAAAATAGCAGATTTATTGTTGTTGATTAATCAAGACTGGTACACACGTTTCCATTTCAAAAGGAAGGATTTTTTGTATTGGTGCGGAATATGAATAAAAAAGGAGGAGATCAATCATGGATGACATTCGCTATCCAATAGGAAAGTTTAAAGCACCGGAAGCATTTCGAAAAGAAGATGTCGGGCGTTGGATTGCCGATATTCGCCAAACGCCTGGCGCATTGAGGGAAGCGGTGCGCGGCTTGAGTGAAGAACAGCTGAATACGCCGTACCGCGATGGCGGATGGACGGTAATTCAAGTAGTGCACCATATCGCCGATGCAAGCATGAATGCGTTTTTGCGCACGAAATGGATTTTAACGGAAGATACGCCGGCGATTAAGCCGTTTGAGGAGAGCGAGTGGGCAAAAACAATTGAAGCCCGTTCGCTGCCGATCGAACCGTCGTTAAAATTGCTCGAAGGCCTTCATGAGCGGTGGGCAAGCCTGCTTGAAGCGCTCGATGAAGAAGATTTCCAGCGGACGTTTTATCATGAAGGAACAAAAGAAACCGCATTTTTATACGTATTAACGGCGCTGTACGCGTGGCATGGGAAGCACCATACGGCGCAAATCACCGCCTTGCGCGAGCGGAAAGGATGGAAATGAAAAGCTGCCGATTAGGCAGCTTTTTTTATCCTAATGATGCAGTTTAACAAGAAAGGGGGAATATACGTGCTCGAAATAATTGCCCCGCCGCTGCCGTCTTTTCTGGCGGGTGGGGAGATGACCTATCAAACTGGCCAGCACCACCCCGACCGGCGCGATATCGGCGTATTTGACTTGCTTATTGTCACGGAAGGATGCCTATTTCTTGGCGAGCAGGGGGAAAAGTATGAAGTGGCAGGCGGGCAGTTTCTTATTCTCTATCCGAATGGCCATCACTATCCGACCGCTGTTTGCCAAACGGAAACACATTTTTATTGGTTTCATTTTTTGGCGGCAAACCGCTGGAAACATGTCGAGAAACCGGCTTCGGAAAAATGCGAGCGGGTGAAACGGAGAAATTTGTTTTCCGAGCAGCCGTTTGCCATTCGCTTGCCGAAATACGGAGCCGTCCTCAATATGGAAACGGTCAAGCGAATATGCCGGCAGCTTGTCCATTCCTTGAGTGACACTTCCTTTTTTGGCGAATGGCAGCGCCATCTTTGGTTCCAACAACTGCTTCAAGAATTGTGCATGCATACGGCGGCGGATACTCCGTCGCAAGCGGCCGTGGTGGCTGAACGGGCAGCGGAATTTTTACGAAAAAACTATTACCGTAAAATAAACTACCGCGATCTCGGTGAGGCGCTTCGCTTTCATCCGAATCACATCGCCCGCTGCATGCGCGCCGTATTGGATTGCACGCCAATGGAATACTTGCAGAAAGTAAGAGTAGAACAAGCGCGCCTTCTTCTTGTTTCCAGCGGCTTAAGCATTGAACAAATTGCCGAGTGCTGCGGCTTTTCCCAGTCAGCGTATTTCAGTCGAATCTTTAAAAGGTATGAAGGAATGAGTCCGAATGAATTTCGCAAGCAATACGGGCTTCGTTTTACAAAAGATGCAATGTTACGATAATACAAATTGTTGTTATGATTACATCTATTTATTTACATAGTGGGACAGTAAAATGAGGAAAATGAAGTTTTATTAGCGCATGTTTTCCATTTTCTTTCTAAATGGGGGTTGGGAAAGTGTAAATAGATGTGCAGCGACGGATTTTATGGATTATAGGATGGGAGATTGGGCAAGAAAGAGGGGAAAGCATGTCTGTTTTTCGAAAATTAAAGCAGTTTTATCTTCCGTATAAAAAAGATTTTATTTGGTCGATGATTTTCTTGCTTGTTGTGACGGGGATTACGGTCGTATACCCAATGATTTTGCAACAGACGATTGACACCGTCATTCTCGGCGGGCAATACGATTTGGTGCCGTGGATGGCGCTTGGATTTATCGCGATCATGGCGCTGAAGGCATGGTCGACGTTTATCCAGCATTATTTGGCCGACATGTTTGGCATTCAATCAGTCCGCGCGCTGCGGGATGCTCTCTATGAAAAATTGCAGCGCCTGCCGTTTGGCTATTATGATAACGCGAAAACCGGCGATTTGATGTCCCGTCTGACATCGGATGTCGAAGGATTTCGTTTCTTTTTGGCGTTCGGTTTTTCCGAATTATTGCGGTTTCTCATTATGGTCGGCGCGAGCTTCTGTGTCATGCTATATTATTCTTCAACACTAACATTTGTGACTGTCGCCGCGCTGCCGTTTTTGGCCGTCGTCGTTTACCAGTTTGACAAACGCGTGCACCCCGCCTTTCGTGGCATTCGCCAGTCGTTTGGGAAACTGAATACAAAAGTGCAGGAAAACATCAGCGGGATTCATACTGTAAAGGCGCTTTCGAAAGAAGCAACGGAAATCGAGCGGTTTAATGAAAAGAACGGGAATTTGCGAACGAGCCAGCTTGTGACATCGGCGCTGTGGGCCAAATATTTTCCGCTTATGGAGGCGATCGGCAACATTTGCGTTGTGCTGCTGCTTGCGTACGGCGGCTACCTTGTGACGCATCACCAGCTGCAGCCGGGCGAGCTGGTTGCTTTTTACAGCTTGACGTGGTACATTTTAGGGCCGATTATGCAGCTTGGCTTTACGATAAATATGTTTTCGCAGGCAAAAGCATCTGGGGAACGGCTGTTGGGGATTTTAGAAGCGGAAGAAACGATTCGTGACGACAAGGCAGACGCTTCGCTAACAACGATTCGCGGAGAAGTCGAATTCCGCAACGTCACCTTGCATTATCAAAACAAGGCCGCTTTGGCGTTGGAAAATATCTCCTTCTACGCGCATCCTGGGAAAACGATCGGGCTCATCGGTGCAACCGGTTCGGGAAAATCGAGCATTACCCATTTGATTTCGCGCTTTTATGAACGAAACAAAGGGGAAATTTTGATTGATGGGCGCCCGATTGAGCATTATCCGCTAAAAACGCTGCGCTCCCACGTCGGCGTCGTCATGCAGGAAACGTTTTTATTCTCGTCGACGATTAAAGCCAATATCGCTTACGGACGGCCGGATGCGACGATGGAAGAGATTATCGAAGCGGCGAAGCGGGCCGGGGCGCATGATTTTATTATGGAACTTCCAGAGGGATACGACACGATTCTTGGCGAACGCGGCTTAGGGCTTTCCGGCGGGCAAAAGCAGCGCATTGCGATTGCCAGGGCGATTTGCAAAAATCCAAGCATTCTTATTTTAGACGACGCGACAAGTGCGGTCGATATGGAAACGGAATTTCGCATCCAATCGGCGCTGCGCGAAGTGATGAAAGGAAAAACGACGTTTATTATCGCCCACCGCATTTCTTCGTTGAAACATGCTGATGAAATTTTCGTGCTGGATCAAGGCAGAATTGTCGAACGAGGCACCCATGAGGAGCTGCTGCGGCAAAACGGATTATATAAACGCATTTATGATATTCAATATCGGAATCAGGCGACAGTTCTTCAGGAAACGGCAAGGTAGGTGAAAAAGATGAACATAGCAGAGAAAAAACGGCTGGTGATGGAGCGATTTCATTACCCGCAAGACGTGGCGATTGATAAACCGTTTAACTGGCGGCAAATGTGGCGGCTTTTAGGCTATTTAAAGCCGTACGTGACGAATTTGCTGCCGCTTTCGTTTACGACGGTGATGGTGGCTACCGTCGTGCGGCTCCTGCTGCCGATTTTAATCGGCGTGTACATGTTTGATAAAGCGATCATCCAAAAAAATACGAAACTGTTAACGATGCTCGTTCTTTTGATTGCCGGCTTATACCTTCTTTTATATGTGGCAAATTTTTTGCGCATCCGCTGGATGAACATGCTTGGGCAAAACGTCATTTACGATTTGCGCAAACATTTGTTTACGCATGTGCAAATGTTGTCGCACCGCTTTTTTGAACAGCGTTCCGCAGGGTCGATTTTGGTGCGCATCATGAATGACACGACATCGCTGCAGGACTTGTTTACCAACGGCGTGGTGAATTTGCTGACGGATGTCTTGCTGCTTGTCGGGATCATTACTATTTTGCTTTCGCTCAATGTGAAGCTGACGATCGCTATTATGGTGATTTTGCCGATCATGTTTTTCATTTCAACGAGCCTGCGGAAGCGAATCCGCGCTTCCTGGCAACGGGTGCGCATCAAACAGTCAAAATTAAACTCGCATTTGAATGAAAGCCTGCAAGGCATCCGCGTGACCCAGTCGTTCACGCAAGAGCAGGAGAACAGCGAGTACTTTCACGGGGTAAACGAAGAAAACTTTGCTACTTGGAAAGAAGCGGTCAAGAAAAACGCGATGTTCAGTCCGTTTGTCGAAATGACGACAGCGCTAGGAACGGCGATTTTAATATGGTATGGAGCGGCTTTGATTCAACATGACGAATGCACGATTGGCGAGTTTGTTTCTTTTTCTTTCTATTTAGGCATGTTTTGGGAGCCGATTTCGCGGCTTGGGCAAGTGTACAATCAAATTTTAATGGGAATGGCGTCATCAGAACGGATTTTTGAATTTTTGGATGAACGGCCGCTGGTCGGCGAGTCGGAAAATCCGATTGTCATCGAGCATATCCACGGACGCATCGATTTTGAAAACGTCGAGTTTTCCTATGATGACAAACGGAAAGCGTTAAAGGGGATTTCGCTCACGATTCATCCGGGGGAAACGGTCGCGCTTGTCGGACATACCGGGTCGGGGAAAACGACGATTGCCAATTTAATCAGCCGCTTTTACGATGCGACCGGCGGCGTCATCAAAATTGACGGCCATCCGATTCGGCAAATTTCGCTGGCCAGCCTGCGCTCGCAGGTAAGCATCGTGCTGCAGGATACGTTTATTTTCTCTGGAACGATTATGGAAAATGTCCGCTTCGGCAATCCGGGCGCGAGCGACGAGGATGTCATCGCCGCGGCAAAAGCAGTAGGGGCGCATGATTTTATTATGAAGCTGCCGAACGGATATGAAACGGAAGTGGAAGAGCGCGGAAATATTTTATCGGTCGGACAGCGCCAGCTCCTTTCGTTTGCGCGAACCTTGCTTGCCGACCCGAAAATTTTAATTTTAGATGAAGCAACGGCAAGCATCGATACGGAAACGGAGCTTGTTATTCAGCAAGCATTGAAAAAGCTGCTGAAAGGAAGAACGGCGATTATTATCGCCCACCGCCTTTCGACGATCCGCGATGCCGATAACATCATCGTGCTTGACCACGGCGAAATCATGGAACAGGGAACGCACGAGGAGCTGATACGAAAGCACGGCACCTATTACGAGCTGATTAAGGCGCAGCATAAAATGCTGGAAGTGTAACGATGTAAAGAGACTGACCATATTTCGGTTAGTCTCTTTTCCCTTGAATATAGAGAGATAGGCTTCAACGACAAATTTTTGGCGGCTTCGGTCCAATTTTGTTTTATTTATCCATGAAGGCTGTTTGCCGGTTAACAGAAAATATAAAAGGTAGCAGAAAGAAGTGATTAAGCTTTTTCGACGCCATTTTTTTAGCTATATGTTATACTACAAAATATTAAGGGGCACGAAATAAAATACCATTTAGAGGGAGGATGTTTTGTGAACATACAACAGAGCAAAGCATGGGCAGTGACAAAAGAAAGAATATGGACAAAAGATTTTGTCCTTATTTGTTTAGCCAACTTTTTTGTTTTTCTTGGCTTTCAAATGACATTACCGACAATTCCGCTGTTTGTTGAGCATCTTGGCGGCAATGACCAGCTGATCGGCTTAGTGGTCGGGATTTTCACCTTTTCGGCATTAATTATGCGGCCGTTTGCCGGTCATGCATTAGAAACAAAGGGGCGGCGTTTTGTCTTTTTGTTAGGGCTTGCGATCTTTGTTCTTTCGGTAGGATCGTACAGCTTTATTACGAGCATTTTATTGTTGTTTATGATGAGGGTTATTCAAGGGATCGGCTGGGGGTTTTCAACTACTGCCTCAGGCACGATTGCCACGGACATCATCCCTGCTAGCCGCAGAGGCGAAGGAATGGGATATTACGGGCTGTCAGGAAACTTAGCGCTGGCATTTGGACCGTCGCTTGGATTATTGCTTGCCGGCGTGTTGTCGTTTACCCCCCTTTTCTTGATTTGCGCCGCATTAGGATTGGCTTCCTTATTGTTCGCTGCGAATATTACATATAAAAAAGTCGAACCGCCGCGAAAGCAGGCACAGCGCAAATGGGACATTTACGAAAAAAGTGCGTTAGAGCCTTCGATCCTGCTTTTTTTTCTGACCGTGACATTTGGCGGAATTGCTTCGTTTCTACCACTATATACTGCAGAAAAAGGGATTTCAGGAATCCAATGGTATTTTCTGCTTTATGCGCTTGCCTTAATGGTAACAAGAACGTTTGCCGGCCAATTGTATGACAAAAAAGGACATCAGGTCGTATTTATTCCGGGTGCCGCGCTTATTTTGCTGGCGATGTTATTGTTGGCATGGCTGCCGAACAGCATGATGCTATTTACGGCAGCAATTCTTTACGGACTTGGATTCGGAACAGTGCAGCCGGCGTTGCAGGCATGGTCTGTCGAACGGGCGGCGAGAGACCGTAAAGGAATGGCAAACGCCACCTTTTTTGCCTTTTTCGATTTAGGAGTCGGAGTAGGCGCGATGGTCTTCGGGCAAATCAGCCATTGGTTCGGCTACTCCAGCATTTATCTTGCCGCGGCTTTGTCTGTGTTCATCTCTATCAGCTTTTATCTCTATATTTTGCAAAAACATAAAAAAGCAAACGCTTAGGGATATTGAACCACCTAAGCGTTTTTTGTTCTGATGGATTATCGGCGCGAACGCACTTCATAAATCGCAAATTTTAAATAATCGCCTTCATCGGCGGCAAGTAGCTTCGGATGGTCGTAGCCGGCGCCGTTCCAATATACTCGCCGCAAAATTTTCTTTGCGTCAAATGCCGCTTCGGCCACCATCTCTTCGAACATATGCGGGCGGACATGGTACGAGCAGCTCGATGTAACGAAAAAGCCGCCGTCTTTGACAAGCTTTAAGCCGTTTAAGTTAATGTCTTTGTAGCCGCGCAGCGCTTTCGGAACGGCATGCGCGGATTTGGCGAACGCCGGCGGGTCGATGATGACGACATCCCATTGTTTTCCGTCGTGAACCGCTTCGCGCAAATAGTCAAAAGCGTTGGCGACGACAAATTCGACGTTTGTAAAGCCGTTTAAGGCCGCATTGCGTTTCGCTGTTTCAATCGCGTGTTCGGAAATATCGACCGCGGTGACGTGCTTTGCTCCGTATAAGCAGGCGTTCAGCATAAATGAACCCGTATGGGTAAAGCAGTCAAGCACCGTTGTGCTGCTGTCAATGAGCGGTTTAATTGCCGCGCGGTTTTGCCGCTGGTCGAAGAAAAATCCGGTCTTTTGCCCGTTTTCAATATCGACGATATATTTGACGCCGTTTTCTTCAATGAGAACTTCCGTTTCTGCTTCGCCGTACCAAAAGCCTTTTTCCTGATCTAATCCTTCGAGTTCGCGGACGTACACGTCATTGCGCAAATAAATCGCCCGCGGCTGAAACACTTCCAGTAAGCCGCGCAAAATCCAGTCTTTCCGTTTTTCCATGCCGAGGGAAAGAATTTGCGCGACAAGCACGTCTTCGTATTTATCTACGATCAGCCCCGGCAAAAAGTCGGCTTCCCCGTAAATGGCGCGGCATGAGCGGACGCCGGGAATCATCCGTTCGCGGTACGCCCATGCTTGACGGATTCGCTCAACGAAAAATTGCTCATTTAACTCATCTTCGGGATTTTGCGTCAATACGCGGACAATCATTTGCGATTTTGGGTTAATATAGCCTTTGGCTAAAAAGTAGTGCTGATGGTTGTATACATCGACGAAATCTCCCGGTGCAAAATCGCCTTCAATATGATCGACTTCACTTTGAAAAATCCATGGGTGCCCTTGCTCGAGCCGTTTTTTCCGGTTTCGCTTTAAAAATACTTTCGCCACATTACCCACTCCAATATGATAGTAGTCGTTTGCGTTTTTATGATACCGAATTGCAGGCGAAGACGCAATGAAGGCAGCGTCCGTCGACATTTGGCAGGATGATTTTTTGAGATACCGAATACGGAAATGATGTGGAATAGAAAAAAAGGGTTGACAACCATTTACCGAGTGATATGATAAACTCAAACGAGAAAATTTCATAACGGACGCAATCCACTAGGGGGGCCTTTAGAAAGGCTGAGATCAAAGTGTGCCTTTGAGACCCTTAGAACCTGATCTGGGTAATACCAGCGTAGGGAAGTGGAGCAGCGCAGTCGTGGATCGATATTTTGTTGTAGTTTTGACGGCTCGTATGCAACGCCACTTTCTTTACGCCTTTGTAAAGGAAGTGGCGTTTATTTTTATGAAAAGAGGGGGAGAAGAGGATGTCATTTGCAAAAAAAGTGAGGAAAAAAGCTGACCCGATCTGGCAGGCAAGCTTTCATCATCCGTTTGTAAAAGAACTGGGAGAAGGGACGCTTGATCTAAGGCGTTTTCGCTATTATGTGATGCAGGATGCCTATTATTTACGCCATTTTGCGAGAGTGCAAGCGATTGGAGCGGCGAAGTCTCCAGATCTAGCGACAACCGCAAGGCTGGCGCATCATGCTCAGAGCACATGCGAGGCGGAATTGTCCTTGCATGAAACATTTGCTGAACTGCTTGGCATTACCGACGAAGAAAAAGCGGCTTTTATTCCGGCGCCGACGGCATACGCCTACACGTCCCATATGTACAGAGCGGCGTATGAAGGGCATTTGGGCGATGTCATTGCCGCAATTTTGCCATGCTACTGGCTCTATTATGAAATTGGCGAAAGATTAAAAGATTGCAAGCCAGATGAGCCGATTTATCAAAAATGGATTGGCACGTATAGCTCCGATTGGTTCCGCAGTTTAGTAGAAGAGCAGATCGCCCGGTTGGATGCGATCGCTGAAGCGGTCACGGAAGCGGACCGCAAGCGGATGGAGCAGCATTTTCTCATCAGCAGTGAATATGAGTACGAATTTTGGGAAATGGCCTATTATTTAGAAACATGGCCATCGGCAAGAAAGGAGATTCAAGCGTATGTCCACAACGACTAAAGGGTTGAAACTCGCTGATATTTTGACAACGATTGTGATTGCAGTGATATTCGGCATCATTTATAAAATTTGGGGACCAGTGTACGACTTTGTGAAAGTGTTTGGCTTTCATCTTGATCAATTGATTTACGGCATGTGGTTTATTGCCGCGTCAGTAGCGTATTTGCTCATTCGCAAGCCAGGCGTTGCGCTGTTGGCGGAAATTGCCGCTTCTTCCGGTGAATTGATCATGGGATCTGAGTGGGGGCTTGAAGTGCTTATTTATGGAGTGATTCAAGGGCTGTTGGCGGAAGTGGTATTTGCGGCATTTCGTTATAAGAGATTTGACGTGTTAGTTGTGTCGCTTGGCGCGATTGGAGCGACCATCGGCTCGCTGGTGATGGATTTTTACAAAGGATACATTGAAGCGCTGGCACCTTGGAATTTGGCATTATTCTTGATTGCCCGCTTTGTCGGCGCGGTGGTCATTTCCGGCTTTTTCGCCGTTTCACTAGTAAAAGCCTTAGAGAAAACGGGGGTAACGCAAATGTTGCGCCCGGCTTCGAAAGAAGATTATGACGCTCTTGATCGTTGAAAAAGGTGGCGGTGAAACGATGAAACCGATCGCTGCTGTAGAGCGGCTCCGCTTAAAATTTCCAGGCAAAGATACGCTCTTGTTTAAAGATTTATCGCTCACGTTTTACGAAGGGGAAAAAGTATTGCTGCTCGGTCCATCCGGATGCGGCAAATCGACGTTATTGCAAGTGTTGTCAGGATTGATTCCGAATTCAATCGATGTGCCGATGAAGGCGGAACGTCTGCAGCTTCCAACCAACTGGGGATATGTGTTTCAAGATCCTGACACGCAGTTTTGCATGCCGTTTGCCGATGAAGAAATTGCTTTTGCCCTTGAAAACATCGGTGTGCCGCGGAGCGAGATGCATCAGCGAATCAAAACGCTGTTAGAAAAAGTCGGCCTGTTTATCGAGCCGCATACCGATATTCACACGCTGTCGGGAGGGATGAAGCAGCGGCTGGCGCTGGCGTCTGTATTGGCATTGGATCCGGATGTGCTGTTTTTGGATGAGCCGACAGCGATGATCGATGAGGAAGGAACAAAAGAGATTTGGCAGACGGTGAAACGAATCGCTAAAGAAAAAACGGTTATTATTGTTGAACATAAAATCGATCATGTGCTCGATTTTGTCGACCGCATCGTTTTATTTAACGATGACGGGGAAATTATCGCCGATGACAAGGCACAAACGGTGTTTGCCAACTATAAAAACATCATCGCTTCTCAAGGTATTTGGTATCCGGGCGTATGGGAGGAGTATACGGCAAAGCGGCGCCGGAGCACGGAGAGCGGCGGGGAGAAAAGGATATATCTACGCCAATTTCAAGGCTATCGGTCCAATGAGGTGAAAATCCGCATTGAAGAAGCGGCCGTACATGCGGGGGAGTGGATTGCTGTCACGGGCAAAAATGGCGCCGGAAAAAGCACGCTCTTGCATGCGCTCATGAAGCTGATCCGTACCGATGGAACATATGAGCTATACGGCAAAGACAGCAAGCAGCTAAAACAGCTGCACCGCTTGCTTGCCTTTGTCTTTCAAAATCCGGAATTTCAGTTTGTCACCAATTCTGTACGCGAAGAGCTTGCTTATTCGCTTCGCTTGGAAAAACGAAAAGAGGCCGAGATTACGGAAACAGTGGAAGGGCTGCTGCGGCAGTTTCATCTTTATGAGCAGCAAGATCAGCATCCATATCAGCTTTCCATGGGGCAAAAACGCCGTTTAAGCGTCGCCGCTTCGATTGTAAGCGGACAGCAAATTTTTCTTCTTGATGAACCGACGTTTGGACAGGATGCGAAAAATACGTTTGCGCTTCTTGAACTGCTAGAGTCGTATCGCAGACAAGGGACAACCATCATTATGGCCACCCATGACGAAAATATTGTGAAGCATTTTGCCACCAGAAGATGGGTGATCGAAGACGGGCAGCTCGTCAAGGATGAATCGATTTCCGGGCAGCGGTCAACAGCAGCCGCTCTGTTTGTGTAGGGGGAACAGACGATGAAATGGAACATTCGCTATCGGGAAACATGGCTGCACCAAACAAATCCAAGTTTAAAACTGATCGTGCTTCTGTTTCTGTTTTTGGCTGTATTGTTTATTCATAATCCAAATGTATTAATCAATTTTTCGCTTGCGCTGCTTTTGCTGTTTATGTTCTCTACTGGCTACCCGTGGAAGTTTTTGCTGCTATTGTTTTTGCCATTTCTTCTTATCTTTGTTTCGACCGCTTCGTCGATGATGATGTTTGGCGAGGGGGAGACAACATGGTTTCGCTGGGGGCTGATCCATGTGACGGAGGAAAGCTTTTTGCGCGGGCTGCATATTGGCTTTCGCGCCCTTTCCTTCGCGTTCCTTGGGCTTTTGTTTTCCTTAACGACGAGGCCGGTCCGTTTGTTTTATTCTTTGATGCAGCAGCTAAAGTTAAAACCGAAATACGCTTACAGCTTTTTGGCGGCTGTGCGCTTGCTTCCGATTATGCTCGAGGAGTTTCAGACCGTGCATAATGCGTTAAAAGTGCGGGGAACGGCAAGCCACGGATGGCTGGAAAAAATGAAGCGCTATGCGATTCCGCTCCTGTCGCAAAGCATCCGCCGCGCCCAGCGCATCGCGGTGGCGATGGAAGCAAAGCGTTTTTCCAGCAGCACAGAGCGGACGTTTTACTATGAAATCGGCTTTAACAAATACGATATCGCGCTTGTCGCTCTATTCGCCTTTGTAGCGGCGGCGGCTTATTACACCGGCGTGCATTACCCGTATATTCCGGTTACCGATGTGCGCTAGAAAGCAAGGGATGACAATGACAAAACAGCTTCATCTCATTTCGACGGGAAAACAGTCTGCCGAACAGTTTGCGTCTATTTGTGCCCGCATCCATCCGTATATCGATGCGATTCATGTGCGGGAAAAAAGGAAAACGGCGCGCGAGGTTTCCGCGTTCGTTGCCGCTCTCATCGAAAGCGGGGTGCCGCCACAGAAGATCATTGTCAATGACCGCGTCGATGTGGCGGCGGTGTTTGGCGTAAAAGGGGTGCAGCTGGCGCACCACAGCTTATCGGTATGCCAAGTAAAGCCTCATTTTCCGGCGCTGGCTGTCGGCTGTTCGGTCCATTCGCTTGACGAGGCGAAGGAAGCAGAGAAAAGC
The DNA here is from genome assembly GCF_013357975.1 of Parageobacillus sp. VR-IP. Taxonomy (NCBI): domain Bacteria; kingdom Bacillati; phylum Bacillota; class Bacilli; order Caryophanales; family Anoxybacillaceae; genus Parageobacillus; species Parageobacillus sp. VR-IP. Next base: position 82,268 of record NZ_JABVYQ010000001.1, read on the forward strand.
GGCGCAGATTTTTGTATCTATGGACATATTTTTCCGACCGCAAGCAAGCCGGGGATGCGGCCGCGCGGAGTTGAATCATTGCGGATTGTTGCAGACGGCGTTCATATTCCGGTCATTGCAATCGGCGGCATTCACGCGGGGAATGCAGCGCAAGTGCTGCAGGCGGGTGCCGATGGGATCGCCGTGATGTCGGCGGTGTTTTTGGCGAAAGATCCTGTCGCGGAAACAAAAAAGCTCGCACATATAGTCAAACAAACATAGTAAATGAACAGGGGAGAGGGATGTTGATGGAACGTCATGATTACGATGTGTTGGTGGTTGGCGGAGGAATTATCGGCGCATCGATTGCATTTCAACTGGCAAAACGACAATTTCGTGTCGGCGTGCTCGAAAAAGAACGGATAGCAAGCCAGGCATCCAGCGCAGCGGCGGGAATGCTTGGGGCGCAGTCGGAATTTTTCGAAGAAAGTCCGCTGATTCCGTTTGCATTGAAAAGCCGGGCGTTCGTTCCGGAGCTTGCCGAGGAATTAAAAGAACTGACTGGCATCGATATCGGACTCGTCGAAAAAGGGATGCTGAAAGTGGCGGTGACCGAAGAAGAAGCTGCCGCACTTCGCCGCCATTACGAATTTTGGCGGCAGACGGATTATCCGCCGCGCTGGCTCTCGGCGGATGAGGCGAGGGAAATCGAGCCGCATGTTTCCTGCGATCTTGCGGCAGCGATGTATATTCCGAAAGACAGCCAAGTAAGCGCTCCCGATTTTGCGCTTGCATTGGCGAACGCTTCGATAGCCTATGGAGCAAAGTGGCATGAGTACACCGAGGCGATGCATTTAAGAAAGCTAGGCGATTCGTACGTAATCGAGACGAATCGAGGAACGTTTGCCGCGGACGTTGTCGTCATCGCTTCAGGGGCATGGTCTTCCCTGCTTCTTGCACAAACAGGTCTTTCTCTTTCGATGTATCCGGTCAAAGGCGAGTGCATCTCTGTGAAAACAGAAACGCCGCTCCTTCAAACGACTGTATTTGCCAAAAGCGGCTGCTATATCGTGCCGAAACGCGGAAACCAGCTGCTTATTGGGGCGACTTCGACGCCGCATACGTTTGATCGAAAAGTATCGGTTCAAGGAATGAGGAGTCTGCTCGAACGCGCATGTCGCCTTCTTCCGGAGTTGGAAAAGGCAGAATGGGAAAAGGCATGGAGCGGAATCCGGCCGCAAACGGGCGATGGTCTGCCGTACATAGGGGAACATCCTCATTACCCGCGCGTTTGGGTGGCGACCGGCCATTACCGTAACGGTATTTTGTTAAGCCCGATTACGGGCGTATTGTTGGCGGATTTAGTGGAAGGAAAAGAAACAGATGTCGATCTTGCTCCGTTTTCCCTCACACGACATCAGACAAAGGTGGGAAAGGAATGAAGCTTATTATTAACGGCGAATCGATTCATGTTCCCGAGCAGGTGAAAACGGTTAGCGATTTGCTTGCGCATTTTCAATTACAAAACAAGCTGGCCGTTGTCGAAGTAAATTTAACCATTATTGAAAAAAGCCAATATGACACGACAACCTTATGCGACGGCGATCAAATTGAAATTGTTCATTTTGTAGGAGGCGGTTGAGATGTTAAAAATCGGTCCATATGAATTTCAGTCGAGATTATTGCTCGGAACAGGAAAATATCCAAGTTTGGAAGTACAGAAACAAGCGGTCGAAGCGTCGGGAGCGGAAATTTTGACATTTGCGGTCCGGCGCATGAACATTTTTGAACCAAACCAACCTAACTTTTTGGAAAACTTAGATTTAGCAAAATACAAACTGCTGCCAAACACCGCGGGAGCGAAAACGGCGGAAGAAGCGGTGCGAATCGCGCGGCTCGCCAAAGCGTCGGGATTATGTGATATGATTAAAGTAGAAGTGATCGGCTGCGAGAAAACGCTGCTGCCAGATCCGGTAGAAACGCTAAAAGCAACGGAAATGCTGCTCGAGGAAGGTTTTATCGTTCTTCCGTATACTTCCGATGATGTTGTGCTGGCCAAACGGCTGCAAGAGCTCGGCTGCCATGCGGTGATGCCGGGTGCTGCGCCGATCGGTTCCGGACAGGGCATTGTCAATCCGCTCAACTTAAGTTTCATTATCGAGCAGGCGACAGTGCCGGTGATTGTAGATGCCGGAATTGGCAGCCCGGCTGACGCGGCATTGGCGATGGAGTTAGGGGCGGACGGCGTGTTGTTAAATACGGCTGTTTCCGGTGCAGCTGATCCAGTCAAAATGGCTAAAGCGATGAAATTAGCGGTGGAAGCGGGACGGCTCGGCTATGAGGCGGGCAGAATTCCGAAAAAACGGTACGCTACCGCAAGCAGTCCAACGGAAGGAATGAGTGTTGTTTGAACGAACGATATTCTCGTCAAGAGTTGTTTGCGCCAATTGGCGAAGAAGGGCAAAAGAAAATTAGACAAAAACATGTGCTTATTATTGGCGCCGGTGCGTTAGGAACAGGCAGTGCCGAGGCGCTGGTGCGCGCCGGCGTCGGTAAAGTGACGATTGTCGATCGCGACTATGTTGAATGGAGCAACCTTCAGCGTCAGCAGTTATACAGCGAAGCTGATGCAAAAGAGCGCCTGCCGAAAGCGGTTGCTGCTAAGCGGCGGCTTCAGGAAGTAAACTCCGATGTCGAAATCGACGCAATTGTCGGCGATGTGACGGCGCAAGAGCTTGAAGAGCTGATTACTACAAGAACGCCTGATCTTTTAATGGACGCGACCGATAACTTTGATACGCGCATGCTTATCAACGACGCCGCCTATAAATATCGCATCCCCTGGATTTACGGTGCCTGTGTCGGCAGCTATGGTATTAGCTACGCGTTTATTCCCGGCAAAACGCCATGTTTTCACTGCCTGCTTGACACGGTGCCGACGGGCGGCCTGACGTGCGACACGGCGGGAATTATCAGTCCGGCGGTACAAATGGTCGTCAGCTATCAAGTGACGGAAGCGTTGAAAATTTTAGTCGAAGACTGGGCGGCGTTGCGCAACAAGCTCGTGTCGTTTGATTTATGGAAAAATCAGCATACGGCGATACGCATTGATTCGGTGAAAAAGGAAGATTGCCCGACTTGCGGCTCCAAGCCGTCCTATCCGTTCCTTTCCTATGAGCAGCAAACAAAAACAGCGGTGCTATGCGGGCGCAATTCGGTGCAAATCCGCCCCGCTGTCAAACGAAATTATGATTTGCAAGAGCTGGCCGACTTGTTTGCGAAACAAGGATTGGCTGTGCATGTCAATCCATATCTTGTTTCCGTATCGCTTGGAAATGAGCGGCTTGTCATCTTTTCCGACGGGCGTGCGTTGATTCATGGGACAAAAGATATTCAAGAGGCGAAATCGATTTATTACCGCTATTTGGGCTAGGGGCCCTTTTTGTGGGAAGCCACCTTTTGTCTTGCTCTTGGCGATTGGCCAAAACATTGAGCCAAAATTCTCGAAGCAGTTAGGCGGGGAGGCTCACTTAAGTAATAAAATTGTCAAAAAGTTGTATAAAGTGTCTGCCACATAGAAAAAGTGCTATGTTACGATGATAATGGGGATGAATGATGAGGAGGGGACAAAATGGAAGAGCTATCCGTCACCTTGAATATTGCTTCTTTGCTGGTACTGGTATATTTTATCGGCTCATGCTTGATTGAGTCGTAAAAACTGCAGGGGTTACTCTGCAGTTTTTATTTCTTGTATGTTTAGACGATAGGCATTTGGTGAAAAATTTGATATGATAATCATATAAATGGATAATAATAACTGTTTTATTTTAGGAGTGTGAAGATTCTTTGGGAGAGTTGCCTCTAGGGTTGTTAGGGTGGTTTTTCCTTTGCGTGATGTTAAACGCTTTCTTTTCTTCGGCAGAAACTGCATTGTCGTCCGCCAATAAAATTCGTCTGAAAAATTATGTAGAAGAAAATCACCGTGGTAGTAAACGGGTAAATTATATTATGGAGCATTTAGACCACGTCTTATTGACTGTGCTTGTAGCCAATCGAATCACCGGCATTGTGGCGGTCGCTTTTTTAGTGGATATGGCGACAACCATGCTTGGGGAGCGCGCGGGTCTAGTCGCCGCAATTATCGTGATGACTGTGCTTCTCGTGGTCTTCGGTGAAATTTTGCCAAAATCGATTGCGAAAGTGCATGCGGAATCGTTATCGATTCGTTATGCAGGCATTATTTACGTATTGATGAAGTTGCTTTCTCCCGTCACGACGCTGTTTCATGCAGTAAGGGAACATGTCGCAAAATGGTTTACTAGCGGAGCGGTTGTTCCCGTGGTGACGGAGGAAGAAATTAAAGTAATGATTGATTTAAGCGAGGAAGAAGGAATTATTGACAATAAAGAAAAAGAGCTTATTCATCGTTCGCTCGATTTTGATGAAATTTTAGTGGAAGAAATTTTTACGCCACGGTCTGATATGGTTGCTGTCGAAGTAAACCAGCCGATCGAGGAGATCCGCGATGTGTTTTTAGAGGAAAAATACTCCCGCATCCCGGTATATGAGGGAGATATTGATAATGTTATCGGCATTTTGTCGGAAAGCGACTTTTTTAGTGAACTGGTGCAGCAAAAAGAGGTCAACATTCGCAAGTTATTACGCAAGCCGCTGTTTGTCGTGGAATCGATGAAAATTTCCGATTTGCTGCCGGAGTTTCAAAAAAGCAAGGTGCATATGGCCATTGTTGTCGATGAGTTCGGCGGTACCGCCGGGTTAATTACACTCGAAGATATTATTGAACAAATTGTTGGCGAAATATGGGACGAACATGATGAAGCGGTAAAAAGTATCCGGCAAATCGATGAGAACAGCTATGAGTTTAACGCCGAATTGCCGCTTGATGAATTTTGCGAAATGATGAAAATTGATACGCCGGAAAGCGCGTCGCACACGTTAGGCGGCTGGATATTTGAAATGTTTGAACGCGTGCCAAATGTTGGTGAAACACTGCATTACGGGCCGCTTACATTTACGGTGCGGCAAGTGGAAAACCGTCGAATTCGCAAAGTGCTTGTTTCGCTAAACAAACCGTTGGCGGAAAATATATAAGGAGCGTAAAGCTCCTTTTTTTTGACTAGAAGGGGAATAAATCATTTCTTTTCCATTTGACAACTTGCTTATGGCTTTTTTATTATAACATAGGTGTTAAAAACCAATCGGAATGATGGAGGTTTGGAATATATGAAAAAAATTTTATTACGAAGTCTGTTCTTTTTGATGGCGGCTTCTATTTTGTTATTGGCTGCATGCGGCAATCAGCAATCGCAAGAGAAGCCGAATAAGCAAGCAAACGATTTATTAGCGCAGGTGAAAAAATCCGGAGAGTTGCGAATTGGAACAGAGGGCACCTACCCGCCGTTTACTTTTCACGATAAAAGCGGAAAGCTAACCGGATTCGATGTGGATTTGGCAAGAGAAGTAGCGAAGCGTCTTGGGGTTAAACCAGTATTTATGGAAACACAGTGGGATGCGATGTTTGCAGGATTGGATGCGAAACGGTTTGATATGATTGCCAATGAAGTCGGAATCCGCCCGGACCGACAACAGAAATATGATTTTTCTGATCCGTATATTACTTCCATGGCGGTGTTAGTCGTTCATAAAGATAACAAGAAAGTATCTAAATTTGAAGACATAAAAGGGCTAAAAGCGGCACAATCGATGACAAGCAATTTTGCCGATTTAGCACGGTCTTACGGCGCGCAAATTGTCGGCGTAGAGGGATTTAATCAAGCGATCGAATTGTTAAGCTCGAAAAGGGCGGACGTTACGATTAATGATAACTTATCGGTTCTTGATTATTTAAGACAAAAACCGGACGCGCCAATTAAAATTGTGGCGAAGCACAGTGATGCATCTCAAAGCGGGTTTATGTTCCGCAAAGGCAGCGATACATTGGTAGAAGCTGTGAATAAAGCGCTAGAAGATATGAAAAAAGACGGCACATACGCAAAAATTTCTAAGAAATGGTTTGGTGAAGATGTATCTAAGTAATGTGATGGTAGACCCTGAAAGAGTAAGCAGATTGGTATCCATTGCACAAAGTTCCTTTCTCCCTTTGGTGAAGGGAGCTTTGTATTATACGATTCCGCTGACGATTATTACGTTTTCCATTGGGCTGGTATTAGCAATTGCTACAGCTTTGGCGCGTATCTCCGGAATAAAAGTATTAGAAATGATCGCTAGAATATATGTATCCGCCATCCGCGGGACACCACTTCTTGTTCAGTTGTTTATTATCTTTTACGGACTGCCGAATATTGGCATTACAATCCCTTCATTTCCTGCCGCCGTTATTGGCTTTTCCTTAAACGTCGGTGCATATGCTTCAGAGATTATCCGTGCTGCAATTTTATCCATTCCGAAGGGTCAATGGGAAGCGGCGTATTCGTTAGGAATGACGTCGTGGCAGGCACTGCGCCGGGTAATATTCCCACAGGCAGCGCGGGTTTCGATTCCACCGCTGTCCAATACATTCATTAGCTTAGTCAAAGACACGTCGCTTGCATCGCTTATTCTTGTTTCGGAGATGTTTCGGAAAGCACAAGAAATCGCCTCGACGAACTATGAATTTCTATTATTATACACAGAAGCGGCAGTTATTTATTGGGTGATTTGCTTTCTATTATCAATTGTGCAAAACCGAATCGAAGAGCGCTTAAATCGTTATATTGCAAGATAACCGATAAGGAGATATCATGATGATTTCTGTTCAAGGTTTATATAAGCAATTTGGTGACATAGAAGTATTAAAAGGGATCGATATCACAGTAGAAAAAGGAAAAGTAGTGGTTATTATCGGTCCATCAGGGTCGGGAAAGACGACGTTTTTGCGTTGTTTAAATGCGCTTGAAACGCCGACGAAAGGGAAAATTTCGATAGCAAATAGTCAGCTTGATTTTTCGAAGCCTGTGACGAAGCGTGAGATTCATGAATTTCGTCGGTTAACAGGAATGGTGTTCCAAAACTATAATTTGTTTCCGCATATGACTGCGCTGGAAAATGTCATGGAAGGACCTGTTACGGTTAAACGGGAAAAGAAAGAACATGCGCGGGAAAAAGCGATGGAATTATTAGCTAAAGTGGGACTCGAAGATAAAGCGCACCATTATCCATTTCAGCTGTCTGGAGGGCAACAGCAGCGTGTCGGGATTGCGCGGGCGCTTGCTATGGAACCGGAAGTCATGCTGTTTGATGAACCGACATCAGCATTGGATCCAGAGCTTGTCGGTGAAGTACTGAAAGTCATGAAAAGTTTAGCAAATGAAGGGATGACAATGATCGTCGTCACTCATGAAATGAGGTTTGCGAAAGAAGCAGCCGATGAAGTGGTTTTTATGGATGGAGGAATCATCGTAGAAAGAGGAGCTCCAGAACAGTTGCTCGTTTCACCAAAACATGAACGCACAAAACAATTTTTACAACTCATCGAGTAACAAGACAAATGAAGCCCCAGGCAAGGCGCCTGGGGCTTTAGCCATGTATATGAAGTTGTTATTGGCGAGCGCCGAATTGACCGCCAAGTTGTTGTTGGGCCATTGCGACAAGACGTTTTGTAATTTCGCCGCCAACAGAACCGTTAGCGCGAGAAGTGGTATCAGGGCCAAGATTTACACCAAATTCTTGAGCGATTTCATACTTCATTTGGTCGATTGCTTGTTGCGCACCAGCAACTAACAATTGGTTAGAATTGTTGTTACGTGCCATGTGTCATCATCTCCTTGTTTGAGTTTTGTTGGCTGGGTTAGCTGGAATTGCACCAGCAACGCATGCTATAAAGCATGCTGCCAAGCTTGGCTGAACCCAATGGGTTATTGGTTGCTTGCACTAATAGTTTGAAACGTTTTGTGTTCATTATTCACCGATTTTTTATGGAAATTTTTAACGTTTTACCGTTGCCGAAATCAGGGAATATGTAAAATAAGGGATTGTGTTTAGGAGGAAACAGCATGAACATTTGCCCACTATGCAACGGATTGTGTAAGGTGACGGTATATTGCAACCATTGTCAACAGCCGATGCAGGATCAAGGAAAGATAACCGATTATTTTGATGACTATAGTCCTTATATGGATATCAATATGATGAAATTAGTGGATGGCTATCCGCACACATTAGCCAACCATGAATGTGTGCATCTGTTTTACTGTCCATACTGCAAGCAGGAAGAAGTGCGGTTTATTAAAGAATAGGCTCTAGCATCATCGCTAGAGCCTGTATAGCGTTTATATGAAAATAAGGGGGAACCATATCGTTATTTTTCATTAGCAGGACGGATTCGTTTTTCCGTTTCGATATCGAAAAAGTGCGCTTTGTTCATATCTAAGGCAAGGTCTAATTGGTGGCCTGGCTTGATTTCCGTGCGGGCGTCGATGCGCGCGACAAATTCTTGTCCATTAATATTGGAATAAATCATCGATTCTGCACCAAGCAGCTCGGCTACCTCAACGTGGGCGGTAATTTTCGTATTTGGCGATGATTCAAGGAAGAGTGGTTCATCATGGATATCTTCTGGACGAATGCCTAAGATGACTTCCTTGCCGACGTAGCCTTGATCGCGAAGCGCTTTCATTTTTCCTTCCGGAACATCGAGTCTAATATTGCCGACAACAAACTTGCCGTCCTGCAGTGTTCCTTTAATAAAGTTCATCGCTGGGGAGCCGATAAAGCCGCCGACGAAAATATTTTCCGGTTTTTCATATACTTCTCTTGGCGTGCCGACTTGTTGAATAACCCCGTCTTTCATCACTACTAGCCGTGTTGCCATCGTCATTGCTTCCGTTTGGTCGTGGGTGACGTAAATCGTTGTCGTTTCCAAACGTTGATGCAATTTCGCAATTTCGGAACGCATTTGTACGCGCAGTTTGGCATCCAAGTTGGAAAGCGGCTCGTCCATTAAAAATACTTTGGCATCACGGACGATGGCGCGGCCTAGCGCGACGCGTTGACGCTGACCACCGGAAAGAGCTTTTGGCTTGCGGTCCAGATATTGTTCCAGTCCGAGAATGCGCGCTGCTTCACGGACGCGTCGTTCGATTTCCGCTTTCGGGAATTTGCGTAATTTCAAGCCGAATGCCATGTTATCATAGACGCTCATATGCGGATAAAGCGCATAGTTTTGAAATACCATCGCAATATCGCGGTCTTTTGGCGGAACATCGTTCATCCGCTTGCCGTCGATATACAAGTCGCCTTTTGAAATTTCCTCAAGACCGGCAATCATCCGCAATGTTGTCGATTTTCCGCAGCCGGACGGACCGACAAAAACGATGAATTCTTTGTCTTGAATATGCAAGTTGAAATCTTTTACCGCTGTGACGTTGTTATCGTAAATTTTATAAATGTGCTCTAAACGAAGTTCTGCCATTGTCACGCACCTCCATTATGAAATCGGTTTCAACCGCTTTAAGCATACAGAAAAATAGGAAGATTCGTAAATGGACAATTTGCACAAAAAAGAGTCGTCATTTTTGGCAAGATGCCAAACGGCAAAGACGATAGGAAAACGATATCAGTTTCACCTGAAGATTCTGCTTCTAGTAAGAAAAAATAGAGCATCCACTTTTTTGGTTGTTAAGCGGCCGAACAACGTTTGCTTTTTTCTTAGTAAAAATAAAAAGGGGGGCATTCCGTTACCATTTTAAACGTGCTTGGCTTCCATTGGACTCAGCAGCGTTTATTGATCTGTATATTGCTGCAACAATATTGCCAAATAAACGGCTACCGCCCCTTTAAAATGTTTAATATCGATTCCTGTTTTTTCAATAAATTTATCAATGCGGTATTGCAGGCTGTTGCGGTGCATATATAATTTTTTCGCTGCCATGGAAACGTTAAGATTGCATTGCAGAAATGTTTGTATGATCCGCAGCCATTCATCGTCCAATGTTTTGAGAAAAGGAAAGGCCTTTTTGACCGCTTCCAGTTCGGGATGGCCATGAATCAGCAAAAGCGGAATCACATCTTCCATTTGATAGACCGTCTGTTTCGGCATATATGTCTGGGCTAACTCGAAGCAACGTTTTTCATAGCGGAATGACTCGTAAAGCTGATCATCGTACGGATGGATTTGTCCGATAAATAAATGAATGGTAGCGTAAAAATCGGTTGCCAGCGTATCGATAATATCAGCAAATGGCAAAGGTTCTGCCGCTTGCTTTTGTTTCTTCTCAATAATGACGCCGCGATGTTCATGCTCCCAAACGATTGTAATCGGGTCAGGGAACAATCCGCTCACGGCATCGTAAAAGTCGTCTTTATTTGTAACCGATCTTTTTGTTATAAAGTGAATAAAACGGCAATATGGAGGCAGGGAGAAGAGATGCTGCAGCATCGTTGCATCTTCGTGCATGATCCATCGCTGCCATGCCTGCTCTTCTTCGCTCATCGTACGATCCGCGTCAAGAATCGGGGTGAGAAAGATCGACAATAACTGTTTCTCCCGTTTGGATAGGCGGTGTTTATCGATGCCGATTTTATCTCCCTCTTTTGTATAAAACCATTCATATCTAGCGGCGTCAGCGACCTGTTCGTTAATGACGATTGCATCTTTGTAATAAGATTTTAGCCGTTCAAGCATCGGTACGTTTCCTTTCTTTCTTCATGTTAATTTCATTATAATACAAAAAACCGATTTTCCTTGTCGCAAGGAAAATCGGTTTTTTGCATGATTATGTTGTTTCATGAGGCGGTTCTTCTTTGACTAAGTCGCGCGCCTCTTCGATATTGACGGCGTCTTCACGGCCATGGACATAGCCGCCCGCCATACCTTCATTAATCATTCGATCGATGTCCATATAGTATTCGTCGCGGCCCTCATATTGAGAATCTTGGAGCGACCGTTCGTTTCGTTCCATCATGATGTTCCCTCCTTGTTTTTTAGTTTGTGTGAAAAAGGCATAGAATATCCGCGCTCGTCATATATATGGCAAACAGTAGGACAAGCAAGGAGGGAAAGGCAATGATACGCATGGTGAAACAACTGTTGCACATTACCTCCACATCCGCCCAGCTGGCAGAACGGCTCATGGAAACAGTGGAGGAGGAAACGTGGCAGCAGCAATTCATACGATATTTAGAAGATGCCAAGCGTCAATATCAACTTTGGCAATACATTCATTATTTGCTTGCCGGGACATATGCAGAAAGCGACAGGGAAGAGGTGGTGCATGCTTTTTCTTCTGAACTGCTGCACAGGCTTTGCTTGCAGGAATTGAAAAAAGCAATGTTATGTCGAAAGGCAAGAAAAGGTTTGTCAGGAGCCGCGCAAAAGGCGGCGGATCAAGTTTTGCAGCAAGCGATGCAATACAGCCGCTTATTTTTTACGATGGTGCAAACCCAGCTAGCTCCGCAAATAGAGAAATAAGTTGTTTTGCACCGTTCTGCTGAATATCCGGTTCGTCAAAAATCATCGGCTTGGCGTTGAGCTCATATACGTACAATGTGCCGTCTTTGCCGACGCCGATATCGGCGGAAAACTCGCCGACAAAGCCAAAACGGCCGCTTATTTCTTTTCCGCAGGCGTCAAGGAGGCTGTGCAGCTCTTTTTCATCGACGCGCTCCCTTACTTCGGAATATGGTAAAATGGTTCCGCCGTTTAAGACGTGGGTCGTCAGCTGCTGCGTTTGTGCCAACCGGACGCCGATGCCGCTGATGATGTAGCGGCCATGTTTATAATGAACGAGAACGCGCAAATCATAGCGTTGTCCATTCCATGTATCGGCGTCGATTGCTTGCTGGGCAATGTAGCGTGTCGCCGCCAAAAGCGGGGCCAGTTCGTCAAGGGAGGCGAGCGTTTTTTTGCCGTTGATGTGCTCGTAAAGGATTGTATTCGGTAACAGAGAAGCGGTAAGGCGGAAAATCCCTTTTCCTTTTGCCCCGTCGTTTGGCTTCATATAGACACTTCCGTACGTTTTCAACATGTTCTGTATATCGTCGATGTGCTGCACTGGCACCGTATGCGGCAAATGGGCCCGCAGTCGTTCATTTTTCACGAGCGTCTCATATATTTCCCATTTTGTAAAAAAAGTGCGGTTAAAAAAAGGGATGCAGAGGTTTCCAAAACGAGCAACGGTCTGTTGGAATACCGTTGATTTTTCTTCCTGCCGGCTTTTGATTCGGTTATAAAAAACATCAGGAAGCGGGGCGGTAACGGGTACCCATCGATCCAGCGCTGGAACGAATACATATCCGCGAATGGCATGTTCACCGATTGCGTTGACCGGACAAACGACGCCGATCCCCCCGGCTTTTTGCAGGCAATGGACGATGAGTTCGATATAGCGCTTTTTCCTGTTGAGCAGGACCGGAATAGATGATTCACTAACCATGATGCCGACGAGCGGCCCGATTTTTCCGTTTTTCTCTTTTACAGGAAGGGAAAACGATGGCGTATCGTCAGAAAACGGCAGCAGCCCATTGCAACCAAACGAGTAGGCGCGGCCGTGGTCTTGATGAAACCATGCGCCTCTATCTTGATTGTAATAAATAACGGTCATTGCAATAACGCCTCTGGTTCGGCAATGGTTTTTTTGCTTAAATAGACGGCATAAGCAAGGGAAAGCATTGCGGTCCGCTCATCATCCTGCTTTAGCTTTGGATGTTTAAAAATCGATCTTCCTGGTTTGGAATTGGCTTCAAACATCCAAATATTCTGCTTTTGGTCAAGGCCGATGTCAAAGCCGATTTCGCCGATCGTGATGCCCATCTGCTCTTCCAGGCCGCGGCTTAGCGTGAGAGCAGCGTCATGAAGCCGCTTGAGAATGCGCTGGCGGACGGAGGCGTCAGGAAAAATTTCTTCCATTGTTTTCACAATGCCGCCGTTGTTCATGTGGGTGGTTACGCTTCGCTTTCCGGCGATTTTTGCCGCGACCGCACTCACTTGCCAAGCGCCTTGTTCATTTTTATTCGTATGGATGCGAAAATCGACCTTTCTGCCGTTGACTTCAATGAGCCGAATCCCTTGCTGGATAATATAATGGTCCAATTTTTGATGCGAAAATAGGTGTTGCCATAGCGAAGATAATGTCGGAAAGATGCGCATCCGGTTGTATCCATGTTCGTCGCGAAATCGGCATTCGTATTGGCCATTTTTCTTTACAAGATGGTAAATGCCAAAACCAAGGCTGCCGTTGGTCGGTTTTAAATATGCTTCGCCATAACGTTCTAAAAAACGTTGAACAGTTTCTACGGTAGGATGAAGCGAAGTATCGGGAAGATAGGGCCGGGAGTGCGGATGCTCCTTTAACAGGCAGTATACTTCCCATTTATTGAAAAAGTTTTCATTAAACCAAGGAATGCCATATTGGTTTTTTAGCGTTTCTTTAATCGTTTGGAATGTTTCGCTGTTTTCAATGCGGCGATTTGGCAGGCGGTTGTAAATAACGGTTGGCAGTGGCACTTCCCGCTGCACCCAACCGCTTTCTGTATAAAAATAGCCGGTTACCGTTCCGGTTTCCCAGTGGATATGATGGGCACCAAATAGAAAAGCAAATCCGCCGACTTTCTTCTCCTGGGAGAGCAATTTCGCAAAGAAGAAGCTGCGCTTCCCGACAGGACGAAGCGGTGATTTCGTAAATCCGGCGGTAAAAATGCCAACGAGCGGACCGAGATGAATGGTATCGTTATCGAGAACAAGATGGACGTCCGCGGCAAACGGAATGTACAAGCGTCGTGCTACGTCTTTTGTCACGATAATCTGTTGGTCTAAAAGAGGAGAGGAAACAAAACGGCAAGGGGTAGAGACGCTTCCAAATGCCGCCATCGTCTGCCCGGAGAGAGAAATGGTTGATGGAAGATAGATCGTATTTTCTTCTTTTTCCTGAATCATTAATGAATAGGTCATAAGATATTCACCTCGTTGGCGAGAAACAAACAATATTGCAGCGGCGCTTCGTATACGTCGTCCTTTTTGTCAGGATGAAGCGCGGCCACGATCTTTCTTCCTGGCTTGGAATTGACATCGATGATCCATACACCGCCTTCTTTTGTAATACCAATATCAAGCCCTAATTCGAAGAGAGGGCCGAATTGTTCATCCATGTAGGACGGGAGGGCGCGAATAATGGTTTCGATGCCATCGATAATCAAAATGCGCTGTGAAGAAGGAAAGGAACGGATCCACCCGGAAAAATCACGAACGTCGGCACCGGCGCGGACGTTGGCGATAAACATTCCCGGGTGTCCGACCCGCACGGCGCGGCATCGCTCTATCCATTTGCCGGTTCCATCTTTTTGGAACAGGAAGCGGACGTCAAACGGTTCGTTTTCTTTTGTCTGCAACGGCAAAAACGGCTGTATCAAGTAGGAATGTTGTTGCAATAATGTAGAGATCCATTGCTCCAGTTCGCTTTTTTGTCCAACCAAAGCGGTGGTCTGCCCGGATGCATCGCAAATATGAAGCTTCCTTTCTGCTTTTTGGATGACATAAATGCCGCGGCCGCCCGCTCCGTTCTCCGGTTTGCAAATGACCGCTTGCTCGCGGCGAATCATGCGCAAAATGTCGGCGGACGACTGCAAACGGGCGGTTTTCGGCACATAAGGGGACAGCAGCGGATGCTCGATCATTTTCTCATATACGTCCCATTTACCTGGAAATCCGTATCCTAAAAAGACAAGGTCCGGCCGGCGTTTCAGCCATTGCATGATTGGTTTGCATTTTTTCGAACGGATATCGGAACGATAAAAACAGCGGTCGTATAAAAACGATGGAATATCAAACGTGCTTTTCGTCCATGCTTGCCTTTTTTCATCAAAAGCGCGGCCATGAACTTTTTCCGTTAACGGATCGATATCAAGCGGGGTAAAGCGGTAGACAGCAATGCCGTAACGGCCGGCACGTTTCGCGATTTCTGTACAGTATTCCATTTCCTGTTGTTCCTCAATCGTGATAAATCCAAGAGAAATCAAGGCGAATCACTCCTTTTCGTCGATCAGTGACAGACAATAGTCGATAATGGCTTTCGCCGACGGACGAATAAAATGTTTCGATATTGACATGTTGGTCTGTTTCGATGGCTTGGTGTTCACTTCAATAATCCATGGTTTATGTTCCCGATCTATCGCTAGATCAATGCCGAATTCCCCATACAATCCTTCCGCTTCACTGGCTAAAACGGTTGATACTTCGATGGCAATGTCTTTTAACAGCATTTTTTGCTGAAACGCTTTCCTTCGTTCATACCATTGTTGCAGCACGTTGTCGATCGGGACGATTTCTCCGCCGCGAGCAAGGTTGGCAACAAACTGTTCTTGATTCGCTATACGTGCGACGGCCGATGTCACACGCCATTCGCTGTCATGGGCGCGGTGGCACAAAAGGCGGAAATCGATCGGCCGTCCGTCAATCGTTTGCATATCGATTCCTTGCTGAATAATCGCCGCCGACTTTAGCCGTTCTTTTAAGGCGGCAAACAGCTCCGAAGTGGAAGCATACTGTTGCACCGCATCTTTCATTGACGTCGAGTAGTCAAGGAGGAAGCCGGTTTCCTTGTTTTCAATACGAAAAATATGCCGCCCTTGACTGCCGTGGATCGGTTTAATAAATACGACGGGAAACCGTTCAACAACGCTATCAAGCGTTTGTTTATTCCTGAATAATTCCGTTTTCGGTAAATAAGGATGCAAGTACGAATGGCTTGCTAAATATTGGTGCACTTCCCATTTATGCAAAAAACGATGGTTAAACATCAGAACGTGCTCGTTTTTCAGTTGTTCGATCAGCTGCTCAAATAAATAAGAATGTTCAGCCTTCCGTGAGTGGAGGCGGTTATAGATCACGTTCGCAGGGGGGACTTTCGTTTCTCTCCATTCCCCATCGATCCAGCGGTAGCCGCTCTTTTCGTTCTTTAAATACATCGACAAAGACGTGACGTAGAAAATAAGCTGGCGCTGCATGCTATAGTTCGCTAGTTCCTCGCAAAAATCATGAATCGATCCGAAATGAACACACGAATCCTTATGGAAAATTTCCGTCAACACGGCGACCGTTGGCTGCTGATTCATTGTTCTCCCTCATTTGCGCTTCCGTCGCGCAAGCCCTATAATGAAAAATTAGGCAAATGTTTATATCGTATCGTATGATGTTCGCTTAATTTTGGTGATTATCTTATAGGCGTGAAAGGGGAAAAACATGGAGACTATTTTTTACTTGCTATTTATGATTGCGGTCGGGGCGCTGATTGGCGGAGTGACAAATTTTCTCGCCATTCAAATGCTATTTCGGCCATATGAGCCGATTTATTGGTTTGGAAAACGGCTTCCGTTTACTCCAGGACTGATTCCAAAACGGCGGAGGGAGCTGGCTGAACAGCTTGGCAAAACGGTCGTTGAACATTTATTGACGCCGGAAGGGATTCGTCGCAAATTAGTGGCTCGTGACTTGATGGACAGCATGATTGACTGGGCACGGCGGCACGCGGAAGAATGGCTTTCCCGCCGAAATACGGTCGCGGAGCTTCTGCAGCGCGCGGGAATCGAAAATGCCAAAGAGCTGCTTTGCATAAAGGCGACGCAGTGGGTGGACAAGGCGTATGAGCAGTGGATGGCAACGATGCGCGCAAAAGCGATCCGTGATATATTTCCTGACGAAGTGCAATTAAAAATGGAAGAGCGCATCGGCGATCTCGCCAACTACATTGCCGACCGGGCGCTCGACTATTTCGAAAGCGAGGAAGGAAAAGGGCGAATTGCGAAAATGATTGACGAATTTTTTAGCGGTCGCGGGATGCTTGGAAATATGCTGCAAATGTTTCTTGGCAACGTCAACCTTGTGGACAAAGTGCAGCCGGAAATCATAAAATTTTTGCGCCATTCTGGGACAAGAGAGCTGCTGGCTCGTCTTTTATGGACGGAATGGAATAAGCTGACAAGCTATCCGCTTATCGCGGTAGAAGAATTGATTGGAAAAGAGCGGATTTGTGAAATGCTTCATCATTTTGCGCTTGATGTGGTCGAACGAAACGATATTCTCGAACAGCCGGTCGCCGATATGGTTGCTCCGTATCAAGAGCGGATGATGAACGAATGGATTCCGCAAGTGGCGGAAGCGGGCAGCCAATGGATCAGCGGTCAAGTGGAAACGATTATCACCCGCCTGCAGCTGGCGGACATCGTCCGTTCCGAAGTTGAATCGTTTTCCATTGAACGCCTTGAAGCAATCATTTTATCGATCGCGAGTCGCGAATTAAAAATGATTACGTATTTAGGCGCGCTGCTAGGAGGAATCATCGGTGCGGCTCAAGGCATCATCGGCTTATGGATGTAAGATTTCCCCTTGCTTTTTATTAGTCATATCGCTTTTTCTCGGCGCATACGTTATGATAGAGATACGTTACTTTTTATAGGAGGCTTTTTTATGTCCAATCAGCTATATGATCTTGCCGAGCAGCTTGAGAAAGCGATCCGCGCAAGCCACGATTTTCAGCAGTTAAAGCAGGCGTACGAAGCGGTGCGCCAAGATGAAACGGCGTACCGCCTATTTACCAATTTCCGAGATGCGCAAATGCGGATGCATGAAAAACAACTGACTGGGGCGGAAATTTTTCCGGAAGAAGTCGAACATGCGCAAAAAGCGATGATCCTCGCCCAGCAAAACGAAAAACTCGCACAGTTGATGGCGCTCGAACAGCGGATGAGCATGCTCTTGGCTGACATCCAGCGCATCGCGATGAAACCGCTCGAAGAGCTGTACCGTTCTTTCATGGAAACGGAATAATGACGAACACTCATATTGAGTGTTCTTTTTTTGTCCGTTTTATCATAGCTATGAAGTGATAGGAAGAAAAGCGGAGGCGGCGCGATTAGCCTTCGAAGCCAAATGTTCTTCGACCGCAGGGGTGCTTGTCACCCCGAGGGAGAAGGTTATTTGGCAGAAGAAGGCTAGCCGCCGAAGCTAGACAAAGAAGAAAAGTGGAGGCGGCGCGAACAGCTCTCGAAGCGAAATGTTCTTCGTCTGCGGAAGTGCTTGCACTTCAAGGGCGAAGGTTATTTCGCGCAAGAGAGCTATCCGCCGAAGCTAGACAATCTGAAAAGCGGAGGCGGCGAACACAACAAGAAAAGCGAGCAAGATCGACTTTTTTCACAAAAGGGGGAGACAGCAGTGGCTTACAAATTGCTTGCTCTTAATATTGACGGAACCATTTTAAAAAACAACGGCCGGTTGCAGCGCGAAACAAAGGAAGCGGTCGAATATGTCAAGAAAAAAGGAGTGTATATCACGCTTTTGACAAGTCGCAATTTGCTCGCAGCACGAAAAGTCGCAAGGGCGTTAAAATTAGAGAGCGAACTCATTACGTTCCAAGGTGCCATCATCGGCAAATCATTGAACGAAAAACTGTTTGAAGAGCTTATTCCGGAAGAACGGACGTTTAATATCGTGCAGATACTAGAAAACTTTAACTGCAATATTCGCTTGATGCACGAACGGTATTCACTCGGCAATCGAACAAAAGTGAAAAAAAATTTAGTTGTCAAAACGGTATTATCATCTGGCGATCCATTTTTTTACCCGACACAGTTTGTCGATTCGCTTGGCGATGTGCTCATGGATGAACCGCTGGCTGTTCCGAAAATCGATGTGTATTTTGCCAGCGACGCGGAGCGGGACGAAGCCGCCGCCGTGCTGGCCAAAGCGTTTTCAACTATTGACATGATTATGCATCCAAACGGGAAAATGGAAATTGTCCCGCAAGGAGTGTCTAAACTCACGGGATTGCGCCGGCTTGGGCATTATTTAGGCATTTCTTTAAAAGAAATGGTTGTCATTGGTGATGGCGTCGATGACATTCCGGCAATCGAAGCGGCTGGTTTAGGCGTCGCGATGGGCAACGCTCCAGCGGAAGTGAAAAAAGTCGCAGACTGGGTGACGCGTTCGAACGAACAGCTCGGCGTCGCTTACATGATCAAAGAACATTTCCGCAAGCAGCAGCGCCCAGAGTTTTTGCGGAAGCTGAAAATGAAACGATAAATGGAAAAGCTGGGATAGATTGATCCCAGCTTTTTTGCGCTGTTTCACTTGACGGGCAAAAAACACTTTCTGTACACTTAAGTAAGCCTGATAGGGAAAGGTGATTTCATTGCGCATTGAAATTCAAGGATTGCACGATACCGGACGATTTCAACGACCGCTGGAAGTCATTACAGGGTTGTTTTATGAAGAATATGAATTGGCATTCGCGCCTGCTCCAGATGCGGATATAACGGTTGCATTTTCCGTTAATGGCCAGGAGTCTATCCATGTTCATGGAATATTAACCGAATCATCCACCGGCAATAGATATGAAGCGGATCATGCACGGGACATATCAAATTTTCAAGAGGAAAAAGAACGGTTTAAGCAAGTGAAGTACGCCGTATTTCATGTCTACTTGACGTTGCTGCAGCAATACACCGGCCTCATCCAGCAATGGGGCGTGCTGACGGGGATCCGCCCCGTCAAATTATTGCATAAAATGTTGCGTTCCGGGCTTTCTAAAGACGAAGCGCACCGCCAGCTTCGCGAAGATTATTTAGTAACAGAAGAAAAAATTCAGCTGATGCAGGACATTGTCGACCGCCAGCTCACGGTCGTGCCGAATTTGTACGACCTTGCTCAAGAGGTCAGCATTTATATCGGCATCCCGTTTTGCCCGACGAAATGCGCTTATTGCACGTTTCCAGCGTACGCCATTAATGGACGCCAAGGTTCCGTCGATGCCTTTTTAGCCGGTCTGCATTACGAAATGCGCGCAATCGGCCGCTTTTTAAAAGAGCGCGGCATCAATATTACGACGATTTATTACGGTGGCGGCACGCCAACGAGCATTACCGCCGAAGAAATGGATCAGCTGTATGAGGAAATGTATGAGTCGTTCCCAAACGTCGAGCGCGTCCGCGAAATCACGGTCGAAGCGGGGCGCCCGGACACGATTACGCCGGAGAAGCTGAACGTTCTGAAAAAATGGAACATTGACCGCATCAGCATTAACCCGCAGTCGTACATTCAAGAAACGTTAAAAGCAATCGGCCGCCACCATACGGTCGACGAAACGATTGAAAAATTCCACCTCGCCCGCGAGATGGGTATGAACAACATTAACATGGATTTAATCATCGGCCTTCCGGGAGAAGGGCTGAAAGAGTTTTCTTACACATTAGCGGAAACGGAAAAACTCATGCCGGAGTCGTTAACAGTGCACACGCTCTCGTTTAAACGGGCATCGGAAATGACGAAAAACAAAGCGAAATATAAAGTTGCCGACCGCGATGAAATCAGCGAAATGATGAAAGCCGCCCAAGAGTGGACGAAGCGGCACGGCTACGTTCCGTATTATTTGTACCGGCAAAAAAACATTCTCGGCAACCTTGAAAATGTCGGATACGCCTTGCCGGGAAAAGAAAGCATCTACAACATTATGATTATGGAAGAACAACAATCAATTATCGGGCTTGGCTGCGGCGCCTCAAGCAAGTTTGTCGATCCGAAAACACGGAAAATTACCCGCTTTGCCAATCCGAAAGAACCGAAAGTGTACAACGAGCACTTTGTCCACTATACAGAAGAAAAACTGAAAATGATGGAAAAGTTGTTTGGATAGGCGAAACGGACGGGCTTCGGACAAATGTCTGGGGCCTGTCTTTTGTAGTTTAAGGTTTAAAGAAAGGGTTTCACTGAATATATAGACGTAAACTGAGATGGAGAGATTATTCGTTGAAGAAATTTAGGATAACAATAGCTACCATTATAAAAACAAAGCAGGCAATCATACACCCAATCCATCCAATTCTTTTAGGATGTGAATCGAGCCGAAAGCTCTCCCGGCTCCATACGCCTGGTTACTAAAATTTATAAAAATCTCCCCGTTTTTGCGTTGGATTTCGACGATATATGATATTGAATGACCGGCTTTCCTTTTGCATTCACTCCGACTGGGTTCTCCCATGACAAGATCGATGATTTCCTTTTCATATTTTTCAGGAACAGACACAGGCATCCTCAAGCGTGGAGCGTGTTTCCCTTTTGGTTGTCCAAGTGGATTGGCGATTTCTACATAACATTGGTACGTCTTGCTTTTATCGCCTCTGGCGTACAACTGATTAGAGCGTAAGTCTTTCCATTCTTCGTTCGTGATGTTTCCTTTCAAGCGCTTGTAAAAATTTCGTTTTCCGCCAAAAATCACACGTGGAATTGTTCCTTGGTCGAGATGGCGCTTTAGCTCGGCTTTTTTCGCCTTGATCTTTTCTAACCGTTGGTGCAATCCACCTAGACATGTTGGAAGATCGGCTTTTTTCGGTGTTTTTCTTCCGTGTTGGTAGTCATCGCTTTTCTTTTCGGCTTTTTCGATTTTTCGCCCGCACATCCTCCAAAAGCGTTGGAAGCAGCTCACGTTGGGAAGAAATCAGTGATTGAACAAGCAAGACCGCATCTTCGACAAACCGCTTGTTGAGCCGAAATTGGCGTGGAAGGCGCTTGATGATGTCTTTGGCGTTTCATCCCTCGAGCAAACGGTGGACGCGTATCACTTCGCGGAACCAAAGACGCGCATCAGCTCATCTAATAAATGAAGTTGTGATTCATCATGAGAAACGATTTTCATTCCCCAAACCGTTTTCATCCCCTTGCCTTCCCCCTTGTTTGGATCCTTAAGAACATATATTCGACAACTCTTCTTCCTTTCCCTTTTCCATGAGGAAGGGAGAGATGATTTTTTATCCTAAGCCAGGAGACAATGGAAAAGATGGAGAACATCCGCCTCTTTACGTCCGATAACAGGAGATATTTACATGATTTTATCTATTTTTATAGATGTTTAACAAGCTGCTTATAATTCAATACTTTGCAAGTCTTCGGTAGGTGCAAAGACTTTCCCTGCTCATCATGGTGAAGCTGTTCTGCCCGTTGCGTTTCATGCATATCTTTCACTGTTTTCATCGCCCTTTTCTGTTCAAAACCCGATTGCCTTGGGCAACCGGGCTTTATTCATGTCAGCGGTGGAACAGAATCAGCTTTCCGCTTGATGTTACACAGCGGTGCGTTTTATCGTGACAGTTATGTTCGCGTAATTTTTGTTCACCGATTTTTTTTGCTTCGTCATCATTTGCGGCTTCGAACGTTTCGTCCAACAGTTTTTCCCCGCTTTTGTCGAAAGCCGTTAATATATACGTTGGCATGGGAGCTCCTCCTTTGCTGAATGGTGATTCATATTATTACTTTGCTATTTTTAAAAAAATTCCTTCTACATAGCGAAACTTTTCGCTATGATAAACGTGTAATAGAATGATGGAATTTTTATCTAAAACTGGGGGAGTGAGAATGGCGTTACAGTTAGAGCATGTGACAAAGCGATTTGGCGCGGTAACCGCGGTTAATGATGTCACATTAACGATTCCAGAAGGAAACTTATTTGGATTTCTTGGTGCGAACGGGGCGGGGAAGACGACAACGTTTCGCATGATTTTGGGCTTGTTGGAGCCGACAGAAGGAACAATTACGTGGAATGGAGAAAAAATTGACTACTCGAAAAGCCATCTCATCGGTTATTTGCCGGAAGAACGAGGGTTGTATCCGAAGTTGAAAGTAAAGGAGCAGCTTATTTATTTAGGCAGGCTGCGCGGCTTGGATAAGGCGATGATTGTGAAAGAAATGGAGGCGTGGCTCGAACGGTTTAACGTGCCGGAGTACGCGGAAAAGCGGGTTGAGGAGCTGTCGAAAGGCAATCAGCAAAAAATTCAATTTATCGCTGCCGTGTTACATAAACCGAAGCTATTAATCTTGGATGAGCCGTTCAGCGGACTTGATCCCGTCAATGTCGAGCTGTTAAAGGAAGCGGTCATCGATTTAAAAAACAATGGAACGACGATTGTCTTCTCGAGCCATCGCATGGAGCATGTCGAAGAATTGTGCGAACATCTTTGCATTATGCATCGCGGGCGGCCGGTCGTATACGGGCCGCTGAAAGAAGTAAAACGGTCCTTTGGCAAAAAGAACATTATTATTCATGCTGATATGCCGCTTGATGAGCTGGCGGAGTTTCCGGGAGTCATCAAAATGAAGCGGACAGCGGAAGGCGTGCATTTACAAATCGAAAACGAAGACGTATCGCAAAAAATTCTTTCCCATATTGCCAACAAAGGATTTATCCGCAAGTTTGCGCTGGAAGAGCCTTCGTTAAACGATATTTTTATTGAAAAAGTAGGTGCGGCGTATGAATAAGTTTTGGATTGTGCTTTGGCATACGTATACGACAAAGCTGAAAGCGAAATCGTTTATCATCACAACGATTATTACGAGTCTCTTTGTCTTTGCGATCGCGAACATCCAGCATATTATTGAATTTTTTACGAAGGATGAAAAAACAACGGTGGCGGTCATCGATACCACGGGAGCGTTTTACGAACCGCTTGCAGCACAGCTGAAACAAGGAAAACACGATGATCTCCAGTTAAAGAAGGTGACCGGCCCAGAAGAAAAGGCAAAGGCGGCCGTCCGAAATGGCAAATGGGATGCGCTCCTTATCCTTTCGGCTGACGATAAACAGCTGCCGAAAGCGGTGTATTATGCAAACACGATTGCCGACAGCGATACGCCAAGCGAGCTTGAACAAGCGCTCCAACAGCTGAAAACAGCGATTGCGACCAAAAAAATCGGTCTGAAGCAAGAGCAAATCGCGCAATTGTATGAGCCGGTGCCGTTTGAAAAAGTGGCGTTGGAAAAAAACGCGAAAACGGAAGAAGAGCTGAATCAGGCGCGCGTTCTCGTTTACGTGCTGCTGTTTGCGATGTACATGTTTGTTCTTATGTACGGCGGCATGATTTCCACAGAGGTGGCGACGGAAAAATCGTCGCGCGTCATGGAAATTTTGGTGTCAAGCGTTCCTCCGCTCCAGCAGCTGTTCGGAAAAATCCTGGGGGTTGCGCTTCTTAGTTTAACACAGTTTGCGATTTTATTTGCAATTGGCTTCACAGCGCTGAAAAGCAGCGGGCAAGAATTGTGGAATTTCCTCGGCTTTGACCATCTTCCTGTCTCGACATTTGTGTATGCGATTATTTTCTTCCTTTTAGGCTATTTCTTATATGCGACATTATTTGCCGTGCTCGGTTCGCTCGTCAGCCGCGTCGAGGACGTCCAGCCAATGATTACTCCGGTCATGATTATTGTCGTTGCTGCGTTTATGATCGCGATGTTTGGCTTAAACGCGCCAGAGTCGTCCTTTATTACGGGGGCATCATTTATTCCGTTTTTCACGCCGATGATTATGTTTTTGCGGGTCGGGCTGCTTCCTGTTCCGTTTTGGGAAGTGGCGCTCAGCCTCGTTCTGCTCGTTGCGACGATCGGGCTGCTTGCCTTTTTCGGATCGAAAGTGTACCGAGGCGGGGTGCTCATGTACGGAAAGGCTGGTTCGCTGAAAGATGTGAAAAAAGCGGTGCAATTGACGAAAAAATAAGGCTTTGCGGGAAGCAAGGTCTTCTTTCTGGCGTTTGCGCAATTGTGGTATACTAACTATACACGAACGTGGAAACGGAGGAGGAAAGGTTGGCGAAAGGAATCGTTCATTATGAAGTCGGCGAGCAAGTCGATGTGTATTTGCTCATTAAATCGGTGACAAAAGGAATCGCCAGTAATGGGAAACCGTTTTTAACGCTGATTTTGCAAGACAAAACAGGAGATATTGAAGCAAAACTATGGGATGTATCGCCGGAAGCGGAAAGCGTCTACGTGCCGGAAAGCATTGTCAAAGTATTTGGCGACATTCATAATTACCGCGGCAAAATGCAGCTAAGAATTCGCTCCATTCGTCCTGCCCATGAAGGAGATGCTGTCCGCGTTTCCGATTTTCTCGAAACGGCGCCAATGAAACGGGAAGACATGATGGAAAAAATTACAGAATACATATTTGCGATGCAAAATCCAAATATCCAGCGGATTACGCGCTATTTATTAAAAAAGTATGAACAGAAATTTTTTGACTATCCCGCGGCGACAAAAAACCATCATGAATTTATTTCCGGCTTGGCATACCACGTTGTTTCGATGCTCGAATTGGCCAAAGCGCTTGCGAATTTATATCCGTCGCTGAATAAAGATTTGTTGTATGCCGGCGTGATTTTGCACGATCTCGGCAAAGTGATCGAGCTGTCCGGACCGGTGTCGGCGTCGTATACACTGGAAGGCAATTTGCTTGGCCATATTTCGATTATGGTAAGCGAAATTAGCAAAGCGGCCGAGCATCTTGACATTCGCGGCGAAGAAGTTGTTGTGCTGCAGCATATGGTGCTTTCCCATCACGGAAAAGCGGAATGGGGCAGCCCGAAGCCGCCGATGGTAAAGGAAGCGGAAATTTTGCATTACATCGACAATTTGGATGCGAAAATGAACATGATTGACCGCGCTCTGGAAAAAGTGAAGCCTGGCGAGTTTACGGAACGCATTTTTGCTCTTGATAACCGTTCGTTTTATAAACCGATTTTTTCTTCTGTTTCAAACGAGGAAAAAAAGGGTAATGATAAGTAGTCCCGAACAAAGAAGGATTGCTTATGATGGAGCCGATTATCGAATTGGTGAAAGAGGCAGAATATGAAGGTAAAAAGAGGAATTGAAGCAGTTGCGGAAAGAACAGCAGGCAAAGAAAAATAGAGAAAAGCAAAAAGATAAATAGCCACTGCGTTGTCCCAAAGGGAAAGAGGCGGAAAACTCCGTCTCTTTCTTTATGCATATCCCGCCTTTTCCTTGCGTATAGTTTAGTAAGACAAGCAAAACACGGAACGATGGAACGCTTTAAAGCAGGCAAGGAGGGGGATATATGCTTAGCAGCTTGCCATGGTGGATTTATTTAGTTGTGGCTGGCATCATTTTTAGCGGCTATATGACGGTAAGAACGGCAGCGCAAGAGCGCGAAATCGATCAAGCGTTTATCGAAAAAGAAGGGGAAATTTATATGGAGCGCATCCGCAAAGAGCGGGAGCGGCGCCAGCAGGCGAAGTCCTTGTAATAAGCAAGGACTTTTATTTTTTTTTCAAAATTCCCTTTATTTTTTTCAATTTCGTGCTAGGATAATATAATAATAACTATTACACACTAAAGAGATAAAGCGGGGGATAAGACATGAAGCGAGCCTATAATTTCAACGCCGGACCTTCCGCACTGCCGCTTCCGGTGTTAGAGCGGGCGCAGTCCGAGCTTCTTAACTTCCAAAACACGGGAATGTCGGTGATGGAGCTGAGCCACCGCAGCAAAGAATATGAAGTGGTGCATAATAGCGCGAAGGAGCGGCTGAAGCGGCTGATGAACATTCCGGATACCCATGACGTCTTGTTTTTGCAAGGTGGAGCGAGCCTGCAGTTTTCGATGGTGCCGATGAATTTCCTGTCCAAAGGGAAAATCGGCAATTACGTATTGACCGGATCATGGTCGGAAAAGGCGCTCAAAGAAGCGAAAAAAGTCGGACCAACGCATATCGCCGCCTCGAGCAAAGAAGCGAATTACACGTATATTCCGAAGTTCGAAGACATTCAGCTTTCCGAAGATGCGGCGTATTTACATATTACCTCGAACAATACGATTTTCGGCACGCAGTGGCGTGAATTTCCAAATGTGCCGGTCGACCTTGTCGCCGATATGTCGAGTGATATTTTAAGCCGCGAGATCAACGTCGGACAGTTTGCTTTAATTTATGCCGGAGCGCAAAAAAATCTTGGTCCGTCCGGCGTAACGGTCGTCATTATCCGCAATGACTTATTAGGGCGCATTCCAGACAACTTGCCGACGATGCTTGATTACCGCACTTACAGCCAAAGCAATTCATTGTACAATACACCGCCGACGTTTGCGATTTACATGCTTTCGCTCGTGCTCGAATGGGTCGAAGCAGAGGGAGGTGTGAAAGCGATTGAAGCGCGCAATCAAGAAAAAGCGGCCATTGTATATGCGGCGATAGATGCCAGCAATGGCTTTTACGCGCCGCATGCCAAGAAGGAAAGCCGTTCGCTCATGAATGTGACGTTTACATTGCCGAATGAAGAATTGACGAAGAAGTTTTTGGAGGAAGCGAAAGAAAAAGGGTTTGTTGGACTGGCGGGACACCGCTCGGTCGGCGGCTGCCGCGCTTCGATTTACAACGCCGTTCCGTTGGAAGCGTGCGAGGCATTGGCAGCATTTATGGATGATTTCCGCCGTCGTTTTGCCTGAAAATTTCCACTTAACTTTTACACTGCAAAGTGATATAATAATAGAAAATTCTCGCCATATGTGCAAAAGGCACGAGAAAGAGGAGACTAGAAAAGAAGAGATGAGGAGAGATGAGTATGAATACAAGAATATTAGTTTCTTTGGCGCTGTTAGTGGGAATCGGGGCAGTATTGCATGCCGTCATTCCGGGAATTTTCTTCGGAATGAAGCCGGATATGATGTTAACGATGATGTTTTTGGCGATTTTATTGTTCCCGGATGTGAAAGCGGTGGGGCTTGTCGGAATCGTGACTGGAATTATTTCTGCGTTGACCACCAATTTTCCAGGGGGACAAATTCCAAATATCGTCGATAAGATTATTACCGCCTTTGTCGTGTTCGTCATTGCCTTAGCGGTGAAAAAATATAGTCAAACCGTTGTTTCCGCGGCGGTGCTGACGGCGATGGGAACGGTGGTTTCCGGCACGGTTTTTCTGACGGCCGCGCTGCTATTGGTCGGGTTGCCGGGTGGTGCCGCATTTTCCACTTTATTCCTAACCGTTGTTCTGCCGGCGGCCGTGATTAATACGATTGTGATGGTGATTATCTACCCAATTGCGTCGTCGATTCTCAAACGGATGAACATAACAGCGCACGTGTAAATGGTAAAAAACCCGATCATCATCTTGGTCGGGTTTTTTGCTATCACACCTTATACGTATCGGAGAAGCCAAGCGGTGATAAAGAAAAAAAACGCTATTCCAATATAAATGAAGGCGCGCTGTTTTAGGAGATTTTTCGGCGGGTACATTTTTGTTTTTGCTAATGAAAGAAGAGTATTTATGAAAAGGCAGAAAAATAGGAAGCTCATGATAAAAAAAAATGACTGCACATATATCATTGCATTCTCCTCCTGTATTCACTATATGCTCACGCTTTTGTGACTATGAACATGCATAAATTATCATAAAAGTAAAAAAATAGACATTTTTATCTTTATTACTTTTTATTTTACTGATATAATAGAAAGTAAAAAATACGGTGAGGGAAGAGTGGGTGGAACGATGAAAGCGACAGAGCAACATTATTCCATAAAAGAGGCGATGCTATTTAGCCAACGGATTGCACAGTTAAGCAAGGCGCTTTGGAAATCGATTGAAAAGGACTGGCAGCAATGGATTAAACCGTTTGATTTAAACATTAATGAGCATCATATTTTATGGATCGCCTATCATTTTAAAGGGGCATCGATTTCAGAAATCGCTAAATTTGGCGTCATGCATGTTTCCACAGCGTTTAATTTTTCAAAAAAGTTAGAAGAGAGAGGCTTGCTTTCCTTTTCGAAAAAGCAGGACGACAAGCGCAATACGTATATTGAGCTGACGAAAAAAGGGGAAGAAGTGTTGCTAAAGTTAATGGAAACGTATGACCCAACGAAAAATGCCGTGTTTAATGGAGCCTTGCCGCTGCGCGAACTGTATGGAAAGTTTCCAGAAATTTTAGAAATGATGTGTATTATTCGCAACATTTACGGCGATGATTTTATGGAAATTTTTGAAAGAGCATTTGAAAATATTAAAAAAGACTTTATTGAGCAGGACGGAAAGCTGGTAAAACGAAATGCAAAAGCGGAAGAGAAAGAAAAAGAGCTGACAGGCCAATCTAACTAATTGTTTTCATTAATTTTTTCAACTCGGTCATTAGCGGAACGAACATTTGCTGCTCAAGAAGAGCGTCCACAGTCTGCTCAAGCGGAAGGCTTGGATGGAGCATCCCGGCAAATTGAACAAGAAGCGGGGTGAACACCATCAGCCCTTCCGCTTTTTGTTTTTCATATTCCTTGCTTAACTGTTCGCAAAGGGCAAGCACCTCATCTACTTCTTCTTTTGTTAAATTGGCTTTGATAACAAGATAATAAAACGGTTTTTTTGTTTCATCGACCATTTCCATTAACAATGAGCGATGAAATTCCAGTTTGGCGATCCGTTCCTCCAGCGTTCCCATATATGTACCCCTTTTGTTTCACATAATGGCAAGTTGTTACGTATATTTTACCGAATTTACGAAAATCAACCAATCAAAAAGTTTTTATGTCAGAAAGATTTTACCGTAAAAAAGCATATTGATTTATAGTATGAAACATTGTAAAGTAAAAATCATGAATATGTTTGCCATGAATAAGGAGGGGAACTGGTTTGGCGCTTTACTTTATACCCCTTGCCGTGATTATTTTGTTTCTTATTAACCAACTAACATCCAGTCTTTGTACGCAAAGGCAGATCCCGGAGGAAAAACAGCCGAGCATCTTTCGAACAATTAATGTCCTTATTACTATTTTATTAATTTCTTCTTATTTTGAGGTGCTATTTACATAAAAAAAGCTGACAGCTTGCGCCGCTGCCAGCTTTTTTGTAGATGTTGCCCGGCATTAGAATAAACATGCGCATCCAACGATAATCAATAAAATAAACAACACAACAATTAACGCAAAGCCTCCTGCATAAGGTGCGCCCATCATAACACCTCCTTTCAAAAAGGAGCGGTTCCGCCTGGATGCTTCACCATCATCATATGACAGACAAACACACATGTATGGGCGGATAACTAAAAGGAAAAAGGTTTTTTTCTTTCCTGAAAATATGTTATAGTTATTGTTGTAATTTTTTTTGTAAAAAAAATGGTGTAGGGGTTGTGAAACAAATGAGAAAATGGATGGTTGCGGCAGCTGTCGCCTCCGTTTTTGCCCTATCGGCGTGCAATAACGGTGGCTCGGAAGTGATTGTAAAAACGAAGGATGGCAATATTACGAAAGAAGAATTTTACAATGAGATGAAGGCTCGCGTTGGCAAAGAAGTGATTCGCGATCTTATCGATGAAAAAGTGTTAAGCAAAAAATACAAAGTCACGGACAAAGAAATCGACAAACAAATCGAAAACTTAAAAGAAGCATACGGAACGCAATACGATTTAGCCGTCCAGCAAAATGGTGAAAAAGCGATTCGCGAGATGGTGAAACTGGATTTGCTGCGGCAAAAAGCGGCAATGGAAGATATTAAAGTGACGGAGAAAGAATTAAAGGAATATTATAATAGCTATAAACCGAAAATTCGCGCCAGCCATATTTTAGTGAAAGACGAAAAAACGGCAAAAGAAATTAAAGCAAAGCTCGATAAAGGGGAGGACTTTGCGAAGCTGGCGAAACAATATTCGCAAGATCCTGGTTCGGCCACAAATGGCGGCGATTTAGGATGGTTTGGGCCAGGGAAAATGGTGAAAGAATTTGAAGATGCGGCTTATAAGCTAAAAGTAGGGCAAGTGAGCGATCCGGTGAAAACAGACTACGGCTATCACATTATTAAAGTGACCGCCAAAGAGAAGAAAAAGCCGTTTA
Organism: Parageobacillus sp. VR-IP; assembly: GCF_013357975.1. Classification (NCBI taxonomy): domain Bacteria; kingdom Bacillati; phylum Bacillota; class Bacilli; order Caryophanales; family Anoxybacillaceae; genus Parageobacillus; species Parageobacillus sp. VR-IP. The sequence continues at coordinate 112,840 of NZ_JABVYQ010000001.1, forward strand.
ACGAAATGAAAGATGAAATTGAATTTGAAGTAAAGCAAAGAAAATTGGACCCGACGAAAGTACAATCAAAAGTAGAAAAACTGGTAAAAGATGCAAAAGTGGAGATTGAAGATAAAGATTTGCAAGATGTGTTAAAATAACGGCCAAAAACAACGAAGGAAGCGGGAGGTAGACCGCTTCCTTTTGTTTAGGACAATCCTTTTTGAATGGTTGACGCAATCGTTTGCAAATCGTCAAACGTATAGTCGCTGGCATGGGATTTCCATACAGCGCCAAAACCGTCGCCTTTGCCGTAGCGCGGGATGAGATGGACATGGTAGTGAAAGACTGTCTGCCCTGCTTGTTCCCCATTGTTGTTCAGCAAATTTAGGCCAATCGGGACGAATTGTTTCTTAATCGCATTGGCGATTTTCGGAACGACGGTAAAAACGTGGCTTGCTACGTCTGGAGTGAGTTCAAAAATATTTTCTTTATGTACTTTTGGAATAACAAGAGTATGACCTTTTGTTACTTGGCTGATATCGAGAAACGCCAGCACATGTTCATCTTCATATACTTTTGCCGCAGGGATGTCGCCGTTTACAATTTTGCAGAAAATGCAATCGCTCACTGGAAAAGCCACCTTTCCTATTTTTTCTTCCATTTTACCATAAAAAAAGCGGGATGTAATCGCAAGATTACATCCCGACTGTGAAAAGGGGCGAGGATTTGCATTAATCAAAATGGCGTTTGATGAACACCCCATTTGCAAGAAATTGGTTAAAGGGTGAGCTTTCCTTTGTTCAAGATGACCATCCCCTTGTTGGTTGCATAGAGGTTCGTTGCTTCACAGCAATGGCAAGATGGTCCTGTCTTTCGCAAACACCCCAATTATTATTAAAGGAGTTTTGCGCAGCTTCACTTTTTACAACGGTGTTACTTGGACAAATGTGTCTTTCGTGAACACCTCATTTCAAAGTGGATGATTCACCAAATCCTTTTTGGTTTATTCCTCATCCCCTCTTCGCTAATTATCATGCCCAGGGTGGGACAATATATGCGAAAGAGAGAATAGATAATTTTTGGAAAAACATGAACCGCTTTGGTACAATGAAAGCGGAACTGACAATTCAGGATGGAAAGGAAGCGGACGATGTCGCTTTTAGAGGTGCAGCATTTATATGGAGGATATACAAAGCAAAACGTGCTCGAAGACGTATCGTTTACCGTCGAACGCGGTGAGATCGTCGGCTTAATCGGCTTAAACGGCGCAGGAAAAAGCACGACGATTAAGCACATTATCGGACTGATGGAGCCGCGAAAAGGGATAATTACGATTAACGGCCAAACGTTTTCCGAACATCCGGAAACATACCGCTCTCAATTTACTTATATTCCGGAAACACCGGTTTTATATGAGGAATTGACGCTTGAAGAACATTTGCGCCTAACCGCCATGGCTTACGGACTCGACAAGGCGGAATATGAACGGCGCCTGCCTGCGCTGTTGAAAGAATTTCGTATGGAAAAAAAGCTGAAATGGTTTCCCGCCCATTTTTCCAAAGGGATGAAACAAAAAGTGATGATCATGTGCGCGTTTTTAGTGGAGCCGCCCCTTTACATTATTGATGAGCCGTTTCTTGGCTTAGATCCGCTCGCCATTCATGCATTGCTCGAGCAAATGCAGCGAATGAAACAGAAAGGAGCAGGCATTTTAATGTCAACGCACATTTTAGCAACGGCGGAAAGATATTGCGACTCGTTTGTCATTTTGCATAATGGAAAAATCAAAGCAAAAGGGACGCTCGAGGAAATGCGTGATCAATTTGGTTCAAAAGCGGGAACGTTGGATGAATTATATATTGAATTAACAAAGGAAGAAAGCGTATGATGGACGGAAAGCAGTTGTGGAGAGACCGGCTTGGACAGGAAATGCGAAACATGCGGCGGTATTTGCGCTATATGCTGAATGATCATTTATTGTTCGTATTGTTGATCGCTCTAGGAGGAGGAGCGCTTGCCTACCATCGTTGGGTGCAAACACTGCCGCAGACATTTCCTTACGCCATGGTGGCGGCAGTCATCTTTTCCTTTGCCTTGACTTTTGGTTCGATACGTACGTTATTTCGGGAAGCGGATATCGTGTTTTTGCTGCCGGCGGAAATAAAGCTTCGTCCCTATATACAGCGGGCTTTTGTCATGAATTTTGTTTTGCAGGGATATGGCCTGCTTTTGCTTTTATTGGTGGCAGCGCCGCTTCATCTTCGCTTTTCCCCCGTTTCTTTATGGCTGTTTTTTCTCGTATTGCTTATTTTAAAAGGATGGAATTTATGGATCAACTGGAAAGGAAATTATTTTATTGAACCGTCCTTTCATCGCCTTAGCATGACGGTCCGTTTTGGCATGAATGTCCTTTTTCTTTACTTTTTGCTTGTCAGTGCTTCTGTTCTGTTTTTGATCGCTCTAACGGTGCTCGCCATTAGCGTCACCGCTTATTTGCAACAGGCAACAAAGCAAAAAGGTTGGAAATGGGAGCGAATTATCGCACAGGAAGCAAAAGCGGTGCGCGCATTTTACCGTGTCGCTAATTGGTTTACCGATGTTCCGCAATGGAAAGAAGACGTGAAACGGCGGCGCTGGCTGGATTTTATCGTCAAGATGATTCCGTATGGGCAACAAAATACGTTTCTTTATTTGTATGTGAGAACATGGATCCGTACCGGTGGATATTTGGGTCTGTATATCCGCTTAACCATTATTGGCTGCCTATTGCTTTACATTATTCCAAACGAATACGGAAAAATGGCGGCGGCGTTTTTCTTCCTTTACATAACTGGCTTTCAATTATTCGCCTTGCTCGATCATCATCGGGCCATCTTATGGATGCGGCTGTACCCGCTTGCGAAGCGGCTGCAAGTTCAAGCGGTGTGCCGACTTCTCTTTTTGCTATTGATGGTGCAAAACTGTGTATTCCATTTGTTTTTAACTTGGATGGCCATCCGCCCGCTTTGGATTGCATCATGGATAGCGGGAAATATGTTCAATTATTGGCTCATATTTTATTATTTTGTGAAACGCCATCATCGGGAGGGAAAACGATGAACAAAATGTATATCACGACGGGAACGAAAGACTATTTACAACAGCTGAAAAATAGTCATCCAGATGAAACGATGCTGCTGCTTGAGGGAGAAGAGGATGCGGTGTTGCTTCATGAAACGGCGGGGGAAACCGTGTTCCAGGAACCGCGCGCATATGAAGTGATCGATGCCGTGGGTCCGTTGGCTGGTGCGTTTGTTGTATGCAATAACGTTCCGGTGACCGATGAAGGCCGCCCGCTTTTTGAGTACCGTTTTCAACAGCGGGCAAGGCTGATTGAGCAAGAACCGGGCTTTGCCGCTATCCGCGTGCTTCGGCCGCTCTCCAATGATACGTATATTATCATGACGCTGTGGGATGGAAAAGAACATTTTAAACGTTGGCAGCGCTCGCAAGCGTTTGTCAAGGCGCATCAGCAAGGAAAAGAAACCAAGCCGGCGGGTTTGCGGCTATTTCCACGCCCGTCTTATATAACGACATACGTAGTGGCAAAAGAAGGATAAATAATGGATTGGTGCCCTTGTATTTTGCTTGGGGCGCTTTTTTTCTATTTGTTAATGCATTCCGTTCAGCTGGGCTTCCATTCGTGCTAAATCTCTCTCCTTGTCCTTTTTTACAGCAGAATGCTTCGCATGTTTCACACCTTTCGTCCCTTTTCATATGCTGTAGTACACCAAGTTAGGTAAATGTCCCATTTACCAAGTTGGGAATACAGCAGAAAGGGGAATATCGATGGGTGTCGAGTTGACAGTGCTGCATTGGATTTACTTGGCGTTTATCGTGCTCATTATTGGGTTCATGATAGCCCGAAAAGATACATCGCTTGTCTGCATCGTCGGAATCTTTTTATTGGCGGCGACCGCAACCCATTCGCTGAGCGCGGCGATCAGTGGAGTGTTTAACAGCTTTATTTACGCGATTACGGAGCTGCTGCCGACGATTTTAGTTATTTCGATCATTGTGGCTATGAGCAAAGTGCTGACGTCAACAGGAATCAATGACGTGATGATTTCGCCGTTTACCCGATTTATTCGCACCCCGGGGTGGGCGTATTGGACGATCGGAATATTGATGATGGTCATTTCCTGGTTTTTCTGGCCATCTCCCGCGGTGGCGCTGATGGGGGCGGTGCTGCTGCCTGTCGCCATTCGCGTCGGGTTGCCGGCATTAGGAGCAGCGATGGCCATGAATCTATTTGGCCATGGCATCGCTTTATCAGGGGACTTTGTCATTCAAGGAGCGCCAAAGCTGACCGCCGATGCGGCGGGTCTGCCGGTTGCTGATGTTATTTCTGCCAGTATCCCGCTCGTATTTGTCATGGGAGTTGCCACGACGATTACCGCCTTTATCTTGCTGCGCCGCGATATGAAAAAGGGATTTTTCGCCAATGAGGAACATGAAATTGCCGTCACGGCCGATTCAGCTTTAGAAAAAACAAGACAACTGTTATCCGGGCAAGTGAAAAAAATGTTGGCGATCATCATTCCAGTTTTATTTGTCCTTGATGTTGTCACGATGTTTTATCTGCACTTGCAAGGCGGAGAAGCGACCGCTCTCATTGGTGGGACAGCGATTTTTATTTTAATTCTCATTTCTATTTTCGCCCACCGCCAAGAAAGTTTTGAAGAGATTACCAATTACTTTATCGAAGGGTTTCAGTTTGGCTTTAAAGTATTCGGACCCGTGATTCCAATCGCCGCATTTTTTTATCTTGGTGACGCGGGGTTTGTTAAAATTATTGGGGAATATTTGCCAAAGATGTCGCAAGGAATTGTCAATGATTTAGGAGTCGCGCTTGCCCATGTTGTGCCACTGAACAATGAAATCGGCGCGATGACATTAACGATTGTCGGTGCGATAACCGGTTTAGATGGCTCAGGGTTTTCCGGCATTTCCTTGGCAGGATCTGTCGCTCATTTATTTGCAACCGCCATTGGCGGCGGCGCCGCAACATTAACCGCACTTGGCCAAATTGCCGCGATTTGGGTTGGCGGCGGCACTTTAGTTCCTTGGGCGCTGATTCCGGCTGCTGCCATTTGCGGCGTCGATCCATTTGAGCTGGCGCGGCGCAATTTGATACCGGTCGCCGTCGGGCTTGTTATTACGACGATCGTTGCGATGTTTCTTATTTGACATAAATGCACGAGCTGTCCCCGTAGGAGGGGGCAGCTTTTTTGGTATAATGAATTTTGATAATACGTGGAGGAGCACATAGCCAAAAGCTTGAAGCAGACAATATATTTCGATAAAAAATAGTGCAGATAAATGGTCAATTTTTTGACAGTTTCCCTTGTTAGCTATACATTAGGAAAAGAAACTTGTATAGTTGTAATTGTAGTTTTGCTGTTAATTAAGTTTTTTAACCAGTTTGTAATGAAAACGGTAAGGATCGATCGAGGAAGTGAAGAAAGGCGGATGAAAATGGCAAAACCAATGAAAGATACATTTTTGCGCGCCTGCCGCGGCGAAAAAACGGAGTATGTTCCTGTTTGGTACATGAGGCAGGCGGGGCGCTCACAGCCGGAATACCGGGCGCTGAAGGAAAAATATTCATTGTTTGAAATTACGCATCAGCCGGAGCTTTGCGCTTACGTAACAAGGCTTCCGGTCGAACAATATGGTGTGGACGCGGCCATTTTATATAAAGATATTATGTCTCCGCTGCCGGCGATTGGCGTGGAGGTGGAAATTAAAGGAGGGATCGGGCCGGTCATTGCCAATCCGATTCGTTCGCTCGCCGACGTAGAAAAGCTTGGGGAAATCCATCCGGAAGAAGATGTGCCGTATGTATTGGAAACGATTAAACTGCTGACGACAGAGCAGTTAAGCGTGCCGCTGATCGGTTTTGCGGGCGCGCCGTTTACGCTAGCAAGCTACATGATCGAGGGAGGACCGTCGAAAAATTATCATAAAACAAAGGCGTTTATGTATGCGGAGCCAAAAGCTTGGTTTGCGCTCATGGACAAGCTGGCCGATATGACGATTCGCTATATAAAGGCGCAAATTCATGCTGGGGCGAGTGCGATTCAAATTTTTGACTCGTGGGTCGGAGCGGTCAATGTCGAGGATTACCGCACTTTTATTAAGCCAGCGATGGCGCGGATTTTTGCTGCGCTGCGCGAAGAAAACGTGCCGCTCATTATGTTTGGCGTGGGCGCAAGCCATTTAGCGCTCGAATGGAATGATCTGCCGCTCGATGTGATTGGGCTCGATTGGCGACTTTCGATTCGTGAAGCGCGTCAAAAAGGAGTGACAAAAGCGCTGCAAGGCAATTTAGATCCGGCGGTGTTGCTTGCCCCTTGGGAAGTAATTGAAAAGCGGGTGAAGCAAATTCTAGACGAAGGCATGGAGCGGCCAGGATATATTTTTAATTTAGGCCATGGCATTTTCCCGGATATTCAGCCGGAAACGCTAAAACGGCTGACGGAGTTTATTCACGACTATACAGCTGGGAAATAAAGAGGTGAGAAAGTATGGCAAGAAAGCAAATGGGATTACTAGTAATGGCATACGGAACTCCGTACAAAGAAGAGGATATTGAGCGGTACTATACGCACATTCGCCATGGGAGAAGACCTTCCGATGAGCTGCTTGAAGATTTAAAGCAGCGCTATAAAGCGATTGGCGGCATTTCGCCATTGGCCAAAATTACGCTCGAACAAGCAAAACAGCTGGAACATCGGCTCAATGAAATGCAAGACGATGTGGAGTTCCGCATGTACTTAGGATTAAAGCATATCGAACCGTTTGTAGAGGATGCGGTAAGAAAGATGCACAAAGACGGAATCGAGGAAGCGGTAAGCATCGTCCTTGCTCCGCATTTTTCCACCTTCAGCATTCAATCGTACAACGAGAGGGCAAAAGCGGAGGCGGAAAAGTTAGGAGGACCGGTCATTTATCCGATTGACAGCTGGTATGATGAGCCGAAATTTATTGACTATTGGGCGGAAAATGTAAAAAAAGTGTTTGCCTCGATGCCGGAAGAAGAACGGGAAAAAGCGGTGCTCATTGTATCAGCGCACAGCCTTCCGGAAAAAATTATCGCCGCCGGCGATCCGTATCCAAAACAGCTGGAAGAAACAGCGAAACAGATCGCTGAAAAAGCAGGTGTGAAGCATTATGCAGTCGGCTGGCAAAGCGCCGGCAATACACCGGAACCTTGGCTGGGGCCGGATGTGCAAGATTTGACGAGACAGCTGCATAAAGAAAAAGGGTACACCTCGTTTGTCTATGCTCCGGTCGGTTTTGTCGCCGATCATTTAGAAGTGCTGTATGATAATGATATCGAATGTAAGCAGGTGACAGAGGAAATCGGCGCGAAATACTATCGGCCGGAAATGCCAAATGCGAATCCGGAATTTATCGACGCATTGGCGACTGTTGTACTAAAACGTATCAAACATTGATAAAGAAGGCGATGAACAGTGAGTGATGGAAAACGTACGGTAGTGATTATCGGAGGAGGCATCACAGGCGTTACTGCCGCTTATTATTTGCAAAAGATGGTAAAAGAGCAGCAGCTCCCGCTAGAATGCAAACTGATTGAGGCAACGCATCGTCTCGGCGGCAAAGTGCAAACGGTGATTCGCGATGGGTTTGTCATTGAGCGCGGTCCTGATTCGTTCTTAGCACGCAAAACGAGCGCTTCCCGCCTGGTGCATGAAGTAGGATTGGAAGACGAAATCGTCCATAATGCAACAGGAAAATCGTATATTTTAGTCAATGGCAAATTATATCCGATACCAGGCGGTGCAGTGATGGGAATTCCGACCCGGATCGGCCCGTTTATCACGACGGGACTGCTTTCACCATTAGGAAAATTGCGGGCCGCGCTGGATTTTGTGCTGCCGCCGACGAAAGTGGAAGGAGATTTATCGTTAGGCCAATTTTTCCGCCGTCGTTTTGGCGATGAAGTCGTTGACAATTTAATCGAACCGCTGCTATCTGGCATTTATGCCGGTGATATTGATCAAATGAGTTTAATGGCGACATTTCCCCAATTTTTTCAAGTAGAGCAGCAGCACGGCAGTTTGGTGCTCGGCACGAAACGAACCACCCCAAAGATACAAAAAGAGCGAAAAGGAGCGTTTCAAACGTTAAAAACTGGGTTGCAATCCTTGATCGATGAAGTGGAGAAACGGCTGGAACCAGGCAGCGTCGTAAAAGGTGTACGAGTGGAACAGGTAAAGCGGGACGGAGCAGAATACCGTCTACGTTTAAGCACTGGCGAGGAGTGGAAAGCGGACAGTGTCATCGTTGCAATACCGCATTTATTTGTGCCAGAAATATTTGCCGATTACTCCTTTTTTGCGCCACTCCGGTCGGTGCCAGCTACATCGGTGGCGACCGTTGCGTTAGCTTTTTCGGAAAGCGCCATCGAACAAGATATTGACGGGACAGGTTTTGTCGTTTCCCGCCGCAACGATTATACGATTACCGCCTGCACGTGGACGCATAAAAAATGGCCGCATACCGCACCGCCGGGAAAAGCATTGCTGCGCTGTTATGTCGGCCGTCCGGGCGATGAGGAAATCGTCGAGCAATCTGATGATGAGATTGTCCGTGTCGTCATGGATGATTTAAATAAAATTATGCGCATTAACGGACGACCAGAATTTTTTGTCGTCTCTCGCTGGAAACGGGCGATGCCGCAGTATACGGTCGGCCATAAAGAACGGCTGGCGAAAATAAAAGGCCAGATGGCGGCGGAACTTCCAGGCGTGTTTTTAGTGGGAAGCTCTTACGAAGGATTGGGATTGCCGGATTGCATCGATCAAGGAGAAAGGGCCGTTCAAAACGTGCTGGATTATTTGCGCATCAATAAGAAAAAATTTGCCGAGGTTAACTAAAAATAGCGTTAACCTCTTTCTTTTTCTTGGCTTATATGCTATGATTAATACGGAATGACCAAATTATTCATTTAGTCAATTCTGAAAGATGAGGAATATGTCTATGGATCGAAAACGACAAATTATCGAAGCGGCGGCACAATCGTTTTCCCAGTTTGGCTACAAGGCGACAACGATGGAACAGATCGCCAAGCTCGCCAATGTCGGGAAAGGAACGATTTACACGTTTTTTAAAAACAAGGAAGATTTGCTGGATGAAATTATTTCATCCTTAATGTTGGAAATAAAAGAAGCGGCAGAGCAGGCGATGGAACCAAATCTTCCTTTTTCCGAAAACGTCCACCGCGCTTTATACCGCATTTTGGAGTTTCGCCAGCGCCATCAGCTGACGGCGAAGCTGCTTCAAGAAGTGCGGAGCATAGGGACGTCAGCGGTCCAAGAAGTGTTGAAAAAACTAGACCGGGCAATTATCGACTTCATTCGTGAAAAAATCGATATAGCGATCCGCAAGGGCGAAATCCGTCCATGCGATTCGGAAATTACCGCGTTTTTAATGCTAAAAGCGTATATTGCCCTCATTGTCGACTGGGAAAAAGACCATGAGCCGCTGCCAAAGGAAAAAATCGCGGAATTATTTGAGCTTTATTTTCTGAAAGGATTGTCCGTTAGATAATCCTTCTCTTTTTTAGCAAAAATGACTGAATGAACAAAATGGTCATTTGTACAAAGGAGGAGAACAATGAGGGGCATTTCGTTATTATGGCAAGAAGTACAGGCTATCGTCCGCAATCGAAAAATGCTCATTCCTATCATCGCCATTTTGTTCATCCCACTCTTATACAGCGGCATGTTTCTATGGGCATTTTGGGATCCATACGGTCATTTGGACCGATTACCAGTGGCGGTCGTCAACAGCGATAAGGGTGCGGAATTCCATGGCGAAAAATTGAAGCTTGGAAAAGAATTAGTCAAAAACTTAAAGGAAAATAAAAAATTCGACTGGCGTTTTGTGTCAGAGAAGGAAGCAAAAAAAGGATTGGAAGATCAAAAATATTACATGGCAGTCATCATACCGGAAAACTTCTCCGAAAACGCGACAACATTGCAAGACGAACATCCGAAGCCGATGAAACTGATTTATATGCCAAACGAAGGATTTAACTTTTTAGCAGCGCAAATTGGCGATTCAGCGATAGAAAAAATTAAAGAAGAAGTCGCTAAAAACGTCACGAAAACATATGCAGAAACAATGTTGGACAGCATGAAAGCAATGGCGAAAGGGATCGAGCAAGCGAGCGGTGGCGCCAATCAGCTGCATGATGGCGTGAAGCAGGTAAAAGACGGGGGAGCAGCGCTGCAAACCGGTCTTCACTCTGCCAAAGACGGGAGCAGTAAATTAAAGGAAGGTGCGCATACAGCGAAAAACGGCGCTGCAAAACTATATAAAAACTTAAAACTGCTTGCAGAAAATTCGCTGACGTTTGAAAACGGGCTGCAATCGGCGAGCGCCGGCGCCGATCGGCTTAACGCCGGGCTTCAGCAATTGCAAAGCGGATTTGCGAAAATGCAAGACGGCCATTTGCGATTGCTGGCGGGAGCGAAACAAGTCGAAACGGGAGCGCAACAGTTATCCGGCGGTCTACATCAATCGCTGAACGGAATGAAACAAATGAAAGAAAAAATGCCGCAATTAACGGATGGGTCACAGAAATTACATGAAGGAGCCGCCCAGCTTGCATCGTCCATGGAACAATGGAAGCAAGGAGCGGATCAAACAAAAGCAGGAGCAGCGCAAGTAAGCCAAGGGCTAGAAGAAGCAGTGGTACAACTAGATGGGTTGATCTCCAAAACGACAGACCCGAAAGAAAAAGCGTTATTGCAAACGGTGAAACAGAATTTGCTGCCGCTTGTGGAAGGTAGCAAGCAAGTTGCCGGTGGAATAAATGAACTTACCAATAGCGCCATTGCATTAAAAACTGGCGCGGATCGGCTTGCCGATGGGGCTGCTGGGCTTCATCAGGGACAGCTGGCGTTGAATGCGGGAGTAGGAAAACTTTTGGCCGGCCAGCAGCAATTGACAAGCGGTGTCGATGCGCTTGTGGCCGGACAGGCAAAAGTAGTGCAAGGATTGACGACGTTTGGTGAAAAATTAGCGGAAGGAAAAACAGGGGTAGATCAGCTTGCCGCTGGAAGCAGGGAATTGTCGTCCGGCCTGCATCAGCTTGCGCAGGGGTCCGGGAAATTGACAGATGGCACGAATCAGCTTGCCGCTGGCTCGGGACAGCTGGCAAGCGGCATGACTGAACTCGACAACGGTGCTTCAGCCTTGTCGGCAGGAATCGATAAACTGTCCAACGGTTCCGACCAACTGGTGAACGGCATGAACAAATTGGACCATGGTTCGAAGGAATTGGCTGACAAGTTAAAAGACGGTGCGAAAAAAGCGAACAGTGTAAAAGCTAATGATGATGTATATAACATGTTTGCCGATCCGGTGAAAAAAGAAAAGGAAAAAATCCATCATGTGCCAAACTATGGAACAGGCATTACGCCATATTTCCTGTCTTTAGGATTGTATGTCGGCGCGCTTTTTTTATCGATCGTATTTCCGTTGCGCGAACCTGCCGCTGTGCCAAAATCGGGAATCAGCTGGTTTTTCAGCAAGTTCGGCATTTTAGCCGCCATAGGCATCCTTCAGTCGCTGTTAGCGGACGCGGTATTGCTTGGCGCGCTCGATATCCATGTACAAAGCGTTGCGAAATTTATTTTATTTACGATCGTCACAAGCATTACGTTTATTTCTTTAGTCCAATTTTTTGTAACATTGCTTGGCGATCCGGGAAGATTGATTGCAGTTGTGATCCTGATTTTGCAACTGACAACAAGCGCAGGCACGTTCCCGCTTGAACTCATTCCGAAAACGCTGCAGCATTTTAACGCTTGGCTGCCGATGACGTACTCCATATTCGGATTTAAAGCGGCCATCTCTACTGGCGATTTTGCCTTTATGTGGCACAATGCAGCGATTTTGGCGTTATTTCTCGTCATTTTCGGCATCGGAACAATTGTATATTTTACCGTTCAGCATCAACGCCAGTTTTACACGTTATTGAAAAATAAAACGGAAGCTCCTGAAGCTTAATTGCTTTAGGAGCTTTTTTTGAAAAAAAATAAAGATGCCCCTTTGGTTAGAAGCATCTTTTCAAGCAGCTGGCAGAAAGAATAATCTTCCTGCAGTTGGGGATCGATATGTTGGAAGTACAGTTTATTGGTATCCGTGACGAAAGGGTTGATGACAGCTTTCATTATTTATTGCTGGCAAGTGACATTAAGACAATCAGGGCATGTGTTTCCATAACACTCATGTTGCTCTTCAATTTCTTTGCCGCATTGCACGCATTTTTTTGGCGGCAGATTTTTGAAAAATTCTAACACTTTCACCAACATTTTGATCGCCTCCGTTGTTTTGTTACTTGTATTGTATTATAACAGAAAACACTTTGTCAATAACTGTTTTAAAACAAATTTCAACAAAGATGCAAAACGAATGAAATTGGTGTATGATGATAAAAGATGAATACATAAAGGAGGGAGGTGTAGACCTGGTTGCTAAAATCGTTGTCGTGTACGGACCGATGGAAGGAATGGTGCGCGACAGGTGCTGTCGCTGACAGCGAGCCACGGGGTGTCTTTCACAGCAGGTGAATGACAAGGGGATTCCCTTCCCGATGGAACTCAGTGAGAATCCGAGCGGCAAGCAGTTTTGCTGGTTCCATCGCGATGAATCGATTTTTATAGATTTTAGTAACCAGGAGACGTATGAAAGTTACCGTCATCGGCTATTGGGGAGGATTTCCCGCAGCCAATGAAGCAACATCCGGTTATTTGTTTGAACACGACGATTTTCGGTTGCTCGTTGACTGTGGAAGCGGCGTCTTGTCCAAACTGCAAAATTACGTGCCGGTAGAAAAACTGGATGCCGTCGTCGTCTCTCACTATCATCATGATCATGTTGCCGATATCGGCCCGTTGCAATATGGGCGCCTCATTAAGAAAAATCTCGGCATGGATTTGCCTGTGCTGCCGATTTACGGCCATCCATATGATCAAGGAGAATTTGCCCGTTTAACACACGAAGGGATAACGAAAGGAATCGCTTATCATCCGGAAGAGCCGCTTCAAGTGGGACCGTTTCATATCACGTTTATGAAAACCGTGCACCCAGTGACTTGTTATGCGATGCGGATTACAGCAGGAGAAGAAACGGTCGTGTATACAGCGGACTCCAGCTATTTGCCGGAATTTGCGCCGTTTGCAAAAAATGCCGATTTGCTTATTTGCGAATGCAACTTTTACGCCGGACAAAACGCCGCACCCGCTGGTCATATGACAAGCGAGGAGGCGGCCGCCATTGCCCGCGATGCCGGTGTAGCGGAACTGTGGCTCACTCATTTGCCGCATTTTGGCGATCATGCGCAGCTTGTCGAAGAAGCCGGACAGCAATTTTCTGGAAAAATACAGCTGGCGAAAACAGGTCTTGTGTGGAAACACGAATTAAGTTGACAATTCTATTCTTGGGTTAACGATGCCATTTGGAGCTTTTGCAGGAGGGCAAGCTTTTTCTTGCTCTCCCTTTTTATATTTTTTATAATTAGTATAGTTAGAATTTTTTTAATTATAAAATGAATGATAATTCATTCATTATTTTGGGGGAGGGCGATTTATGAATTTATCGTCACGGTTGGCGGAAGTAGCACAGCAGCTGTCCGACAAACCAGCGTATGTATTTGAAGGGGAGCGCAGTACATACGGGGAATTGAATGCCGCCATTTCTAAATTCGCCAGCGGATTATATAACATGGGGATCCGCCAAGGCGACCATATTGCGCTGCTGCTTGGAAATTCGCCGCAGTTCGTCATCGGTTTTTACGGAGCGTTGCGGTTGGGGGCGACGGTCATTCCGATCAATCCGATTTATACGGCGGATGAAATCGGATATATTTTACTGAATGGGGATGTAAAAGCGGTCATCGCGCTCGACTTGCTCGTTCCGCTGTTCGCCCAAGTGCAAGAACGCCTGCCGCTTCTCAAACATGTGATCATTTGCAGGACGCCACAAGGAAAGGAAAAAGGGATTTCGTTGCCGGAACAAATGAAATCGTTTACAGACATCCTGCAATCCGGCGATGTGCATTTTCAAGGTCCGGAGCTGCAAGATGACGATGTCGCCGTGATTTTATACACGTCGGGAACGACCGGAAAGCCAAAAGGAGCGATGCTGACGCATAAAAATTTATATAGCAATGCCCAGGATATTGCCAATTACTTAAAAATTAATGAAAACGACCGCGTGATCGCGACTTTGCCGATATTCCATGTATTTTGTTTGACGGTGGCCTTGAATGCGCCGCTGATGAACGGCGGAACCGTCCTCATCGTTCCAAAATTTAGTCCGGCGAAAATTTTTCAAATTGCCCGCGAACAACAAGCGACCATTTTTGTCGGCGTGCCGACAATGTATAATTTTCTATATCAATATCAGGGAGGAAGTGCGGAAGATTTCCGCACATTGCGCCTCTGCATTTCCGGCGGCTCATCGATGCCGGTCGCGCTGTTAAAAAATTTCGAGCAAAAATTCAAAGTCATTGTCTCGGAAGGCTACGGCCTATCGGAAGCATCGCCGGTTGCATGCTTTAACCCGCTCGATCGTCCGCGCAAACCAGGTTCGATTGGGACAAGTATTATGAACGTGGAAAGCAAAGTGGTCAACGAATTTGGCGAGGAAGTGCCGGTAGGGGAAGTCGGCGAACTGGTTGTCCGTGGTCCAAACGTGATGAAAGGCTACTATAAAATGCCGGAAGAAACTGCCAATGCGCTCCGCGATGGCTGGCTCCACACCGGGGATTTAGCGAGAATGGATGAGGAAGGATATTTTTATATTGTTGATCGCAAAAAAGAAATGATTATTGTCGGTGGCTATAACGTTTATCCGCGGGAAGTAGAAGAAGTGCTGTACAGCCATCCGGATGTGGTCGAAGCAGCGGTCGTTGGCGTGCCGGATCCCGATTACGGCGAAGCGGTAAAAGGGTTTGTCGTTTCGAAAAACCCGCAATTAACGGAAACGGCATTGATCGAGTATTGCCATCAGCATCTTGCCAAATATAAAGTTCCTAGTTCAATCGAGTTTTTAGACGAGCTTCCGAAAAATGCGACTGGAAAAATTTTGCGGCGCGTTCTAAAAGAACGGTTAATTTCATCCCATTCGTAAAAGTACCGAATTTTCGGTACTTTCTTTTTTTTTAAATAATATTATTGAAAATAGAATCATAAATTTATATAATTTAATGCATAAAAGCAAAAAAGTATAAAAGCTAAAAAGCAATAAAGCGACAAGGGGATGGGATGATGAAAAAAAGGATTCAGCGTTTGGCGATGTTATGCTCGGCAAGCTTTTTGCTTCTGAGTGGCTGTGGGGCAAAAGAAACGAGTGAAAACAAAGGGAGAGCAGAAAAGAAAACGTACCATATCGGCGTGACGCAAATCGTTGAGCATCCTTCGCTGGATGCGGCTTTCAAAGGTTTTAAACAAGCGCTGAAAGACAAAGGGTTGTCCGTTTCCTATGATGTGCAAATCGCGCAGGGAGACATGAATAACAATCAGACGATTGCGAATAACTTTGTATCGGATGGCGTAGATTTAATTTTTGCCAATTCAACGCCAAGCGCCCAAGCCGCACTCAATGCAACGAAAGATATTCCGATCGTGTTCACTTCGGTTACCGATCCAATCGGAGCACAGCTCGTGCAATCGATGGAAAAGCCGGGCGGCAATGTAACGGGGACGACCGATACGCATCCGGATGCGATTCCAAAAACGGTGCAATTCATCGATAAGTATATAAACGGCAATCGCATTGGCATGGTTTATAACGCTGGGGAGCAAAACTCCGTCGCCCAAGTTGATGTCGTCAAAAAAGCGATCAAAGGCACGGATTTGCAAATTGTTCCCGTTTCTGTATCGACGTCTGCGGAAGTAAAACAGGCAGCCGAATCGCTTGTCGGAAAAGTAGACTGTATTTATATCATTACCGATAATACGGTTGTCTCTGCGCTCGAGTCGATCATTCAAGTGGCGAGCGATCACGATATTCCATTGTTTGTTGGCGAATTGGATTCGGTGAAGCGCGGCGGCTTTGCCGCTTACGGGTTTGATTATTACGACATTGGCTATCAAGCTGGGGAAATGGCCGTAAAGATTTTAAAAGATGGCAAAAAACCGGCTGATTTGCCAGTACAATATCCAAAAAAATTAAAGCTGTTGATTAACAAAAAGGCGGCGAAAGACATGGGCATCGAACTGAACCCGGAATGGGATTCGATTGCCGAATATACGGAATAAACACATATCCCTCCTTGGCATCAAGGAGGGATATGTTTCAAAAAGGTGGGGGTATGTATGTTAACGGCGATTTTTAGTGCTATGGAAGCAGGATTCATCTATGCGATTATGGCGCTTGGCGTCTATTTATCATTTCGAATTTTAGATTTTCCCGATTTAACAGTGGATGGCAGCTTTGTCACAGGAGCGGCTGTCGCTGCCGTACTCATTATTAACGGAACGAATCCGTTTTTTGCTTCCGCCGCCGCATTGGGCGCTGGATTTATCGCCGGGGCGGTTACCGGGTTGTTGCATACAAAGGGGAAAATTAATTCATTATTATCGGGCATATTAATGATGATTGCTCTTTATTCTATTAATCTGCGTATTATGGGACGCTCGAACGTGCCGCTTTTACAGCAGGAAACGGTCATGACGATCATCACGGAGGCGTGGAAAAAAACAGGGATAGACAATGTGTTGAACAGCGTCATTGCTTTTTCCGGATTTCAGCCGCGAACATGGGCGATATTCATCACGATGGCGCTGCTTGCTGTCGTCGTCAAGCTGCTGCTTGACCTGTTATTGAAAACGGAAATCGGGCTGGCGCTGCGCGCGACCGGGGACAATCAGCCGATGGTATCGAGCTTTTCAGCCAATACCGATTGGCTCATCATTTTTGGTCTCGGGTTATCGAACGCGCTCGTCGCCTTTTCCGGGGCGCTTGTCGCCCAATATGGCGGATTTAGCGACGTCGGCATGGGAATCGGGATGATCGTCATCGGACTAGCCTCGGTCATTATTGGGGAAGCGCTGTTTGGCACGCGCTCGATTGTGCGCGCTACATTGGCGGTCATCGGCGGCGCGATCGTCTACCGCATCATTTTGGCGCTTGCGCTGCGGGTGCAGTTTTTGGAAACGGGAGATGTGAAGCTCATCACTGCTGTTATTGTCATGATTGCTTTGATCGTTCCAAACATTGCTGCTATGCACAAAGAAAAACGGCGGAAAAAGCGGAAAATGGAAGAACAAGCGAGGGGGGAGCACGTTGCTGGAGCTCAAACAGATTACGAAAGTATTTAATGAGGGAACTGTAGATGAGAAAGTAGCGCTGCAAACGATTAATTTAACGCTTGCCCCCGGAGATTTCGTTACGATTATCGGCAGCAACGGCGCCGGAAAATCAACGATGATGAACATTATTTCCGGACGACTGTTTCCTGATACGGGTGTGGTGCGGATCAATGGCAAAGATGTCACAGCCATGAAGGAGCATGAACGCGCCCGCTATATCGGCCGCGTATTTCAAGACCCGCTTGCCGGCACAGCGCCGCATATGACCATCGAAGAAAACTTGGCGCTTGCTTACAACCGCACGAAGCGGCGCACGTTAAAATTCGGCGTCACAAAACAAAAGCGTGACTTTTTCCGCGAGATATTAAAGACACTCCACTTGGGGCTGGAAAATCGGTTGAATGCCAAAGTCGGGATGCTGTCCGGCGGGGAGCGGCAGGCGCTGTCACTGTTAATGGCGACGTTTACGAAGCCGGATTTGCTGCTTTTGGATGAGCATACCGCCGCGCTGGACCCGGCGCGCGCCGCGCTCGTTACCGAGCTGACGAAAGAAATTGTTGAAAAATATCAACTGACGACGCTGATGGTAACGCATAATATGGAGCAGGCACTCCGCCTCGGCAATCGCCTCATTATGATGGACCGCGGACAAATTATTTTCGAAGCAAGCGGCAAGGAAAAACAAGCATTGACGGTTGAGCGGCTGCTGCAGGAGTTTCAGCGCATCCGCGGCAGCCAATTCGCCAGCGACCGCGCCGTGCTAGGATAATAGATAAAGCGGGGAATCGCCCCCGCTTTATTATTTTCCGCTTTTAACGGCAAGCCCCGCCGCTTTTTCATAGGCGGCCTGCAGCTTTCTCGTCAGCTCTCCCGGCTTGCCATCGCCAATTATTTGATCTTCCACTTGAATAATCGGAATAATGGATGACGTGGTGCTGGTGAGAAACATTTCTTCTGCCTCAGCGATATCGTTAATAGAAAACGCTTCTTCTACAAACGGAATGCCAAGCTCGCTGCAAAATTGCTTTACTTTCATGCGGACAATGCCGTTTAAAATGCGCTCTGTCGCCGGATGGGTGTATATGTTTCCATCTTTGACTAGAAAAATGTTCGAAGAGCTGCCTTCGGTAATGATGCCGTCGCGGTGAAAGATGGCTTCAAACGCTCGTCGCTCCACAGCTTCCTGTTTGGCAAGCACGTTTGGCAGTAAGTTTAAACTTTTGATGTAGCAATATTCCCAGCGGACATCTTTTGTCAAAATCACCCGCACGCCTTGTTCGATTTCATTGATTTTTCTTGGCATTTCCCGAATATAGGCGTACAAATTCGAACGATTCTCGGTCGGAAACGCGTGGTTGCGCGGGAAGCTCCCCCTTGTCACCTGAAGATAGAGAATCGCATCTTCTTTGACGTCGTTCATTTCCCGCAGCTGTTCGAGTTTTTCCATCAGCACATCTTTGTCAAAAGGAACAGAAAGGCGAATCGACGCGGCGGAACGATATAGGCGGTCGATATGCTCCTCGAGCAAAAAGTACATTCCTTGATAGATGCGTGTGACTTCGTAAATACCATCACCAAACTGCAATCCCCGTTCTTCCATTGGATAGGTTACTTCGTGGTAGGGGAGAAATTGTTTTTCGGTTAGTACATATGGTTTTAAGGTCATCGGTTTCAGCTCCTTTTTTCGTCGGTATAAAATTTTATTTATTTTCAGTATATCACGAATAAAAATATTCCGGTCGAAGCGCGATGAATTGGTTATTGCGAAAAATAAACAATTTTTAGATAATATTACATAAAGCTAGATAGAAACGGGGGATTCATCGTGGAAACAACATTAGCAGCAGGCAAATCATCGCAGTTTCGCCAAGGAGTGCAAGCAGGAGTAACCATTGCCATTGGCTATATGCCGATTGCGCTTACGTTTGGCTTGCTTGCGAAAACAACGGGGCTGACGCTTGCAGAAACGATTATGATGAGCGCGATCGTGTATGCCGGTGCTTCACAATATATCGCGTTAAATTTGCTTACCATCGGTACGGGAGCGTTTGAAATTGTACTGACGACGTTTATTTTGAACATTCGTCATTTTCTTATGTCCGCTTCGCTAAACGAAAAAGCAGAACCGGACGTGCTTTGGAAAAAAGCGCTTTATGCGTTCGGAATTACGGATGAAACGTTCTCCGTAGCGGCAATGAAAGAAGGAACGGTCAACTCCCCATACATGTTCGGCCTCGGTTTGACGGCGTACGGAAGCTGGGTTATTAATTCGGCGATCGGATATGTTGTTGGGGCAAGCTTGCCGCAAAGCTTGCAAGAAAGCATGTCGGTGGCGCTATATGCAATGTTTATTGGCTTGCTTGTTCCGGCGTTGAAAAAGCAGCGGAAAACGATTTTGCTTGCGGGGATGGCGGCGGTGATAAATTCCATATGCACGCTTTTTTTACATGTTTCCAAAGGGTGGTCGGTTGTCATTGCGACATTAGTAGCGGCAATGATCGGGCAATGCTTCATGAAAGAAAGTGAGGAAGTACAAAATGAATAGCACGATCGTTTGGATGATTATTGGGATGGGGCTTGTGACATACATTCCGCGCATGCTTCCGCTTGTCGTGTTTCAACACGTCAAGCTGCCGCCGTTTTGGCAAGGCGTATTGAAAAATGTTCCATATGCGGCGTTAGGAGCTCTCATTGTACCTGGCATTTTTTTCATTCAGGACGATATTTGGTTTGGTGTTCTCGGGTTTGCGAGTGCACTAGTCGCCGCTTGGCTCGGGGCAAACGTCATTATCGTTGTTCTCATATCTGTCGCTGTATTAAGCGTATATGCGTTGATTTGGTAATAATAAGACAGAATTTATGCATTCAGAATAAAAAAACGGCAGGCGCCTGTTTGAATCCGAAATAGGCCAGCCTGCCTTTTTCCTGTTTATAGGATGAAAAGAAAAAAGATTAACGAAGGAGACAGAGAGGACCGTTCTGTTTTTGCCGTTATTGAAGCTCGTCCATAATCGCCTCATACACTTCCTCTACGTGAAACCGCTTTTTGCCCATGCCAAACTGTTCGATGACGCGTCCATTTTCGTCTAGCAAATAAGTAAGTGTCGTATGAATCAGCATACCGTTGCCGGGGTCGCGATATTGAAAGTCGAAAGCATCGGCTACTTTTTTCGTATCGGCTTCGCTTCCGCGCAAAAACATCCAGCCTTGCTGGGCGTTGTCCACGCCGAAGGTTTTTGCGTACGTCCGCAGTTTTTCAGGAGTATCGCGCTTCGGGTCGATGGTAATCGTGATAAACTCGACCTTTTTGCCAAAAACATGCGCTTGTTCCAGTTTTGAACGCAATTTCGTCATTTGAAAGGTTGTATTTGGGCAAATATCCGGACAGTTGGTATACATAAATTCCAGCAAGCGGATCTTTGGCTTCATCTCGTTGAAATGATACTCATTTCCCCAAGCTGTTTCCATCACTACATCATCAGGCAGCCTCATCTTTGCCTGTTTGTATACAGTGAAATAAAAGATGCCGGCACCGATGCAAATAATAAACAAGCTGATCAACGATAAATACAATTTTTTCACGATGATCACTCTCCTATGCTTATCATACAAGATAATGATAACAGAAACGAAAGATATTTATGACACTTCTTTGACGTTCTTAATGAAAGAAGAAGTGATTACAATAGAAATACTAACGTTGTTAAGGAGGGCATAGCATGAAAAAATTAGTCTATTGGGCGCTCGCCATTTATGTGCTGTACGGGATCGGCATGGCATGGTATTTGCTCGGTGTCGCCGATATATCAATCCCGCCGCAGTGGAAAGGAACAAGCGCGGATCCCGCCACATTTCTAACGCCGAAAGAGCTAGAGTTAAGCGGGGAATATTCGCGGTGGAAAGATTTGTTGTTTTTTCTTTCTATTCCGTACGAATGGCTAATTTATTTTGGCCTATTGGCATTTGGCGTCGCTCAGGCGCTGCGAACATGGGTAAAGCGGGCAGCGAAATGGGTTCCTATACAATCGGCGCTTTATGCGTTTTGGCTGTCTTTGATCACCACAGTGCTTTTGCTTCCCATTCAATTTGCCGTCTATCACCTTTCCCGCACCTATGGCGTCAGCACTCAATCGCTGGCCAGCTGGTTTCGCGACAGGATGACCGATTTTTTCATCCATACCGTACTGCTTGTCTTGACTGCGACGGTATTGTATTGGCTGATCCGCCGTTTTGAGCGGCGCTGGTGGCTGTATGCGTGGATGCTGTGTGTGCCGTTTATGATTTTTTTTATGTTCATTCAGCCAGTTATCATTGATCCGTTATATAACGAGTTTTATCCACTGAAAGATAAAAAGTTGGAAACAAAAATTTTAGCGCTGGCAAGCAAAGCAAATATTCCTGCCGAGCATGTATTTGAGGTAAATATGTCAGAGAAAACAAATGCATTAAACGCCTATGTCACTGGAATTGGTTCCCACGCGCGCATCGTGCTGTGGGACACGACATTGCAGCGGCTAAATGAAGATGAAGTGCTGTTTGTTATGGCCCATGAAATGGGGCATTACGTGATGAAACATATTTACTGGGGGCTTGCCGGTTATATTGTTTTAGCGTTTTTTGGGCTGTGGCTCGTCGGCAAGATGATAGGATGGAGTCTCGCCCGATGGGGAAGGTGTATCGGAATTCGCCGGTTGAGTGATATCGCTTCTTTTCCGTTGCTGTTGCTTCTAGTTTCATTGCTTAACTTTGCCGTCAGTCCGCTTGTGAATACGGTGTCGCGCTATGAAGAGCACGCGGCGGATCGATATGCGATCGAGCTGACGGGGAATAAAGAGGCGGCGATTTCTTCGTTTCAAAAGCTGACAAAAGCAGGGTTAAGCGAAGTCAATCCACCGCTTGTTGTAAAAGTATTCCGTTATACCCACCCAACGATGTTAGAACGGATCGTCTTTTTAAAAGAGTATGCGCCCCCTTTGCAGGAAGAATGATGACAAAGCAGAAAGGAATTCCTTTCTGCGTATTTTTTTCAAAAATTTTAAAAAAACTATTTTCTTTTTTGTTTTTCTGTTATATAATAACTACGTACAAATCGATAATGTATTATAACAATATAGAGATGGGGGAAGGAAAATGGCGAGTTTTACAGAACGTGTCAAACAATTAGAAGAAAGCTGGAAAAATGAAGAGCGCTGGAAAGGAATTGTCCGCCCGTACAGTGCCGAAGATGTCATTAAATTGCGCGGTTCGATTGACATCGAATATACATTGGCCCGGCGCGGAGCAGAAAAACTATGGAAATTGTTGAATAGCGAAGATTATATTAACGCGTTAGGAGCGTTAACTGGAAACCAAGCTGTTCAGCAAGTTAAAGCAGGGCTAAAAGCGATTTACTTGAGCGGCTGGCAGGTGGCGGCAGATGCAAACCTTGCCGGACAAATGTATCCGGACCAAAGCTTATATCCGGCAAATAGCGTACCACATGTGGTGAAGCGGATTAATCAAGCGCTGCAGCGCGCAGATCAAATTCAATATTTGGAAGGAAGCGGCGATATCGATTATTTCGTGCCGATTGTCGCCGACGCTGAGGCTGGATTCGGCGGCCAGCTGAACGTGTTTGAATTAATGAAGGCGATGATTGAGGCGGGAGCAGCCGGCGTCCACTTTGAAGATCAGCTTTCTTCGGAGAAAAAATGCGGTCACTTAGGCGGAAAAGTGCTACTTCCAACGCAAACAGCGGTACGTAATTTAATTGCGGCGCGTCTTGCAGCAGATGTCATGGGTGTACCGACCGTGTTAATCGCTCGTACGGATGCAAATGCAGCGAATTTAATTACGAGTGATATTGACCCGTACGACCAAGAATTTATTACTGGCGAGCGGACGACAGAAGGCTTTTACCGCACAAGAGCAGGGCTTGACCAAGCGATCGCCCGCGGCTTAGCGTATGCGCCGTATGCAGATTTAATCTGGTGCGAAACAAGCGAGCCAAACTTGGAAGAAGCGCGCCGCTTTGCAGAAGCGATTCATGAAAAATTCCCAGGCAAATTGCTTGCTTACAACTGCTCGCCATCATTTAACTGGAAGAAAAAATTGGACGATGAAACGATTGCCAACTTCCAAAAAGAACTCGCAAAAATGGGTTACAAATTCCAATTCGTTACACTCGCTGGTTTCCATACGCTAAACTACAGCATGTTCGAATTGGCGCGCGGATACAAAGAGCGCGGCATGGCAGCATATGCAGAATTGCAACAGGCGGAATTTGCTGCAGAAAAATATGGTTACACAGCTACAAAACATCAACGCGAAGTCGGTACCGGCTACTTCGACGAAGTGGCGCAAGTGATTTCTGGCGGTCAATCATCGACGATTGCGCTAAAAGGTTCGACGGAAGAAGAGCAATTTACGACGGCATAAGGGGAAATGGGGGAGTTTTATATAAAGAAGGGCATGCTTCACATAAGCGTGCCCTTTTTCCTTTTATAGGATTGTATCATTTGGGAAAAATAACGCATCCTAAGCATAGGAGGCGATCATATGGAAAAAGGACAGGGGAAAAGAGAAATGCCGTTCGAACCGGCGTTGCATTCGGAGTTCCGCATGAGCACAGATTTCCATTTTCAGCCGGCGTTTATGAACGAGGAAGCATATGCGGGAGATTCGGTCGGCGAGCATACGGCGCTCGAACAGGCGAATGAATACTTAGCGGCAAAAGAGGTTCATCAAGTGTTTCATAATTCTTGAACAAAACCCATGACTTTTGTTATGGGTTTTCTGTGTGTTTTATGGTAAAAAATGATTTAATGTTTTTTGAAAATATAGAAAAATATAACTATTAATGGTATGATAGAATTAGATACAATGTCCCAATAAGAGAGGAGAGAAAATAGAATGAAGGTAAATGAATTTGTCGTCCTCGATAAATTTATTATCAGCCGCTACACGATGGCGGTCTTGCCCCATCACTTTCACGGCGATTCCTATGCGAAAGTGATTGAGGAAGACGGAGAGTGTATCGTGAAAATGAGACCGATCGATATTATTAAACGAAGCTGCGACTATTATGGAGCTAGTTTTCGCGGCCGAAAAGAGGGAACGAGAGCCGTTATCGGCATTACCCATAAAGCTCCAATCGCCATTGAACCGCTCAACGAAATTTACGTTTTCCCGACAATTTCCCCAAGTGATTCCCGCTGTGTATGGCTGTCACACATTCACGTATATAAATATGAACCTACCAAAAATGATCAGACAATCGTTTATTTTACAAATGAAAAAAGTATTTTACTGGATGTTTCCTATCATTCTTTTGTCAATCAACTGTACCGAACAGCTCAGCTTAGAACGAAGCTCTCGGAGCGGATGGAAGCAAGGGAGCGTAAATTGCAATATGTATTTCGCATGAATCGATCGAAAGACTGGCAGCAGCAATGAATCCTCGCTAAACGATATTACATCAATCGGCTTTTCCCGCACTTGAAACAGAAAGCCATGAACGTGCCGCATCTCTAATAATGAAAATATTTCAATCATTAGCATTGTAAAGATTAGTTCAAATTCCCCGTAGAAGTGTGTAAAATAAATATATAAACATAAGGAATTTGAATGGGGAGTATACATGGACATCGAAACAATAAAACAATGGTTTACTCTCGAAAACGTACTATTGGTTCTGGAACAATACCGCTCTTTTGGAATGCTTCCAGGAATTGTGGCAACATTGTTGGAATCATTTTTTCCCATCTTGCCAATGTTTGTATTTGTGATGGCTAATGCGGCTGCATTTGGCTTATGGAAGGGATTTTTGATTTCTTGGATTGGTGCCTGCCTCGGTTCAATTCTCGTTTTTTGGCTGACGCGAAAAATCGGACAGAAACGCTTTTTTCGTTTTGTCAGCCGCCACCGGAAAGTTAGACAGTTTATGTATTGGATTGAAAGACATGGTTTTGGCCCCGTGTTTTTGTTATATTGTTTTCCCTTCACTCCATCAGCGGTGGTAAACATTGTCGCGGGATTGTCACGGATCAGCCGGCAGCAGTTTGTTTTAGCGGTATTATTAGGGAAAATGGTTATGATTTTTACCATTAGTTTTATCGGTTATGACATTGTGGCGCTTGTGAAGCAACCGTTGCGCACGATCGCGATTGCAGTTGTTATTATATTGTTATGGTACACGGGAAAAAGGGTGGAAGCGAGATTTTCGCTTACTGAGAAACAGAGCAATGAGGGAGGCGCAGAATGACAAGTGATGGGAAAATGAAGAAAAACGGAAGATGGTGGCGCAAGCTGGCTCTTTTTGCCGGGGTGCTTGCAGTGATTTTCATTCGGCTTTTTTGCTTCACCAATTATATGGTGGAAGGAAAATCGATGATGCCGACATTACAGGAAGGAAATTTGCTCATCGTCAACAAGCTAAGTTATCATATCGGGCATATTCAGCGGTTTGATGTCATTGTTTTTCATGCCAATAAAAAAGAAGATTACGTCAAACGCGTCATCGGGCTTCCCGGCGATCAAATCGCATATAAAAACGATGTGCTGTACGTTAATGGAAGAAAAGTCAATGAACCCTATTTGCAGCCATATAAGCAAAAATTGATTGACGGAAAGCTGACAGGAGATTTTACGTTAGAGGAACTGACAGGGAAAAAAAGGGTGCCGGAAGGATACATTTTTGTCCTTGGTGATAACCGGCTAAGCAGCTGGGACAGCCGCCATTTTGGATTCGTGAAAATCAGTCAGGTAGTAGGGAAAGTAGATTTGCGCTACTGGCCTGTGCGGCAGTTCGCAGTCCAGTTTTAATGAAAAAGCGGGGAACATAAAAATCGTCAATGAATGGAATGTTTGGCAGGTTGTCTCGTCATGCATGCCGTTTGCAATATCATTTTCAAAAGGACTAAAAAAAGGTATTCAGCGATGCGAATTGCGCGTGGATACCTTTTTTCTTTCGCCGATGGAAAATAAAACGTGTTGCGATAGCAGTGCTTTCCTTTTACACTGGTTACGTAGGAATGGAAAGGGAAGCGCGCTTTTTTCTTCCAAAACACGAACATATGTGCTAAAATGAAGGAAATAATGGAAAATGAAGGTGATATCCATGTCGCTTCGATTTCTGCTAGGAAGATCAGGAAGCGGAAAAACGGCAACATGCTTAAATGAGATTCGCCGCAAATTACAAGAAGAGCCGAAAGGAAAACCGATTATTTATCTTGTCCCGGAACAAATGACGTTTCAATCCGAATACGCGTTGATACATACACCTGGAATTGGCGGAATGATCCGCGCACAAGTATTTAGTTTTACACGGCTGGCGTGGCGGGTCTTGCAGGAAACGGGTGGAATGAATCGATATCATATTAACGATGTTGGCATGCAGATGATGATCCGCAAAATTGTGGAACATCGCAAGCAGCAACTGCAATTATTTGGGCGTGCGGTTGATAAAACCGGTTTTATTCAACAGCTTTATGACATGATTACGGAGTGTAAACGGTATTGCCTTACCCCACAGCAGCTCCGCCAACACGCACAAGAGTTGGAGGAACATCGAAAAAAACCCGTTGAAAAAGTGCTGGCGGATAAGTTAAATGATATATCGATGATTTATGAGGAACTGGAAAAAAGTTTAGCCAATCACTATATCGATTCGGAAGACTATTTGCGGCTGCTTGCGGAAAAAATTCCGCAATCGCGCTACTTGCGCGACGCCGAGATTTATGTGGACGGCTTTCATCAATTTACCCCGCAGGAGTATATGGTGCTTGAGCAGCTGTTGATTCATTGCCGTCGCGTCACCGTTTCGTTGACGGTGGATGCGCCTTATGACGAACGGCTGCCAAACGAATTGCA
Source organism: Parageobacillus sp. VR-IP (assembly GCF_013357975.1). NCBI lineage: Bacteria > Bacillati > Bacillota > Bacilli > Caryophanales > Anoxybacillaceae > Parageobacillus > Parageobacillus sp. VR-IP. The sequence goes on from NZ_JABVYQ010000001.1 coordinate 140,067, forward strand.
TCTCTTTTATTTAACGGCAAAAACATACCATGACATTCGCGAAATAGCGCTGTTAAATGGGGTTGCGATCGAAGATCCGGTCGTGCTGGGCGAAAATAGGCGCCACCAGGAAGCGGCGATCGTCCACCTTGAAGCACATTATCATGATCGCCCCGCCGTTGTCTATTCGGAAAAGAGCGATGCGATTTGCGTGTATGAAGCGGCAAACCGCCGGGCAGAAATCGAGGCGATCGCGCGGGAAATCGTTCATCTTGTCCGCGACAAAGGCTACTGCTATCGTGATATCGCCGTCATCGTCCGCAATACGGAAGCATATCGCGATTTCATCAAAACGATTTTTTCCGATTTTCATATTCCATATTTTATGGACGAAAAAGAGCCGATGCGCCATCACCCGCTCATTGAATTGCTACGGGCAAGCATGGAAATTGTGACGTCGCGGTGGCGTTATGAAGCAGTGTTCCGCGCGATTAAGACCGATTTGCTGTTTCCGGTTGGCGAAGATGTAGCCGCGCTGCGCGAAGCGATGGACAAGCTGGAAAATTACGTGCTCGCGTACGGCGTGAAAGGGGACAAATGGACGAACGGCGAACGTTGGACATACCGTCGCTATCAGGCATTAGAAGGGCTGGCGATTCCGCAGACGGACGAAGAGAAGCAATATGAAGAAAAGCTGAATCAATGGCGCGAGATGGTGGCATCTCCGCTTCTGCGGCTCGAGCGCCGCATGCGCCGGGCAAAAGACGGACGAGGCCTTTGCGAAGCGGTTTATCTATTTTTAGAAGAATTGCAAATTCCTAAAAAGCTGGAGAACATGAGCAAGGCGGCACAAGAGCAGGGAAAACTCGTCGAAGCAAGACATCATGAACAAGTATGGAACGCGGTGATCGATTTGCTCAACCAGTACGTGGAAATGCTAGGGGATGAAACGCTCCCTGTTACGGAGTTTGCGAACATTATTGAAACGGGTCTCGACCGTCTTGAATTTGCGCTTGTCCCGCCGGCAATGGATCAAGTGATTATCGCGCAGCTGGATCGTTCACGCCTCATCGATATAAAATGTGCATTTGTGATCGGAGTCAATGACGGGGTGATTCCGGCCAAAGCAAAAGAAGACGGGTTGATCGCCGAGGCGGAGCGGCAGCTATTGCACGAGCTGGGCGCGCGAGTAGCTCCGGGAGGGAGAGAGCAATTATTTTATGAACCTTTTTTCATCTATTTGGCATTAACGTGCCCAAGCGAACGCCTATATGTCACTTATCCGCTTGCCAATGAAGAAGGAAAAGCACTGCCGCCTTCGATCGTCATCAAGCATCTGGCTGATTTATTTCCGTATTTGCAAAAGCGTGTATGCGGAAACGATCCGCTCGATGCAGCGCCTGCGGAACAAGCATCGTTTGTGACCGCACCACGCGCGACGCAAACTTATCTCGTCGCACAGCTTCAGGCATGGAAGCGCAATTATTCCATTGACCCGCTATGGTGGGATGTATACAACTTTTTCATCAGCGACTCAAATTGGAAAAAACAGGTGCAAAAAGCAATCTCCGGGCTATTTTATACAAATGAAACAGCGCCGTTGAAAAAAGAAATCAGCAAGCGGCTGTATGGAAAAAAAATCCAAGCTAGCGTATCGCGCATGGAACAATTTCAAAAATGCCCGTTTTCCCATTTTGCTTCTCACGGTTTACGCCTAAAGGAGCGAACCGTCTTCCGGCTTGAAGCTCCGGACATCGGCCAGCTGTTCCATTCTGCGCTGAAAATGATATCCGACCGCCTGCGTGAAGCAAACACCGATTGGCGCCATTTATCCAAACAGCAATGCGAGCGGCTGTCCATCGAAGCGGTGGAACAGGTCGCACCACTCATTCAGCAAAAGGTATTATTCAGCTCGAATCGCTACTACTATATGAAGCGGAAACTGCAAAACGTCATCGCCAGAACGGCGCATGTGCTAAGCGAGCACGCACGGGCAAGCGGCTTTGTGCCGGTCGGTTTGGAGCTGGAGTTCGGCCCTAACGGCGTGCTTCCGCCACTATCGTTCCGTCTTCCCGATGGCACCGTGATGGAACTGGTCGGACGAATTGACCGCGTCGATAAAGCGGAGAGTTCAAGAGGGGTTTTATTGCGCGTAATTGACTATAAATCTAGCGCCAAAACGCTAGATTTAACGGAAGTATACTATGGTCTCGCCTTGCAGATGCTTACGTACTTGGATATTGTGCTGACGTATGCCGAACAGCTGGTCGGCCAAGAAGCTTTCCCTGCCGGCATCCTTTATTTCCATGTGCACAATCCGATGATAAAAAGCAATCAATTCCTGCAAGATGAAAAAGAAATCGAGAAAAAGCTGCTCGAGCAGTTTAAAATGCGAGGTCTGCTGCTAGAAGACGCGGAGGCCATCCGCTTGATGGATATGCACATCGAAGAAGGCAAATGGTCGCTCGTCGTTCCCGCTCAAATTACAAAAAAAGGTGCGATTCATTCGAAATCTTCTGTTGTCAGTGAAACAGATTTCGCCTATCTGCGCCAGCATATTCGCCAGCTGTTCCAAATGATTGGCATACAAATTGTGGACGGAGCCGTTGATATCGCTCCGTACAAGCTAAAGGAACAAACTCCTTGCGAATTCTGCCCGTTTAAGCCGGTTTGCCAGTTTGACGAATCATTCCTAGGCAATCGTTACCGGCTGTTAACGCCGCAGGACAATCAGGCGATCATGAAAAAATTATCGGAAGGGAAGGACTGAAATGAACGTCACGTTTCGCCCGAAGCCGGCAGAAAGCCGTTGGACCGATGAACAGTGGAAAGCGATTGCCGTCGACGGACAGGACATTCTTGTCGCGGCAGCGGCGGGATCCGGAAAGACCGCTGTGCTTGTTGAACGGATTATCCAAAAAATAACGGCGGAAGAAGATCCTATCGATGTAGACCGGCTGCTTGTTGTTACATTTACGAACGCGGCGGCGGCAGAAATGAAAGCAAGAATTGCTGAAGCGCTTGAACGTGAGCTGGAGAAGCAGCCAAACTCGCTCCATTTGCGGCGGCAGCTCAGCTTATTAAACCGCGCTTCGATTTCGACGATCCACTCTTTCTGTTTGGATGTGATTCGTAAATATTATTATTTCATTGACTTGGATCCTGTATTTCGCATCGCCGATGATACAGAAATCGAATTGCTGAAAGAGGAAGTGATGGAAGAGCTGCTCGAGGAGGAGTACGGCAAGACCGATAATGAGCTGTTTTTCGATGTGGTAGACCGCTATACAGGGGACCGGAGCGATGCCGAACTGCAGGAGATGATTTTAGCAATCTATGAATTTTCCCGCTCGCATCCAGAACCGCAGCAATGGCTCGATCAGTTGGCCGCCATGTATGACATCGAGGAAAATGCATCGGTGGCAGAGCTTCCATATTATTGCTATTTGAAAAAATACGTAACGATGGAGCTGTCTGCGGCAAAACGGTTTATTACAAGGGCGCTTCATTTGACGAACTTGCCGGGAGGACCGCTGCCATACGCGGAAAATTATCGCAGTGATTTGCAGTTTATTCATCATTTAGAAACGTTGTTAGAGCAGTCATGGGACGAGCTGTATGAAGCGCTGCAGGCTTTGTCGCTATCGCGGTTGAATTCGTGCCGCGGCAATGAGTACGACCCGCAATTGATCGAGGAAGCGAAATCATTGCGCGAACAGGCGAAAAAGAAGCTGGAATCGCTGCGCGATAACGTCTTTTCCCTTCGTCCAGCCACATGGCTTCGGCATATGCGCGAGATGAAGCCGGTTGTCGAAACGATCGTGCGCTTGGTCAAGCGCTTTGCGGAAATGTTTCAGGCATATAAGCGGGAAAAGGGGATTGTCGATTTTTCCGATTTGGAGCATTATTGTTTGCAAATTTTACGCCATCCAGACTCCCCAGATGGACAGTGGCTTCCTTCCGATGCGGCTTTAGATTACCGTGCACAGTTTGCCGAAGTGCTTGTTGATGAGTATCAAGATACGAATATGGTGCAGGAGGCCATCTTGCAGCTGGTCAAAAAAGGAAATGAACATACGGGAAATTTATTTATGGTCGGCGATGTCAAGCAGTCGATTTACCGTTTCCGTTTGGCAGAACCGCTGTTGTTTTTAAGCAAATATAAACGGTTCACATCGGACGGAAGCGAGTCAGGAATGAAAATTGATTTAGCGAGCAATTTTCGCAGCCGCTCCGAAGTGCTGCATGGGACCAACTTTATCTTTCAGCAAATCATGGACGAGAACGTCGGCGAGATGGATTATGACGAAGCGGCGCAATTAAAATATGGAGCCACTGACTATCCTGATTACGAGCAGGCTGTTCCAGAATTCATCATCGTAGACCGAAGCAGCAAAGATGGGGAAGAAACGGAAGAATGGAATGCCGGCGACTTGGCGCTGTCGGAACTTGAAGCTCGCGTGATGGCGAAAAAAATAAAGGAAATCGTATCTAAGCCGTTTTATGTGTATGATCGCAACATAAAACAAATGCGCCGCGCGATGTACCGGGATATTGTCATTTTGCTTCGGTCGATGACAAACGCGCCGCAGATCATTGAAGAATTTCGCGCGCATGGTATTCCGGTGTATGCGGACTTATCTTCCGGCTATTTTCAGGCGACGGAAATATCGATTATGCTGTCTCTGTTAAAAGTGGTCGACAATCCGTATCAAGATATACCGCTTGCCGCTGTGTTGCGTTCGCCGATCGTCGGCTTAAACGAAAATGAGTTAGCGCTGATTCGCATTAGCGATAAAAAAGGGACATTTTATGAGGCAATGATGGCCTTTTTACAGAAACCGGCAGAGAGTACGGAAGAAGAAAGGCTGCAGGAAAAATTGCGTTCGTTTGTCGAACAATTACAACAATGGCGGACGATGGCGCGGCAGCGTTCACTGGCCGATGTAATTTGGCAGCTGTATCGGGATACGCAGTTTTACGATTTTGTCGGCGCCCTGCCTGGAGGAAAACAGCGGCAGGCGAATTTGCGCGCTCTTTATGACCGAGCACGCCAATATGAGACAACGTCGTTCCGCGGATTGTTCCGTTTTTTGCGGTTTATCGAGCGCCTGCAAGACCGGGGGGATGATTTGGGCGCGGCACGCACCCTTGGCGAGCAAGAAGATGTTGTGCGGATGATGACGATCCACGGCAGCAAAGGGCTCGAATTTCCGATCGTGTTTGTAGCCGGATTAGCCCGCCCGTTTCATATGCGCGATTTACACGGCCCATATTTGCTTGATAAAGAACTCGGCTTTGCTTCGCGCTTTGTGGATCCGAAGCTGCGCATCAGTTATCCGACATTGCCGCAAATGGCGATCCGGGAGAAAAAACGGCTCGACTTTTTGGCGGAAGAAATGCGGATTTTATATGTGGCGTTAACAAGAGCGAAAGAAAAATTGTATTTAGTCGCTGCCGTAAAAGATGCGGAAAAAGAAATAGCCAAATGGAAAAGCGCCGCAACGGAAGAAGGATGGCTCTTGCCTGATGATGTCCGCGCTTCCGCCCGCTGTTATTTAGATTGGATCGGAAGAGCGCTTATCCGCCATCGCGATGGACAGCGGCTGACGGATGTGCCCGGTGTGTGCGAAAAAATCGCTTTCCACCCGTCCACCTGGCATATGGAAGTCATTCCGGCGAGTCAGTTAAACGATGAAAATGCGGAAGCGGACCAGGCAAATGAACAAATAATGTCTGCGCTAAAAAAAGGAGATCCGGTCCCGAACATAGGGGAACGGAAAGAGGAAATAGAGCGCCTTCTTTCGTGGCGGTACGCGTATGAAAAAGAAACGATGGTGCGTGCCAAGCAAACGGTATCAGAGTTAAAGCGGCAGCGCGACATTTTTGGGGAAAACGCGGACCGGCTGCTGCTTCAGCACACTTTCGCGCCGATTTTTGAACGTCCGCTGTTTATGCAGGAGAAAAAATTGACACCGGCGGAAAAAGGAACGGCAATGCATATCATTATGCAGCATGTAGACATAACCGCACCGGTTACTGAATCGTCTGTTCGCGAGCAAATCGCAAAGCTCGTGCAACGGGAGCTGCTGACCCATGAACAGGCGGAAGCGATCGATGTTTCCAGCGTTGTCGCGTTTTTCGCAACAGACATTGGTCAGCGCTTGTGTGCCGCTGCCGAAGTGTACCGAGAAGTTCCGTTTAGCTTCGCGCTTCCGGCCAAAGAAGTATACGGCGACGGCATTGGCGAAGAAAGACAAGTGTTGGTGCAAGGGGTGATCGACTGCCTGTTTGCCGACGAAAAAGGGCTTGTCTTAATCGATTTTAAAACAGATACGGTCACCAATCGGTTTGACGGCGGATGGAGCGAAGCGAAGCAGGTGATTATATCCCGATATGAAACACAAATGTGTTTATACCGTCGCGCTGTCGAACAAATTTGGCGCACCCGTGTTGATGAATGCTATTTATATTTATTTGACGGATCGCATCTTCTTTCCGTTTAAAAAATGGTAAAAGGGGGAGGGCAGTGATGCGCATTTTGCATACCGCGGACTGGCATTTGGGGAGAACGCTGGAAGGAAGAAGCCGGCTGCCGGAGCAGGAGCAGTTTTTAGATGAACTAGCGGACATCGTTGAGCAAGAAAACATTGATGTCATATTAATGGCAGGCGATGTGTTTGATTCGGTAAATCCTCCGGCAGCGGCGGAACAGTTGTTTTACGAAAGCCTTGCTCGCCTTTCCGACAAAGGAAAACGGCCGATCGCGGTGATCGCCGGCAACCACGATCACCCGGAGCGCATTAGCGCGGCGCGCGCTTTACTCGATGATTACAACATCTTTTTGCTCGGTTGGCCGGATACGTCCGTCTATCGTATTGATGTGCCGGCGTGCAACGAAACGATGCTGCTTGCTCCGCTTGCCTATCCGTCCGAATCGCGCTTGGCGCAACTGCTGTCAAAAGAACATTCCGAGGCGGCACTACGCGATCGGTATGATGAGCGAATTCGCCAGTTATTTGCCGTCATGGCCGCTTCTTTTACGGAAAAGACGGTTAATATCGCCATGAGCCACCTTTATGTGGCAGGAGGAAGCACCTCGGATTCGGAGCGGCCGATCGAGGTCGGAGGCGCTTATACAGTAGCTGCGACAAGCCTGCCAAAACAAGCGCAGTATGTTGCGCTCGGCCATTTGCACCGGCCGCAGGATGTCAAACGCGCGGAAACGGCGGCCCGCTACTCGGGATCCCCGCTTGCCTATAGCTTTTCCGAATCGGGCTATGCTAAATCGGTGACGATCGTCGATGTAAAGCCGGGAGCAAAAGCGGCCGTTTCGGAAATTCCGCTCTCTTCCGGCAAGCCGCTTGTGAGATGGAAGGCGACGGACGGGCTTATGCAAGTGTACCGCTGGTGTGAGGAAGGAAAAGACGTGTCGAGTTGGATTGATTTAGAGATCCACCTTTCTGAGCCGCTGACAATGGAAGAAATTTACCGTCTGCGCAAGCTGCATCCCGGTTTTGTACATATTCGTCCAGTTTTCCCAGATAAAGAAGAGCATGACACAGGTGTAAAACAAGAGCAATTGTCATTAGAGGAAATGTTCCGCCGCTTTTATGAACGCCAAACGGGCGGGCATAAACCGGATGACGAGCTTGTCCGCCTCTTTTTAGAGCTGGTGGCGGACGGGGAAGAAGAGGGGGAGACGGAAGAATGAAGCCAGTTTCGTTGACGATCGCGGGGCTGCATAGCTTCCGCGAGAAGCAGACGATCGATTTTCAATCCTTATGCGAAGGCGGCGTTTTCGGTATTTTCGGCCCGACGGGAAGCGGCAAATCGACGATTTTAGATGCGATGACGCTCGCCTTGTTCGGCAGTGTCGAACGGGCGCCAAACCACACACAGGGGATCATGAACCACGCGGAAAACGAGCTGTTTGTTTCTTTTACCTTCGAATTGGAAAATGCGTCTTGTGCAAAGCGATATACGGTAGAGCGCAGCTTTAAAAGAGGGGACGAATGGCGGATAAAAAGCGCCGTCTGCCGCTTGATCGAGCACGGCGAAGAGCCGGTGGTGCTTGCTGATAAATTGACGGAAGTCAATAAGGAGATCGAGCAGCTGCTCGGGTTGACGATGAAAGATTTTACGCGCGCCGTCGTGCTGCCGCAGGGGAAATTTGCCGAGTTTTTATCACTAAAAGGCGCTGAACGGCGGCAAATGTTGCAGCGTCTTTTCCATTTGGAACCGTATGGCGACCGTCTGAATAAAAAATTGAAAGAAAAACTAGCCAGCATTTCGAACGAGTGGAACGAGGTGGCTGCTGAAAAAGCCGGTTTGGGCGATGCTTCCAAAGAAGCATTGGAACAGGCAAAACAGCAATTCAATACCTTGCAGGGATTATTGCAAAAGCGGAAAAAAGAGTTGCATGATATGGAGAGAACGGTAGAACGGGCCAGACAGTTATGGACGTGGCAAAAGGAAAAGGAAGAGCTTGAAGCGGAGCTGGCGCGTTTTGCCGAGAAAGAGCGACATATTCGTCTATTGGAAACAAAAAAAGAACGGGCGGAGCAGGCCGAGCGGATATGGCCGTACTGGGAACAGTATGAAAAAGCGCTTCGTTTTATGGAAGCTGCTTTCGCCAAACAAAAGGAGTTGCAGCATAAGCTTGCACAGGCAAAGGTGCTTTACGGACAAGCGATGCGCCGTTATGAACAAATTCGCGAAGAAAAGGCTTCCCAGGAGCCGCGCCTGTTGGCTAAAAAAGAGCAGCTGGCGCAGGCAAAACAATTGGCAATGCAAATCCGCGCGCTGGAAGCGGAAGTTCACGAGCTTAAAAAACAAAAACATTCAATCGAATTAGAGAAACAAAAAGCGGCGGAGCAGCGCGGGGAAGCAGAAAGATGGTATGAGCGCGGCTTAGCGAAACAGCAAATGCTGAAAGAAGAGCTGCAAAAGCATGTTCGTTCACTAGAACAAAAAGAGCGGATCGAGCAGGCGCATGATGAAAAACTGCAAATCGAAAGAGCGGCAGACGCACTCCGCCATGCGCAGCAACAGCTGGCGCAAAAGGAGCAGACACGGGAGCAGGCAAACAGAGAATGGGAAAAAAGAAAGCGGTATGCAGAAACAGCAAAAGAGAAATTACATATTTTATTTCAGCGCATTGAAAAAACATATCATTCGGTTTGCGAGCGGCAATGGCAGTTGGAGAAGCTCCTATACCGGTACGAACAACAGCTCGAGAAAGAGCGGAAAAAAGCAGAAGAGGCGAAAACGGCAGAACTGGCCGCCATTTTGGCCAAACAGCTCCGCCACGGAGAACCATGCCCTGTCTGCGGCTCGCGCGAACACCCTCATCCTCATGTACACGTTGGCTCGGCCGATGCTCAGATGATCTTAGTAATCGAGAAGCATATCAAACAAGGACAGCTCGATATGCAACAGCTGCTTTCTCTCAAAGCTCAGCTGGAGCAGCTCGCGCAGTTTGTCGGCAATGAATGGACCTTTGCGCGTTTGGATGTTAGCCAATGGAAGGTGGAAGAGGACGTCAATATTACCGTGGAAGTGAAGGCGTTGCAACAAGACTGTCTGCAGTTAAAGGAAGCTGTCCATCAAGCATTACAGCAATGGCGCAATGCGGAATCGGCGCAGCAGGCAACGGAGCGGGAAATCCAACTGCTGGAAAAAGATATACAACAGCTGCAGAACGAATGGCAGCGCCGTGTGGACGAATATAATCAACTAGAGAAAGACTGGCGGGAAAAATATCCTGATTTTTCCCTGACAGAGATCGATGAACTGCGTCAACAAATGCGCAAGCAGGAAGAGATGGTTCGCCATTTGCAAAAACGGATTGACGACAGCGTTTCATATCTTGAAAATAAATGGCGGGAAAAAGAACGGCTGGCAGAAGAAGAGCGGAGGCTGGAAACAGAAAAAGTACGTCTCGCTTCTTTATGCCAAACGAAACAAAAGTTAGTGGAAGAATATCGGCAACAATTAATAGAAAAGGCAGGGACAGAAAAAATCGAACCGCAGCTTCGTCAAGTAGAAGAACAACTGCAAAAGCTGCATGCAGAAGAAGAACAAGCCTATCAAACATGGCTGCACATGCAGAAACAATATCAAACGCTAGAGGCTGAGGAAAAAGCGGCTGGGCAGTCGCTAGAGGAAGGAAAAGCACGGTATGAAGAGACGAAATCACGCTGGCTTCAAGAACTGCAAAAAACGATATTTGCTGATGAAAAAGAAGCAATAGAAGCAAAGGTTACAGAGGAAGTATATTTCGGGTGGAAGCAACAAATCGATGACTATTGGCGGAAAAAACAGCAAGTACAGCATCGTCTTGAACAGCTGGCGGAAGCGATGCAAGGGGAAACGATCGATAAGGAGCAATGGGAAGAGCTGCAGGCGGTATACAGAGAGATCAAGCAGCAGGTAGATGAGGCGATCCAGCAATTAGGTGCCGCACAAACGAAAGTAGAAGAGTTAACTAAAAAACATCAGCGGTTTATCGAGTTGGAGAAAAAGCAGGAGCAACTAACTGCCCTGCTCGATCGTTATAAACATTTGCAATCCATTTTAAAGGGAAACAGCTTTGTGGAGTTTATGGCAGAAGAACAGCTCATTCAAGTCACGAGAATGGCGTCGGAACGGCTGCACTCGTTAACTAGACAGCGCTATTCGCTCGAAATCGATTCACAAGGAGGGTTCTTGATCCGCGATGACGCCAACGGCGGCGTCAAGCGGCCGGTGACCACTCTATCAGGAGGGGAAACGTTTTTAACATCATTATCGCTTGCTTTGGCGTTATCGGCACAAATTCAGTTACGCGGAGAATATCCGCTGCGGTTTTTCTTTTTGGATGAAGGGTTTGGCACGCTTGATGCCGAGCTTCTTGACACCGTGATTTCCGCGCTCGAGAAACTTCATACACAGAGGCTGTCCGTTGGAGTCATTAGCCATGTGCAGGAAATTCGCTCCCGGTTGCCGAAACGGCTGATTGTCGAGCCGGCAGAGCCGGGGGGACGCGGAACGCGAGTGAGATTAGAAGTAATGTAACTACCGTATACATGCAAAGCCGCCTGTTACTTTTTGAAACGGCGGCTTTGCTAGTTATTGGCGGCGACATTGCTGTCAAACGTGTCAGGGTCAAACGAGTTGGTTAAACTGATGCCATTATTGGTAATGACAAAATCTCCGGTATTAAATCCTCCCGAACCAGCTTGCGTTTTTGTTGCGACTTTTGGAGCGATATACAGGCAATCCCCCATTTGGACAACCGCTCCGCTGCTGACATTATTAATTTTAATTGGTCCGACGACAGAAGGCATTATTTCTCATCCTTTACCATTGGTGGAGTTGTTTGGGTATTTCCCATAGAAGGTGCTGAAGAATTCGGCGCAAGCTGGCGGATATGTTTAATTCTTGCTTCTGCATCAACGGTAGATGTTGAACCGATATGCACCACACCGGCAGTGGAAACCGCTAGTATACGAACGGAACGGACGGAGATAACGGGAGATTGATGAAGTGTTTGCAGCGAAATGTTGCGGCGGTCCGATTGAATTTTGGGAATCGGTTTTGTAAAAATAGGAAAGCTAATTTCCCCTTCGTTTCCAAAAAATAGCTCATATTGCCGCTGGACAGCTAAAACGCGAGAACGGGGAGTAATTTTTTGCGAATCTCCAATCTGTAAAACGGAACTAAGAAGGAGCGTTTCCTCATGAAAGAGTTGGACGACCGATGTTCGTTTCATCATCGCCCTCCTCCTGGGACGAGCGGAACGAACGGCCCGATGATTAATGATTCTGGAGGAGTATCAAAAGCAGACGCGAGATTAATGACATCCGCATCGCCGATTAAAAAAACGGCGGAGCTTGTTATAGCTATTAAATGAATATCTCCAACATGAACATCACGGTTGATCACAGTATAATTCATCATTCTCCTCCTTGCTTTGGCAAATGTTTTAGAAAAAGGTCAATCGATTGCTCAATATCCATCTTTACTTTTTGAAAAATTTCGTTTACGACGGTCTCATCATTGTCTGATTTAGGAACGTACCCGTTATTCATTTTTTGATGCAAATAAAAACGAATTCGTTCGTCTACTTGCCGGGCAATGTCTTGCAAAATAAAATGCCGATACGTGTCATCAAGATGATGTGCGTACTGTTTTTCGAATCTCTTTATCGTTTCCTTTGCTTCCTTTCCTAAATAAGCATGAACTTTTTCTTGAATGTTACGGAATAAGACGGGTTCCGGCTTTGGAACAACCGTTTTTTCTTGTTGAACCGCAAAATCTTCGATAACGTTGCCAACCCCGTTAGGAGTAATGCCGATATTTAACGTTCCTTCCAATGTTTCCACTTTTAATTGATCAAATTTATATTCGATTCGTTCAATAGTGGTGCGAGGTTGCTGTTCCAGTTCTTTTAGCTGATTTTCTAGGAGGAGAAGCCGCTGTTCTAACATCTGTATTTTTTTTGTTTGCCATGACAAATAGCGCCGTAGCTTTACCAAATAATCATATAGGAACATAATCGTGAACTCATCCTCTCCAAAGTCCCTTCTTATTCAATATATGGACGGCCAGTTGTTGTCATCACCATTTTCATGATTTTCTAACGGCCTGCTGAATGAAGTGGGACGAGAGGACCGGCTACTTCCCCTGCGAGCGGAGCGGTAGTGATCGCCTCTGGAGCGGGTTTTGTGTATCCTCCTGTGTTCATTAATGTAGAAAGCGCTTGGATGCTGCCTGCGCTGCCGATTTGCAGTACGGATGAGTTCGTGACAGAGCCAATTTTCAATTGGTAAATACATATACTTTGATTAATGTAAAAATTCAATTTCTTCTCCTCCTTTAAGCGTTGGCTACTACATTTTCATCGGCGACATCCGCGTCATTAGTATTTGTATTGCTATAATAGTTGTAAATATGCAGACCATCCCCCGTGTTAAACGAACCGGCGCCGGCAAAGGTTTTGGCAACGCTTTGGGGCGAAATCGCGAACACGTCTCCAATATGAAACACGCCGCTGCTTGAGATGCTATTTAATTTGACAACTCCGACAAATGCTGGCATAAGGCATGCACCTTTCTTTTATGTCTTACATTAGTGTATGGGCGCAGCAGCAAAAAGGTGAGCGTTCTAATTGTTTGCCACATTGTTAGAGTCGGAGACGTCAGCATCTCCTGTGTTTGTAAAACTGACAAACGTGTTCGTTTGTAAAAAATCTCCATTATTGCTTCCGCCGGAGCCAGTGTTAGATTTTAGCGTGCTTTTCGGGGCAATTTGCAATACATCTCCAAAATTTACGGTGCCATCTCCGCTCACATGTGTAATTTTAATTGGACCGCTAACAAACGAAGGCATAGGGCTCCTCCTTTTTCTCATTGCTTACTGTCAGTGTATGAATGGGGAAGAAAAACGGTTCAAGATAGGATGGGTGTCCAAGCGAATCTATTTTTTGATCATATGTTAATCATTGAACTACCCTCGCTTTTACTTCCCTGTATTTTAAGAAAAAATGAGAAGGAGAATGAGTGATGCCGGCAATGATTATTGGCGGAATTAAAGTGACAAACGTAAGCGGAAATGGCACGGTCAATATGGGAGATGTGCTGCAAATCGCACCGAAAAGCACGACGAAATCAAACTCAGGGGCAGGAGGAGGAAATTCAGGCGATTTTCTGCAGACGAATACGTTTTGCAGTGTTGTAAATCTATTAGACCCTGATGCGGTAGACTCAGGGGTGAAAGGAAATAATTAGGTGGTCGTGATGGACAAAGACCATCTTTTTCTTTTGCAAAAAGTTATATATACTATAATTATGAATTTTCTAAAACATAGTTAGGAGATGGGAGAATGAATGTGCCATTAGTGTTGACGCAGTTTTTAGATCGGGCTGTTTCCCTGTATGGAGACAAAACGGCCATGATTTGTTCCGGACGAACAGTTACATACAAACAGCTAGGCGAGCGCGTAAATCAACTTTCTCACGGTCTAAAACAGTTGGGGGTAGAAAAAGGGGATCGCGTGGCATACTTAGCGCCAAACACGCTCGAAATGCTAGAAGGATTTTACGGCGTCTTTCAGCTCGGTGCGATTATGGTGCCGTTGAATACGCGCCTCAAGCCCGCCGATTATTTGTTTATTTTAAATCATAGCGAAAGCAAAGTGTTGTTTGTCGATCAAGACTTGTACCACTTAATTGCGCCGATTAAAGATCAGCTGCAAACCGTAAAGACTATTATCGTTCATCAAAAAAATAAAGAAACAAATGAAATCGATTACGATAAATGGATCGGTCAATATCCAGCTGTGCCCGTTGAACGTCCGGATATCGATGAGAACGATGTATGCAGCCTTTTATATACAAGCGGAACGACGGGAAATCCAAAAGGAGTCATGCTGACGCACCGCAACAATTACCTTCATGCGTTGATTGCGATGCATCATCTCCGTGTTTCCGATCAAGATACGCATTTGCACGTATTGCCGATGTTTCACGTCAACGGCTGGGGGGCGCCGTTTTATTATACGGCAAACGGAGCGACGCAAATCGGCTTGCGTAAAGTCGATCCAAAAGTGATTTTTGATTATATTCAAACGTATCAGGTTAGCGTCATGCATATGGCGCCGACGGTATTAAATATGCTTTTAAAGTACTATGATGAACATAAGCCGGCGATTGACCATCCAGTCCGCGTCGTGATTGCCGGTTCGGCGCCGCCGCCAGCGTTTGTCACGCGCGTCGAACAAGAGCTTGGCTGGGAGTTTATTCAAGTATACGGCATGACGGAGTCTTCTCCACTTAACACGATCTCAACGATCCGCCCGCATTTGAGCCATTTGCCGCTGGAAGAACAATATCGTATAAAAGCAAAAGCAGGGTATCCGATGATCGGTTGTGAAGTAAAGGTGGTAGATGAATACGGTGATGAAGTACCCCATGATGGAAAAACGATCGGTGAAGTCATTATAAGAAGTAACAATGTCATGAAAGGGTATTGGAAAAATCCAGAGGCAACGATGGAGACCATTCGCAATGGCTGGTTATATACTGGTGATATGGCAACAGTAGATGAATATGGAAATATTGATATTGTCGACCGAAAAAAGGATATTATTATTAGCGGCGGGGAAAATATTTCTTCGATTGAAGTAGAAGGGGTGCTGTACGAACATCCAGCGGTGCTGGAAGCAGCGGTAATCGCTGTGCCGCACGAAAAATGGGGAGAAACGCCGCATGCATTTGTGGTCGTGCGTTCGGGGCATGAAGTGACAGAGCAGGAATTAATCGCGTTTTCACGCGAAAAGCTCGCCCATTTTAAAGCGATTACCGGCGTTACTTTTGTTGAAGAATTGCCAAAAACGGCGTCCGGGAAAATTCAAAAAGTGCAGTTGCGCAAACAATATTGGGATTCCGTTGGGAAAACAGGCCGGTATGTGAACTAAAAATGGGGCCCGCATTATGCGGTGCCTTTTTCTATTAAAACATACTGAAAGAAAGGAGAAAAAATGAGCCAACAATCCAATGAACAGCGGATTATAGTGATTGACGTGCTGCGCGGTTTTGCTCTATTAGGAATTTTGCTGGCAAACATGCCCCACTTCTCCTCGCCAGCCATGTACGACGGAAGCGTAAAGGAAGGAAACTGGCTTGACCGAGGAACGATGGGGGCCATTGATGTTGTTTGCGAAGCAAGCTTTTACCCGTTGTTCGCCTTTTTATTTGGTTTTAGCATGGTTTTATTTCGCCATCGGCTGCAGCAAAGACATCTCCCGTTTGAATTCATTTTGGTGCGGCGGCTCATTGCTTTATTGGTGATTGGGGTGATCCACGCTTTTGGCATTTGGTTTGGCGATATTTTAATTCCATATGCCCTTGCCGGAGCAATATTGCTTTTGTTTTTCAAAGTCCGGCCGCGCGTATGGCTTATCGGGGCGCTGATTTGCTTTTTTACTCCCCATCTGTTGATGCTGCTGTTGCTTGGAATGACGGTCTTTTCCGGAAAGGAAGGAAGCAGTGAAGATCAAGATGTTCAGCTGGCAGCAGAAGCAATCGATCATTACCAAAACGGATCGCTATCCGATATTTTCTGGCAGCGGTGGAATGATTGGATGTATGTCAACGGTTCAGGAGGGCTGCTGTTTACGGTGGTGACCGTGCTGCCGCTTTGCCTGATTGGTGGATATGTCGCGCAAAAACGATGGATCGAGGAGGTGGAGCGCCATACGGCGGTGCTTCGTCATGTAGCGCTTCTCTCGCTGATAGCAGGGCTATTTTTAAAAACATTTCCATATTTTACCGTAAACAATGGTTTTACAATGTATATCCAAAATATATTCGGCGGAACGTCATTAGCGTGTTTTTACGGAACGGCTATTGTTTTATTGTTTCAAAAAAAGCAATGGAAACAAAAACTAATGGTTTTTCAATATATTGGGAAAATGTCGCTGACCAATTATTTGTTGCAATCGCTCTGTTGCACGTTGCTGTTTTATCATTATGGATTTGGCTGGTATGGCAAAATGGGCGTGTTTGCCGGCGCGCTGCTTGCGCTTTTTCTCTATAGCGCGCAGTTAGTGATCAGCCGCAAGTGGCTTATGCATTTCCACTATGGCCCGGCCGAGTGGGTATGGCGCTGGGTGACGTATGGAAAAAAACCGCCTCTGTATAAATAAAAAAGCCCCTCGCAATGGAGTTGTATTACTGAGGGACGGACAGGGAAGGAGATTCGGTTAGCACCGTTTGCTGTAAATAGCGATTGATCAGTTCATCTAGTTCCTGACTGCATTGAATCGTTTCTTTTGCAGTAAATCCGTACGTCAATGCTAATTCGATCATCTGTTGCCGTTTTTCTTCAATTAAAACAAGAACCATTGTATTCACCATCAATCCTTTTTTATTCTGAAGGAATTCTCTTTCTTTCATTATAGAAGCCCTTGAGAATAAACCCTGTCCACGCAATGCCATCATACTTTTGGTATGATTCCAAAGTCATGACTATCGTTGAAGAAAAGAACTAAACATTATTATACATATAGCGACGAAAAAAGAAAGGCATTCGCTAAAATAAGAGATAAATTTTCTAATTTAGACAAAATTCAACAAATAGTAGGATTTTTATGTAAAAACGCGAATATAAACGAGTATGCATAAATTTTCAATATGAAAGGAGAGAGTGGGCAATGAAGTTTGTGACAGCGGAGTATCATGGCGAGACGTTTGTCGGCGTCGTCGAACAAGATGGAGGAAAAATCATTCACCTGCGTCTTGCTGAACAGGCGATGGACCAGCGCGCGACGATCCCTTCATCGCTGCTCGAGTGCATTAAGCAAGGGGATTCGTTTCTACGGCGGACCGAAGAAATTGCTGACTGGGCAAAAGAAAACCGAGGCGCACAATACGTCTATGATTTAGCTGACGTGCGCCTGCTTGCCCCGATTCCGCGTCCGGCGAAAAATATTTTTTGTATCGGCAAAAATTATGCCGATCATGCGATGGAACTGGGTGGAAAGTCCCATATTCCAGAACATCTTATTGTCTTCTCCAAAGTTCCGACTACGGTTATTGGGCATGAAGAAACGATCTTGCGGCATGCCGGGGTAACCGATGAAGTCGATTATGAAGGAGAGCTTGCCGTTGTCATCGGCAAACAGGGACGAGCGATCCGCAAAGAAGAGGCACTCGATTACGTGTTCGGCTATACGATCATTAATGACGTAACGGCGCGCGATTTGCAAGAGCGCCATGAACAATATTTTCTTGGAAAAAGTTTAGATACATTCTGTCCAATGGGACCGTGGATTGTGCATCGGTCGCTCATTGAAAATCCAAATAAGTTGCAAATTGAGACGAGAGTAAACGGAGAAGTTCGTCAAAAAGCAAATACGGAGCAATTCATTTTTAATATAGAGACGATCATTGAAACCATCTCCCGCGGCATTACGCTAGAACCAGGGGATATTATCGCAACCGGAACACCGGCAGGGGTCGGCAAAGGAATGAAGCCGCCGCGCTTTTTGCAAGCCGGCGATGTCGTAGAAATTACTGTCGAAGGAATCGGAACGTTGCGAAATACCGTTGGGGAATAGAAAAACGGGGCGTTTTCCGTACTCGCCCCGTTCTTCTTTTTTACGATTCAGCAAATACTTTTTTCACCCGCTCGATCGCCCAATCCAATTCTTCTTTTGTAATGACGAGCGGAGGAGCGAAGCGGATAACCGTATCGTGCGTTTCTTTACACAACAATCCCTCTTCTTTTAGTTTTTCACAATATGGGCGGGCGGAAGTATGGAGTTCTACGCCAATAAACAATCCTCTGCCGCGCACTTCTTTAATGTCCGGATGTTGAATTTCCCGCAGTTTTTCAATAAAGTAGTTACCTAATTCCAAGGAACGTTCCGGCAGCTTTTCTTCGATAATGACATCGAGTGCTGCTATCGATACCGCGCATGCAAGAGGGTTTCCGCCAAAGGTGGATCCGTGTGAGCCAGGATTGAATACACCGAGTATTTCACGGCTGGCTGCAACACAGGAAATTGGAAATACCCCGCCACCTAATGCTTTGCCGAGTATGTACATATCGGGAACGACGTTTTCCCAGTCGCAGGCGAACATTTTTCCGGAACGGCCGAGACCGGATTGAATTTCATCGGCGATATAAAGAACGTTATGTTGTTTACATACTTCATACGCCTCTTTTAAGTAGCCTTCCGGCGGGATATTAATTCCTGCTTCGCCTTGAATCGGCTCAAAAATAAAAGCTGCCGTATTCGGTGTAATCGCTTTCTTTAATGCATCGACATCGCCGTATGGAATGATTTTAATGCCTGGAAGCATCGGGCCGAATCCGCGTTTATATTCTTCGCTTGAAGACATCGATACTGCAGTCATTGTCCGGCCGTGGAAATTATTTTCACAAACGATGATCTCCGCTTGATCTTTTTCCACCCCTTTTACGTTGTATGCCCAGCGCCGTGCCGCTTTAAACGCCGTTTCCACCGCTTCGGCGCCGGTGTTCATCGGCAGCACCATATCTTTGCCTGTCAGCTTTGCCACTTTTTCATACCAGGGACCAAGCTGGTCGTTATGGAAGGCGCGCGAAGTTAAGGTGATGCGGTCTGCTTGTTCTTTTAATGCCTGAATGATTTTCGGATGACGATGTCCTTGGTTGACGGCTGAGTAAGCGCTTAACATATCCATGTAGCGATTGCCTTCCGGATCTTCTACCCATACCCCTTCCCCTTTGCTGAGGACGACTGGAAGCGGGTGATAGTTGTTGGCGCCGTATTGCTCGGTTAAACGAATGATTTCGGTTGTTTTACTCATGAGCATGCCTCCTAATAATAATGAAATTGGATTTTGCTCTATTTCTTATTATAGCAAAAAAGAAATCCCTTTGTCAGAAAATTGTGGTGTCTTGATTGATATGCATAGGATCTATTGTTGACAATATAAGGATAAAGCGGCACGAGCCCTATAAAATTTCTTTGGGTGAAAAACAATGGTTAAGTTTGTTTTTTTTTATTTTTCCATGTTATGATGAAGATAAATGCATGGAAATGGAGGGATTATATGACACATGCGCATATTACAAGCTGGCTGATTGCGATCATATTGTTTTTGATCGCTGTGTCGTTGCAGCGGTCTGGATCTGCGAAAGCGAAAATGGTGCAAATGGTGCTGCGGTTGTTTTATATCATTACGATCGTAACGGGTGTGCTTTTATTACATAGCCTTGCTTCGTTGTCCATATTATATGTGATTAAGACGCTCGCTGGTTTATGGGTAATCGGAGCGATGGAAATGGTTTTAATGGCGATGAAAAAAGGGAAAAGTACAGCCGTTGCATGGGTGCAGTGGGTTGTCGCGCTCGCCCTTGCTCTGTTTTTAGGCTTGATGTTGCCACTAGGAATCGATCTCTTTTAAAACGGGGGGCAATTCCGGATGGGGTTGCCGTTTTTTCATATGTATAAAATGTAGTATGGTTAGCAGAAATATTGCCGCTACGCCCAAGGGGATGTGCTATATCCGCCGCTGGCGGCAGAGGAGTTAGCAGGGTATATGGCGGAGCGAAAAAAATAAAAAGCGGGGAAAGAAATTCCTCTTTCCCCCGTTTATCCAAGCTGGGTGCAAATAAACCGCTCTCCGTTATTAAACGTAATTTCAAAGTGATCTTTATATGTATTCCCGCGTTCGTAGTAGTGCTGAACATTGCTGATTAGTTCGGTGTTGTCGTAAATAATGAAATTCACGCCTGTATATTTTGCAAACAACAATCCATTGTAGCAGTATAAACAATCATATAACGAAAAGCCAAGCTTATTTAGCCATTGCACGAACTGAAAAAATGTATGGTCCGGAAGCGCTGCCAGCCACTCTTGATAAGCATAGGAAAAGCGTTTGTGAAAACGGACGCGGTCACCGGTCTGAAGCGGCAACATGCCGATGCCCGTATCGACAGTTCCGTTTTCGCGCAAATAGCCGTGCAGCCATTGGCCGTAACGGAACACTTCTATTTTCCCTTCTGTCATTTCCTCTAACAATGATGCTTCTTCCTCTTCCTCATCAAAAAAAACCCATTCGTCGTTTACAAATTCAACGGTTCCTTGTATATAGGCCCGCTGTTGTTCAGTGATGCATTGTAGGCGCTGTTCGATATTCAAGTTTTCTCCTCCTCCTTATATTTCTTGTTTTTCCAGATTATCTTCCATTTATTCGTGTTGTTGTTGCCATCGGACAATTCATCGAAATGCGAGGGATTGCATAAAATGGAATCATGTCAATACGGAGAAGGAGCATGTTGCTAACAGGAAAGGGCAAGTGTTGGTCGTGAACGTTCGAACAAGAGGATGTAATAAAATATAGTGAGCCTTGTTGATGGAAAAGGAAAGGGAAATAGTCCGGAGCATAGGATGTCCAGCAAATAACTTTTTTGTATTTAAAAGAAAGGGTTGGTTCGTATGTGCGGCATCACTGGTTGGGTGGATTTTCAGCGTGATTTGCGAATAGAAAAAGAGATTATCTTAAATATGACCGAGACACTGGCAAAACGCGGACCTGATGACACAAATGCATGGTTTGGCCAACACGCTGCGTTTGGACATAAGCGGCTTGTCGTCGTGGACCCGAAAGGCGGGAAACAGCCGATGACAAGACAAAAAAACGGCTACAGCTATACCGTTGTTTATAACGGGGAATTGTACAATACGGAGGATATTCGTAAAGAGCTATTAAAAAAAGGATATACATTCCAAGGACATTCGGATACAGAGGTATTGCTAAACGCCTATATCGAATGGAAAGAACGCTGCGTCGAGCTGTTTAACGGAATTTTTGCCTTTGCGATTTGGGATGAACAGCGGGAGCAATTATTTTTAGCGCGGGATCGCCTCGGCGTCAAGCCGCTTTTTTATCGTCACAACGACGACGGTTTCTTGTTTGGTTCAGAAATCAAGGCTATCTTGGCACACCCGAATGTAAAGGCGGAAGTCGATTATGAAGGGTTGGCGGAAGTGTTCGGATTGGGGCCGTCACGGACGCCGGGACACGGAGTGTTTTGCGGGATTAAAGAATTGCGCCCAGCGCACGCGTTAACGTTTTCCCGCGAAGGGGTAAGAGTATGGCGCTATTGGAATGTGCAAAGCGATGTCCATCGAGATTCGCTGGAGGAAACAGTGGAAAAACTGCGTTTCCTCCTTACCGATGCGGTAACGCGCCAGCTTGTTTCCGATGTGCCTGTCTGCACCTTTTTATCCGGTGGGATCGACTCGAGTTCCATTACCGCCATTGCGGCGACGGTGTTTGCCAAAGAAGGAAAAGGGCGGCTGCATACGTATTCCATTGATTACGAAGGCAATGACCAATATTTTAAAGCGAATGATTTTCAGCCCAATGCGGACGCTCCTTTTATTGACCTGATATCGGAAACGTTTCAAACCGTCCATCACCGCTGCGTCATTAGTCAAGAAGACTTGTTTGACCATTTACGAGAGGCAGTGATTGTCCGAGACGTTCCAGGCATGGCCGATGTGGACTCTTCTTTGCTATGGTTTTGCAAACAAATTCGCAAAGATTTTGTCGTTAGTTTATCTGGAGAGTGTGCCGATGAAATTTTTGGCGGCTATCCATGGTTTCATCGTCCAGACGATTTGGCGAGGAGCGGATTTCCATGGATGCGTTCGACGGAAGCACGCATCGATTTGCTAAAGAAAGACTGGAGAAAGAAATTGCGGCTGGACGAATATGTACAAACGCGCTTTTATGAAACGATTGCTGAGGTCCCAAGGCTCGAAGGGGAAAGCGCTGAGGAAGCAAAGCGGCGCGAGCTATTTTACTTAAACATGATTTGGTTTATGACGACGCTCCTTGACCGAAAAGACCGCATGAGCATGGGCGCCAGTCTAGAAGTCCGCGTGCCGTTTGCCGATCATCGTCTAGTCGAATATGTGTGGAACATTCCATGGGAAATGAAAATGTATGGCAATCGCGAAAAAGGCATTTTGCGCAAGGCGCTCGAGGGGATTTTGCCGGAAGAAGTGCTCTATCGCAAAAAAAGCCCGTATCCGAAAACACATCATCCGCTTTATACGAAACTAGTGAAAAATTGGCTAAAAGAACTGTTGAACGATCGCTCGTCGGTGCTTTACGAATTTTTCGATACTAAAAAATTGGAAGAGTTAGTGGAAACAGAAGGGAAATCGTTCCAAGTGCCTTGGTTCGGGCAGCTAATGACGGGACCGCAGCTGTTGGCGTACCTTGGTCAAGTGCACATATGGTTCCAACACTACGGCATTACGATAAAAGAATAGAGAAGAGCTGCGCTTGTCGCAGCTCTTTTTACCAGTTTTTTATTTGATAAAGGAGAAAGCTATATGGAGGAATAGTAGCACGCAATGTTTCGGCTTCTGCAGCAAACTGTTCATTTGTCCATAAATTGACAAGCCATTTTCCTTTTAAGGACAAAGGAACGGTGATGTCAATCTCCTTACTGCTATTGTTGATCATGACTAAAATCGTTTCATCTAGATAGGTTTTCGTATATATTAAATGGTTTGATTCACCGCTTGCATCCATAAATGTAATTTTTCCCCGACTGAAAGCGGGATGGGCTTTGCGAAGCGCAATCAGTTTTTTTACATGCTCCAATATATCCCTGTTTTGTTTTTCTTCCTCCCAAACCATACATTTCCGACATCCTGGATCTTGCCCGCCGGTCATGCCAATTTCATCGCCGTAGTATATGCATGGCGAACCGGTAAAAGAGAACTGAAATAAAAACAATAGTTTGACCTTCCGCACATCATTGCCACACATTGTTAAAATTCTCGGTGTATCATGGCTGCCAAGCAAGTTAAACGCCACTTCGTTGACGTTTTCCGGGTACGAGTGAAGAACATTAGTAATGATATTCGCAAATTGTTTGGCACCAATTTCATTTTTCGCAAAAAAGCGGATTGTTCCATTGGTAAATGGGTAGTTCATGACGGCATCAAACTGATCGCCGCGCAGCCATGGCATCGCATCATGCCAAATTTCTCCGAGAATATAAACGTCCGGTTTCATAGACTTTACTACCTGACGGAATTCGCGCCAAAATTGATGGTCTATTTCATTGGCCACATCAAGCCGCCAACCGTCGATGTCAAATTCCTGAATCCAATAGGCCGCTACGTCTAACAAATATTTTTTCACTTCGGGGTTTTCCGTATTTAGCTTTGGCATTTGTGCGACAAATGCAAACGTGTCATAGTTTGGCCTCGGTGTTGTCTGAAGCGGAAATTCATGAATATGAAACCAATCTTTATATTTAGATGCTTCCCCGTTTTTCAGCACATCTTGAAACGGTGCAAAATAGTAGCCACAATGATTAAACACCGCGTCTAACATGACACGTATCCCTTTTTCATGACAAAGATCGACTAGTTTCTTGAATGCTTGTTTATCGCCAAAGTGAGGATCAATTTCAAAATAATCGGTTGTGTCATATTTATGGTTAGAAGGTGCGTGGAAAATAGGCGTTAAATAAATGCCATTAACGCCAAGGTCGACAAGATAGTCGAGATGCTGGATAATCCCTTCTAAATCGCCGCCGAAAAAGCTCGTTGGTGTCGGGTCCTCACTTGCCCATGGCAGTGTTCCTTCTGGATCGATTGCTGGATTTCCATTAGCGAAGCGTTCAGGAAAAATCTGATACCAAACGGTGTCTTTCACCCATTCCGGTGCATGAAATACATCTATTTTATTTAAAAACGGAAAGCAAAAATAATAGGCCGTATCGTCTGTCGGTGCCTCATGATAAAACCCTTTTTCTGTATATGCTATTTTTTCATTTCCGGACGTTAACTCAAATCCGTAGCGAAGGCGGCGATATGGGGGAATTACTTCGATAAACCAATAGTCAAATAAATCGTCAGATCCGCTTTTTACCATAGGTGCACGATTTAGCTGCCAGACGCCATCTTTCCATTCATATGGATCGGCGTAAAGAAGATGAACGGCTTCCACATCATCCTTTTTCGTGCGCAGGCGAATATGTAATGTTTTTTCGTCGTATGCGTAAGCAAAGTTATCTTTGGGACGATGATAAATCGCTTCTTTAAACATGTTCTTAACACTCCCTTTAAATAAACGCAATCGTTTGCACTTTGATAACTTTTTTATTTAAAGAGTAGAATAATTGAATAAAAAAGTCAAATTTTACTGAAAAAAAGCTTGTAAAATAAAAAATAGGCGGTATAATGAAAGTGAACGGTGCAATCGCTTTCATTAAATAATGGTATCATTTTTTAATAATTTTTTGTGCAAACGGTTTCCTAAAACGGTTGTGCCGCCAATGAATTTGTTTATGATTCATTTTAGGAGGGGGACGTATGAGAAAAGTTGTTTCGCTGTTTATGGCCATGATTCTCATGATCGGCGTATTGGCTGCTTGTGGCCCGAAACGTGATGTTGGACAAGTGAAAGAGAACAACAAGGGGAATACAACAGAAAATGTAGAAAAACCGGAAAAATTAGTAGTCTGGGTAAATGATGAAGAAAAACAAAAGCAAGCATTAAATGATATATTTAAAAAATATACGGAGAAAACAGGAATTAAAGTGGAAACGGTCGCTGTGAGCATGCTGGATCAGGTGAAAAAAATCGCATTAGATGGTCCGGCAGGCAAAGGCCCTGACATATTTTATCAGCCGCACGACCGTATTGGCGACATTGTCCTCCAAGGCTTAGCTGATCCGGTTGATCTTGGCGACGCAAAAAGTGAATATAGTAAAACAGCAGTGGATGCGGTTACTTACGATGGACAGACTTATGGCGTGCCGTTTGTCGTGGAAACATACGGCTTATTTTACAATAAAAATTTAGTGCCGGAAGCTCCGAAAACAATGGAAGAGCTGATGAAAATCGCGAAAGAAAAAACAAATCCAGCCAAAGATCAATACGGCTTCTTGATGGAAGCGGCCAACTTCTATTTTGTCTATCCATTCTTTGCGGGATATGGCGGCTATGTATTCCGTAACGAAGATGAAAAAATGGATACAAGCGATATTGGACTGGCGAATGATGGTGCTGTCAAAGGTGCTGAGCTTGTTCAATCTTGGTTTAAAAACGGATACATTCCAAAAGAAATTAATCAAGATGTCATGAATGGTTTATTTACGAAAGGAAATGTAGCAACGGTAATTAGCGGCCCATGGAACATTGCCACCTACCGCGATGCGCTAGGAGACAAATTGGCAACTGCGCCGCTTCCAGTATTAGAAAACGGGGAGCATCCAAAATCATTTGTCGGTGTGAAAGCATGGATATTATCTGCTTATTCGAAAAATAAAGAGTGGGCAACAGACTTGATGAAGTTTATAACAAATGAAGAAAACTCGCTCCATTATTATGAAGTCGCAGGGGAAATGCCGGCAAATGAAAAAGCATTAACGAACGAAAAAATTAAAAATGACCCATTAATTTCTGGATTCGCAGAGCAAATCCAATATGGCGAACCGATGCCAAATGTACCACAAATGTCGCAAGTATGGGACCCAATGGGCAATGCGCTACAGTTTATTGCCAAAGGCGATAATCCAAAAGAGGTGTTGAAAGAAGCGGTAAAAACGATTCAAGATAAAATTGCCGCCAGCGGCGGAGGACAATAATTATTGAAGTCAATGAATGGTGGATAGAGCTGTTTCTATCCACCATTCTTATCACGTGTAAGGAGGATTCACCATGTCTAAACAAAAGATGCGGCATCGTCCTACTGTTGCTATTATTCTTTCCATTCTTTTTGCAGGCTTGGGTCAGCTATATAACCGGCGTTATGTAAAAGGAATTTTATTTATTGTTATTGAAGCCGCATTTCTAATCACGTTTTATAATTTTTTAAATATTGGATTATGGGGGCTTATTACATTGGGAGAAATCCCGATGGTAGACCATTCGATTTTTCTATTGATTCAAGGGCTAGTATCTGTCATTATCATCGCATTCGCGGCTGTTTTGCATTATCTCAATATTATCGATGCGCGTAAAGATGCGCTTCGCCTGCAGCGAGGAGAGCCGTTTCCGTCGCTCCTGGAATCATGCAGAAACGCGTGGGATAAAGGATTTCCATATGTATTTGTCACACCAGGGCTGATTATGCTTTTATTTGTTGTTGTGCTGCCGCTGCTTTTTATGGTATCGCTGGCGTTTACGGATTACAACTTATACAACTCGCCGCCGCGTCATCTATTGCATTGGGTTGGCTTTAAAAACTTTAAAAATTTAGTATCGGTTCCAATTTGGCAAGATACGTTTTTCAGCGTCTTTGCCTGGACGATTGTCTGGACCATTGTCGCAACGACATTGCAAATTGCACTCGGCTTGTTTTTAGCGATACTCGTCAATGACCCGCGCATTAAATTTAAGCGATTCATTCGCACTGTATTGATTTTGCCTTGGGCGGTGCCGGCATTTGTGACCATTCTTGTATTTGCGGCGATGTTTAACGATAAATTCGGAGCGATCAACCGTGATATTTTAAGCGTTTTCGGCGTCATGATTCCGTGGATGACCGATCCGTTTTGGACAAAAGTAGCCCTTATTTTAATCCAAACATGGCTCGGATTTCCGTTCGTATTTGCCTTATTTACAGGAGTTCTGCAAAGCATTTCCCGCGATTGGTACGAAGCAGCCGAGATGGATGGAGCAACGCGCTGGCAAAAGTTCCGCTCGATTACGCTGCCGCACGTCTTATACGCGACAGCACCGCTGTTGATTATGCAGTATGCCGGCAACTTTAACAACTTTAACATTATTTATCTATTCAACGACGGCGGCCCGGCTGTGCGCGGACAAAACGCTGGAGGAACGGATATTTTAATTTCTTGGGTATATGATTTGACGTTTACGACAAACAACTACAATATGGCTGCAGCAATTTCGATTATTATCGGGTTGATCGTGAGCGGTTTTGCCTTGTATCAATTCCGGCGTACACGTTCCTTTAAAGAGGAGGGGAACATTTAATGAATCGGAAAATAAAATCACGCATCGAGGTGGCCTTGATATATTTATTTATTGCATTCATGTTCGTTGTCATTGCCTATCCGCTTCTTTGGACAATCAGCATGTCGTTAAATCCGGGGACAAGTTTATATTCCGCATCGTTGATCCCGGAAAAGCCGTCGCTGGAACATTATAAATGGTTATTTACAAGCCCGCAAAGTGATTATTTGTTATGGTACAAAAATAGTTTATTCGTCGCTGCCATCAATGCGATTTTATCCGTATTATTTACTGCATTAATTGCCTATGCGTTTTCCCGCTACCGGTTTGTCGGGAGGAAAATGGGGCTGTATTTGTTTCTTGTGCTGCAAATGTTCCCGTCCTTAATGGCAATGGTTGCCCTTTATGTTTTGTTAAACATGCTTCATCTTTTAGATTCGTTGTGGGGGCTGATTTTGATTTACGTAGGTGGGCAGATTCCATTTAACGCCTGGCTTGTGAAAGGGTATTTCGATACGATTCCGCGCGAGCTTGACGAAGCGGCGCGCATGGATGGCGCAGGGCATTTTGGCGTGTTCTTTCGTATTATGCTTCCGCTGGCAAAACCGATTTTGGCCGTTGTTGCTTTATTCAATTTTATGGCTCCGTTTACCGATTTTTTATTACCATCTATCGTTTTGCGTGATCCAGAAAAATATACGCTTGCCGTCGGATTGTTTAACTTTATTAGCGACCGTTTTGCCAATAACTTCACGCGGTTTGCGGCTGGCTCGATTTTAATTGCGGCTCCGATTGCTATCGTATTCTTATTCTTGCAGCGTTATTTAATTTCCGGCTTAACAGCGGGTGGAACAAAAGGGTAATAACCGTTATGATAAAAATGGTATTACCCCTTTCCGAAAAAGCAACGATATTACGATCAAAGGGGGGAAACGGAAATGGGGAATCGAGTATTCGCTATGTTTATACTTCCGTTTCTTCTTTTTTATGCGTTTCCGGTACAAGCCGCTGAAAAAGAAGAACGAACCTGGCAGGATGAAGCAATTTATTTCATCATGGTTGACCGCTTTAACAACATGGACCCAAGCAATGATTACAATGTCAACGTCAATGACCCGAAAGGCTATTTCGGCGGTGATTTAAAAGGAGTGACTGCCAAACTGGACTACATTAAAGAGATGGGGTTTACGGCGATTTGGCTCACGCCGATTTTTAAAAACGAACCGGGCGGGTACCATGGCTATTGGATTCAAGATTTTTACAAAGTCGATCCGCACTTTGGCACGATGGAAGATTTAAAAACATTAGTCAAGGAAGCGCATAAACGCGGGATGAAGGTCATTTTAGACTTTGTCGCCAATCATACGGGGTATCATCATCCATGGCTGAATGACCCGGCAAAAAAGGATTGGTTCCATGAGAAAAAAGAAATTTTCGATTGGAATAACCAAAAGCAAGTAGAAAACGGCTGGGTGTACGGCCTCCCGGATTTGGCGCAGGAAAATCCGGAAGTGAAGCGCTATTTAATTGATGCGGCGAAATGGTGGATTAAACAGACTGACATCGACGGCTACCGCTTAGATACGGTTCGCCATGTGCCAAAGTCGTTTTGGCGAGAATTTTCCAAAGAAGTGAAGTCCGTAAAAAAAGATTTCTTCCTTATTGGTGAAGTATGGAGCGAGGACCCGCGCTATATCGCCGATTACGGCAAATATGGCATTGACGGATTTATCGATTACCCGTTTTATAACGCGGTAACGAAAACATTGACGAAGCGCGATCAATCGTTGCGTCCGCTTTACAACGTATGGGAATATAACAAAACGTTTTATGACCGTCCGTACTTGCTTGGCACGTTTTTGGACAACCATGATACGGTCCGGTTTACGAAGCTGGCGATTGACAATCGGCAAAATCCGATTTCACGAATCAAGCTTGCCATGTCTTATTTGTTCTCCGCTCCTGGCATTCCGATTATGTATTACGGAACGGAAATCGCGATGAATGGGGGAGAAGACCCGGATAACCGCCGTTTAATGGATTTTCGCGCCGACCGGGAAATCATTGATTACATTAAAAAGCTTGGCGAATTGCGGCAAAAACTTCCTTCCTTGCGGCGCGGCGATTTTACATTGCTGTATGAAAAAGACGGCATGGCCGTATTTAAGCGCCATTACAAAGACGAAACAACAGTGATTGCCATTAATAATACAGGAAAAACGCAAAAGGTGCATATCACGAATGACCAGCTGACGCCGGGAAAAGAGCTGCGTGGGCTCCTTGCCGGCGATTTAGTGCGGAGCGGCCGCGATGGCTATGATATTATTATCAATCGCGAGACGGCGGAAATTTACGCGCTTGCCGATAAAACAGGGATCAATATTCCTTTTATCATGGCGATTGCCGCTGTTTACGTATTATTTATCCTATTTTTGTACCTTGTTAAAAAGCGGTCGAAACAGGCGACGTAAGCTTGGCGTTCCAAAACAGCAAAAATGAATGACTATGTGCAACATAACGTGATAAAAATTATACTATGGATAAAAAGTGAATGGGGGAGTGAAGATGACTGTCACGATCAAAGATGTCGCGAAACGAGCAAACGTGGCTCCCTCCACGGTTTCCCGCGTTATTGCCGACAGTCCGCGCATCAGCGAGAAAACGAAGCGGAAAGTGCGCGAGGCGATGAAAGAACTTGGCTATCACCCAAATTTTATTGCGCGCAGCTTGGCAAACCAAGCGACGCAAGTCATCGGCATCGTCATGCCGAGCGCGGCGGAACAGGCGCTGCAAAACCCGTTCTTTCCCGAGGTCATCCGCGGCATCAGTAAGGCGGCGCATGAGAAAAAATACGCGCTGCAAATGTCCACGGGCGAAAAAGAAGAAGAAATTTATGAAGGGGTCGTCGACATGCTGCAAGGCCGCCGTGTAGATGGGGTGATTTTATTATACTCGCGCATTGATGATAAACTGATGAAATATTTGCAAAAAAACAAATTTCCATTCGTCGTGATTGGGAAGCCGCATCAAAAGGCGGAACAAATCACTCATGTCGATAATGACAATTACCTGGCGGGCAAAGAGGCGACCGAGTATTTGATCGCGCGCGGCCATGAGCGAATCGCTTTTGTCGGCGGCAATAAGCAATATTTGGTCACCGTTGACCGACTGAGCGGGTATGAAGCGGCGTTGAAAGAAGCTGGCCTTCCTTATCGGGAAGACTATATCATGCATGAAGAATTTCTGCAGGAAGGCGGCCAAGAGGCGATGAAAGAGCTGCTTTCGCTCGCAGACCCGCCGACCGCGCTTGTCGTTGCCGACGACTTAATGGCCTTAGGGGTGCTGAAGACGTTGGATGAAATGAACCTGCGCGTTCCCGATGACATTTCGATCGTCAGCTTCAACAACACGCTGCTGGCGGAAATGTCGCGCCCACCGCTGACATCGGTGGACATCCACATTTTCCAGCTCGGCTATGAAGCAACGAAAAGTTTAATCGAAAAAATCGGCAACCCAAACGAACCGATCAAGCGCATTATTATTCCGCACCGGATTGTCGAACGGTTTTCGTGTGATTATTATCAAAAATGAAAAAGCTAGCCTTCAATCGCTAGAAAGTTTTTGGAGGCTCAGCTTGTCGACTTTGTCGATAAGCGAAGACGGCAAGAACATTCTTGCCGTCTTCTCCTTTTAATCGTTTGGATTTTCTAGCGTTAAAACAATCCGTCCATTAATTTCTCCTTTTAGCATTCTGTCAAATACTTCGTTAATTTTTTCAAGAGGTTGTATTTCAATGATCGTTTTTACTTTTCCTTCCGCTGCGAATTGGAGTGCTTCTTGCAAGTCTTTCCGCGTGCCGACAATGGAACCGATAATTTTAATTCCGTTTAATACGGTATCAAAAATAGGAACAGGCATTTCTTCCGGAGGAAGTCCGACAAGAACGCACGCTCCTCCTCTGCGAATGGAATTGTACGCAGATTGAAAAGCCGGTTTAGAGACGGCTGTTACAACTGCTGCATGGACTCCGCCGACTTTGTCTTTCATAAATTGCGCCGCATCTTCTTTCATTGGGTTTACAACAAGATCAGCGCCAAGCTCTTTTGCAAGTTCAAGCTTCTCATCACCTATATCAACTGCAACGACATGAAGACCCATCGCTTTCGCGTATTGAACGGCAACGTGCCCAAGGCCGCCGATACCGTAAATCGCTACCCACTCTCCTGGTTTTGCACCTGTTACTTTTAACGCTTTATAGGTAGTAACTCCGGCGCAGAAAATTGGCGCAGCTTCTTCAAACGATAAGTTGTCAGGAATTTTAACCACATAGTCTGCTGCGGCTCTGCAATACTCGGCATACCCCCCATCGACCGAGTAGCCAGCGTTTTCTTGTTGCTCGCATAATGTCTCCTGGCCGCTTAAACAATATTCGCAATGGCCGCATGCAGAATATAGCCAAGGGATGCCGACACGATCCCCCACTTTTAAATGAGTTACACCCGGTCCTACTTCTTCAATAATTCCAACTCCTTCGTGGCCAGGAATGAGAGGAAGTTTTGGTTTTACCGGCCAATCTCCATGTGCGGCATGCAAGTCAGTATGGCAAACACCGCAGGCTTTAATGCGGACTAATACTTCTCCATATGAAATGGTTGGCTTCGCCACCTCTTTTATTTTTAATGGTTCCTTAAATTGTTCCACTACAGCAGCTTTCATCGCTATCCCCTCCCATATGCTTTAAAACAGGAAATTCTTTCGCAAATTATCATAAGATATTCTGTTTTTTAGATAAAGCTACAGTACGACAAGTTCAAAAATCCGACGAAAATACTTGTATAAAATGTTAATATTTATAATCTGTATAAAAAAATAAATAATCCAGTAGTTTTTATAATCTGTATAAAAAAATAAATAATCCAGTAGTTTAAAGCGTGTTTGAATATAATACGGCATTCATTGAAGAAAAAGGGGATGAAATTTATGAAGAAGGCATCGGCATGCTTCAAGGCTGCTGCGGGGACGGTGTGATTTTGTTATATTCGCGTATGGATGATAAGCTGATAAAATACAAAAAAATGAATTCCCATTTATCGTTATCGACAAGCTGCATCCAAAAATCGCCATACACAAAAAAACTTGCAACAAATTGTTGCAAGTCAAGGAAGAGAGGGTGCCTTTTGCTATATGTGCAAAAGGCTGAGGAACTTGGATCAGAAGCAGCATGTATTTTTATCATAGCTGCTATATACAGACCGCTCAACAAATATGTCAGAAAATATTACATAAAATTCACATGGCGATGAAGAATATTCCGTTTCCACTGCTTTCTACCCATTAACAATCTTCCCGCCATTCACATGTATCATTTGCCCCGTAATATAGGATGACTCCTCGCTTGCCAAAAAGACATAGCTCGGGGCGACTTCGCTCGGCTGGCCCGGCCGTTTCATTGGGGTGTTGGAGCCGAAGGTGGCGACTTGGTCGCTTGTGAATGTCGATGGAATAAGCGGCGTCCAAATCGGTCCCGGCGCGACGCCGTTGACGCGGATGCCTTGCCCGACGAGCGATTTTGCCAGCGAACGCGTAAAGGCGACGATCGCGCCTTTTGTGGCCGAATAGTCAATCAATTGCTCGTTGCCTTCATAAGCGGTAATCGACGCCGTATTAATAATGGCGCTGCCTTTTTGCAAGTACGGAAGCGCTGCTTTTGTCAAATAAAAATAGCCGAAGACGTTCGTGCGGAACGTTTTTTCCAGCTGTTGCGCAGTGATATGGAGCAAACTGTTTTGTGGATGCTGCTCGGCGGCGTTGTTGACGACGATGTCTAGTTTGCCAAATTGGTCGATCGTTTGTTTGACCGCTTGCTTGCAAAAGTTTTCATCGCCTACATCGCCAGCGATTAGCAAGCATGTTTTTCCTTCCTGCTCGACAAGCCGCTTTGTCTCTTCGGCATCTTCATGTTCGTTTAAATAAATAATCGCGACATCGGCGCCTTCTTTGGCGAAATGAATCGCGACCGCCCGGCCGATGCCGCTGTCGCCGCCGCTAATGATGGCGACTTTGTTCTGCAGCTTCCCGCTTCCTTTATACGTTTCGCTGATCGAGACCGGCTGCGGGTTCATCTCCGTTTGCAGTCCGGGCTGTCGGTCTTGGTGCTGCGGCGGCAGCGTTGCCTGTTGTTTCGTGACCATTTTCCATTCCTCCCTATGTTATCATTTGTCATCGTTAGTATGGAATAAGGAAAGGGAAATAATGTAATGTTGGCAAACAATCATTGCTGACCATATTGCATAAAAAAGCTGGCCAAAATCGGCCAGCTTTTTTACAACACGTTGAAATAGCGCGCTTCCGGATGGGCGAAGACGATCGCGGAGACGGATGCTTCCGGCTCCATCATATATCCGTCTGTTAAATGAATGCCGATTTCTTCTGGATGAAGAAGGCGGAACAGTTTTTCTTGATCCTCTAAGTTTGGACAGGCCGGGTAGCCGAACGAGTAGCGTTGCCCCTGGTATTTGGCGGCAAAGCGCTCTTCCATCGTAAAATCCGGGTCATCTGGAAAGCCCCAGCGGTCGCGCATAATTTGGTGAATGCGTTCCGCAAATCCTTCCGCGATTTCGAGCGCCAATGCCTGAATCGCATGGCTTTTTAAAAACTCGCCGCTTTCTTTCCACTGCTGTGCCAGTTCGCGGATGCCTTTGCCAGCGGTGACGGCAAAAAAGCCGACGTAGTCGATTTGCCCGCTGTCTATTGATTTTAAATAATCAGCGAGGCAAAGATACGGGGCCCGCGGCTGTCTTGGAAATTCAAACGTTTCGATCACCGTCTTCTTGTCTTCTGGAGAATAAATGTAAATGCGGTTTCCATCACTTTGCGCCGGGAAAAATTGATATACCGCCGCTGGCGTAATCCAGCCATGCTGCTTTGCTTCTTCAAGCAGTTCATCCACGACTCCTTTTAGCATCAGAGCTTTTTCATCTTTTTCTTCCAAAAGCCGCTTCACTTTTCCTTTTAATCCGAGATGGTGTCCGAGCACCATTTGCCAGTTGACATACGGAATAATATGGGACAGCGGAATCTCTTTTAATATGTGGCGCTCCAAATCGGTTGGGACAAATACCGGCACGTCCGTAGAAACATTGGATTTCGCTGTCATGACGGCAGGTGCGGCTTGTTCCCGTGCCACTTCCCGTTTTTCCGTTTTTGTATATTCGATTTCGTTTTGCTGCAATTGGTTTGCCAGCGCCAGCCCTTCCATGGCGTCTTTGGCGTATAGGACAATTCCATCGTATTCCGGAGCGATTTTGTTTTCTGTAAATTTACGCGTCAGCGCGGCGCCGCCGACTAAAATCGGCGTCGAAATGCCTGCCTGCCGCAAATCTTGCGCGGTGACGACCATTTGCTGCGCCGATTTGACAAGCAGGCCAGATAAGCCGATGATATCCGGCTTTTCCGCCTGAACAGCTTCGATGAGCTGCTGCGGCGCCACCTTAATGCCTAAGTCAATGACATGAAAGCCGTTGTTGCTTAAAATAATGTCGACCAAGTTTTTGCCGATGTCGTGCACATCGCCTTTCACAGTGGCGAGAATGACCTTTCCTTTTGTGCTGTCTTCTTTTTTCTCCATGTATGGCTCTAAAAAGGCGACCGCCGCTTTCATCACTTCCGCGCTTTGCAATACTTCGGCGACAATGAGCTGGTTGTTGTTAAAGAGCCGGCCGACTTCGTCCATCCCGGCCATCAGCGGGCCGTTAATAATGGCAAGCGGGTCAGGATAAACTTGCAGAGCCTGTTTTAAATCGGCAAACAGCCCTTCTTTCGTGCCTTCGACGACATAGCCCGCGAGCCGCTCTTCTAAGCTAAGTTCTATTTTCGCTTTTTTCGGCTCTTTTGTTTTGTCGCGGTAAAATTGGATAAACGTATTTAATGTTTCATCGTTTGTGTTAAACAGCAATTCTTCCGCTAACCGCACTTCTTCTTCCGGAATCGAGGCGAAGCGTTGCAATTTTTCCGTGTTGACGATCGCGTAATCAAGACCGACCTGCGTGCAATGATATAAAAAGACGGAGTTTAAAATTTCCCGTCCGACCGGCGGAAGCCCGAACGAGACGTTGCTGATGCCGAGCATCGTTAAACAGTGGGGCAGCCGCTCTTTAATAAGGCGGATGCCTTCGATCGTTTCTTTAGCGGAGCCGATGTATTGTTCATCGCCAGTGCCGACCGGGAACACAAGCGGGTCGAAAATAATGTCATGCGGGGATACCCCGTATTTGTTGACAAGCAGGTCATACGAGCGCAAAGCGATTTCCAGCTTCCGCTCGGCCTTCACCGCCATTCCTTGTTCGTCAATCGTGCCGACAACAACGGCGGCGCCGTATTTGTGAATAAGGGGTACGACTTTGGCAAACCGTTCTTCGCCGTCTTCCAGATTGATCGAGTTAATGATCGCTTTTCCTTGCGAATAGGTGAGGGCGCGCTCAATGACCTGTTCGTCGGTTGAATCGATGACAAGCGGTACTTTGACTTTTTTGACAACTTGCTGAATAAATTTTTCCATATCCTCTTGTTCATTGCGGTCCGGGTCGGCCAGGCAGATGTCGATGACGTGGGCGCCGTTTTTCACTTGCGTGCGGGCGATTTCCGCCGCTTCTTCGTATTTTCCTTCAGCGATGAGCCGTTTAAATTTGCGAGAACCGATCACGTTCGTCCGCTCGCCGACAAACAATGGCCGCATCGTTTCATCGTAAATAAGCGGATCGATGCCGGAAACGGCATGAATGGCAAAAGACTTCGGAATCGGCCGCGGCGGAATATCGCGGACCGCTTCGGCGATGGCGCGGATATGTTCCGGCGTCGTTCCGCAGCAGCCGCCGACGATGTTGATCCAGCCTTTTTCGGCGAAACGCTGAACTTTTTTCGCCAGCATTTCCGGCGTCTCATGGTAATGCCCTTCCTCATCGGGAAGACCGGCGTTTGGGTAGCAGCTGACCGCCGTATTGGCGAGGGAAGCGAGCGTGCGCAAATGGTCGGTCATAAACTCCGGGCCGGTCGCGCAGTTTAAACCGACGGCAAACGGTTTCATATGCTGAACGGAGATGAAAAACGACTCGATCGTCTGCCCGGCCAGCGTCGTGCCCATCGGTTCAATCGTGCCGGAAATCATGATCGGCACCCGTTTGCCGACCGCTTCAAACGCCTTGGAAATGCCGATAAAGCCGGCTTTAACGTTTAAGGTGTCCTGGCACGTTTCCAAAAGCAGCAAGTCGACGCCGCCAAGCAATAGCCCGCGCGCTTGTTCTTCATAGGCGGCGACTAATTGGTCAAACGTTACGCCACCCGTGACGGACAACGTTTTTGTCGTCGGTCCCATCGAACCGGCGACAAAGCGCGGCCAATCGGAAGTCGAGTAGGCGTCGGCGGCTTTGCGCGCAAGCTTAGCCGCTTCGATGTTTAATTCGAGCGCTAAATGGCCGAGCCGATATTCCTCTAACACGATGCTTGTTGCGCCAAACGTGTTCGTTTCAATAATATCCGCGCCCGCCTGCAAATACGCATCATGAATGTGTTTGATCACATGCGGGACGGTGAGCGTCAAATATTCGTTGCATCCTTCGTATTGCTCGCCGCCGAAATCGTCGGCCGAGAGCTTTGCGCTTTGAATCATCGTTCCCATTGCACCGTCAATGACGAGAATCTTTTTGGCAAGCTGTTGTTCGAGTGTTGCGTTAGCCATGGAGTACCTTCCTTTCTTGTGCGGCTTTTTCTTTTTCGTGAATATAGCGGACAAGTTCGGCTGTGATTTCATAGCGTAAAAACGGCGTAATGAGGTAGATGCCGTTAAATAAGTCAAAAGCGGCGTCAATGAGCGATTTGGCAATCGCGATCCCTTCGCGCGCCGCTTGCACTGGGTCGTTGGCGCATGCCGCCATGCGCGCGCGGATTTCTTCCGACAGCGTAATGCCCGGCACTTCATGGTGAAGAAAATCGGCGTTGCGCGCGCTCACAAGCGGCATAATGCCGATGTAAATCGGCGTTTCGAGATGTTTCGTCGCTTCGTACACTTCCTCGATTTGCCGTTCGGAATAAAGCGGCTGGGTAATAAAATAGTGGGCGCCGCATTGAATTTTTTTCTCCAGGCGCTCTACGGCCTTATCCAAATGGCGGACGTTCGGATTAAAGGCCGCGGCGATCGAAAAATTCGTTTTTTGTCCGAGCGGTTTTCCCGAATACGACAGCCCTTCGTTAAATTGGCGAATGAGCCGAATCAAGTCGAAAGACGATAAGTCGTAGACCGATGTCGCTCCAGGAAAATCGCCGATTTTCGATGGATCGCCGGTAATGGCGAGCACATCGGTGATACCGAGCGTATGCAAGCCCATCAGATGCGACTGCAGCCCGATCAAATTGCGGTCGCGGCAGGTGATATGAATAAGCGGACGGATGCCGAGCTGCTGTTTGACGATGGAGCCGAGCGCCATGTTGCTGATTCGTGGGGTAGCCAGCGAGTTGTCAGCCAGTGTCAGGGCATCAATGTTTGCCTCTTTCAGCGCTTTGGCGCCTTCTAAAAATTTGGCGATCCCTAATTTTTTTGGCGGATCGAGCTCGACGATCACCGAACGGCGCTCGCGGACGATGTCTTGCAGCGTCGGCACCGCGTTTGGTTCGTTTGATGATATGGAAACGGAAATATGGCGCTGTTTGACCGTTTTCGTTTGCACTGGCGTCCGATCGGTTAAGGCGTTTGCCATCGCTTCGATATGTTTCGGCGTCGTGCCGCAGCACCCGCCAATCAGGCGCACGCCTTGCTCACGGAAGGCAAGCGCTGTTTCTTTAAAATAATCCGTGTTTGTTTCATAGACAAGCCGTCCATCGCGATAATCCGGCAGGCTTGCGTTCGGATACGCGGAAAGAAACGCTCTGTTTGGCAGCGGCACTTCCTCCAGCGAGCGGATCATATGGTACGGGCCGAGACGGCAGTTTAGACCGACGACATCGGCTCCCAACTGTTCTAGGCGCGCCAATGCTTCGGCAAGAGGAGTGCCATCTTGCAAGACGCCGACTTCATGGAGGGAGACGTGCGCGATAATCGGCTTATCTGTTTCTTTGCGTGCGATCGCAAGCACTGTCTCTAATTCTTCTAAATCGTAATACGTTTCGAGCAACAAGCCGTCGACATCCTCATTTAACAGCACAAACAATTGCTCGCGAAACGTCCGCTTTACCTCTTCGATGGAAACGGCGCTTTTATTGATGCTGCGCAACCCTCCGATCGTTCCAAGCACGTAGGCTTTATTTCCCGCCGCCTGTTTGGCGAGCCTTACCGCCGCGCGGTTAATCGCCGGCACCTCGTCTTCGAGTCCATAGCGGGCGAGTTTGACGTAGTTGGCGCCATATGTATTCGTTTGAATGACCTCGGCGCCTGCGGCGATATATGCTTCATGAATATGAATGATGTCTTCCGGCTTCGATAAATTTAGTTCTTCAAAACATCGGTCGACGCCGTGCGAGTATAATAGCGTTCCCATCGCGCCATCGGCGATGAGGATGCGTTCTTTTAAGTCTTGCAAAAGTCCCACGCTCATTCCCCCGTTCTATGAAAATGGTAAAAGAAAAAAGCCTTCTATAAGAAGAAGACTTTTTATGTATCGTCTCTTCTTATCTTCCAGGCGTTTTCGCCTGTCTGGATTTAGCACCTTGGCTTCCGCCAGGTTGCTGAGGGTTCACTGGGCCAGTCCCTCCCCCTCTCTTGATAAGAAATTCGCTATGAAGTTGTAGCCAAACGTTTCAACGATATAGTTTTGATATTAATATATAATGTAAAGCATTTTCTGAAAATATTCAATATAATGGAATCGTTTTCAAGAAAATATCCCATCCTTACATGGAAAAAGCATTAGTACTTGATATTTAATGAAAACAGTGTCATTCACTATAGTGAACGTGAATGATTGGAATTTATAAATGTGGAAATAGAGGGGAAGAGCATAAAAAAATGTTACGGGCACTTAGTGCCGTAACATCTTTTTTATCGATAGTTGACAAATTGCACATCAATCGGCAGATCAGCTTCGCGAATTGCGGCGATGACCTTTTGCAAATCGTCTTTACTTTTGCCGCTGACGCGGATTTGATCATCCTGTACTTGGCTTTTCACTTTCAGGCCGGTGTTTTTAATGATCGTGTTGATTTTTTTCGCATTTTCCTTGTCGATGCCTTGCACGAGTTTGGCGCGCTGGCGCACCGTGCCGCCTGATGCTGGCTCAATTTTGCCGTATTGAATGTTTTTCGTCGGCACGCCTCGTCTAATGAGCTTGCCGATCAGCACGTCTTTAAGCTGTTCCAATTTAAATTCATCGTCAGAAATGAGAACGAGTTCGTCTTTTTCTAAGGAAATGTCGCTTTTGCTGCCTTTAAAGTCATAGCGGTTTTTAATTTCTTTCAGTGCGATGTTGATCGCATTGGTGACTTCGGATAAGTCGATTTTGGATACAATATCAAAGGAACTTTCTTTCGACATACACAACCTCCAGCACTTTTCGTTATTTAGTTTCATTATAGTAAAATGTGGCAAGGGACACAACAAGAAAAGGAGTGGGGGACCAAACACGGATAGCAGCGTTCTTGTGATGCAGGGAAAAACGACGTTTTGCGTGGAACTTTCAATTGGAGTGGGGAATAATAAGCGTGAAAATATAGACAAAAGGAAGAGGCTGCAATGAAACGATTAATTCCTGGAGAAATCATGACATTAACGGTAAAACGGGAAACGCCGTTTGGCTACGTTTTAACGAACGGCATGGAGGAAGTGCTGCTGCATAAAAGTGAAGCGAACGACATGCTTGCGGTGGGCGACGAGGCAACCGTATTTTTATATCATGACCACGACGGGCGGCTATGCGCCGCCATGAAAATGCCGAAAATCACGAACAACTGCTACGACTGGGTTGAAGTGGTGGACGTCGTTCCGAAATTGGGCGTTTTTGTCGATATTGGCATTTCCAAAGATTTGCTTGTGTCCATCGATGATTTGCCGCCGCTTCGCTCGTTATGGCCAAAGCGAAGGGATCAATTATATTGTTCGTTAAAAACGGATAAACGCGGCCGCCTTCTTGCTAGGCTTGCCGATGATGAAACGATGAAACAAATCGCCGTGAGCGCGCCGGAATCAGCATTTAACCAGAATATTCGCGGGCGCGTCTACCGCGTGATTAAAGTAGGAGCGTTTCTTATCTCCGATATCGGCTATCTCGGTTTTGTTCATGAATCCCAGTGGCGAAACGCGCCGAGGCTTGGGGAAACAGTGGAAGGGCGGATTATCGCCGTCAAAGAAGACGGGACGGTGAACGTATCCCTGTTGCCGCGCAAGCATGAAAGCATAGACGAAGACGCGGCGGCCATTTATGCCTATTTAGAAAGCCGTGGCGGGGCGATGCCATATCATGACAAAAGCGATCCTACTGATATTCAAGCGCGCTTTCATATGAGCAAGGCCGCCTTTAAACGTGCTTTAGGCCGCCTGATGAAGGAAGGAAAAGTATATCAAGAAAATGGTTGGACGTATAAGAAGGAATAAAGGAGGCAGAGCCAGTCGGGCTTTGCTTTTTTTCTGCCAAAAAACTTAACAAATGTCGAACCATGCCGATAAACAATAATGGACACTATGAAAAGAAAGGGACGAACATATGAAACAGCAAAGACGTATATGGCATCTTGTTATCGCGTTATTGGCTATGTTTACGATGATGTCCGGCTGTTCGCCGGAAGAGACAGTGGCAAAGAAAGACAGGATCAAAGTCGGAATTATGTTGTCGGACGTCGGACTTGGGGATCAATCGTTTAGCGATTCTGCGTTTCGCGGATTAATGAAAGCACGAGATGAACTAGGCATTATTTTTGATTACCGTGAATTGAAAGATACGAAAACATATGAACAAGGGTTAAAAGAGCTTGCTGCAGATGGCAATGATATCATCATCGGCCTTGGCTTCATGGTACAAGAAGATTTGGAAAAAGTGGCGAAACAATATCCAAAGCAGCATTTTATTTTAGTTGACGCTGTTTCGGATTTAAAAAATGTGACATCGATTACGTTTAAAGAAGATGAAGGAAGCTTTCTTGCCGGAGTGGTGGCGGCGCTGACGACGAAAACAAACCGCCTCGGGTTTATCGGTGGGGCGGATGCGCCGTTGATTCATAAATTTGCAACGGGATTTGAAAAAGGGGTTCACGCCGTAAAGCCGTCCGCTTCTGTTCAAATTGTCTATGCCGGCGATTTTGGCAATGACAAGCTCGGCGCTAATATCGCCAAAGACATGTTTGCCAAAAAGTGCGACGTCGTGTATACGGCGGCTGGATTGACCGGAGTCGGTGCGCTTCGGGAAGCGGAAGCAAGCGGCGTGTATGCCATTGGTGTAGACAGCGACCAATATTTTTACGCGGAAAAAGCGGTGGTGACGTCGATGGTCAAAAATGTCGATATCGCTTTGTTTCGCGTGTTAAAACAATACGTGGAAAAAGGGGAATTGCCAACCGGCACCGTTCAGCTGGGGCTGGCGGAAAATGGAGTCGGGCTCGCGCCGATTCGCGTTGTGCCATGGGATGAGCAAAAGCAACAGCTGCTTGAACAGTGGAAACAAAACATTGTGGACGGCAAAGTGACAACCAAGTAGCACAGAAAAGGGGATTAGAATGACAATTCGCAGAAAATTATGGCTTCATTCGTTTCTTTCGCTTATTGCATCGATCACATTGATGGGGTTCATTATCGCCAATATGTTGTCGATTCAGGCAACGAATAAAGATATCGTTCCGGTTTTGCTGACGGTAGAAAAGCTCGAGGCAAGCATGAAATCGGCAAAGCAAAGCTTAAACAATGCCGCTTATAGTATGACAGAAGGAAATAAACAAGAAGTTTTGACGCAAATCGAAGCGACAGAAAAGCTGATTGGCAAGTTGGAAAAATCGTTGAAACAAAAGGAGCTCCGCTCTCTATTAGCGAAAGCGAAACAAAAATTTGCCGATGTACACACCAAGTCGATTGCCGCTCTTGAGCATCGCGATGCATCGGAAGCGAGACGGCAGGCAATGCGAATCGAAGGGGCGGTCAATGACGTTTACACGCTGCAATTATATGCAAACGATTATTACAAAGAACTTCAGCGCGATTTGCAGGGGCAAATTCATTTTGTCATTTGGACGGCGGTCATCGGCAGCATTGCCCTCATCGTGCTGTCGGGAGCGATAAGCTTGCGCCTGACGCGCTCGATTACGAATCCGCTCAAGCGTCTTGCCAACAACGCGGCCGAAATTGCAGGGGGTAATTTGCTTGTCGAGCGCATTGACTATAAACAAAACGATGAGCTAGGCGCATTAAATGTAGCATTTCATACAATGGTCGAGGAGTTGAAGCGGCTGCTTCGCTCGGTAGAGGTGGTTAGTCAACAAGTCGAAACATTTGCCAAAGAAATTGAAGCAGACAACCAAATGCTTACAGAGATTAACCAGCAAGTCGCGCTATCCACCAATGAGCTGTCCGCCGGAGCGCAAAGCATCTCTGAAGAATTGCAGCAAGCGGTACAGCAGATTGAAAAAATGGATGACACGTTTGCCAAAACAGCGGAGCGAACCAAGCAGACAGCGCATTACAGCGAGGCAGCGGTCGAAGCGATTCAACATGGCCAAAAAGCGATGGAACAACAAATGCACTTCATCCGTGAAAGCAATGAAGCGACGTTGTTGATTGAAAAAGCGACGAATGAATTTACGAGCTATGCCGTCAACATTGAACAAATGGCAAAGGCGGTATCCGATATTGCGGAACAAACGAATTTGCTGGCGTTAAACGCAGCCATCGAAGCCGCAAGAGCGGGAGAAGCGGGAAAAGGATTTGCCGTTGTCGCTGATGAAGTGCGCAAGCTTGCCGAGCAATCCGCACAGGCGACAAAGCAAATTTTTGAAACCGTTTCGCTGATTAAGCAGGGCATTTCTTCGGTTTCCGCAGCTGTCGCCCAAGGAGTGAAAATCGCCGAGCAGCAATCGCAAACGATTGAAACGACAACGAGGGCATTTGCTGAAATCGAGGGAAAA
Source organism: Parageobacillus sp. VR-IP (assembly GCF_013357975.1). Classification (NCBI taxonomy): domain Bacteria; kingdom Bacillati; phylum Bacillota; class Bacilli; order Caryophanales; family Anoxybacillaceae; genus Parageobacillus; species Parageobacillus sp. VR-IP. Next base: position 183,626 of record NZ_JABVYQ010000001.1, read on the forward strand.
GTCGCCGGCATTTCCGCCGATATTCAAGCGCTTGTCGATAGTGTCAGCATGTCCAAACAATTGGAAGAAAAAGTATTGCAAAATGTGGAAAGCATCAGTGCTGTCATCGAACAATCGGCGGCCGGCAGCGAAGAAATCGCCGCATCGATGGCCGAACAGCTGACGGCATTTGAAAAAATGGTGGAGAAAGTGACGAAACTAAGACAATTGACTGATGAGCTGCGTGAGGTGATGGCAAAGTTTCGGATGGAATGAAAATAAAGGCTGTCCAGCATAAAAGGACAGCCCGTTTTTTACAAATGATCCGTCTCCTTCGAGTACGCAAATTTCCCCGCCTGGCGGTTTTTTTCGCGAAGCATGTTTTTTTCATGGCGTTTCGCGTTGTTGTCGCGCGCTTTTTTATCGTTGTCGCTCGTACGGGACATAGCGGTGTGCACTCCTTTTATATAAGATGTACACCGATAGTGTTTTCGAAACGAAGCGATTTTATGCTTCGATAGAAGGAGTTTGGATGAATCAATGTTGCCAGACCAGTCATTGTTTTCCTAGCAAAGATAAACAGCATTTATAGAATACGAGCGGGAAAACTCCTAGCTTTCAGCGAAGGAGATGAGAGTGAGCGTCGGACGGGGGAGGGGATGAACCCTCCCACAAGTCCGACATTTTTTGTAAATACTCTTTGACTAACTTCTCAATTTCCCTTCGGTAGAAGGGATTACCCAAGACTCCCCATGCCTTTAGGCATGGGGAGTGGTCAAACTTCGATATATTTGTTTAGGAAAAAGAGTGCCAATGTGCCTGGACCGGCATGGGCGCCGATCGCGCCGCCGATTTCAGTGATGAAAAAGCGCGTGCAGCCATATGTTTTTTCAATAAGCTGCTTTAATTCTAATGCGGCTTCTTCGTCGTCGCCGTGGCTGATGCCGATGACTTGTTTTTGCAGGTCATCGCCGCGTTCGCCCATGATTTCGACCATGCGCTTCAACACTTTTTTGCGGCCGCGTAATTTCTCAAGCGGAATGAGTTTGCCGTCTTCGACATGAAGAAGCGGCTTAATGTTCAAAAGGCCTCCGACCATTGCCGATGTTTTGCTGATGCGGCCGCCGCGCGCCAGGTACTCAAGATTATCAACTGTAAAAATATGTTCCATATGGTGGCAATAGGAGGCAATCGTTTCACATAGCAAATTGTAAGGCATGCCTTTTTCGGCAAGCTCCGCCGCTTTCATCACCGCCAGTCCTTGTCCGAGCGACGCGCATTTCGAATCGATAATCGTTAGCTGAAATTCAGGATATTCCTCGAGCAATTCATTGCGAATCGCCATCGCGGTTTGATATGTACCTGATAACTGCGAGGAAAACGCGATATATAGGCAAGGGCGTTTTTCTTTTGCATATTTGGTAAACAGCTCTTTCATTTTCAGCGGATTTGCTTGCGCGGTTTTCACGATTAGTCCGTTTCGCATCGCGTCATATACTTGTTTTGGTTCGATGGTGATAAAGTCTTCGTGTTCTTCGCCATTGGAATGGACAAGAAGCGGCAAAAACGCGATGCCGCGCTCCTGCAAATAAGAATATGGAAGATCACAGCCACTGTCTGTAATAATTTGAATGAACACTACATCCACCTCTTGCAAAGTTAAGATAACAATATATTTTTAGTGTAGCGATGATGAGGAAAAAAGACAATTTTTCTTTCACGAAAAAGGCTGCGGACGAGCGCCGCAACCGTTATGGAGTGAGTTGATCGAGTTCTTCTTGAAATTGACGCAACTGCGCTTTTTCCGCCGTATTGGAATGCGCGTAGGCCGACGATAAGGCGTTTTTGGCGATAGCAATCGCACGGTCTAGGTCTATATCGGCCTGGCCGCTTGCCGCTTGTTTCGCCTGCATTACCGCTTTGCGCGCTTCTTGAAACAATCGGTTCGCCATCGCTATTCGCCTCCAAGCGATGTTTCGAGCGCTTTTTGCGCCTTGCGCTCTTCCGCTTCGGCGTACGTCATATGATAAGGGATCCGTTCATCATGTTTTTCTACCGCATCCACGCTTTGCTGGATAAAGCGTTTCGATTTGTTTCGTTTGCCCAAGACGTATTCCCCCTTTGGAAAAGTAAAGACGCAGTGTTGCGTCATTGATAGTGTAACCGGATAGGGGGGATTGTAGTAAGGCAATTCGTTACAGCTTTAACATCGATTTTAAGTACACGCCGATGCCGTCTTCTTCATTGGTGGCCGTTACATCGTCAGCGATTTGTTTCAGCGGCTCAATGGCGTTGCCCATCGCGATGCCATGGCCTGCCCATTCGATCATCTCTAAATCGTTATCTTCGTCGCCAAACGCAATGACCCGCTCCTTTGGAATGTGAAAATAATCAGCGATCTGTTTCAGGCCAAACGCTTTATGGACGCCATTGCGGATAATTTCAATGATATGCCACGGCTCATTCCAGCGTCTGTGGTGCAATACGTTCGCATGCACGTCCGATAAGTATGATTGAATTTGTTCGATATGTTGTTTGTCCGTATGAATGAGAATGCTTGTTGGATCATCTTTTAATGCATAGCGCAAGTCGCCGATTTCGATGGTTGGGTTGCCGAGCCGGACAATGTCAAGTAGCACTTCATCATGTTCATGAAAGTATACGTCATCCATCACTTCGGCTAAAATATTTTTAATCGCGTACGTTTCGCTGGCTTCGATAATGTCTTTCACCGTTGGGAGCGGGAGTGGGAAATGGCGGATTCCCCACGAACGGTTGCGGGGATGGTGCACGAATGCACCGTTAAAGTTGACGATCGGTGTTGCCAGCCCAAGCTCTTCGTAATACATTTTGCTGGCGCGGTACGGTCTTCCCGTGGCGATCACGACAAGGTGCCCTTCTTCTTTGGCGCGCAAAATCATTTCCTTTGTAAATGGGGAAATCGTTTTGTCATCTTTTAGCAATGTACCGTCTAAATCTAAGGCAATTAAATATCGTTCCATAATGGCTCCTTTACTTTCATTTTTTAGTGAATGGACATATGATTAATGAGATTGCTGCGGTAATTTTAGTTTTTGTTACATTATAGTGTAACTCTTTTCCAAAATTTTTGTCTACATGTTACTATACATGATGAGAAAAAGAAAAAAGGAGTTTTGCCGATTATGGTCATTATTGAAAAAGAAAATATTGCCCAAGTGCCTGTATTGCATGTCGTAAAAAAAGAAAAGAGAGAAGAACGATTGCCGTTCATTTTGTTTATTCATGGATTTACAAGCGCAAAAGAACATAATTTGCATTTTGGCTATTTGCTTGCCGAGGCGGGGTACCGCGTGGTTTTGCCGGATGCGCTGCATCATGGCGAAAGAGAACAAGCGTTGACCGAGACTCAGCTGCAATTGGCGTTTTGGAAGATTGTGACGCGTACGATTACGGAAATTAGACAAATTAAAGAGGAATTGGAACTTCGCAGGCTCATTCAGCCGGACCGAGTCGGGCTTGCCGGTACCTCGATGGGCGGAATCGTCACATTTGGGGCGCTTGCCGTGTATCCATGGATTAAGGCGGCCGTTTCGCTGATGGGAAGTCCAATGTATGAAGCATTTTTTGACGCCTTAATAGAAGCAGGCAAAAAAATGGAAGTGACGATACCGCTTTCCGATGAACAACTGGAACGGGAAAAGGCACGATTAATGAAATATGATCTCTCTAAACAGCCGGAGAAATTAGCGGGCCGCCCGCTTCTTATTTGGCACGGAAAGTGCGACCAAGTTGTGCCTTATTCTTATACATATGAGTTTTATGAGCAGATAAAACCTCTTTATCAAGGGAAAGAAGAAAACTTAAAATTTATTTCTGACGATATAGCCGGGCATAAAGTGACGAGGGAAGCGTTTTTGGAAACGGTAAAATGGTTTACAAAGCATGTATAAAAAAGTGAGGCTGTTGTGCAAAGGCTTGTTTAGCGAGCCTTTTGCATCAGCCTCATTGCACGTTTTGGGAAGGAAAAAAGTGGAAGAGGAACGGCCTTCATTTTGATCAAAAATATCCTAATTGCCGCAGCGCTTCTTCACTCATTCGTTCCGGTGTCCAAGGCGGGTTCCATGTAATTTGCACTTGTACATCGCGGATTCCGTCGATATGTTCCAGTGCCCGCTTCACACCGCCGACGATCGAGTCGTGCAGCGGACATCCCGGTGTCGTAAGCGTCATTAATATATATATATTGCCATCGTTAATTTGCAAATCATAAATTAATCCTAAATCAACGATATTGACCCCTAATTCAGGGTCAACCACCGTTCGTAGTTGTTCAAGTACTAATTCGCGAATATCCATCAACACGGCCTCCTTATCATTTCCATAAAACAGAAATCATTGTACTCGCAAAGAAAAGAGAAAATAATGTCATGGCGCTTTGAGCAGCGTAAAAGATCGGCAGGCTGGAAACTGTTAACGCTATGACCACTCCGATGAGACTAACGGTAAATAATATGCATTGGGCGATCGTCCATTTTTCATTGATCATTTGCTTCAGCGTCGGAACGTTTTCTTGTCCGATTTTTTTGCTGTAGCGGTGCGTCCACCATAAAAACGGGACGATTTTATATAGATAACCGATAATACTCAACATAATCCAACCGAGCACATAAGCGTAAATGACAGTCGCCATGCCGCGATTGTTGCCGGAAAGCGACAAGAGGAATGCCGCCGCGTGCAAGATTAAGGCAATGCCGATCGCCAGTAAAGCGAATTGAAACGGCCGGTCCAGGTTTTTCTTCACCCGTTTTTGTAGGATTGTCCATATATGGTAAGCAAATAAGGCAAATCCAGCCAATAAAAGACCGGCACCAGAGGCAAACAGGCCGCGCCCATTCTGGAAAAAGCTGATGAAAGTGACGCTCAGCCCCGTTACATAGATGGCATATACATATCGCGACAGCGTCATTGAAAATCCGTGCGCGAGAGAGAACATAGGCACCATTTTATACGAAAATCCCATAATCAGAAGGGAAAACCAGCCACACACTCCAAATAAAATGTGTGTTTTCAGGATGAAAAGGTGATCGGCCGCTTCGTTGCCGCTCCAAAAATGAAGGGCAAGCGTCAGCCCAAACAGGACGGTCAATAGTAAAAACGCAAGCGCAGAACCGACGAACAATGACATGATATTTTTTTTCGCCTGTTTCCGCAATGTCATTGCCATTTGGAAAAGAAAGAGCATGATGCCAAGCACAAGCAGTATCCCCGGGAACAATGCTACATGGGCATAAAATGCCAAGCTCACGGAAAATGTGATGATTCCGGCTGCTGTGATAAAAAACTGCACAAATCCTAGCTGTTCGCTCCAAATTGGCGTCAAAAACGCGACTGGGACGAGCTGGTACATTGCCCCCATCGCGATCATTAGCGCAAAGCCGAGCACTGCCAAATGAACTGCCGCCCAGATGTTCGGCAAGCGAAACACGCCGCTTGTCACCGCGGGTCCGGCGGCAAGCAATATCGCCTGTGCCGCAACAAAGGCAACGACGCCAAACACGATGAACAAAAGGGGAAGGCGAATATTCGTTTCATATGCTGTATTGGTTGGGATCATTGCTGTCATCCTTTTGTAATCGTAATTTGAAAGCTGCCGTCTTCCCGCTCCACTGTTTCATATTTATAGCCAAGTTCGTCAAGCTGTTCGTATAAAAACATCGGGCGGCGGTCGTTAATGATGGTTAACGTTTCCCCCGGCTGCAGTTTCCCTAACGCCGCCAATGTTCTCATCATTGGCTGCGGCGGCTCTAGTCCACGATTATCAAGAATCATCATTCTCACCCCTGTTTGACGAACGTAACTTTCCAATGCTTTTTTTCGATCTGTTCCGCTTCATACGAAAATCCTTTTGCCTTCATAATCGGAAACAGCGGGATCGGTTTAAATGGCGCATGCAAAATAAAGATGTCTCCGGGCTGCAACGGCTTAACAGCATTCATAATTTTTTCAAACGGTTCGATTTTATTCTTTAAATCCTCACGGACATCTAACTCTACGATCGTTCCCACCATCATCCCTCCTTTACTGCTATGATAGTAATTTTCATTTTCACATGTTGTGATTTGCATCACATTCATTAGAAAAAGATTTCTTTTTCTAATCCTTCTTTATCAATAAGGTAAAATCCATCTTCATTAATATCGATCAATCCTTTTCGTTTTAATTGACTGAGCGTTCGGCTTACTGTTTCCCGTGAGGTGCCGATCATATTGGCAAGCTCCCGGTTCGTCACATGAGCAGTCAAACGGTAAAGCTTTCCTTGACGCATCGCATTTGTTTTCGTTAAGCGCAACAGAAGCATAATAATTTGTTCATACGTGTTATGGAGAATTTGTTCTTCTAAACGGTTTTGCAAGTCGACGATTTTTTCACCCATGACGCGGAATAATTTAATGCATAACTCGGGATAGCAAATTAACATTTGTTCGAAGTCAGCGATTGGAATCACAATTAACGTCGCTTCGTCGATGATCTCCGCGTGCGCAGGGTATGTGCCTTTTAAGAAAAAACCGGTATGCGGAAACATTTCACCTGTCTGCAAAATCGAAACAATTTGTTCTTTTCCGCCCATATCGGTTTTATAAATTTTTACCGTTCCGGAATGGATGAAATAGACGCGTTCTAACGGATCCCCTTGCATAAAAACAAATGTCCGCGGTTTATAAACGCGTACATGGGAAATCGATACGAGCGACTCCAGTTCATGATCGGACAACTCGCGAAAAAGCGGAACATTTTTTAACCTTTCTTTCATCCAATCATTTGTCATTATTCCATCTCCTTATATAAATTTTACGAAAATGTGTCTTTCACCAAGTGGAGTCCCTTTTGACAAGGATTAAAGAAACTACAAGGCTTTCCATTATTTCTATACTACCATTTTATGAGCTTCTTCATATGCAAGCTGTGACATAAATCATAGTATGCGTTTGTCATGACTCACATTTTTTTTATTTTTTCAGCGTTACAATGAGGTTGAATTCAAAGATAGGAGGTTGAGATAGATGGAAGTGAACCCATCAGTTGGTCCGTCTTTACGTCCTGAACGGAGGACACAAAATAGTTTCCTTAAATCAATATTAGTTTTTACGATTTTAATCAGCTTTACCGTCCTGCTTGTCGGCGGATACTGGATTTTTAAAGAAATGGCACCACGGCCGAAAGAAGTGCGTAGTGAAAGCGGCAAGGTGTTGATGACAAAAGAAACGATTATCGGCGGGCAGGCAGTATTGCAAAAATATGGCTTGATGGATTACGGTACCGTACTTGGGTACGGATCTTACATGGGTCCAGATTATACAGCAGAGGCATTGAAGATTTACACGGAAGGAATGCAAGACTATAAAGCAAAAGAACTTTATCATAAGCCATTCTCGCAACTATCCAATGATGAAAAAACGATTATTCGTGATAAAGTAATTAAAGAAATACGGAAAAACCGCTACAACCCTGTTACTGATGTGCTTGTGCTAACCGATGCACAAGTGTATGGACTCGAAAAAGTCCGCGATTATTACCGCCATGTATTCACCAACGGTGACGGCTGGGGATTGAAAAAAGGGTTAATTAAAGAATCAGATATGCCAAAAACACATCGCGCCTGGGTAGCGGATGGAGATCAAATTCAGCAAATTGCTGATTTCTTCTTCTGGACAGCTTGGTTATCAAGCACTCCAAGAATTGGGGACCACATTACGTATACAAACAACTGGCCATATTATGAAGATGCAGGAAATACAATGTCGTTTTCCGCTATGTGGTGGAGCGGAGCAAGCGTGACTATCTTAATTTTATTCGTTGGGATCATTTTATACTTCTTCCACCGCTATCAATTGAGCATGCAGGAAGCATATAAAGAAGGACAATTCCCGGTTATCGATTTGCGTAAGCAGCCATTAACTCCTTCGCAAGTGAAATCAGGAAAATACTTTACGATCGTAGCCGTGCTGTTTTTCGTTCAATCGATGTTTGGCGCGTTGCTTGCCCATTATTATGTAGAGCCAGACAGCTTTTTCGGCATCAAATGGATTCATGATTTATTGCCATTTAACATTGCGAAAGGCTACCATTTACAATTAGCGATTTTCTGGATTGCGACATCATGGCTTGGCATGGGGATTTTTATCGCACCGCTTGTTGGCGGACATGAGCCGAAAAAACAAGGGCTTCTCGTTGACATTTTGTTCTGGGCCCTCGTTGTTCTTGTCGGCGGCAGCATGATCGGACAATGGCTCGGTGTGAAAGGATATTTAGGAAACAACTGGTTCTTGCTTGGTAACCAAGGATGGGAATACATTGAGCTTGGCCGCATTTGGCAAATTATCTTAGTAGTAGGTATGCTTATTTGGCTGTTTATCGTCTTCCGCGGCATTAAGAGCGGATTAAAGAAAGAAAGCGATAAAGGCGGATTGATTCACTTATTGTTCTACTCGGCGATTGCGGTGCCGTTCTTTTACATCTTTGCGTTCTTTATGAAACCGGACACAAACTTTACGATGGCCGATTACTGGCGCTGGTGGATCATCCACTTGTGGGTAGAAGGAATTTTTGAAGTGTTTGCGGTTGTTGTGATCGGCTTTTTGTTAGTGCAAATGAAACTTGTCACAAAAAATTCTACAGTAAGAGCGTTATATTTCCAATTTACGATCTTGCTTGGCAGCGGGGTCATTGGTATCGGTCACCACTACTATTACAACGGTGCGCCGGAAATATGGATTGCGCTTGGTGCCGTCTTCTCGGCGCTTGAAGTCATTCCGCTTACATTGCTTATTTTAGAAGCATATGAACAATACAAAATGATGCGTGATGGCGGGGCTAACTTCCCTTATAAGTCAACGTTTTGGTTTTTGATTTCTACAGCGATCTGGAACTTAGTCGGCGCGGGTGTGCTCGGATTCTTAATTAACTTGCCAGCAGTCAGCTACTTCGAACACGGACAATTTTTAACGCCGACTCACGGCCATGGATCAATGATGGGAGTATACGGCATGTTCGGCATTGCGGTGTTGCTGTATTCACTGCGCAATATCGTCAAGCCGGAAGCATGGAACGATAAATGGTTAAAATTCGCATGCTGGATGCTCAATATCGGGCTTGCAGGGATGATTGCAGTGACGCTATTGCCAATCGGTATTCTGCAAATGAAAGAAGCGTTTGAACATGGCTATTGGGCATCGCGTTCTCCGGCATTTTTACAACAGGATCTTGTACAAACCTTGCTTACGCTCCGTGCTGTTCCGGATACGATTTTCTTAATAGGTGTCATTGTAATTATGGTGTTCAGCGTCAAAGCGCTATTCCATTTGCGTAAACCGACACACGGCGAGGAAGAGGCGCTTCCGGTGGTCGATTTAACGAAAGAAGAATAAATAAAAAAGAATCACAGCACAAATTGCTGTGATTCTTTTTTATCTTTGTATGATAGCGCTTTCTATCTTGTTCGTTGTTAACTCTTCTTTGCTTCTTCTTTTTCTTCGTAGCATTGAAAACAATACAACGTTTCTTTTTCATCGCTAATGATGCCGTTTAAAAACCCATGCAAACAATGTATTGGTTTGCCGCACTGCGAACAAAAGCCAACAAGCTCTTCCAACATCATTTCTCCTTTCATAAACGATTGAAAATTATCATTCATAAGTTGTGATGTTCATCACTACGACAAACGACAAAAACGATTATGATGTATATATAATTCATTATACTATAAAGGAGGCAACAATTATGAGTCAATTTGCTGCAAAAATTCATGCGCCTGATTATGAACCGCGTGAAAGACATCCTGCGATCTTTCGCTTATTTGATAGCTTGAAACCAGGTGAAGTGATGGAATTAACAAACGATCATGATCCGCGCCCGCTGCATTATCAGTTTATGATGGAGCGCCCAGATCAATTTACTTGGGAATACTTAGAAGAAGGTCCGGAAATTTGGCGAGTCGCAATCGGTAAAAAATAAATAAGATTTTTAAAAAAGATTCCCGAAAAATTACGGGAATCTTTTCTTTTCGCTGCCTTCATGATACAGTGAAACAGAGAGTTGGAGAAAGGGGACAGACGGTGAAAGGAATGACAGGGGTTGTCCTTGCAGGAGGGCAGTCACGGCGTTTTGGCAGCCCGAAAGCGTTTGCCAAGTTTAGCGGAAAATATTTTTTTGAAATTGCTGTAGAAGCGTTACGCACAGTGGTTGAGGATATTTATATTGTTAGCCATCCTTCACTAATAGATTGTTTTCGACAAAAGACAGTGGAAAAAGTGATTATGGATGATGAACGGTATCGTGGTCAAGGACCGCTGGCGGGAATCTATACGGTTATGAAAAAAAGCGAAGCGGAATGGATATTTGTGCTTCCGTGCGATATGCCGTATATGCGGCCAGAAGTAGCGGTAAAACTTGCTAAATATGCGAACGAGGAGTTTGATGCGATTATATGTGCGCATTTTGGCCGAATTCAACCGTTAGTTGGCATGTATCATCGACGGACATTCGGGCAAATCAAAAAGCTGCTGCAAGCAAAGGATAACAGGATGAAGTCGTTGCTTCATCGTTGTCATGTTCGTTATGTGACGGAGCAAGATTTTTGGGAAAATGAGGTCGTGTTTCGCAATGTAAATAAACCGAATGAGTGTGACGATATTGTGACATAAATCGCTTTGTGATATATGTCACATGAGTGTTTCCTCCCATGCAGTACAATGAAAGCGAGGAGGGGGAACATAGTGAGAGACTTTAACGAAAATCCGTTTATTGTGATTTGGGAATTAACAAGAGCATGTCAGTTAAAATGTCTTCATTGCCGGGCCGAGGCGCAATATCATCGCGATCCACGCGAATTGACATTTGAAGAAGGGAAAAAGTTAATTGATGATATATATGAGATGGATCAGCCGCTTCTCGTGTTTACCGGCGGAGATCCGCTCATGCGTCCGGATATATATGATCTTGCAAAATATGCGATTGACAAAGGCTTGCGTGTCTCGATGACGCCAAGTGCAACGCCAAACGTGACAAAAGAGGCGATTCGCAAGGCGAAGGAAATCGGCCTTTCCCGTTGGGCGATTAGTTTGGACGGGCCAAACGCGGAAATTCATGATCATTTTCGCGGAACGCCTGGCTCCTTCGATTTAACGATCAAGGTGATTGAATATTTGCATGAGCTTGATATCCCAGTGCAAATTAACACCGTTATTTCCCGTTACAATGTTCATGTCCTTGATGAAATGGTAGAGTTGATTGAAAAACTAAAATGTGTGCTGTGGAGCGTCTTTTTCCTTGTACCAACCGGGCGGGGAAAAGAATCGGACATGATTTCCCCGGTAGAGCATGAAAAAGTGTTTCGCTGGCTTTATGAAACAAGCAAGCGCGTCCCATTTGACATAAAAACAACGGCAGGGCAGCATTACCGTCGTGTTGTTTTGCAAGCGAAAATGCGGGAAAATCAAATAACCGGCGACGGAATCCGCTATGAAGACGTGCTGATGAAAGGACTGACTGGACAAGTCGACGGTCTTGGCCGTGCGCCAAAAGGAGTCAACGACGGCAATGGATTTGTTTTTATTTCTCATATTGGCGATGTCTACCCGAGCGGACTGCTTCCGGTAAAAGCCGGAAACGTCCGTGAAACGCCTCTCGCGGAAATTTATCGGAATTCGCCAATTTTCCAAGACTTGCGTAACCCTGATAAATATAAAGGAAAATGTGGCGTATGCGAATTCCGCTACGTTTGCGGCGGCTCACGCTCGCGAGCGTATGCTGTTACCGGCGATTACTTAGAAAGTGAACCGTATTGCGTATACATTCCAAAAGCATTGCGGCAAAAAGGAAAGCGCTTATCTTAATCATAATCTTTACTGGCTCTCTTTTATTAGGGAGCCAGTTTTTATTTACGCATTTATGGAAATGGTTTTCTAGACGTGTTTATAAATAAACAAGAAATAATAAAGATGGAAATCCACTTTTTACAATTATGTGACACTACGAAAAAATGTGATAAATTTCACAAACATTCTTTTTTCATTTCCGTATGATGGACACAAAAGCAGATAAATTTAGTTATATAGATGTGTTAGTTATATAGATGTGGTCAAAAAGGAGGATTTTTGGATGAATAAGCAAAAAGCACTTTTACCGATTACAACATTGGCGATGACGTTTGCGTTTGCCGTATGGGCTGTATTTTCTCCGCTGGCGAATACATTCCAAGAAATGTACGGACTAACATCGACACAAAAAAGCATTTTAGTTGCGATTCCGGTGCTGCTTGGTTCTATCATGCGCATTCCGCTTGGAATTTGGACGGATCGGATTGGTGGTAGACGATTGTTTTCGCTGTTGTTATTGTTTTTGATTATTCCGCTAATTGGAGCGGGTTTTGCTAATTCGTTTGCCATGTTAATGTTTTGGGCGTTCTTCATCGGAATGGCAGGGACGTCGTTTGCCATTTCTGTTACGTTCGTATCGCGCTTAACACCGCCAGAAAAGCAAGGAACAGCGCTCGGCATTAACGCGATGGGCAATATTGGAACAGCGGTGGCAAGCTTTTCGGTTCCTTCGATCGCGGCAGCGTTTGGAGTGAAATGGGCGTTTTGGGGAATGATTATCCCAGTTGTCATCATGCTCCTTCTTGTTTGGTTCTTTACTCCGGATATGCCAAAGCCTAAGCAGCAAAAAACGATGCTTGATTCGTTATCGGTGTTGAAGTATAAACATACGTGGACGTTATCTCTCTTTTATTTCGTTACATTTGGTGCATTCGTCGCATTCGGCATTTATTTGCCATCGCTGCTCATTGATTTATATGGTTTAACTCCGGTGGATGCCGGGCTTCGCGCTGCTGGTTTCACTGTTATTGCGACACTGGCAAGACCGATTGGCGGAAACCTTGGCGATAAAATCGGTGCCGAACGGGTATTGAATTTCGTCTATGCCGGAATTACGATTGGAGCGCTTGTCATTGCATTTGGAATGGAAAATATCATCGTGATGACAGCGGCATGTTTGTTTATCGCAATTATGGCTGGATTAGGGAACGGCGCTGTCTTTAAGCTTGTCCCGCAGTTGTTCCCGGCGGAAACAGGTGCCGTCACCGGTATCGTTGGCGCATGGGGCGGGCTTGGCGGCTTTTTCCCACCGATTTTAATGGGGATTGTGAAAGATATCACAGACTCTTATGTGCTTGGATTTATTCTTCTCAGCTTATTCGCCCTTATTTGTTTCCTACTTAACCGTACGGTTTTTGGCAAAAAAGTGGGCGAACCGGCAAATCCATATATATCGTAACGGTGATGAAACAGCGGATCGTTTGCAGCGGTCCGCTTTTTGTTTTTGAGAAGCATTTCCTTCCTGATTCAGCATAGTGAAATGTTTTTCCGATGTTACGGAACGAAACCAGGCCGTGACTCTATTTATCATTTTCTCTACGGAAATAATTGTTACCGTAAATATAAGCAATATTGCTCACTATTTCACAAACAATTCAAACATTGGTGATGATTCGTGATACAAATCACTAGGGAGAACGAATGAACTCGGTACTCTGAAAGTGTAATAAATCAATAAATACGGGGGGAGAAAAAATGGGGCGTAAGTTTTATACGCTTATGTCGATAGCCGCGGCTATTTCTCTTTTAGCCGCCTGTGGAAATGCTAGGACAGGAGGGAAAGAAACTGCCAAGGAAACGGTGAAGATAGACAGACATCACGCAAGTTCGGATGTCATTGCTGCTCACGAAGGTCTTAACCAAAAACCGGTTCCGTTGAAAATGGAACGCATCGGTCCGCATGATGTCAAAATCGAGATGACTGCACAAGTAACTGACATCGAAATTGATAAAGGGAAAGCCTATAAAGCATGGACGTTCAACGGTCAAGCACCTGGACCGCTCATTGTCGTCAATGAAGGAGATACGCTCCATTTTACGTTAAAAAATATGGACCCAGCGATGCCCCATAGCATAGATTTCCACGCCGTCCACGCTTCGCCGTCGAAAGATTTTGTCGACGTCATGCCGAATAAATCGGGAACGTTTACGTACCCAGCGAATAACCCAGGCGTATTTATGTACCATTGCGGCACGAAGCCGGTGCTCGCCCATATCGCCAACGGCATGCACGGGATGATTATCGTCAAGCCGAAAAACGGCTATCCGACCGATAAAGAAGTGGACCGCGAATTTGTCTTAATCCAAAACGAGTGGTACAAGTATAATGACATGGATGATTTCCAAAACGGGGTACCAAGCTATGTTGTTTTTTCGACAAAAGCGTTAAAAGCAGGCGATCGAAATACGAACGGAGATACATTTACGCTAAAAGAGAAGCCGCTCGTTGCCAAAGTTGGCGACAAAGTCAGAATTTATATCGAAAATGTTGGCCCGAACGAAGTCAGCTCATTCCATGTCGTTGGAACCGTTTTGGATGATGTCTATATCGACGGTAATCCAAACAACCATCTAAAAGGTTTGCAGACAGTGATGCTTCCGGCGAGCGGCGGCGCAGTCGTCGAGTTTACCGTTACACGTCCAGGCAGCTACTCGATCGTCTCTCACCAGTTCAACCAAGCGCAAAAAGGAGCGGTAGCGATATTAAAAGTAACGGAAACAGGTGAAGATGACGGCGCAGAAACAAATGGACATTAATCATTGTACTGTCAGACAAAGAAATGATATGCCGTCCACCAAAATTTCCTCTTTTCTATATTATTATAAAAAACGTAAGTGATGTGCATCATAGGCATAGTTTTAGATGGACAAAGGAGAGAAATCACTCTCCTTTTTTGTTTTTTTTTGCATAATACTAGAAAATTATAGAAAAAATACATGAATAAATGGTACTGCATTAGGAAAAAAGAGGTGATTAAATGAGTGGCCCTTCCTTAAAGAAATTAGAGGCGCATCGTTCCATTCATAACGGCGCATTTATCGAGGCAAAACATCTGACTGAGTTGCTTGAGAAGCTATATAACGATGGGCGTCAGGAGCATCTTGGCGAGGTTGCCGACGCGCTTGTGGAACATTGGGAAAAGAGAATCATTGCCCATGCGCAAGCAGAGGAAGAAGGATTTTATCAAGAAAAAGTAGAGGAAGACCATAATTTGTTTGAAAAAGTGGCGATGTTAAAGCGTGACCATGACTTGATGAGATATTTGATTGAAGAAGTGAAACAATTATTAGCGCAACGAATTGATCAAGACGTACTCACCCGATTTCATGCGCTTTTGCATATTAACCGTATGCATAGTGACGACGAAGAAAAATTTTTATTTTAGCTAATAAAGCAAAGGAAGGAGCTTCATGCTGACATGAATAAGAAACCTTCACCGCTGTTAAGAAAGCTAAAGTATTTTGGCAAATCCGAAAAAACCGCTGGTCATGCCGAGGTATCGCCGTATGGACGCGATTCGGAAAAAGTGTACCGCCGTCGTTGGCAGCATGACAAAGTAGTTCGTACAACCCATGGAGTGAATTGCACCGGTTCCTGCAGCTGGAGGGTGCATGTGAAAGACGGCATTATTGCTTGGGAAACACAACAAACAGACTATCCGACAACAGGTCCGGATATGCCGGAATATGAACCGCGAGGCTGTCCAAGAGGAGCAAGTTTTTCTTGGTATACATATAGCCCGCTAAGAGTTCGCTATCCTTATGTGCGCGGACCGCTTTTAAAGCTATGGAGGGAAGCGTTAAAGCAAGAAGGCGACCCTGTTTCTGCATGGAAATCGATCGTGGAAGATCGCGAGAAGGCAAAACGGTATAAAAGCGCACGCGGGAAAGGAGGATTTATCCGCGCAAATTGGGATGAAGTCAACACGATGATCGCCGCTTCGCTGATTTACACCATTCAAAAGCACGGCCCGGACCGCATTTTCGGCTTTTCTCCTATCCCAGCGATGTCGATGGTGAGTTATGCAGCCGGTGCGAGATTTTTGAATTTAATCGGCGGGGCGATGCTTAGTTTTTATGATTGGTATGCCGACCTTCCGCCTGCTTCCCCGCAAGTATGGGGAGAACAGACGGATGTTCCTGAGAGCTCCGATTGGTTTAACTCTAGCTATATGATTGTGTGGGGATCGAACTTGCCGCAGACGCGTACTCCGGATGCCCATTTTTATGTAGAGGCGCGCTACCGGGGAACGAAAGTTGTCGCCGTGAGCCCAGATTATGCGGAGTTTGTCAAATTTGCCGACAACTGGCTTCCTATTCAGCCTGGAATGGACGGGGCGTTGGCGATGGCCATGACGCATGTTATTTTAAAAGAATTTTATGTCGATCGGCAAACGGATTACTTTATAAATTATGTAAAAAGATATACGGATTTGCCGTTTTTAGTCACGCTTAAAAAACATGGAGATCATTATGCGGCAGACCGCTTTTTACGGGCAAGCGATATCGGCATGCCGCTGCGTTACGCGGAATGGAAAACGGTCGTATGGGATGAAAAGTCAAAGACTTTCGCCGTGCCAAACGGAACGATTGGACATCGGTGGGAAAATAACGGGAATTGGAATTTGAAGCTAAACGACATGGACAATAAACGTATCGGCATCGATCCGGCATTAACGTTTTTAGGAAAAGAAGATGATATTGTTACGATTAAGATTCCGCATTTTGAAGTAGAGAAAAAGATGGTGCTGGAACGCGGCGTTCCTGTAAAAGCAATCAAGAAAAACGGAAATACGCTGTATGTAACGACCGTTTTCGATTTATTGCTGGCCAAAACTGGTGTTTCCCGCGGGCTGCCGGGTGATTATCCTGTCGATTATAATGATCCGAAACCGTATACGCCGGCATGGCAGGAAGCGATTACTGGCATTGATCGAAACACGGCGGCGCAAATCGCGCGCGAATTTGCGCAAAACGCGATCGATTCGAAAGGTCGTTCGATGATTGTCATGGGCTCAGGCATCAACCATTGGTATCATTCCGATGCTATCTACCGTACGATTTTAAACCTTGTTTTGTTAACGGGTTCGCAAGGAGTAAATGGTGGAGGATGGGCGCATTATGTCGGACAGGAAAAAGTACGGCCGCTGGAAGGCTGGCAGACGATTGCGATGGCGCGCGACTGGGGAGGACCGCCGCGTCTGCAAAACGGAACATCGTTTTTCTATTTTGTAACGGAGCAGTGGAAATACGAAGATCAAAAGATGGACGAGCATATTTCTCCATTGTTTGATCAGCCGCGTTATCAGCATGGCGGCGACTATAACTATTTAGCGGCTCGTTTAGGATGGCTTCCGTCTTACCCGCAATTTAACACAAACAGCATCACGTTAGTGGAAAAGGCGAACGCAAAGACAAACGAAGAAGTAATTCAATATGTGGTCAATGAAATCAAACAAGGGAAATTAACGTTTGCGATCGAAAATCCGTCCGATCCGATCAACTTTCCGAGAGTGATGTTTGTCTGGCGCGCCAATTTGATCGGCAGCTCGGCAAAAGGCCATGAATATTTTTTAAAACATTTGTTAGGGACACATCACGCGAATTTAAGCGGACAAAACGATGGGCTAAAGACGAACGAAATCGTTTGGGATGATGACGCGCCCGAAGGAAAGCTCGATTTAATGATAAACATCGACTTTCGCATGAACGGAACAGGGCTGTATTCTGATATCGTCCTCCCGGCAGCCACATGGTATGAAAAATACGATATCAGCAGTACTGATATGCATCCGTTTGTGCATCCGTTTAATCCAGCGATTGCCCCGCCGTGGGAAGCAAAATCGGATTGGGATTTCTTTAAAGGACTAGCGAAAACATTTTCGGAAATGGCGAAACACTATTTTTCTGCGCCAGTCAAAGATGTTGTGGCAACGCCGCTTTTGCATGATACACGAGATGAAATTGCCCAGCCGTTTGGAATCGTGAACGATTGGAAAGACGGAGCGAGCGACCCGGTTCCGGGGGTGAATTTTCCGCGTCTTCACATCGTGGAAAGGGATTATGCTGAAGTGTACAACAAATTTGTGGCACTCGGCCCGATGGTTCGGGAACAAATCGGAGCAAAAGGGCTCAGCTGGGACGCCAAAGAAGAATACAAATGGCTGCTTGATACGGCTGGTTCTTCCTCGCTGACAGAGCCGTATAAAGATTGCCCAAGCTTGTTGACCGACCGTGACGCAGCGGAGGCGATATTGGCGTTATCGAGCGCGACAAACGGTTCGCTAGCGCTGAAAGCTTGGGGAGAGATGGAAAGAAAGACGATGCAAAAGCTAAAAGATTTAGTGGAAGAACGGGCGGAAGAGCACATTACGTTCCAAGCGATTACATCACAGCCGCGCCAAGTGTTGACGACTCCTGTATTTAGCGGGAGCGAAACAGGAAACCGGCGGTACTCTCCGTTTACGACCAATGTCGAGCGGCTCATTCCATGGCGGACGTTAACGGGAAGGCAACATTTTTACCTTGACCATGAGTTAATGCTGGAGTTTGGCGAGGAATTACCGACGTTTAAAGCACCATTGCGAAAACTGGCTTTCTATGAACAGGACCATCGTCCGAAGGTGAGCGGCAAAGAAATTGCGCTCCGCTATTTAACGCCGCACTATAAATGGTCATACCATAGCACTTACTGGGATAACCTGCTGATGTTAACGATGTTTCGCGGCGGGCCGCATGTATGGATGAATAAAGACGACGCAGAGGAAGTAGGCATTGCCGATAACGATTGGATTGAAATGTATAACCGCAACGGCGTTGTCGTCGCACGGGCGGTTGTCAGCCACCGGCTGCCGCGCGGAGTCGCGTTTATGTATCACGTGCAAGACCGTTATATTAATGTTCCGGGCTCGCCAATCAGCAAACTTCGCGGCGGAACATTTAACAGCCCGACGCGAATTCATGTAAAACCGACACAAATGATCGGGGGTTATGCGCAATTAAGTTATGGCTTCAATTATTATGGTCCAACGGGAAACCAACGGGATGAACAAGTTATTATTCGCAAACTTAAAAAAGAGGAAGTGAACTGGCTTGAGGATTAGGGCACAATTTGGGATGGTGATGAATTTAGATAAATGCATCGGCTGCCATACATGCAGCATTACATGCAATAATACGTGGACGAATCGTCCCGGGGCGGAGTACATGTGGTGGAACAACGTAGAAACAAAACCGGGAATCGGTTACCCGAAAGAGTGGGAGAATCAAGATTTACGTAAAGGTGGATGGGTGCTCAAAGACGGGAAGCTCGAGCTGCGTGCCGGCGGCCGGGTGAATAAACTGCTAAATATTTTCTATAATCCGGACATGACCCCGATTGACGATTATTATGAGCCTTGGACATATGACTATGAAAATTTAATTAACAGCCCGGAAAAACAACATCAGCCCGTTGCCAGACCAAAATCGCAGCTGACAGGTGAATATATGGAAATTACGTGGGGGCCGAACTGGGAAGACGACTTGGCGGGAGTATATGAAACAGGAAAACGCGATCCGAACATAAAAGGTATTGAAGAGAAAGTAAAGTTCGAATTTGAGCAAACGTTTATGATGTATTTGCCGCGTATTTGCGAGCATTGCTTAAATCCGCCTTGTGTTTCCTCCTGTCCATCGGGCGCCATTTATAAACGGGATGAAGACGGCATTGTGCTCGTCGATCATGATGCGTGCCGAAGCTGGCGTTTTTGTATGACGGGCTGCCCGTATAAAAAAGTGTATTTTAATTGGAAAACACATAAAGCGGAAAAATGTACATTTTGTTTTCCACGCATTGAGACCGGTCAGCCGACGATCTGTTCAGAAACATGCGTCGGGCGGCTCCGCTATATCGGCATTGTTTTTTATGACCTAGATAAAGTGGAGGCTGCTGCTTCGGTTAAGGATGAAAAAGATTTATATCAAGCCCACTTAGATGTATTTCTTAATCCGTATGATCCGGAAGTGATTAAAGCAGCGCGTGAAGCAGGATATACCGATGATTGGATTGAAGCGGCACAACGCTCCCCGGTTTATAAATTGGCGGTGGAACAAAAAATTGCGCTTCCGCTTCATCCTGAGTATCGCACATTGCCAATGGTTTGGTATATTCCGCCGCTAAGCCCAATCATGGGAGCATTTGACGGCGGATTGGACGACATTAATGCTCACGTCATTTTTCCAGCGATTGATCAAATGCGTATTCCAATTGAATATTTGGCGAACTTGCTTGCAGCAGGAGATACGGAAGTGATTCGCACGGTGTTGAAAAAAATGGTGGCGATGCGAAGTTATATGCGCGCCGTGAACTTAGGGAAAGAACCGGATAAGAGCATATTAGATAAAGTTGGAATGGATGAACATACGGTGAAAGAAATGTACAAGCTTTCCGCTGTTGCGAAATATTCCGACCGCTATGTGATTCCTTCTTCACATCGCGAGAAGGCAGACAATATGTTTTACGGACAAGGAGCAGTCGGTTATGAATTTATGGAATCTTGTTCCGGCTGTTCGGGATATGACGCGGAAAACTTTCATCAATTTTATTGGAGTGATATCGATGGAAGAGCACCGGAAAATTTTTAAAATCGCTTCGATTTTGCTGCAGTACCCGGAACAAGGGTGGATCGGTGATGAACAATTATTCCATGAAATTTCTTCGCTAAGCAATGAAAGCGTCCGGAAACTGTTTACGCAGTTTCTGGACTATTTAACAACAAACGAAATAGAGACGTTATGCGAAATATATGTGAATACGTTTGATTTTAGCGATAAAACCACAATGTATTTAACTTACCATCTATTTGGCGATCAGAAAGAGCGCGGCCAAGCCTTTTTAAAACTAAAAGAAGAGTTTCGCAACGCCGGTTTTGATCTTTTGGATGGGGAGCTGCCAGACTATTTGCCAGTCATTTTAGAATTTGCGTCTGTCGCTCCCAAAGAGCATGCAAAGAAGATGCTTCTCATTCATAAAAAAACCATTGATAAAATTGCAGAGGAACTAAAATTAGCGAATAATCCGTATTATCTTGTCATGAATGGTTGTGCAGCAGGAATCGTTGCATTTTTAGAGGAGAAAAAAGCTTCTTAAAAATACGAACATGAATGGAGGACGCACGATGAGTTTACTTGATCAATTTCTTTGGATAATTTATCCGTATCTCATGCTTACGTTATTTGTCGTTGGTCATATTTACCGTTATAATACAGATCAATTTGGCTGGTCGGCAAAATCAAGTGAGTTTCTTGAAAGCAGACGGCTGCGATGGGGAAGTATTCTTTTTCATTGGGGAATTATATTTGTTTTTTTCGGGCACGTAGCTGGGATACTGGTGCCAAAACCATTTTATGAAACAATCGGAATTACGGATGAGATGTATCACTTCGGGGCGGTTTGGTTCGGCGGCGCAGCTGGGGTCGCGACGGTCATCGGCGTTCTGTTGCTGCTATGGCGGAGGTTAAGCGTTCGTCGTATTTTCCGCAACAGCAGCAAAAGAGATTTCCTTGTATTGTTTTTGTTAACCATCGTCATTTTAACGGGATTTACAAATACAGTAGGATATACCGCTACGGGAGGAACGTTTGATTATCGCGATACGATTGGCCCATGGTTTCGAGGCATTTTAACGTTTCGGCCGCTGCCGCAACTAGTAAGCGATGCCCCGTTAGGATTCCAAATTCATATTATTACCGCCTTATTGCTGTTTGGCATCTGGCCGTTTACCCGTCTTGTTCATGTTTGGAGCGTTCCGCTGACGTATTTAAATAGACATTATGTTGTATATCGCCGCATGCGTGCAAAGAAAATTTAAAAACATCCCTCCTTTTCCATCGAAAAGGAGGGGGTTTTTATTCAATGCAACAAATATCCACCGGACAGTTTTCGCATTGAATTTCCTGCTTTAAATAGTCGAGGTCATGGATCGTAATTTTTCCTTTTTTAATGGAAAGAACGCCTTGCTGCTTTAACGTGTTTAACATGCGGTTGACGCTTTCGCGGGTGGTGCCGCAAAAGTTGGCTAAATCTTGGTTTTTCAGCGTTAAGTCGATGAGGATGCTTCCGTTATCCAGCTTGACGCCATAGCTGTTGCACATGCGGATAAGCGTGGAATACAGTGCTCCTTTTTTGCCGTGCATAATTAAATCGCGAAATTTTGTTTGTGTCCGCCGCGCATGCGTGCTGACCCATTGCATATATTCATAGGTAAGTGAAGGGTTAGTGAGGAGCTGCTGTTCTAAATCATCTTTTTTAATGGCTGCTACTTCGCCATCTTCGATCACTTTTGCTGTTAATAAATAGCGAGGTTCTGCTGTAAACAATGTTAGCTCGCCGATAATTTCCCCAGGGCCGCAGATGCGGAAACACATCTCTTTTCCGTCAGCGCAAATTTTACTTATTTGCACTTTCCCCGAAAGAATAAGATATAGTTCAGCGGCTGCCATTCCTTCTTGGAATAAAAACGTTCCTTTTCGTATTTTGACTGTATGTTTGGCGGAACGAAGCAATTCACGTAAATGGGCAAAGCGGTCCTGCTGATTGAACTTTTTGGCTGCAAGCATCTGGTTCACCCCAATAGTTTGTTGTCACTTTCATTGTAAAAACAATGAAACTGTCCTGAAGTGATAAAAATCACACTTTTTTTGCTTCGTGATGATTGTCACGATGCTGTCACAAACTTTTCTAAAACGATTTGCATGTTTGTTATGTTAAAATGTGAGTAGTATCACAACATTTTTCTTCTTTTTTTTATATAGTGAAACAGAATGGTGTTGTTGAAAGAGGTTTTATGATGATGGAATTTTGGTGGCCGGTTTGGTTATCCATAAAGGTTGCATTTGTTTCTGGAGTAATGGTTATGCTTCTTGGCATCATCACGGCTAAGTGGATGGCGCGCCGCCGGTTTAAAGGAAAAATTATCATTGAAACATTGCTGATGCTTCCGCTTGTGCTGCCACCATCGGTTGTCGGTTTTTTTCTTATCATTTTATTCGGAAAAAACGGTATGATTGGCAAAGGAATAGAAACATTGTTTCACGCGCCGGTGATGTTTACATGGTACGCAGCGGTGATTGCGGCTGTGGTCGTTTCCTTTCCGCTTATGTATCAATCGGCCAAGGCCGGATTGGAAGCGGTGGATGAAACGATTGAAGGAGCGGCGCGCATCGACGGAGCAAATGAATACCAAGTTTTTTGGCATATATCGATTCCGTTGGCGAAAAAGGCGCTTATTTCCGGAGCGATTTTGGCGTTTGCCCGCAGCCTTGGCGAATTTGGCGCTACTCTCATGTTTGCGGGAAATATTCCCGGAAAAACGCAAACGATGGCAACCGCCATTTATGTGGCGATTGAGTCAGGAGAAATGAATTTAGCGTGGGCATGGGTAGCCATCACGGTGCTTTTGTCGTTTTTTCTGCTGCTGTGTGCGACAACGTTTAAATCTCATTGAAAGGGGGAAGCGGGATGGAAAGAAAAGAATCGGAGGCCGTTGTCGACCGCTGGAACCGACCACTTCGCGATTTGCGCATTTCGGTAACGGATCAATGTAATTTTCGATGCGTATATTGCATGCCGGCAGAAATATTCGGTCCGAATTTCCGTTTTTTGCGTGAAGACGAATTATTAACGATCGAGGAAATGGTGCTGCTTGCTGAAAGTTTTGCCGAGCTTGGCGTCGAGAAAATTCGCATTACCGGGGGAGAGCCGCTGCTAAGACGGGATTTGGATATCTTGATTGAACGATTGACACACATTCCCGGCATCCGCGATATTGGCCTTACAACGAATGGGATTCATTTAGTGAAATGGGCAAAACGTTTGAAAGAAGCGGGGCTGAAGCGCGTTAATGTTAGTTTAGATGCGCTGGATGATGATATATTTAAAAAAATGAACGGCGTTGGCGTCGGGGTCAAGCCGGTGTTAAAAGGAATTGAAGCGGCGCAGGAAGCCGGGCTCGGCGTCAAAGTAAACATGGTTGTGAAAAAAGGCATGAACGACTCGCAAATTATCCCGATGGCTTCTTATTTTAAGGAATGGGGCATTACGCTTCGCTTTATCGAATTTATGGATGTTGGCACGACCAATGGCTGGGATTTCTCCCATGTCGTCACAAAAAAAGAAATGTATGAACTTTTGCAACAAATGCATCCACTTGAACCTGTGGAAAAAGCCTACTTCGGCGAGGTGGCAAGCCGCTACCGCTATGTTGGCACCAACGTGGAAGTCGGGTTTATATCCTCGGTGACGGAATCATTTTGCCGCAGCTGCACCCGGGCGCGCATTTCCGCCGATGGCAAGCTGTATACGTGCTTGTTTGCGACAAGCGGCGTTTCGTTGAAAGAAAAGCTTCGTTCTGGAGCGGATAAAGAGGAGATCAAGAAAGTGATTGCATCCACATGGAACACGCGGACAGACCGCTATTCGGACGAACGGACGGAGCAAACGGCAAAAATGCGGAAGAAAATTGAAATGTCTTATATTGGCGGATAAGCAAACTGGACCGTTTCCTTCTAGTGGAACGGTCCAGTGTTTTTGGTTTATCAAGACATTTCCGCCGATGGCTCTGCTTCTGCGAGAACGCGCGGGAATAACACGTTATTTTCCAAATGGATATGTTCAAATAAATCTTCTTCTAGTGCTTCTAGTCGATTGTAGACAAGGCGGTACGTACCGCATGCATCTTCCGGTGGGGTAAAGTCATTCGTAATTTTGCGAATCGTTTTGATGATGTCGCCAGCAACGTCATGTTCATTGACAAGTTCGCGAATCACTTGTTTCATCGTTTCTCTGTTTTCTGGAGTCGGAGTTTCTTCAAATTGCAAAATAATCGGAAAAGCGTAAGTTTCTTCTTTCACCGTATGCTGTTCCAGTTCGGTTTTCAGCTCGTTAAACAGCTTATGAACTTGCGCAAGATGCGGATGATGCATTCCGTGGACGCGCAGCACTTTGGTGACGTAAGGGCTGAGCTGAGGCAGTTCTTCCGCCAAGTAACGATGGTGTTTTCCAATGATATGATCGATCAGCTCGCGATAAGAAGCTTCCTTCCAGTTTCGATCGACATTTTCGAGCGATTGAGCATAAAGCGTGTTCAGCTCTTCCAAAATCGCTTTTTCGTCCAAACCGCGCTCTTTTATTGCCTCCTGCAATGGGCGCTGCCCGCCGCAGCAAAAATCAATTTTGTATGACTTGAAAAGATCGCTTGCTTTTGGAAATTGTGCTACGATATCACCGATGAGCGATTGTTCTGTAAACCATTTTTCCATGGCTGATACCTCCATCTTATATCAATCGTTACAACTTAAGCATATTTCTTTTCTTTTTTGCATGTCGTGATGTACATCACATAAGGGAAGAAATTTTGAACAAATTGTGTTAGAAAAGAAATGAAACGGATAAATGTGATGAACATCACGACTAGCTTTGTTTCGTTTCCGTACAATGAAAATAGGAAAGAAGGGATGGGGGATGTTTCGGCTGTTGAAGGCTGAACAGTTGGAAAGCGAAAATCGACATAATGTCAATGCATTAAGTAAATCTTCACGCGAAACTTCCGATCATCAACAGTGCGGATGAACCAATAAAAACTTGCTTTCTTTGGCAGTTTGCTTGCTCTTCTAAATGTAAAAAAGTAAAATAATGGATATCGTGGACAGCCATTAAATGAGAAAGGGAGAGAAAAGCATGGTGGAAAAGCGAACTCCGATTCCGGTAACGGAAGCGATCGAAAGGGTCATGAAATATGCGGGGGAAGGGGAAGCGGAAACGGTTCGGCTTGAGGAAGCATACGGTCGGTATTTGGCTGAAGAATTGCGCGCCGATCATGACGTTCCGCCGTTTGACCGCTCCCCATATGACGGTTTTGCCATCCGCGCTGTGGACTCCGCGCAGGCGAAGCTGGACAACCCGGTCGAATTTGAAGTGATTGAAACGATTGGTGCGGGACAGGTGGCGACAAAAGCGGTGGAACCGTTTCAGGCGGTGCGCATCATGACAGGAGCGCAAATTCCCGCTGGATGCGACGCGGTTGTCATGTTGGAGCTAGCCAAACAATATGAACGGGATGGCAAAACGTATATGTCGATCAAACGGCCGTTTCGTCCGGGAGATAATATTTCGTTTCAAGGGGAGGATGCGAAAAAGGGCGATGCTCTTGTTCCAAAAGGCACGCGGATCAACCCCGGCGTACAGGCGCTATTAGCGACATTTGGATATGCCAAGGTAAAAGTGGCGCGCAAGCCGCGCATCGGCATTTTTGCGACAGGCAGCGAGCTTTTGGATGTATCCGACCCGCTCGTACCGGGAAAAATCCGCAACAGCAACGCCTATATGATTCAAGCGCAAGTGGTCCGCAGCGGCGCGGAGCCGATTTATTTCGGCAAATTAATGGACGATCTGGATACTTGTTTTGCCGCGATCCAATCCGCGCTCGATCGAGTGGATATGTTGATTACAACAGGAGGCGTCTCTGTCGGGGATTATGATTATTTGCCGATCATTTATAAACGTCTCGGCGCTGAAGTGCTGTTCAATAAAGTGGCGATGCGCCCGGGCAGCGTGACGACGGTTGCGCATCTTGACGGCAAGCTATTGTTTGGGCTATCGGGCAACCCATCCGCCTGCTATGTCGGCTATGAACTGTTTGTGCGCCCTGTTGTGCGGACGCGTCTATTTTCCACGAAACCGTATTTGAAAAAAGCAACGGCTATGTTGATGGCCGACTTTCCAAAGCCAAATCCGTTCACCCGCTTTGTCAGAAGTTACGTAGCGCTCGAAGACGGACGGTTAACGGTGGCACCGGTTGGCATGGATAAATCGAATATTGTCACATCATTGGCGAGAGCGAACGCCCTGATGGTGCTTCCAGGAGGAACGCGCGGGTTTGCCAAAGGCGATGCCGTTGAGGTGTGGCTGCTAGAAGATGAAGAGGGAAGCGACGTATGAACGTCTGGCAGGTAGTCGGCTATAAAAACAGCGGCAAAACGACGCTGATTGAAAAATGGGTAAAAATCGCGTCTTCTGAAGGGTACCGTGTTGGAACGATCAAACATCATGGGCATGGCGGCGAACCGGAAAGACGATATGCGGATACCGACTCAGAGCGCCACGAACGGGCGGGGGCGGTTTGTGTGTCGGTGGAAGGAGACGGATTGCTGCAGCTTTACGCCCGGCAGTCATCATGGTCGCTCGCGCAAATTTTATCGTTCTATCAGCTGTTGCCGCTTGATTTGGTCCTTGTTGAGGGCTACAAAAGCGAACGATATCCAAAAGTAGTAATGGTACGAAACGAAAAGGACTGGGATTCGCTTTCCCAGCTTTCGAACATTATTGCCGTCATTACGTGGCAACCTTTTTCGCAGCCACCCTTTTTTTCCTATCCTTTATTTTCTATTGACGATGAAGAAAGTTATTTACGTTGGTTGATGAATGAGGTGAAAAAACACGAATGAATGAACGTCTTTTTGTCATTACGGACAAGCCGATTTCTTTGGAAGAAGTGATCCAAAAAGTGATGCGTCCGGAAGCCGGCGCGGTGACCACATTCATTGGCACGGTGCGCGAATGGACGAAGGGAAAACGGACGTTGTTTTTACAATATGAGGCGTATGTATCGATGGCAGAAAAAATGTTAAGGCAAATCGGAGAAGAGATCCGTGAAAAGTGGCCGGAAGCAAAAGTCGCCATTACCCATCGGATCGGCCGGCTCGATATCGGTGAGACCGCAGTCGTCATCGCTGTATCGTCGCCGCATCGAAACGATGCATACGCGGCGAATCGTTACGCAATTGAGCGCATTAAACAAATTGTTCCAATTTGGAAAAAAGAGCATTGGGAAGATGGCACGGAATGGGTCGGCAATCAATTGGAGACAAAAGCGTACCCGACAGGGAGACCGGAAGAGGAGGATTTGCGATGATTACATTGCTTTTTTTCGCCCACTTGCAGGAGGCGGTCGGTGAAGAACGCGTCATCTTGCCGCATGTTCCAAAAACGGTAAAAGAATTAAAGGAAGAAGTGAAGCAACGTTACCGTATTAGCCTAGAACAAGTGATGGTCGCGGTCAATGAGGAATATGCCGGCGATGAGCAAACACTTCAGCCTGGCGATATTGTCGCCTTTATTCCACCGGTAAGTGGAGGATAAGAGCAATGAAAAATCAGCAAAAGCAAAAGTGATTATTTATACGGAAAATCGCTCCCGATTATGAAGCTAGGAATATTAGAAATCGCCAACGCTGCTTATTTTCTTATTGCCATGATGGTTTTTTACTCATAAAAACGAGGTGCGCCTGTTGACGCACCTCGTTTTTTAATAGCGTATTGTCGTTGATCAAGCGCCTTTCGGTTTTCTTAATCGATGCTGCATAGTTCCGGCGGGCAGCCTTCGCAAGCGATTTCTTCTCGTAAATAGCGAAGATTTAGCACCTTGATTTTTCCTTTTTTTATGGAAATGACCCCTTTTTTGCGTAATTCGCTTAACAAGCGGTTAACCACCTCGCGCGATGTGCCGCAAAAGTTGGCCAGTTCTTGATTAGTAAGTTGGATGTTAATGAGAATACCGTCTTCTTTCATAACGCCGTAGCTATTGCACAAGCGGATCAGCGTCGAATATAATGCGCCTTTTTTTCCATGAAGAATAAGATCACGAAATTTCGTCTGCGTTTTGCGAAAATGGTTGCTCATCCATGTCATAAATTCAAGGGCCAGTTTTTGGTTTTCCATGAGCCGCTCTTCCAACACATCGCGCTTGATGACGGAAACGACTCCATCTTCCAATACTTTCGCATTCAACATATATTTTGCATTGTCGCAAAACAACGTCAGTTCCCCAATTAAATCCCCTTTGCTGCAGATGCGCAAAGTCAGTTCTTGTCCGTCTGCGGTTATTTTGCTTACTTGTATTTTTCCCGACTGAATATAGTAAAGCTCCGTTGCCTTTTCTCCTTCTTGAAATAAATAGGTTCCTTTTTGAACAGGAATATCGCGGTAAATCGCCATCAATAATTCCTGAAGTTCCCCAGAAATGCTTTTCATTATAATATAGCCCACCTTTTACATCATTCCAATAGAAGATTCTACAGTAAAAAACAGGGGAGTCAATCATATTTACTGTGAATATATTGAAAAATATTTGAAAATGGGTAAAAAATATTTGGAAAATAATTAAATATACATTTGATTTTATTTTTATACAGTATTATAATGATTACTACATAAAGTACAATTCGGCTGGGGAGGAGCGCAATGAATATTGCTATTATTGGTGCAACCGGATACAGCGGCGCGGAATTGCTACGGTTTTTACGCAACCATCCTCATGTGCGCCGTTGTTATCTTTATTCATCTTCGCAAGAAGGAATTCATCTTTCGGAAAGTTTCGCGCACGTCGGTGAAATCGAGGATGCGGTTTTGCAAAAAATAGATGTCGAACAAATTGCCAATAAATGCGAGGCCGTCTTTTTCGCCACTCCGCCGGGAGTTTCTAGTACACTCGCGCCCGCGTTCATCGACCAAGGAGTGAAAGTGATTGACTTATCGGGTGATTTTCGCTTAAAAGACGGAGCGGTATACGAAACGTGGTACAAGCGGCAGGCGGCTTCCGATCATTATTTGCAGCAGGCGGTATACGGGCTGACGGAGTGGAATAAGCCAAACATCCAAGAGGCGCGGCTTCTTTCCAACCCGGGATGCTATCCGACGGCGACATTGCTTGGCTTGGCGCCGCTTGTCAGAGAGCAGCTCATCGAAGAAAATTCGATTATCGTCGATGCCAAATCGGGCGTATCGGGAGCGGGACGAAAGGCGTCATTGAACACCCATTTTTCTGAAGTGAACGAAAACGTCAAAATTTATAAAGTAAATTCCCATCAGCATATTCCAGAAATCGAGCAAATGTTGCAAACGTGGAATGAACGCATTCAACCGATTACGTTCAGCGCGCATTTAATTCCGATGACAAGAGGAATTATGGCAACGATTTATGCAAAAGCAAAGCAACCTCTGTCGGTAGACATGTTGGTAGATTTATATAAAACCAGTTATGAAGATTCGATATTTGTCCGCATTCGCAAACCTGGGCAATTTCCATCGACGAAAGAAGTATATGGTTCCAACTACTGCGATATCGGCGTTGCATATGATGAACGGACAGGAAGAATTACCGTCGTTTCTGTTATTGACAACCTTGTCAAAGGGGCGGCGGGGCAGGCGATTCAAAATTTCAACGTGATGATGGGCTGGAACGAAGAAAGCGGACTTACGTACATGCCGATTTACCCGTAAGGAAGGAGAGCAAACGATGGCGATTGCAAAACAAGATGGAAAGATTGTTTCCGTTGGCAAAGGCACGGTAGTAACACCAAAAGGATTTAAGGCAGACGGGGTTCATGCTGGCTTGCGTTATACGAAAAAAGATTTAGGCGTTATTTTATGTGAAGTGCCGGCCTCCTGCGCCGCCGTTTATACGCAGAGCCATTTTCAGGCTGCGCCGCTCAAAGTGACGCAGCAAAGCATCGCGGTGGAGCAAAAGCTGCAGGCGGTGGTTGTCAACAGCGCCTGCGCCAATGCGTGTACGGGTCAGCAAGGATTAAAAGATGCTTATGAAATGAGAGAGTTATGCGCGCAGCAATTCGGCATTGCCCCGCATCATGTCGCTGTCGCTTCCACTGGCGTCATCGGGGAATTGCTGCCGATGGAAAAAATCCGCACAGGAATCAAAAAGTTGCAGCCAGGAGATTCACTCGACCATGCCGAGGCGTTTCAAACAGCGATTTTGACGACGGATACGGTGATGAAAAAAGCTTGCTACCAAACGACGATCGACGGGAAAACCGTAACCATCGCCGGAGCGGCAAAAGGATCGGGAATGATCCATCCAAACATGGCGACGATGCTGGCGTTTATCACCACCGATGCCAATATTTCTTCGCCGCTATTGCAAGAAACGCTTCGCTCGATCACGGATGTGTCGTTCAATCAAATTACGGTAGATGGCGATACGTCCACGAACGATATGGTAATTGTTATGGCGAGCGGGCTTGCCGGAAATAAGGAATTAACTCCGGATCATCCAGACTGGAAAAACTTTTATGAAGCGCTGAAAAAAACATGCGAAGATTTAGCAAAGCAAATCTCCAAAGACGGCGAAGGGGCGACGAAGTTAATTGAAGTGCGTGTGAACGGGGCGAAAACGGATAATGATGCGAAAAAAATCGCCAAACAAATCGTGGGTTCTAATTTAGTAAAAACGGCCGTTTATGGTGCTGATGCAAACTGGGGAAGAATTATCGGGGCGATCGGCTACGCAGACGCAATGGTGAATCCGGACAATGTCGATATTGCGATTGGACCGATTGTCATGCTAAAAGGAAGCGAACCGCAGCCGTTTTCCGAGGAAGAAGCGATCGCGTATTTACAAAACGATGTAATTGTTATTGAAGTAGATCTGCATCTAGGCAGCGGCAAAGGAGTTGCCTGGGGATGCGACTTAACGTACGACTACGTGAAAATTAACGCAAGCTATCGCACGTAACAAGGGGAGAGAAGGATGGGAAAGACGGTTGTCATTAAATGCGGCGGCAGCGTATTAAGCGATTTGTCTTCAGCGTTTTTTGCTAGTTTACAAGCGATGTATGCACAAGGCATGAACATCGTTCTCGTTCATGGCGGCGGGCCAGAGATCGGGCAGATGTTAAAGCGGCTTCAAGTACACAGTGAATTTGTGAACGGATTGCGCAAAACGACAAAGGAAGTATTGGACGTCGTTGAAATGATTCTGGCGGGAAAAGTGAATAAACAGCTTGTCACACTCTTGCAGCAGCATGGCTTGCCGGCTGTCGGTATTTCCGGCCTCGATGCCGGGCTGCTTGAAGCGGCGCCAATCGATTTCATGAAGCTTGGTTACGTTGGCGAAGTGATCGATGTCAACGCCGCTTTTATTCATCAATTGCTGCAGTTGCGTTACATTCCGGTTATTTCGCCGCTCGGCGCGGATAAGGACGGACAAAAATACAATATTAACGCCGATACGGCGGCGGGGGCGGTAGCAAAGGCGATTAGAGCAACGCAGCTTTTGTTCGTGACAGATGTTCCGGGAATATTGCGGGACGGTGTGGTCGTCGAGCGGGCGACGGTCGAGGCGATTGAACAGATGATAAAAGACGGTGTGATTACAGGCGGAATGATTCCAAAAGTAAAAGCAGCGCTGGCCGCGCTATCGGAATCGCTGCATGCAGTGATGATCGTCAGCGGAAAAACGTCATTTTATCAAAACGGAAATTGGTACGGAACAACGATTCAAAGTGAAGTGGGGGTATATTAATGGGAGCGCTATTTCCGACATATAACCGTTGGAACATTTGTGTACAATCGGCCGAAGGAGCGACAATTACCGATATAAATGGAAAGCAATATTTAGATTTTGTTTCCGGAATTGCGGTTTGCAACCTCGGGCATCGCCACCCGGCCGTACAAAAAGCGATCGAAGCGCAACTGAATCAATTTTGGCATGTATCCAATTTATTTACGATTCCTCTGCAAGAAGAAGTGGCGCAGCTTCTTACGGCAAACAGCTGCGGCGACTACGTATTTTTCTGCAATAGCGGCGCGGAAGCGAATGAAGCGGCGCTGAAGCTGGCGCGCAAACACACGGGACGCTATAAAGTCATTACCTTTCGGCAGTCGTTTCACGGACGGACATTCGCCACGATGGCGGCGACCGGTCAGGAAAAAGTGCATAAAGGATTCGGTCCGCTTTTGCCGGAATTTGTTCATCTGCCGTTTAACGATGCGGAGACGCTCGAAAAAGAAATGAACGAAGAGGTCGCCGCGGTTCTAGTGGAAATTGTGCAAGGAGAAGGCGGCGTCAGACCGGCGGAGCCATCGTTTCTCCAAAAAGCGGCTGAACTTTGCCGGCAATACGGCGCCCTGTTCATTGTCGATGAAGTGCAAACCGGCATTGGCCGCACCGGTAAACCGTTTGCCTATCAATATTTTAATATCGAACCGGATATTATTACCACCGCGAAAGGGTTGGGCAGCGGCATTCCAGTCGGCGCGATGATCGGCAAAGCGTTTTTGAAAGATACGTTCAGTGCCGGGGTGCACGGTTCGACGTTTGGCGGCAATCCGATTGCGATGGCAGCCGCGAAAGCAACGTTAGAAATTATTTTTCAGCCCGATTTTTTACAAGATGTCCAAGAAAAAGGAATGTATTTTTTAGCGAAGCTTCAAGAAGCGCTCGAGGAATTGGAGTTCGTGAAAGAAGTACGTGGGCTTGGTTTATTAGTTGGCATTGAATGCCACGGGGATATTGCGAATTTGCTTCCAGCCATTCATGAAAAAGGACTGCTTGTCCTGTCAGCGGGGCCAAATGTCATTCGCTTGCTGCCTCCGTTGATCGTGACAAAGGAACAATTGGATCAAGCGGTACAGATCGTGAAACAAACAATGCAAAAAGCGGGAGCCGCGGCGGCAAAATGATCGTCGGCTGCATTTTTATCCTTATGGGTGAATAAAAATTCTATCATATAAATAAAAACTCGATCATGAGGTGTCATGAATGAAAGCATATTTGCATTTAGCGAACGGAAAGACGTTCACAGGAAAATTGGCATCGCCGCTTCCCAATGGGGAGGTAAGCGGGGAGATCGTCTTTTTCACCGGTATGACCGGCTATCAAGAAGTATTGACAGACCCTTCTTATAAAAATCAAATTATTGTGTTTACGTACCCGCTCATCGGAAATTACGGAATTAATGCCGATGATTTTGAAAGCAAGCGTCCGCATGTGCAGGCGGTCGTAGTCTATGAGGCGAGCAGCCATGGATATCATTACGAAGCGAAGTATAGCTTGAAAGAATATTTGCAGCAATGGAACATCCCGTTATTAACCCATGTCGATACGCGCGCATTAGTGAAAGAAATCCGCAATGAAGGAACGATGATGGCGCAGCTGACCGTATCGCCATCATGTACGCTCGCCGCGTTGGATGGCCATTTATCTCCAGTTCGCGATGTGTCAACAACGCAAATCGAAACGTACGGGGACGGCCAGCCCCATCTCATGCTAATCGATTTCGGCTACAAAAAATCGATTTTGCAGTCTCTCATCGCGCGCGGATGCAAAGTGACGGTCGTTCCATATCATACTTTGCCGCAAACGGTCGAATCGCTAAAACCGGATGGCATCGTTTTATCCAACGGTCCGGGCGACCCGAAACAACTTTCTCAACATTTAGCCAGCATCCGGCAACTCATCGACCGTTATCCGACGTTGGCGATTTGTCTCGGCCACCAGCTAGTGGCGCTTTCTTACGGGGGGGATACGGAAAAGCTCCGTTTCGGACATCGGGGCGCCAATCAGCCTGTCTTTGATGCGGTGAAACAAAAAGTGTTTATGACCTCGCAAAACCATAGTTATGTCGTCAAAAAAGACAGCTTGGCAAACACTCCGTTTCATATCCGCTTTACCAATGTCAATGACGGTTCTGTTGAAGGCATGGTGCACCGCCATAAACCGATTTTATCGGTGCAGTACCATCCGGAGGCGCACCCGGGTCCTGGCGATACGGATCATATTTTTGACGAGTTTCTACAAACAGTGGTAAAGGGAGAGAAAGTCTATGCCTAAGGATACATCACTGCAGTCGATCCTTATTATCGGATCCGGCCCGATTGTCATTGGCCAGGCCGCGGAGTTTGATTATTCCGGCACGCAAGCATGCATTGCCTTAAAAGAAGAAGGATACCGTGTCATTTTAGTGAATAATAATCCGGCGACGATTATGACCGATGATGTTCATGCGGATGCTGTTTACTTTGAGCCGCTGACAGTAGACAGCGTCGAGGCGGTGATCGCCAAAGAACGGCCTGATGGGCTGCTTGCGACGTTTGGCGGACAGACAGGATTAAACTTAGCGTTTCAGCTTCATGAAGCGGGAATTTTGGAAAAATACGGGGTGAAACTGCTCGGAACGCCGATTGAAGCAATTAAAAGAGGGGAAGACCGCGAAGCGTTTCGCGCCTTGATGTATGAATTAGGCGAACCTGTTCCGGAAAGTGAAATTATTACCAATATCGATGAAGCGGTCGCATTTGCCGAAAAAATCGGATTTCCGATCATTATTCGTCCTGCATATACGCTCGGTGGAACCGGCGGCGGCATTGCCGAAAATATGGAGCAATTTGTGGCGCTCGTGGAAAAAGGACTAGCCGAAAGTCCGATTACGCAATGCTTGATTGAACGGAGCGTCGCTGGGTTTAAAGAAATTGAATATGAAGTGATGCGCGATCATACTGATACGTGCATTACCGTCTGCAATATGGAAAATGTCGATCCTGTCGGCATCCATACGGGCGATTCCATCGTCGTCGCCCCGTCGCAGACGCTGACAGACGAAGAATATCAAATGCTTCGCTCCTCGGCGATTAAAATTATTTCTGCACTTGGCATTATTGGCGGCTGCAACATTCAATTTGCCCTCGATCCGTTCAGCAAGCGCTATTATTTGATTGAAGTCAATCCGCGTGTCAGCCGTTCCTCGGCGCTTGCTTCCAAGGCGACTGGATACCCGATTGCCCGCATTGCCGCAAAATTGGCCGTTGGCTATACGTTGGCGGAACTGTTGAACCCGGTGACGAAAACGACGTACGCCAGCTTTGAACCAGCGCTCGATTACGTCGTCGTAAAATTTCCACGCCTGCCGTTTGACAAATTTCCGCTTGCTGACCGCCAGCTCGGCACGCAAATGAAGGCGACGGGAGAAGTAATGGCGATCGACCGCAATATGGAACGCGCGTTTCAAAAAGCGGTTTATTCGCTAGAAGGCAAAAATAACGGCCTGTATTTGCCGGAGCTTGCCGAAAAAACAGAAGCCGAACTGAAACAGCTGCTTGTAAATAGGGATGACCGCCGTTTCTTTGCCATTTTGGAGCTGTTCCGACGCGGGGAAACGATCGATACTGTCTATGCGCTGACGAAAATTGACCGTTTCTTTTTGCATTCGTTTTATCAGCTCATTGAATTGGAAAAGGAAGCGAAAGAAACAAATCTGGACGAAATTGACGAAGCGACGTTCCGCCTTTTGAAGGAAAAAGGATTTACGGATGCATTTTTAGCGGAAGCGTGGGGCGTGAAGGAGCAAGACGTGAGGGCAAAGCGAAAACAGCTCGGCATCCTTCCGGCCTATAAAATGGTCGATACGTGTGCCGCCGAATTTCATTCGGAAACGGATTATTATTATTCCACTTATTTCGGCGAGGACGAACGGAAAAAAAACGATAAGGAAAAGGTGCTGATAATTGGCGCCGGACCGATTCGTATCGGCCAGGGAATCGAGTTTGACTACAGTTCTGTCCATAGCGTCTATGCTCTTCAAGAAGAAGGATATGAAACAGTGCTAATGAACAACAATCCGGAAACGGTCAGCACCGATTTTGCCGTGGCGGACCGGCTTTATTTTGAACCGCTGACGATAGAAGACGTGTTAAACGTCATTGAAGCGGAACAAATCAAGAAAGTGATCGTTCAATTTGGCGGACAGACGGCCATTAATTTAGTGAAAGGGCTGGAGGAAGCAAATGTCCCGCTTCTTGGCGTTACGTACGATGTCATTGACCGGTTGGAAGATCGCGACCGTTTTTATCAGCTGTTAGAAGAACTCGACATTCCGCATGTGCCAGGAATGATGGCCAATAACGAAACAGAGCTGCTTGCCAATGCTGAAAAAATCGGCTATCCAATATTGCTTCGTCCTTCCTATGTGATTGGCGGCAGAGGAATGTTTATTGTCAAAGACGAACAGCAGTTGGCAACGCTGTTAGCGCAAGGTATGATTGCGTATCCGTTGCTGATTGATGCATATTTAGACGGAAAAGAAGCGGAAGTCGATGTCGTGACTGATGGAAACGATATTTTGCTGCCGACGATTATTGAACATGTCGAAAAAGCAGGGGTGCATTCCGGAGACAGCTATGCATGGCTGCCGGCCCAAACGCTGACAAAAGAAGAGCAAAACAATATTATTACTTATGCAGCAAAAATCGCGAAAAAGCTGCAATTTAAAGGAATTATGAACATCCAATATGTCATTGCCAACGGGCAAGTCTATGTTCTCGAAGTCAATCCGCGCGCAAGCCGAACCGTGCCGATTGTCAGCAAGACAACGGGAATTCCTCTTGCGCAAATTGCGACAAAATTATTGCTTGGGAAATGCTTGCGCGAAGTCGTTGATGAAAAACAGTGGCATTTGGCGAACTTGCCATACTTTGTTCTAAAATATCCCGTCTTTTCGACATATAAGCTGCCGGGCGTCGACCCGCTTGTCGGTCCGGAAATGAAATCGACCGGTGAAGGAATCAGCATTGCAGCAACAAAAGAGGAAGCGGCGGCGAAAGCTTTTTATCCGTATTTAGCGAAAAAGCGTGAGGCGCGAGAAATTTATGTAAATGGAGAAATAGCCGAACCATTGCTTGAGCAAATAAAAGAAAAACAATTAATCATTGTTTCCGACATGCCTTTTTCCGAATGGGTGAAACGAAAAGAAGCGCTGGCGTTTTTTGATTTGCAAAAAGATGAAACAAGTTTTGAATATCGAACCATTGCGTTGTCCCGCCAAATCAAGGTGTTTACCGAAAACGAGACGTTTGCGCTCTTTTTGCAGGCGATCGGCATAAATCCGTTTCCGGTTTCATCGGTTCAAGAGTGGCTTGAAAAGAAAAAACAAATGGAGAAAGAGGTGATCGTATGAACACGGTCGTTTCCCTAAAAGGAAAAGATTTTTTAACATTGATGGATATTTCGTCAGAAGACATTCATGATTTACTGGCGCTTGCTGCGCAGTTAAAAGAAAAGCGGCTTGCCGGACAATCTTATACTCCGCTTACCGGAAAAACGTTGGCGATGATTTTTGAAAAGCCATCTACGCGCACGAGAGTATCGTTTGAAGTCGGCATGATTCAGCTCGGTGGAAGCGCGCTTTATTTAAACAGCAATGATTTGCAGCTCGGACGCGGCGAAACGATTGCCGATACCGCACGAGTGCTGTCACAATATGTGGATGCGATTATGATTCGTACGTTTGCGCATAGCAAAGTGGAGGAGCTTGCTCAATATGCGGCGATTCCGGTGATTAACGGATTGACAGACGATGATCATCCGTGCCAGGCGCTTGCCGACTTATTGACGATTTATGAAGTAAAGAAGGAGTTAAAAGGGTTGAAACTTGCTTATGTCGGCGACGGAAACAATGTCGCTCATGCGCTGATGATTGCTGCTGCCAAGGTCGGCATGGACTGCACCATTGCTTGTCCGCCTGGATATGAACCGAAAGAGACTTATGTAAATGCAGCCGTGCAAATTGGGAAACAAAGCGGAGCTGACATCGCGGTGACACACGACCCAATCGAAGCCGTCGCCGATGCCGACGTTATTTATACCGACGTATGGACGAGCATGGGACAGGAGCAGGAAAGCGAGCAGCGTCTTGCTGCATTCCAGGAGTTTCAGGTCAATGGTAAATTAGTGAAGCATGCGAAACCGGATTATATGTTTTTGCATTGCCTGCCGGCCCATCGTGGTGAAGAAGTGACTGCGGATGTGATTGATGGACCGAATTCATACGTATTTCAGCAGGCAGGTAATCGCCTCCACGTGCAAAAAGCGATTTTGGTTTCTTTGTTATAAGAGAGTAGCACCGGGAATATGCCCGGTGTTTTTTATGTCACCATTATTTGCTTGGTTATGAACAAACGGGGAAGAGGGAATGATAAAAATGTACTCTGAATAAGGGGGAATACGACAATGGGCCAACAACGCCATTTTAAACCAGGCGATAAAGCGCCGAACAACGGAGTATACATTGAAATTGGCGAGACAGGAGATAATGTCAAGAATCCGAAAAAAATCAGGCTCAAAGCAGGAGATACGTTTCCGGAAACATCGAATCATAATCGTCATTGGACGTATATGCGCAAACCGTAACGGCAATAAGCCGAGAAAAATCGGCGTCGCTATTAGTTGCTAAAACGTTAAAGGGATAAAAAAGAACGTTTTCGTGATGGATTTTTACCCTCCATAAAGCCATTCCGGTCAAGGAGTGGCTTTCTATTTGAAATAACAAGCAAGCATTCGCTATAATATACATAAAGGTCAAAGAAGGTCAAAAAGGAGGGGAGTCAGTGGATATTCAAAAATTTACCGAAAAAGTGCAAGAGGCTTTGATGACGGCCCAATCGACTGCTGTGAAACATCACCATCAGCAGCTCGATGTGGAACATTTGCTGCTGGCCTTATTGCAGCAAGAAGAAGGACTTGCCAAAAGAATATTCACACTGCTGCGTGTTAATATAGACGCATTCATTCATGAACTGCAAGTATTGTTAAAGAAAAAGCCGGAAGTGCTAGGAACGGGGGCAGAAAACGTTTATTTATCTTCACGGTTGCAGAGGGTCTTGACGAATGCAGAAAAAGAAGCGAAAACAATGCAAGATGAATATATTTCCGTAGAGCATTTGCTGCTTGCAATGGCATCAGAAACGGATGATATCGGTGAGCTTTTTCGCCGCTACGGCATTCACCGTTCTTCATTATGGAAAGTATTAGTGGAAATAAGGGGGAATCAGCGCGTGACAAGTCCGACGCCAGAAGCTACATACGAAGCGTTAAAAAAATATGGACGCGATTTAGTCGCGGAAGTGAAAGCGGGAAAAATCGATCCGGTGATCGGCCGCGACAGCGAAATTCGCCGCGTTATTCGCATTTTATCGCGGAAAACCAAAAACAATCCGGTATTAATCGGTGAACCTGGGGTCGGAAAAACGGCAATTGTCGAAGGCTTAGCGCAGCGCATTGTCCGCAAAGACGTTCCCGAAGGATTAAAGGACAAAACGATTTTTGCGTTAGATATGAGCTCACTTGTCGCGGGCGCAAAATTCCGCGGCGAATTTGAAGAGCGTTTAAAAGCGGTGTTAAACGAAATAAAGAAAAGTGAAGGTCGGATTATTTTATTTATTGATGAATTGCATACGATTGTCGGCGCCGGCAGGGCGGAAGGCGCAATGGATGCCGGCAATATGCTGAAACCGATGCTGGCGCGCGGGGAGCTGCACTGCATCGGTGCGACGACACTGGATGAATACCGGCAATATATCGAGAAAGATCCGGCGCTCGAACGCCGCTTCCAGCAAGTGCTTGTCGAAGAACCGAGCGTGGAAGATACGATTTCGATTTTGCGCGGCTTAAAAGAGCGGTTTGAGGTCCATCATGGCGTAAAAATTCATGACCGTGCTCTCGTTGCCGCCGCGACATTGGCGGACCGCTACATTTCTGACCGCTTTTTGCCGGATAAAGCGATTGACTTAGTTGATGAGGCGTGCGCGACGATTCGTACGGAAATGGACTCGATGCCGTCGGAGTTGGATGAAGTGATGCGCCGCGTTATGCAGCTGGAAATCGAAGAAGCGGCGCTGCGAAAAGAAACGGATGAGGCGAGCAAAGAACGTCTTGAAGCGCTCACAAAGGAACTTGCGGATTTACGGGAAAAGGCAAACAGCATGAAAGCGCAATGGCAGCAGGAAAAAGCAGCAATTGGGCGTGTGCGCGATGTGCGCGAGGCGCTGGAAAAAGCAAAGCGTGAGTTAGAAGAAGCAGAAAATGAATATGATTTGAACAAGGCAGCGGAACTCCGCCACGGCCGCATTCCGCAGCTTGAGAAACAATTAAAGCAGCTAGAACAAGAAATGAACGAAAATAATGAGGGAAGGCTGCTTCGCGAGGAAGTAACAGAAGAGGAAATCGCCGAAATCGTTTCGCGCTGGACGGGAATTCCGTTGACAAGGCTTGTCGAAGGAGAACGGGAAAAGCTGCTGCGCTTGCATGAACTGTTGCATGAACGGGTCATCGGCCAGGACGAAGCGGTGGAACTAGTGGCTGATGCGGTGCTGCGGGCGCGTGCCGGCATTAAAGATCCAAACCGCCCGATCGGTTCGTTTATCTTTTTAGGACCGACCGGCGTCGGAAAGACAGAATTGGCTAAAACGTTGGCACAAGCATTATTTGACAGCGAAGAACAAATGATCCGCATCGATATGTCCGAGTATATGGA
This sequence comes from Parageobacillus sp. VR-IP, assembly GCF_013357975.1. Classification (NCBI taxonomy): domain Bacteria; kingdom Bacillati; phylum Bacillota; class Bacilli; order Caryophanales; family Anoxybacillaceae; genus Parageobacillus; species Parageobacillus sp. VR-IP. The sequence continues at coordinate 224,655 of NZ_JABVYQ010000001.1, forward strand.
AAAACATGCCGTTTCCCGCTTAATCGGCGCTCCTCCGGGCTATGTCGGCTATGAAGAAGGCGGGCAGCTGACCGAAGCGGTGCGGCGCAAACCGTATTCCGTCATCTTATTAGACGAAATCGAAAAAGCGCATCCAGAAGTGTTCAATATTTTGCTGCAAATGCTCGATGACGGGCGGATTACTGATTCGCAAGGGCGCACAGTTGATTTTAAAAACACGGTTGTGATTATGACGTCCAATATCGGCTCCCACCTGCTGCTAGAAGGGGTGACGGAAGGCGGGGAAATTAAAGAAGAAACGCGCGAACAAGTCTTGCAGCAGCTGCGTGCCCATTTCCGTCCGGAATTTTTAAACCGCATCGATGATATTGTTTTGTTTAAGCCGCTGACGATGAATGAAATAAAAGGAATTGTCTCGAAATTTGCCAATGAATTATCCAAACGGCTCAGCGACCGCCATATTTCGCTTTCTTTGACAGATAAGGCAAAAGAATATATCGCTGAATCTGGATTTGACCCGGTTTACGGAGCGCGGCCATTGAAACGGTTTATGCAAAAGCAAATTGAAACCCCGCTGGCGAAAGAAATCATTGCTGGACGGGTGAAAGATTACAGTACGGTAGTGGTCGATTATGAAAACGGGCAAATTGTGATAAAAACGCAATCATAACAAAAGGCTGTCCAAATCGTGGACAGCCTTTTGTTATGATGCAAGTGATTAATGATGGTGATGTTCTACCGGCTCGTCCGGAATCAGACTGGCGACAATAAAGATGAGAACGGTCACAATGACGCCCAGTAAGGCTCCGGTAGAAAAATTATAGGTGATTCCTTGCATGGATCCCATTACATAGGTAGCCATCTGCACTAACAGAAACGTCCAGAAAAACGTCCAAAACAGCCGCATCTTCTTATTATTCCTCCCATCATTTCAAATTCCTTTTCTTATCTTACCACAACTTGCTCATTAGGCATATACCCATACGTTTTATTATGCGCCGCATATGGTATACTGTACAATTATGCATCGTAAAACAAGGGTGAATATCCATATGACAGTTCAACAACGGTTTTTTCAGCTCGATGACCAATGGTGCATTATTCATCTGCCGGAACGCCCAAATGGATTTGCTCTCTTTATTATTGGTGATACGGACCATTTTGTAAACGAGCATACAAGTTTTTGGATCGAGCATAAAGGTCGCCGCAATCTTCTTGATCAGATGCTCGAATATGGTTACACAGTATTTTACTCTCATCTGTATGGCCGGCATTGGGGAAGCTCTAAAGCGGTACGTCTAGCGAAGCAGCTGATTTACTACGTATTGAAAAGTGAAATTTTAAACAATCGCATTTACATTCTTGCCGAAGGAATGGGAGCGCTCGTTGCTTTGCAGCTTCTTGAAGCGATGCCGAAACAAATCCGTGCGGTTGTGATGTTAACCCCTTGTCTCGATTTGCGCGCCCAGCTCGAATATGAAAAGGAAAATCAATTTTTTTATAAGCGCATGGTAAAGGAGATTGCACTTGCCTATGACATAGAAGAAGCAAACGTCGAAAAAGCAGTTCCTTCGCTGCTTCTCATCCCACACCAAGTTCCGGTTAAAATATGGCAATTATCAGGAGTGACCCATTATCCATCGTCGCTTCATTGTCGCAAGTATGAGCAATGGATGAAAGCGATGAACGATCGTGTTCTTGTTGTTTATTACTTACCGGAAAAGAACTACCAATTGGCAAGGGAAATTGTTAAATTTTTCAGGAAATATAACGAGCTCCCGTAAATTCCTCTATCTTCTCTAGACACGATAGAGGAATTATTTTGGTAGATAAAAAACAAAAAGCACTTGCAGGCGTAACGGATACGGATTAGGGGTACAAAATATAAATTAGCATAACTATTCGTTTGGTAAATGGTTATGTAATTAGCGGCAAAAAACATTATCATTCGCAGCAAAAAGGCATTGTTAGGAAAAACAATGCCTTTTTGCTTTAATCTTATGTTACGTTGAACTAATGCGCCTGTTCGTTGAACAAGCGCCTATTCCAATGGTGCGCACTATGTGTACAGCGCCGGGCTTCTCTTTTGTTTTCTTTGATTTTCTCGCGCAATCGCACTGTTTGTCAACCGCAAAAACCATTTCCATTTGTCATACAGGACTTGTAATATTGATAACCTTTAGAAAAGAAGGTCATTATCATCATCAGGGTAATAAAGGAGTGGAAATATGATTCTCTCTAAATTTGTAGATGAACTCCCCATTCCTCCTATTTTAAATCCTCGATGGAAAGATCAGTTTTATACTTATTATGAAGTGAATATGACGGAATTTAAGCAATCACTTCATAGTGAGTTAAATGATACAACCGTATGGGGCTATGAAGGCAGCTATCCAGGACCTACAATTGAAGTAGAGAGCGGAGAAAAAGTGTTTATTAAATGGATCAACAATCTTCCAAATAAGCATCTTTTGCCAGTAGACTATACGGTGCATGGTGCCCATGTGGATGTACCGGAAGTACGAACGGTGGTACACGTACATGGCGCTAGTGTTGAATGGGAAAGCGATGGCTACCCGGATGCTTGGTTTACAAAGGGATTCAAACAAGTTGGTCCATATTTTAGAAAGCAAATATATCGATATGATAATCACGATCGTGCTTGCACCCTCTGGTATCATGACCATGCGCTTGGTATCACGAGGCTCAACGTGTATGCTGGATTGGCGGGTTTCTATATTATCAGAGATCATCGGGAACGTTTATTGAATTTGCCAAGTGGGAAATATGATATCCCTCTTATGATACAGGACAAGACTTTTAATAAAGATGGTTCTCTTTATTATCCGAAACAACCAGAAAAACCAATCCCGGAATTAGAAACGTCGATAGTTCCTGAATTTATTGGGGATACCATCTTGGTGAACGGAAAAGTATGGCCGTATCTAAAAGTGGAACCCCGTAAATATCGATTCAGGCTTCTAAATGCCTCTAACACCCGTTTTTATAGGCTAAAGCTTGATTCGGGACAACTTTTTTATCAAATCGGGACGGATGGAGGATTGATGGAATACCCGATAGGAGTCAAAGAAATCACGTTGGCACCTGCGGAACGAGCAGATGTAATCATTGATTTTACCAATCTTGAGGGCAAGAATATCATCATGACAAATGATGCTCCCGCTCCTTTTCCAACCGGAGATCCGCCAGATGAAAATACAAGTACTGTGATGCAGTTTAGAGTGACTCTTCCTCTTTCAAATATTGATACGAGTGTTATACCGTCTTATATGGGGCCTCTTCCAAAAATAAAAGAACAGTTAGCTTCAAAGATACGATACCTAACATTAAACGATAATGTGGATAAGTACGGTCGTAAACTCATGCTATTGGATAATAAACGGTGGGATGACCCTATAACAGAAAATCCTAAATTGGGATCAACCGAAATATGGTATCTAATTAACTTAACTGAAGATACACACCCTATTCATCTTCACTTAATTAATTTTCAAATATTAGACCGGAGAGATTTCGATGTAGAAAAGTATAAAAAGGAGAGAATTATCCATTATACGGGTCCGGCGATTCCTCCCGAACCACAAGAGCGGGGATGGAAGGATACAGTAAGAGCTAATCCTAACCAGGTAACTCGAATTGTCATGAAGTTTGGTCCTTATACAGGATTGTATGTATGGCACTGCCATATCTTGGAGCACGAGGATTATGAGATGATGAGACCGTATATTGTTATCCGATGATCATGTTGACACATCCATTTTATCGGTGAAAATATATTATTATTCTGTTAATTCGTATGCTAATTTAGTTGCGATTTTATAATATAAAACAATAAAAATAAAAAGACCAATTCCTATGCGAATTGGTCTTAAAATTAGATTTGTTAAATATCTTTTTGTACTTCAAACCCGAATCCGTTATTGCAGGCGGTGCTTTTTATTTTTTGAACATGTCGACAAAGGAAGTGATTTTTTTCATTAACGGCTTTAATTGATCAAACGAGGCGACGAGTGTATCAATATTTTGGAGAAGCTGCATAAAATCAAGGCCTTGCTGTGAAGGGGCCTCATTTTGTATAGGGGCTCCATCGTTTGACTGGCGAGACGGAGGAAAGGGACCAAACATTAAGCGGGAAAAACGGTCTAGCGGTCTGTCCTGCTGCTTTTGCTCTTCGTGATCAGCCATCGCACTGCCCTCCCTTTTCGTTTTCCTTATTAGCACTGTATGGCGAAGGAAGCGAAAGTGACTAGACAAATCACATGTTTTTATTGCGCGCTTTTCATTTTTTCGATAAAATTAGTACCAAGTAATAATAATTGGTTATATAATTCTAAAGGAGATGTTCGGTGTGGGAGCAGGTATTATTGGAATCGGCCGGTATTTACCGGAAAAGGTGTTGACAAATTTTGATTTGGAAAAAATGATGGATACGTCCGATGAATGGATTCGAACACGAACGGGGATTGAAGAACGGAGAATTGCTGCAGACGACATGGACACTTCCGATATGGCCTATTTGGCAGCAAAAAAGGCATTGGAAGACGCAGGAATTGCTCCACAAGACATTGATTTAATTTTAGTAGCGACAGTGACGCCTGACCGGGCGTTTCCATCTGTCGCCTGCATGCTGCAGGAGCGGCTTGGCGCTGTTAAAGCAGCGGCGCTGGACATTAGCGCGGCGTGCGCCGGGTTTATTTATGGAATGGTGACAGCAAGCCAATTTATTGACAATGGAGCGTATCGTTATATATTGGTAGTCGGGGCAGAAAAACTATCCAAAATCATGGATTGGACCGATCGCAATACAGCAGTATTATTTGGCGATGGCGCCGGAGCAGTCGTCATGGGGCCTGTTACGCAAGGCCGCGGAATTTTGTCATTTGAATTAGGGGCCGATGGAACAGGAGGAAAACATTTATATAAAGACGAATATATCGTGATGAACGGCAGGGAAGTGTTTAAATTTGCCGTTCGACAAATGGGAGAATCGAGCATTAACGTTTTAGAAAAAGCAGGCCTATCGAAAGAAGATGTCGATTTTCTTATTCCGCATCAGGCAAACATTCGCATTGTGGAAGCAGCCAGACAACGCCTTGAGCTGCCGGAGGAGAAAATGTCGACAACGATCCGCAAATACGGCAATACGTCAGCTGCCTCGATTCCGATTTCGCTTGTTGAGGAGCTCGAAGCAGGAAAAATCAAAGAAGATGACTTGATTATTATGGTCGGATTCGGCGGAGGACTGACGTGGGGCGCAATCGCTTTGCGCTGGGGCCGATAACAGATCAAGATGGATGAAAAAGGAGAGACGAAGCGATGGAAAAAAGACGAGTCGTTGTTACAGGTCTTGGGGCAGTAACCCCGCTTGGAAACGATGTGGAAACAACATGGAAAAACATCGTTGCCGGCCAGTCTGGAATCGGGATTGTTACCCGTGTCAATCCCGATGAGTTTCCGACGAAAGTAGCAGCGGAAGTAAAAGATTTTGATCCGGAAAGCTTTATCGACCGCCGTGAGGCGCGGAAAATGGACCGCTTTACGCAATATGCGGTTGCTGCTTCATTGATGGCGGTAAAAGATGCAAAGCTGGAAATCACAGAAGAAAACGCAGCAAGAGTCGGCGTTTGGATCGGCTCGGGAATCGGCGGCATGGAAACGTTTGAACAACAGTTTGAAATTTTCCAAAAACGTGGCTACCGCCGAGTCAGCCCGTTTTTTGTGCCGATGATGATCCCGGATATGGCAGCAGGGCAAGTATCTATTATTTTAGGTGCAAAGGGAATCAATTCTTGTACCGTCACCGCTTGCGCGACAGGCGCCAATTCGATCGGCGACGCGTTTAAAGTGATTCAGCGCGGCGATGCCGATGTAATGATTACCGGCGGCACGGAGGCGCCAATTACGAAAATGGCGTTTGCCGGATTTTGCGCCAACACCGCTTTATCGACGAATCCAGATCCAAAAACGGCAAGCCGTCCGTTTGATAAAAACCGGGATGGATTTGTCATGGGCGAAGGTGCCGGCATTCTTGTATTAGAAGAACTAGAGCATGCCTTGCGCCGCGGCGCAACAATTTATGCGGAAATTGTCGGGTACGGAGCAACAGGAGATGCGTATCACATTACTGCACCGGCTCCGGGCGGAGAAGGCGGCGTGCGTGCGATGCGCCAGGCATTGCAAGATGCGGGGATGAAGCCGGAAGAGATCGATTACATTAACGCGCACGGCACAAGCACGGAATATAATGACAAATATGAAACGATGGCCATTAAAGAAGTATTCGGCGACTATGCGTACAAACTCGCCGTCAGCTCGACGAAATCAATGACTGGCCATTTGCTTGGAGCGACCGGCGCCGTTGAGGCGATCTTTTCGATTTTGGCAATCAGAGACGGAATTATTCCGCCGACAATTAACTATGAAACTCCGGATCCGGAATGCGATTTGGACTATGTGCCTAACGCAGCAAGAAAGCAGGAAGTAAACACGGTGTTAAGCAACTCGTTTGGATTTGGCGGGCATAATGCGACATTGATTTTTAAAAAATATGTAAAATGACGGTCAGGCTATCTCTCCAAACGGTGAGATAGCCTCTTTTTTCACCTCTTTTTCTGCTGAATCATACGATAGTGAAAAAAAGAGGTGAGAGGACATGTCCGTTTGCCGGACAGATCGATGGCTCGAGAAAGACGGCGACCAGCCAATTCGCTTATGCCAGCGTCTTACTCGTTATTTTCCAGACGCGAGCGCCCGGGACATTTATCATTATTTGCTTCCTTACGGTATGTATCGACCGGCGAAAACTATAAAAGAGATTGTGGAACAAATGAAACAAAAGGATATGTGGAAACGGGTCGAAGCGGTTTACGAGAAGCGGAAAAAAGATTGGAACGGTCCGGATGTCCCTATTTTTCTATTTCCGGCTGATTCCTATAATCGAAAATTAGTGCGTGAATTTAACGGGAAAGGCGGCGTCGCTTTTCATGACAAACTGTTTCTTTTTTTATTGCCGCACCACACCAATAAAGAAATCGAAGCGTTAGTAACGCATGAGTACAATCATGTTTGCCGCCTAAATAAACAGAAAAAGAAATACGAAAAGATGACGCTTTTAGATGCGGTCATATTAGAAGGGCTTGCTGAAAGCGCCGTAGAGCGTTATGTCGGAAAAGATCATCGGGCCAGCTGGACTTCTTATTATTCCGATGAGCTGCTTCATCATTTTTGGCAACGTTATGTCGCGCCGTATCGCTCAATTTCGACGCAACACCCGTTATGTTCCCGCATCCTTTACGGACTAGGTTTTTATCCGGACATGGTTGGATATGCGGTTGGGTATGCGATTGTCTGCCGTTGCTTGGAGCGGGGAAAAGAATTAGCCGAGTTGATGGATATGGATTCGGAGCAAATGTTGCAGATTGCCGCGTTCGAAGGCGGCGAATAGTCATGATTGCCATCGGGTGCTCATATATGTAAAACTAGGATGGACAAGTTGAAATGAAAGAAGTGGGACCCGATGGTTCGCATATTTCTTTACTTAGTTGGCTTTGGCTTTTCCGTTGTTGGCGGAATGATGATCATTACATACTTAAACATCATGACGCCAGAGCGGGGATGGAGTGAATATTTTTTCTATATTTGCACGAGAAGTGAGTGTTATTTATTTCCTATTGGCGTATTGCTTATGTGGGGAAGTTTATATTTTCCCGGCCGAGAACCGTAATGGAGAAAAGAGGTTTGCATGGAATAAAATTCTTCCCCTCTGCCTATACTGATGGACAAACAGATTTGGAAGTGAGGGGTATCGTATGCTGTATCTGCATGACATTTGGGTGAACTGGTTTGAAGGGGAAGAGAACGGATACAACGTATGTCATTTCCATGAGTGGCGAAAGGATGATCAAGTGGAATTGCTCGATCAAGTGCCGCTGTTAAAAGTTTCTTCCGCCTTATTTGACTATATTGAAAACAGCTTATCAGAGATTCCAAAACCACTTTTAGAGGATGTATACCAGAAGGCGTATGTGCGTAAAAATCATGAACGCATTCAGCTCGATTACTGTTTTGTGGTAACAGATGGATTTGGCATTCTTGCCGTTGATACGATTGGCTACAATATTCCGATTCGGAAGAGCCGTCTCATTCCAAGACAGGAACAGCTTGTGTATGAAATGGTAGCCGATCAACAGGAAGAACCATATCCGCTGCCGACATACGAAAAAGAGTATCACATTTTATCTCCATCACCTGAGCTAATGCATGGGCTGACACGGAAAGAACGGCAGTTGAAACAGCTTTTATTTATGGCGCTTGATCAGCTCTACTCGACGAAAAATGTGGCAGAAGTGCGTTACTGGTATACGGAATGGGCGCCGCAAAAATACCCTGACATCCAAAAAATGTCATTTGAAGAGGCGTGGCAGCACTTATACGAGGAGACAAAATACGGATGGTCGGAACGGCATGAGCAGCTTTGCGAAAAATTAATCAAAGGACAGCCGTTTTTTGAAAAAATTTGGGAAATGGAGCAAGAACCGAAAGTGAATTAAATAGCAACACAGGTAATGATGAGATGTTTTCGCTTTTCATGAGCTAATTTCGGCAGAAAAGCGGATTGTGAACTATTTATTAATTCATCAACATGCCTGAGGTGATGAAACAGGAAAAGTGGCTGACACGATTTTGTGTCAGCCACTTTTTTCTTTAGTGTCTTCTGCCAAGCCCCATCGCCTGTTCCATTTTTTCGAGCATTTCTGTTGCTGTCTTATTCGCTTTTTCTGCACCTTCATCGAGTACTTGGTCGAGCATGCTGCTTTCGAGCCAATCATAATATTTTTCTTGAATCGGCGTAAGGGTATCGATAATGACTTGAGCCAGGTCAGCCTTAAAGACGCCGTATCCTTTTCCAGCATATTCTTGTTCGAGCTCTTCGATTGTTTTACCCGCTAAAATGGAATAAATGTTGAGCAGGTTAGAGATTCCCGGTTTTTTTTCTTTATCATAGCGGATGACACCTTCAGAGTCAGTGACCGCACTTTTGATTTTCTTTTCGATCGTTTTCGCGTCATCCAAAAGGGTGATAAACGCTTTTTTATTTGGATCGGATTTGCTCATTTTTTTTGTCGGGTCGGCCAGCGACATAATGCGCGCCCCGATTTTTGGAATGCGCGGTTCCGGAATCGTAAAAATCTCGCCATACCGCTTGTTGAACCGCTCCGCTAAGTCGCGTGTCAATTCAATATGCTGCTTTTGATCCTCTCCGACAGGTACAATATCGGTTTTATAGAGAAGAATGTCGGCCGCCATCAACGGCGGATAGGTGAGCAGTCCGGCGCTGACCGCTTCCTTGCCTGCCGATTTATCTTTAAACTGCGTCATTCTTTCGAGTTCCCCAATATAGGCAATGCATTGCAACATCCATCCCGCCTGCGCATGCGCCGGAACTTCCGATTGAATAAACAGCGTCGCTTTATTTGGATCGATGCCGACCGCAAGGTAAAGGGCAGCTAGGCTGCGGATATTTTTTTGCAGCTCTTTTGGATCTTGCGGAACGGTAATCGCGTGCTGATCGACAATACAAAAGTAACAGTTGTACTCGTGCTGCAGTTCCAAAAACTGGCGCATCGCTCCGATATAGTTGCCGAGCGTAATGACGCCGCTTGGTTGAATGCCGGAAAAGCTAGTTTTCATACGACCACTCCTTTATATAGTTGTAATAGAAAAAGCCCTACCCCCTAAACGTTAGGGACGGTAGGACCGCGTTGCCACCCTAGTTATTGCACGTTGCGTGCAATCACTTTGCCCATGTGCGCCTGCACATGGCGCCTCGATAACGTAAGGCAAACGTCCAAGCCTACTAATTTGCGGTTCAGCCGGATGCTCGAAAGCCCATTCCATATTGCTAGCCGCTTGTTCGCACCAGCCACAAGCTCTCTGAAGGCATCGCAATATGTACTCTTCTTTCTCATCGCATGTTCCGTCCAGTTTTGTTGATTCTTATTGTAAAATATATAGTTGCCATGTGCAAGTTTCTTTTTATACTATAGCAAGGAATAGGAGAAAGTTAAATAAAATATATAAATAACATGGATAAAAAATGATGATGTATAAAATTTGTATAAAGCTTTTGGCTGGCACGAAAGAAAAAAGATAGGGTATTCTTTGATTGAGTCAACGCTCTAGAGAAGAAGAACCCTAATTATGTCTAAAAGTATATCGAATGTAGACTGGAGAAATCAACTGAAGAGTGCCATTTGTCAGCTTGTCAAGATAAACATATTTCCCCCTATCTGCCATACTTTACACAAAATTTTTTTGGCACTACCGATACGGGAAAGCGTTTATTCTTATTTCAAAGTGTTATTTAATAATTTTTCATCTATACATTATTTTCTAAATTATCTTAATAAAATTATGTTTTTAGTGGTAAATAAAATAAAGATAAAAACATGCGAAAGTTGTCTTCCTTAACACGATACAAAAAACCGATATGTAAGCGTTTTAAAGTATACAAAAAATAAATTTTTTATTTACAATTGTCAAAAAAAAATATAAAATTACAGATAGCTAGAATGGATGATTCGATATATAATAAAAATTCAGAAAATAATAAAATAAAAATTTCTTTTTAAATATATTAATAACCTTTATAATGAAAATTAAAATAAATATTCAGATAAATAGAGATAGTTAAAAAATTTTTTGTTTTGCTTAGAAAAAATGATTTTAATTTATTAGCAAAAGTTCTACGCTTTACGCGGAACTTTTGAGAATAAAAAATTATTTTTAGGGGGGAAATCTATGAAGAAAAGGCTTTCTGTTCTTTTTAGCTTAATGCTAGTATTGAGCCTTTTCCTTTCTGCGTGTGGTGGTTTCCAAAAAGGTGATGGATCCGCCGGTGAGAAAGGAAAAAGCGGGGACAAAGCCGCCAATGTTCCGCAAGAATTGCATATTAACATTAAAACAGAGCCATTCTCACTAAACCCAGGTCTAGCCAATGATAGTGTTTCTAGTAACGTTTTAAACCAAACATTTGAAGGATTAACCCGTATTAAAAACGGCAAACCTGAGTTGGCTATGGCTGAAAGTTATGAAGTTTCTAAAGACTTAAAAACATACACATTCAAATTGCGCGATGCAAAATGGTCTAATGGTGATCCAGTTACTGCGAAAGATTTCGAATATGCGTGGAAATGGGCACTTGATCCGAAAAATCAATCGCAATATGCCTATCAGCTTTATTACATTAAAAATGGTCAAGCATTTAACGAAGGAAAAGCAAAAGCAGAAGATGTTGGTGTAAAAGCAATTGACGATAAAACGTTACAAGTTACGCTTGAGAACCCAACACCTTACTTCTTAGAATTAACAGCGTTCTATACGTATTTCCCAGTAAATAGCAAAATCGCTCAGAAAAATCCAAAATGGTATACAAACGCTGGCACTGACTACACTTCGAACGGACCATTCAAGATGGTTTCTTGGGAACATAATAACAAAATCATTTTGGAAAAGAACGAAAATTACTGGGATGCGAAAAATGTAAAATTAACAAAAATTGAAATGGTTATGGTCAACGATACCAACACAGAGCTTTCTATGTTTGATAATGGTGAGTTGGATTGGGCAGGTATGCCTACTGGTCAATTGCCTCCAGACTCTTTGCCAAAATTAAAAGAGGAAGGTAAATTACACGTTCAACCAATTGCTGGTGTTTACTGGTATAAATTTAATACGGAAAAACCGCCGTTGAACAACGTCAACATTCGTAAAGCGCTGGCGTACGCCATCGATCGCAAAGCGATTGTTGAAAACGTAACAAAAGGCGAACAAATTCCTGCTATGGCTGCAGTGCCGCCAACGATGTTCCCTGAGAACAAAAAAGGTTATTTCAAAGATAATGATGTGAAAAAAGCAAAAGAATACTTGAAAAAAGGCCTTCAAGAGCTTGGATTAAAAGATGTGAAAGATTTGCCTCCTATTACCCTATCGTTTAATACTGATGATCAACATGCGAAAATTGCTCAGGCGATTCAAGATATGTGGAAGAAAAACTTGGGCATTGAAGTAAAACTTGAGAATGCTGAATGGGCAGTTTACATTGATAAATTGCATTCTGGCGACTATCAAATCGGCCGTATGGGTTGGTTAGGCGACTTTAACGATCCAATCAACTTCCTAGAACTGTTCCGCGACAAAAAGGGCGGAAATAATGATACAAACTGGGAAAATCCGAAATATAAACAGTTATTAATCGATTCCCAAAAAGAAAAAGATCCTGAAAAACGCAAAGAAATGCTAAAACAGGCAGAAGCCATTTTAATGGATGAAATGCCAGTCGCGCCAATCTATTTCTACACGAATACGTGGGTGCAAAAAGATAACTTAAAAGGTGTAGAAATGTCCGGCCTTGGCGATGTCCAATTTAAATGGGCATATTTTGAATAAAATCGTACGTCGTGAAAGGTGATAAGAAGGTATATGAGGGAGACCTCATATACCTTCATTCCTGTTAAGGTATTTTTTGCAGAAAATGGAGGTGTAGGAAATTTGTTGAGATATATAAGCAAACGTTTGCTCTATATACTTATGTCTTTGTTTTTAATTGTAACAGCGACATTCTTTTTAATGCGTGCTGCTCCGGGAGGACCGTTCTCGAGCGAAAAACAAGTTCCGCCAGAGATCGAGAAAAACTTGAACGAATATTATGGACTCGACCGCCCTTGGTATATCCAATACTTTGATTATTTGGTTTCTATTGCTAAATGGGATTTCGGTCCTTCATTTAAATATAAAGGACAGACTGTTAACGATTTAATTAATGAAGGATTTCCAGTTTCCTTTTTTCTCGGTATGGAATCGTTATTAATCGCCATAAGTATTGGAGTTTTACTGGGAATTATTGCGGCTTTAAACCATAATAAATGGCAAGATTATGCGGCGATGGTTTTCGCGGTTCTAGGAATCTCTGTTCCAAGCTTTATTATGGCGTCCATTTTGCAGTATTTTTTAGCGATCAAACTAGGCTGGTTTCCAGTTGCGCGTTGGGAATCGCTGCAACATACTGTCTTGCCTGCGCTTGCTCTTGCAGCAATGCCAATGGCATTTATTGCCCGTTTAACTCGTTCCAGTATGTTAGAAGTATTAGGCAATGATTATATTCGCACGGCGAAAGCGAAAGGACTCTCACAAGGACAAATCACAGTAAAACACGCCATTCGCAATGCGATACTTCCAGTTGTAACTTATTTAGGTCCTTTGTCTGCACAAATTTTAACGGGTAGCTTTGTGATTGAAAAGATTTTTGGTATTCCCGGACTTGGAAGCCATTTTGTAACAAGCATTACCAATCGTGACTATACAACGATTATGGGTGTCACGGTGTTTTACAGTATTCTACTATTATTGTCTGTGCTGCTCGTTGATATTGCTTATGGCTTTATTGATCCACGCATTAAGTTAGCCGGTGGTAAGAAAGGGGAGTAATCATGCAGCAGATTCCGAAAGAGATGTTCCAGCCAGCGGTAGCCGATGTTAGAGAAGCGGAGAAGTTGTCAAAACCAAGCCTTTCGTTTTGGAAAGATGTTTCGATACGTTTTCGAAAAAATAAATTGGCTATGTTTGGATTAATTCTATTAATTCTTTTAGCGTTCATGGCCATTTTTGGTCCGTACATGACAAAATATGATTATGCAACGAATGATTTAATGAATACAAACCAGCCGCCTTCTTCCAAACATTGGTTTGGAACCGATGAACTTGGACGTGATATATTTACTCGCACATGGTATGGTGCTCGTATCTCTTTATTTATCGGATTGGCAGCTGCGCTGATCGATTTGGTGATCGGAGTGCTTTGGGGAGGAATTGCTGGCTACCGTGGCGGAAAAACGGATGAAATCATGATGCGCATCGCCGATATTTTATATGGAGTTCCATATTTGCTTTTAGTCATCATATTAATGGTTATTTTGGGACAAGGGTTAGGAACCATGATCCTTGCGATGACGATTACTGGATGGGTAAATATGGCTCGTATTGTTCGGGGACAAGTGTTGCAGTTGAAAAACCAAGAATATGTATTGGCAGCGCGGACACTTGGCGCGAGCACGTCCAGAATCATGTTTAAGCATTTGATTCCTAATGCCATGGGCTCGATCCTTGTTACGATGACGTTAACGATTCCTAACGCCATTTTTACAGAGGCATTTTTAAGCTATTTAGGATTAGGTGTTCCACAGCCGTTAGCAAGTTGGGGAACAATGGCTTCAGAAGGGGTACAGGCATTGCAATATTATCCATGGCGTCTGTTTTTCCCGGCTACATTTATTTGCTTAACTATGTTTGCTTTTAATGTAGTGGGGGACGGGCTACGTGATGCATTAGATCCAAGATTACGCAAGTAGGGTGTGAGAGTATGGAAAAACTGTTGGAAGTGAAAAATTTAGAGGTATCGTTTCAAACATATGGTGGAGAAGTACAGGCTGTTCGTGGAGTGAGTTTCTATTTAAATAAGGGTGAAACATTAGCGATTGTAGGGGAATCAGGTTCCGGAAAAAGCGTCACTTCACAAACGATTATGCGTCTTATTCCTACTCCGCCTGGAAAAATAAAAAACGGTCAAATCCTATTTGATGGAGAAGATCTTGTCAAAAAAACGGATAAAGAAATGGAACAAATTCGTGGAAGAGATATTGGAATGATTTTTCAAGATCCGATGACATCGCTCAATCCAACGATGAAAGTCGGACATCAAATTATGGAAGTGATCATGAAACATCAAAAGTTGCCTAAATCAGCGGCAAAAGAGCGGGCGATTGAATTACTGCGATTGGTTGGAATTCCAATGCCAGAAAAGCGTGTAAATCAATATCCGCATGAATTTTCTGGGGGAATGAGACAACGTGCGATGATTGCCATTGCTTTGGCTTCCAATCCGAAGTTATTAATTGCCGACGAACCAACCACTGCTCTCGATGTAACCATTCAAGCGCAAATTTTAGAATTAATGAAAGATATACAGAAAAAAACAGGGACAGCCATTATTTTTATTACTCATGATTTAGGCGTAGTAGCCAACGTAGCTGATCGCGTTGCTGTGATGTATGCAGGGAAAATTGTTGAAATGGGAACGGTTGATGAAATTTTTTACGATCCGCGACATCCATATACGTGGGGCTTGCTTGCTTCCATGCCAAGCCTTGATAGTGATGATAAGGCAGAGTTGGCATCGATTCCAGGATCGCCGCCGGATTTGACGAATCCTCCAAAGGGAGATGCGTTTGCGCCACGTAATCCGTATGCGATGAAAATTGATTTTGAAATGGAACCGCCGTTGTTCCAAATTTCTGATACCCATTATGCGGCAACATGGCTGCTTCATCCGGATGCACCAAAAGTAGAGCCACCCGAAGCGGTAAAACGTCGATTACGCAAGCTCTCCACTAACTACCCTCAACCAATTATCGTAAGGGAGAGTGAGTAATATGCCTGAAAAACAAAAGCTCATTGAAGTGAAAAATTTAAAACAATATTTTCCAGTGGGTGGCGGGAATGTCGTTAAAGCTGTAGATGGAGTTACCTTTGACATTTATAAAGGAGAAACACTTGGTCTTGTTGGGGAATCAGGTTGTGGTAAATCAACGACGGGACGGACGATTATCGGGCTATATAAGGCTACGGGCGGAGAAGTTCTTTTTAATGGTATCAATGTCCATGGCAAACACTCAGCCAAAGAGTCAAAATTATTAAAGCGAAAAATGCAAATGATTTTCCAAGACCCGTACGCGTCGCTTAATCCGCGCATGACCGTTGCGGATATTATCGCTGAAGGCATCGATATTCACGGTCTGGCGAAAACGAAAGAAGAGCGGATGCAGCGCGTATATGAGCTGCTTGAGACGGTCGGCTTAAACCGTGAACATGCCAACCGCTATCCGCATGAATTTTCCGGCGGCCAGCGCCAACGGATCGGGATTGCCCGCGCTCTAGCAGTGGAACCGGAGTTCATTATTGCCGATGAGCCAATCTCCGCGCTTGACGTGTCAATTCAGGCGCAAGTGGTGAATTTGATGAAAAAACTGCAGCGCGAAAAAGGATTGACGTATTTGTTTATCGCGCACGATTTGTCGATGGTCAAATACATTAGCAACCGCATTGGCGTAATGTATTTCGGCAAAATGGTCGAGCTTGCCGATGCCGAAGAATTGTACCGCAATCCGATTCATCCGTACACAAAAGCGCTCTTATCGGCAATTCCGCTTCCTGACCCGGAAACGGAACGGACGCGGAAACGGATTATTTACGACCCGTCACAGCATAATTATAAAGAAGGAGAAGAACTGGAATTCCGCGAAATTACCCCAGGTCATTTCGTATTATGCTCAGAGGCGGAATATAAAACATATCAATCGATGTATAAATAAAACGATCTCAGCTTAAGAGATCGTTTTATTTTTGCCACCGATGAGATTCCAGCCGCTTTGTATATATTTTGATTCGTTGACGTGTTCTTTTCGTTTTGAACCGCCGAAAATGTGTTCACCAATGCCGTTCGCAATGATCCCCATTAATGCAGTAATTCCGACGATCAATACGGAAGTGATGATGAAATCGATAAAATATTGCGCCATTGCTCCTTCCCCCTTTAGTCGTTCTAATTTTATTGTAGAGGATTTTTCTGTTTATTGGAAGAAGCGGTGAAAATTAAGTAAGAAAACAAGTGACTTTTTTGAAAAACTATATCTTTATTTATATATTTATTGTATAATATATCATGTTAGACTAATTTTAAATTGGATAACGAAAGCCCGTGGCTGGAGCCATCGGGATGAAGTGAGGATCGGTTTCGAACCGAGCTGACAGGACGTGCAGCACCAACGAGGTGTTTGTCCATGAAAGTCCAGTGGAACCAGAGTGACCGTCCACACGAAGATGTAGAAAAAACTCCTTTGGACGTTAGAATCTGCCGATTTCTATCGCGCAGAGGTTCCGTGCACAATGGATAGCTAGTTCGTTCTGTTGGTATAGAAGACAAGGTGATCCTTGTTGAAAGGGAGTGAGATAGATGGTGAAATTGTATATTTCGCCAAGTTGCACGTCATGCCGGAAAGCAAAAGCATGGCTGGAAAAACATAATATTCCTTATGTTGAACGCAATATTTTCTCCGAACCGTTAACGATTGAGGAGATTAAAGAAATTTTACGTATGACAGAAACAGGAACCGACGAGATTATTTCAACACGATCAAAAGTGTTTCAAAAGCTGAATATAAATCTTGAAACATTGCCGCTTCAAGATTTATATGAGCTAATTCAAAAAAATCCAGGAATTTTGCGGAGACCGATTATTATCGATGAAAAACGGCTTCAAGTCGGCTACAACGAAGATGAAATTCGCCGCTTTTTGCCGCGCAAAGTGCGGGCATATCAGCTTCGCCAAGCGCAGCGGCTTGTTAACGAATAAGGAGAATCAACTTCTACATGGTCCGCCATGTAGAAGTTTTTTATCATCTCTGGAATTTAGCAACGAATTCGGTTTAGGTCCAGCGGTGAAACCTGCGTCGATTAATCATGAAACCAAGCAGTACGGTCACCCCGGCCGTAACAAACGGAAATACTGGTTTCCATGCGAAAGCACTGTCATATAAATGGCGGATTTGCTGTTCGGCCGTGATCATTTTCCCGGCAGTATAGGCCAACAACGCTCCGCCGATGTAAATAAGGAAGGAGTAACGTTCCATCGCATAAAGGATGAGTTTGCTACCTAAAATGATAATAGGAACAGAAAACAAGAAGCCAAAGACCACGAGGGAAGCATGGCCTTGAGCAGCTCCAGCGATCGCGATCACATTATCCAACCCCATGACTACATCGGCTATTACAATTGTCTGTATCGCCTTCCAAAGCGATGTTTCCGATTTAATCGATGTATGTGTTTCTTCTTTTTGAACGAGCAGCCTTAAGGAGATCCAAAGCAAAATACAACCGCCAATTAGCTGTAAAAAAGGAATTTTTAATAACATTACCACCATGATCGTCAGAAGTATACGAACGAAAATGGCCAGCGCTGTACCAAGAACAATCGCGATGTTTCGCTTTTGTTCCGGCAGCTTTCGGCTTGCCAGTGCGATGACCACAGCATTGTCCCCACCGAGGATAACATCAATGCCAATGATGAGCAGAATGGAGATAACATATTCGTCCATTTCGCGCGTCCCTCGTTTCATTTGTTTTCATCATCATTATAGTAGGACAGGGTGTATTTCATGCCCAATTTTTAAAAATGCGTTTTTTTGTTTCCCTTCTTTCGCTTTTTATCATAAAATAAAAGTACAAGACATAATCTTGTATTTAAATAGAATTTTTGGGGGTAAAAATCCCTTCAATTTTATTCTTTTTCAGAAGGGAGAGTTCGGCAGGTGGAAATAGAACGCATTAATGAATATACCGTTAAATTTTATATTTCTTATGTTGATATAGAAGAGCGCGGTTTTGACCGCGAAGAAATTTGGTATAACCGTGAGCGCAGTGAAGAATTATTTTGGGAAATGATGGATGAGGTCCATAGTGAAGGAGATTTTTCCCTTGATGGCCCTCTTTGGATCCAGGTGCAGGCGTTAGAGAAAGGATTAGAAGTTTTGGTGACGAAAGCGCAGTTATCAAAAGATGGAAGCAAGCTGGAACTTCCGCTTCCAGAGGACAAATTGCGTGATTTTTCCGTTCCGGTTGATGAAAAAATTGAGGAGATTTTGGATCACCATTTCCATATTTCGCGCGGCGATGAGTCGCTTGCGGATAAGGACGACCATGAAGTTCTCCAGTTTACCATTTGTTTCAAAGATATCGAAGACGTCATTGCCCTAGCCCATCGTGCTGATTTTACAGGACTTGTCAACCATCTTTTCCAATTTGAAGAACGTTACTATTTGTTTGTGCAATTTAACGAAGAAGATTATACAGAACATGAGATTGACAATATACTCAGCTTGCTTTTAGAATATGGAACGGATTCGCAAGTAACCATTTACCGTTTAGAGGAATATGGGAAAGAAGTCATTCGTGACAATGCTTTAGAGACGCTTAAAACATGCTTTCCATTGAAATAGTTGCACCTGAAAAGTAGCCGCCGATTTCGCTGTTGGAAATCGGCGTTTTCTCCGCTATAATGCTTAAAAGTAGGTAGGGGGAACTTTGTTGAGAAACGCGTTAAGGGTTGTTATTTTTGCGTCAATAGTAGCAATTTTTTTATTTTTGACGAAAAATTATTGGGAAGAAAGGCTGCTTGGCGTTTTAAGTGTGTTCATTTCTTGTTCGGTCGTTTTTATCGCTTTTGTTATTTCGTTAGAAAATCGCAAGCCGGCCCAGACGATTGCCTGGCTTGCTGTGTTAGGAAGCTTTCCGCTTGTTGGTTTTTTGTTTTATTTATTATTTGGAAGGAATTACTGGCAACAGCGCCGTTTTAAAAAGAAAGCCGAATTTGATGAAGAGACATTCTTAAAATTTCAAGAGCAGACAAAATGGAACATTACACGGTTGTCAATTGCGGAGCATCAGCGACCATTGCTTTATCTTGCATATCATATTGGAAAAAGTCCTGTTTCTCTCGCTTCCAAAACGAAGGTGCTGACGAATGGACAAGAAACTTTTTCTACCATTTTTGACGAGCTGAAAAAAGCGAAACACCATATTCATTTGGAATATTATATTGTCCGTCATGATGAAGTAGGACAAGAACTAAAAAAGGTTTTAATGGAAAAAGCCCGACAAGGAGTACAAATCCGGTTTCTTTATGATGCCGTTGGCAGCTGGAAATTGTCGAAAACCTATATTCAAGAGCTGCGTGATGCGGGAGTAGAAATGATTCCTTTTTCGCCGGTTCGCCTCCCATTTTTAAACAATAAAATAAATTTTCGTAACCATCGGAAAATTATCGTTATTGATGGGACGGTTGGTTTTGTCGGCGGTTTAAACATCGGTGATGAATATTTAGGCAAAAACAAATATTTTGGTTTTTGGCGTGATACGCATTTATGGATTCGCGGAGAAGCGGTGCGGACGCTGCAGCTTATTTTTTTGCAAGACTGGTATTATATGACCGGAGAAAAATTATTTACGCCAGAATACTTATCACCTGAACTAGTCCATTACGAAGGCCAAGGGGGGGTTCAATTAATCGCCGGGGGACCGGACCAAAAATGGGAGGTTATCAAGCACTTATATTTTGCGATGATTACGTCAGCCCAACGGTCGATTTGGATTGCCTCCCCGTATTTTGTTCCTGATGAGGACATTTTAACGGCGTTAAAAGTTGCCGCCTTAAGCGGCATCGATGTCCGTATTTTAGCGCCAAAGCGGCCGGATAAAAAGCTTGTCTTTTACGCTTCCAGATCTTATTTTCCGGAGTTGTTGGAAGCTGGTGTAAAAATTTATGAATATGAGAAAGGATTTTTGCACAGTAAAGTGATGATCGTTGATGGCGAGCTGGCGTCCATCGGCACGGCGAATATGGATATGCGCAGCTTTCATCTGAATTTTGAGATCAATGCGTTTTTATACCATACCGATAGCACGAACAAGCTGGTCGCTGATTTTATGGAAGATTTAAACGATGCCAATGAAATCGATTATAAAGTATTCCAGCAGCGTCCATTATCGATTCGCGTCGTCGAATCGATATCACGGCTGTTGTCGCCTTTGTTGTAAACATGCGCCCGGGTGATGTCCCGGTTTTTTTTATTCGGCGATAGGGAAAACCGCCGCTTTTGTCGAAATATTCACCATATCTCATAATGCGAAAGGATGTGCCCGCTTTGCTGATTGCCATGCTGCAAAATGGGGAAATGGTTTCATTAGCAGGAAGATGGGCAAAAGAAAGACTGGTTCAGTTAAAGAAAAGAGAAATGTTCTTTTGCCCTGCGTGCCGGCAGGAGGTGGTATTAAAGCTCGGCAATCACCGTATTCCGCATTTTGCCCATAAAAAAGGCACTGCTTGTCCGTACGAACATGAACCAGAGTCCGCCCGCCATGCAACCGGAAAATTAGATTTATTTGCCTGGATTAAGCGACAGGGCATACCGGTCAAATTGGAGCCATATTTGCCATCGACGCAGCAGCGGCCGGATATTTTGGTTCAGTATCGCCATCATATTTATGCCTTGGAATATCAATGTTCTACGATTAGTGAACCACTGTTTCAAAAACGCAACCACGATTATCGCCTGGCAGGAATTCGTCCAATTTGGATCCTCGGCGCCCACCATTTGCGCTACCAGTCCAACATGCCCCACTATGTTTCCATCTCCCGCTTTCAATGGATGTTTGCTCATCATTTTCCGTTTATTCCCCGCCCGCTTCTTTTTTACTACTGTCCGCATACCAAACGGCTTACCCGCCTCGTTCGCCTTATTCCGCTATCCGTTCGCCATGCATTTGCCATTCCGCTCGTTTTCCCGTTATATTCGCTTTCGTTCTCCGATTTGCTTTTTTCTTCTGCAGATTTGCTGCCACCGTCATTTTGGGACGAGTGGCTCCATCATAAAAAGCAATGGCGGCTTACGTTTACTTTATATCCAAATAAAACAACAAGGTTGATTTGTGCCGATTTTTACCGTTTTGGCATCATTCCTTCCCTTTTTCCCACCGAAGCAGGCTGGCCGCTTCACCATGGCTATTTGTTGGAAACACCGCCGTTTATTTGGCAAACGTACGTGCTGATTCCATTGCTGCGATCGGAAGGGCGGGCTGTCACGCTCCACTCCATTTATCGCTTTATCGAGGAAAAAATAAGGACAGGGCGGGTTGCACTCCGCGTGCTGCCGCTTGCCACAGGACAGCGCTATACACAGGCGATTTATGAGTATTTGCAATTGCTTGCGGGGCTGGGCTATATCCAGTGGAAAAACCGCCATGCGATCCGCTTCGTAAAACCGCTTACGTTTCCGACAACCATGGATGAAGTGATAAAGCAAGACAAGCAGATGGCCGAACAAATAAAAATGATGCCGTCGCTTCGCGATTATGTATGGAAGCTGGAACTGAAGCACTGGTCGTAAACATTTATTTTTGAAAATAGGAAATGATAGTAAAAAAGCGAATATGATGTATGATATAATTTTCCAAAGGAGGTTGACAAAATGGAAGCGAAACAAACGAAAAAATCGCTGCCGTCACGCAGCGAAATTCCTGTTGAGGAAACGTGGCGTTTAGAGGATATTTTCCCGACGGACGAAGCGTGGGAGCAAGAATTTCAAGAAGTGAAAAAAATGATTCCGAAATTAGCGGAGTACCAAGGCCGATTAGGAGAATCGGCGGATGTGCTGTACGAAGCGCTTCAATACCAGGACGAAGTGTCCATGCGCCTTGGCAAGCTGTATACATATGCACATATGCGCTACGACCAAGATACAACAAACGCTTTTTACCAAGGTCTTAACGATCGAGCAACAAGCTTGTACAGCGAAGCGTCGAGCGCAATGGCGTTTATCGTTCCGGAAATTTTATCGATCGATGAGGCAAAATTGCGTTCGTTTTTAGAAGAGAAACAAGAATTGAAACTGTATGAACATGCGTTAGACGAAATTAACCGCCAGCGTCCGCACGTGCTGTCGGCAGAGGAAGAGGCGCTGCTTGCCCAAGCGGCAGAGGTGATGCAATCGTCTTCGTCTACTTTTAGCATGCTGAATAATGCCGATTTAACGTTCCCGACGATTATTGACGAAAATGGCGAAGAAGTGGAAGTGACGCACGGCCGCTTTATCCGCTTTTTAGAAAGCACGGACCGACGCGTGCGCCGTGATGCGTTTAAAGCCGTGTACGATACGTATGAAAAATATAAAAATACGTTTGCCAGCACGTTAAGCGGAGCGGTGAAAAAAGATAACTTCTTTGCGCGCGTCCGCCGCTACAAATCGGCACGGGAAGCGGCATTAAGCAGCAACAATATTCCGGAAAGTGTCTACGATAATTTGATTGAAACGGTCCATGAGCATCTGCCGCTGTTGCACCGCTATATCCGCCTGCGCAAAAAAGTGCTTGGACTTGATGAGCTTCATATGTATGATCTATACACGCCGCTTGTTCAAGACGTGAAAATGGAAGTCACGTATGAAGAAGCGAAAGAGTACATGTTAAAAGGACTTGCTCCGCTCGGTGAAGAATATATTAGCATCGTCAAAGAAGGTCTTGAAAATCGCTGGGTCGATGTGCGCGAAAATAAAGGAAAACGGAGCGGCGCCTATTCGTCAGGGGCATATGGCACCCATCCGTATATTTTGCTAAACTGGCAGGATAACGTGAATAATTTATTTACGTTAGTTCACGAATTTGGCCACTCTGTGCATAGTTATTACACACGCAAAACACAGCCGTATCCATATGGAGATTATTCCATTTTTGTCGCTGAGGTCGCGTCGACATGCAATGAAGCGCTGTTAAGTGATTATTTATTAAAAACGATCGACGATGAGAAAAAACGATTATATTTACTTAACCATTATTTAGAAGGGTTCCGCGGAACGGTTTTTCGGCAAACGATGTTTGCTGAGTTTGAACATATGATCCATATGAAAGCGCAGGAAGGAGAGGCGCTGACTGCTGATTCATTGACTTCTCTCTATTATGAATTAAATAAAAAATATTTTGGCGATGACATTGTCGTTGATCAGGAAATTGGCTTAGAGTGGGCGCGCATTCCGCATTTTTATTACAATTATTATGTGTATCAATATGCCACGGGTTTCAGCGCCGCGACGGCATTAAGCAAACAAATACTTGAAGAAGGAGAGCCGGCGGTGAAGCGCTATATTGAATTTTTGAAGGCGGGAAGCTCCGATTATCCGATTGAAGTGTTGAAAAAAGCCGGGGTAGATATGACGAGCACGGAACCGATTCGTCAAGCATGCCAAGTGTTTGCGGAGAAACTGGAGGAAATGGAAAAGCTGTTATCATAACTGGTTTAAGACGAATGTGGCGTCAATGCCACATTCGTTTTTGATAAAATCCTCTAAATTGGTTGCGGCTGTTCCAAGTAGAGATAAAGCCGAAAATCGTCAAAAATAAAAGCGGCATTGTAATAAGCATAGGAATAAGATGCATGAGGCCAAACAAATTTAGGCAAAATGCCGTCAGCATGGCGAGCCCCCAGAGAAATAGTGCCATTCGTTTTTTCATGCTTTTCCTCCCCCTTAGTGGATTTTTACTTTTATTATATGAATGGCGCAAAGAAATACATGCGCTTTTCCACATTTATGACAATAATGTGAACAAAAGCACAAAGTGGTTGTCAAACCTTGCTGCGATTTGTTAAGATAATATCGTGAATGAAATCACAAAACTTAATACCCCTTTGTTTGACCGTGAAAAATTTCTCCCATCCCCTTTGTTGTCTTGACAATAAACGACAAAATGGGTTTCAGATGAATATCTGAAACCCATTTTGTCAACAGTCTGAAAGCCCGGCTGAATGCCGGGCTTTTTCTTTGTTTTTTATTTTTTTTCGGAAATATAACGCCAAAATGTCCCATGTTTGACCGGTACTTTTTTAACTTTTTGTTTCAGCTGCAGCTTTTTCATTTCTGTTTCGGCCTCATGGATAGTCATATTGTAAACAACGGCAATCTCTTTCGTGGCGACGAATTTGAAATGGCTTAAAAATGACTCGAGTGGGGGAGGAGGGGATGGTTCTGGCTGGAAGCCAAGCATTTCATAAATAAGTTCAACGTAAATTTCATAAGGATAACATCCGGAAATTTTAATGCCTTCATCCTCAATGTTTTCGTTAAAAAAGACGAGCGTTGGAATTTCATGGACATCCATCTCTGACGTAATTTTTAAGTCGCACTGAAACGCTTTTGCTGCGCTTGGCGAATGTAAATCGCGAACGAATTCATCGACATCCAGTCCAGCGTGTGCAGCGCAATCGATTAATACAGAGATGTCAGATACATTTTGTTTTTCCAAAAATAATAATTCCTGCAATTTGCGCAAAAAACGGATTCCTGCGCGTTTCCCCTGCAATTCTGCCGCTTTAATAGCGATCGATGGGGCAAACGGGCTAGAAATCGGATTTTCCAGCCATAGGCTTCCATCACATGACATTCCTGAACGGCTCGCCGTCCGCTCCCACACTTTGGCGATTGTTTCCGGCTTTTGGTGCTTCCGAGTATTGAGCGTCGACAATTTTCCGCCTAGGACATGTTTCAATGTAAAAAAGCGTCCGTATTCAATTACCAGCTTTTTAATAATTGGTTCAAGCCCCCAGCATTCTGGACATAAAGGATCAATGAACAAATAAATTTCTAACGGTTTTTTCTCGTTGCAGCGCGGCTGGGAAGCAGACCACCACTCCGGTGCTTGCTTCCCAGCTAACTTGTTATTCAAGGGAATGCTCCTTTCTTTCCAAATTGTCTGGGGTATTAATCATATGGTGGGCCGTTAGCACGAGACGATGATAAAATTGCTCGCGCGCAGGTCCAGACAGGCCGGCTTCATCCATCGCCGCACGCATGCAGGAAAGCCATGCCTCAGCCCGGGTCGGCGTAATTTCAAACCGCAAATGGCGCGCCCGCAGCATTGGATGCCCATGCTCCTGCGTGTAAAGGGGCGGCCCGCCTAAATATTGCGTTAAAAATTGCTTCTGCTTTCGTGCTGTTTCCGTTAAATCATCCGGGAAAATGGGGCTTAAATCTGGATGTTTGGCAACGCGTTTATAAAAAGCTTCCACAAGCCTTGCAACCGTTTCTTCCCCACCGATCGCCTCGTAAAGTGTTTGCCATTGTTCAGCCATCGTGAATGCTCCTTTGTGCGTAAAATATGGTGTACAATGATTTTACTGCTATTTTAGCAATGAAGCGTATTTATCTCAAATAAAGTGACTTGAAGAACAAGAAGCAATTGCTTCAAAAAATGGATTCAATTGTGAACGCGTTACGAGTAGTATGTGTCAAGGATTTTCTTTACATATGCTTTTGTTTCGGCAAACGGTGGAATTCCTTTGTAGCGATCGACGTTCCCCGGACCGGCGTTGTATGCGGCAAGGGCAAGCGCGACATTGCCATTATAGCGGTCTAATAGCTTGCGCAAATATTTTGTGCCACCTTCAATGTTTTGCACCGGATCGAATGGATTATCGACCCCAAGCATCTTTGCGGTGCTTGGCATCAGTTGCATAAGGCCAAGGGCGCCTGCATGGCTGCGTGCGTTTGGGCTAAAATTCGATTCGTGGCGAATAACGGCGCGAATCAGCTGCGCGTCTACACCATATTTTTTGGCAGCTTGGGCGATCAGTGTATCGATATCGGTATGTTTAAAGCTGGATGCCGCTTCATGGCTGGCTGGCGCAGTCGTGTCTTGATTGCCTTGATTTTCAGCGGCTTGCGGCATCGGCTGCTGTGCTATGTATTGCTGCAACAGCTGCGTAAACGACCATGGCTGATTTTGTTCCCATGAGGTTGGGCGTTGGGCGGAGAAATTTTGCAACGCCTGAAGCTCTAATAGTAACTTTATGGTAGGAACGGTCATCGCTACTCCTCCATTTGATATTTTTTTGCATAGAAGCGCTGAATTTTATTTGGCGCTGGCCGGATCGGAATATGCAGCGAACAAAGCAACTGTAAAAATTGCTGTTTTCCGTTTTCTACATCTTCCGTTTCGTATTCCAACTCGTAATCCTCTGTACCTAGGTAATAATTACGGTCAAGAAACAGCGTTCCACCTTTGTACGTCCATTGAGCGCGATCGGTCGTTAACGTGCCAAAATGATGGAGCGCTGCGGGCGGCACGCCGATTTCCTGAAGAATGGCCGCTACCTTCCCTTGAACAACGGCCGTGCCATTTAAAAGGGCGCCCGCCTCCTCTTTTGTAAGGCGCTGATGTGTCTCGAGCAGCACTCCTTCTGCCTTCGTCTGCTTTAATGTTAATGTGTAAATGTCGTTTTTGACACGGATGCGCAAGGCTGCCTGTTTTTCCTTTAATGCGAATTGCGGTGTATCCAAATAATGATTTTCTTGACGTTCAAAAGCGTGGTCATCAATGTGAAACACTTCACGGATTTGTGTGAATTCCATTTTTGTCAGTAAATTTTTAAATTCGATTTCGATTTCTTGACGCATCGTTTCTCTCCTCTATCCATCCGTTTCAGTTTTATTATCGGATGTTTATCATTGAATATCAATTATTTATTGCGCATAGGGTGATTATGGTAAAATAAAAGAGGATTGTTGATGTGGAAGGAGATTTGGCATGCGCAAAAAATTAGTGATCGAAAAAGCGGAAAGAAAAGACAGACGATTATATCTCATTAATGATCATCCTTCATTTTTGCTTGAAGAAGCGAGGCCAAAAGGTCATATGCTTGTGGATTCCGACCATCTTTCGTTTATTTATATATTGGAAACAGACGAAGATTTTATTTACGTCGCGATTCCATATGAGTTTTGGAACGATGTGAAACAAGCATTGGCAGAAGAGGCTGCCGTTGTACTAAAAAGCGGAGAGCTGGAGTTTGAATTAACAAGCTTTAAGGAAGAGTTAACTTATTTGATCGAAAATATTGACGGCAATGCCAATTATGGCGAACAAATGGAGCAGGCCGTAAAAGAAATTTTTCTTACATAACATTGGCAGGTGGTACGATGGTCAAACATTGGGATTTATTTTTGGCACCGTATAAGCAGGCAGTTGAAGAGCTAAAGGTAAAGCTCAAAGGGATGCGCGCCCAGTTTGAAATGTTGGGAGTGCATTCGCCGATCGAATTTGTCACTGGAAGAGTGAAGCCAGTCGCCAGCATCTTGGATAAGGCGCAAAAGAAAAACATTCCGCTTGATAAACTGGAAGAACAAATGCAAGATATTGCCGGGCTGCGGATGATGTGCCAATTTGTCGATGACATTAAGACAGTAGTAGAGCTGCTGCGGAAACGAAACGACTTTGAAATCGTTGAGGAGCGGGATTACGTTACACAGAAGAAGGAAAGCGGCTATCGTTCCTATCATGTCGTCATCCGCTATCCAGTGCAGACGATACATGGAGAGAAGAAAATTTTAGCTGAAATTCAAATCCGCACTCTTGCCATGAACTTTTGGGCAACGATTGAGCATTCGTTAAATTATAAATATAGCGGCCGTTTTCCTGAAGATATTAAAGCAAGACTGCAGCGCGCCGCTGAAGCAGCCTATCGTTTAGATGAAGAAATGTCGAAAATTCGTTTTGAAATTCAAGAAGCGCAAGCCGCTTTTTCACGAAAACAGGAAACAAAAGGGGAACAATTATGAGAGGAACACAAGCGCCGCTGAAATTTGCAATCACCTCCAAAGGGGATGAAACATCCAACGCGCTGACGCAAAAAATCAAAACGTATCTATTGGATTTTGATTTACAGTACGATGAGGATACTCCCGATCTTGTCATTTCCGTGGGCGGTGACGGAACACTATTGTATGCGTTCCATCGCTATTGCCGTCGCTTGGATAAAACGGCATTTGTTGGCGTACATACCGGACATTTAGGCTTTTACGCCGACTGGGTGCCGGAGGAAATTGAAAAGCTTGTCATCGCTATTGCGAAAACACCGTATCAGGTTGTCGAATACCCATTGCTGGAAGTAATTATCCGCTACATAAACGGGGGACGGGAGGCAAAATATCTTGCCTTAAATGAATGCACGGTAAAGAGCGTCAGCGGTACGCTTGTCATTGATGTAGAAATCCGCGGCGATCTATTTGAAACGTTTCGCGGCGACGGGTTATGCATCTCTACGCCAACGGGAAGCACGGCCTATAACAAGGCATTAGGCGGCGCGATTTTGCATCCGTCGCTTGAAGCAATCCAGGTTACCGAAATGGCGTCGATTAACAACCGCGTATTCCGGACGATCGGGTCGCCGCTTATTCTCCCTGCCCATCATACATGTATGTTAAAGCCGGTAAACGATGTCGATTTTCAAATTACGGTTGACCATCTATCGCTTTTGCATAAAGATGTGAAATCTATCCAATGTCGCGTCGCAGACGAAAAAATCCGGTTTGCCCGTTTCCGGCCGTTTCCGTTTTGGAAGCGGGTGCGCGATTCCTTTATTGCCGATTGACAAATAAACACATAAAGGCAGGTAGACAATGTTGTCGCAGTTTACGCTCACTTGGGTTATTACGAAACAAGAGGAAGGCAAGCTTATTCGCGAGTTTTTAAAAGAAAATGGCATTTCGAAAACGGCGTTGACCGATATTAAATTTCATGGCGGAGCTATTTATGTCAATGATCAGCCGGTGACGGTCCGCCACCGCCTTGGCGAAGGGGAGAGGCTGCGGGTCGTATTTCCTCCGGAGCTTCCAAGCGAAGGAATGGCACCGGAGGCGATTCCGTTGGATATCGTATATGAGGATGAGTATGTATTGGTAATCAACAAGCCGCCATGGATGGCGACGATTCCATCGCGCCAGCACCCTGGAGGGACCCTGGCGAACGCCTTGCTTTATCATTATCAAAAGCAGCAGCTGGCGTCAACGATTCACGTTGTCACGAGGCTCGACCGTGACACTTCCGGGCTTGTGCTGGTCGCCAAGCACCGTCATCTTCATCATCTTTTGTCCACTTTGCAAAAACAAGGCAAAGTAACGAGGAGTTATGAAGCGATTTGTCACGGACGTGTCGGCAAGGACGAAGGAACCATTGATGCGCCCATCGCCCGCAAAAACGATAGCATTATTGCGCGAGAGGTTCGCGAAGACGGCCAGCGAGCCGTTACTCACTTTCGCGTGCTGAAACGGTTTCATGACTATACACACTTATCACTGCGGTTAGAGACAGGCCGCACTCACCAAATTCGCGTTCATTTGGCCTATATTGGGCATCCGCTCGTTGGGGATGAATTGTATGGCGGAAGCCGGGAAGCGATTAGCCGCCAGGCGCTGCACAGCAAAGAGCTTTCGTTTTTTCATCCGTTGAAGCAACAGCAATATACGTTTTCCTGTCCGCTTCCTGATGATATGAAGCGGTTGATTGAGCGGATCCGATAAGAGGGGCAGGGATGGTGCTAATCAAACGTTCTGAATTTTTCCGGAACATATGGTAAAGAAGATGGAACCGAGACCGTTTCCATTTCCGGATAGCGAAAAGCAGTCAGAGCGCCGCCAAATACGCAGCCGGTGTCGATGTTGATCGTATGATTGATGATTCTAGGCTGTTTGACGGGAGTATGGCCGTATACAATCCATGCTTCTCCTTTGTAATGTTTTGCCCAGTCTCGTCTCACGGGCGTTCCGTCCGGATTCGTTTCCCCCGTAATATCGCCATAAAACACGAACGTTTGCACTTTTTTGTCGGTTCGCCCAATGTAGTCTTGGCGGATTCCGGCATGGGCGATAATCAGGCGGCCGTTGTCGAGCTGGGCATACAGCGGCGCCGTTTCATACAGCTTCATAAATTTTTTGCGAATCATCACCTGCTCGCTTGGCGGCAACGAGCGATACTCCGCTACCGTTGTTTCAAGACCGTGTGCAATTTGCACGTTTCTTCCTAAAAAAAAGCGGTATAGTTTATTGCAGTGATTACCGGGAACGTAATATGCCAGATTTTCCCTGACAAGAGAATAGACTGTTTCGATCGTTTGCAATGATTGCGGACCGCGGTCGGTTAAATCGCCGACAAAGCCGAGCTTTCGTCCATCGGGATGAATGGGAATGCCGCTGTTCCATTGATAGCCAAGCTGTTCCGTAAGCTTGACAAACTCGTTGTAACATCCATGAACATCGCCAATAATATCGATTTGCATGAGGTTGTTCTCCTTTCTCATATGACTAGTATAAAATAAAAAGCCGCTGATCATGCGGCTTTTTACTCTTCAGTGGAAAACATAAATTTTTTCGTGCGCGAATGAACATTGAGTACAAGACCAATTGCCAGCATGTAAGTGGCGAGCGAACTTCCCCCGTAACTAATAAATGGAAGAGGCAGACCGGTGATTGGCAAAAGACCGATCGTCATGCCGACGTTTTGAAAGACTTGGAAGGTAATCATGCCGATAACGCCGGCGCATAAGTAGCTTCCATATAAGTCGTTGCTTTCTAACGCAATATGAACCATGCGGTAAACAAGCAGGAAAAAGAGCGAAATGACGACGCTGGCGCCGATAAACCCGAACTGTTCGGCGATGATGCCGAAAATAAAGTCGGTATGTGCTTCCGGGAGGTATACTTGAATATTGCCAAATCCTTTTCCATACAATTCTCCTGATCCGATCGCAAGCAGGGAGCGAATAAGCTGGAATCCTTGTTCATTCGAATATTCGTACGGGGCAAGCCAACCGTAGAAGCGGTTTAGCTGGTAATCCTCTAAAATATATTTGTGGAAAAAATCAGGGAATTGAAAGAAAATAAACACAAGAATTGCCGCAGCCGCTATTCCGGAAAAGATGATGCCAAAAATAATGCGCCAGCGGATGCCGGAAACGAGCACAAGCGAACCGGTAATGGCGACAAACACCATCGACATTCCTAAGTCCGGCTGTTTCATCAGCAAGATGAGCGGCGGCAAAACAGTTAAGGCGATTTTGCCAAGCAGCCTAAAGTCATCTTTCACGGTCGGCTCTGGATATTTCTCGCGATGATTGATGATAACGCGGCTAAGAACGATAATCATAAAAATTTTCATCAGCTCGGATGGCTGAAAGTTTCCGCCTGGAAGAGCATACCAGCTTGTCGCCCCCTTAATCGTGACAGTGCCAGGGACGTTCAATTCTAACCCAAGCAACAGCAACATGCCAAAACCATATAAATACCAGGCGATTTGAAAAAAACGGTCATAGTCGATAATCATTGTTAAGGCGATCACAACGGCGCCAATTCCATACCATTGCAATTGCTTATAGGCGAAATTGACATGTTGCAATTTTTCCGGTAATGTAGCCTCTGCGCTATGAATTGCGATCGCGCTGACGATAGCCATTAAAAACAAAATAAACAACAAATTATAATCCAGCTTGGACTGTGATAAACGATCTCGTTCCATATGATGATCCTCTCCGTCATGATAAAAACGTGCCATATATCATATTAACGAATTACGATATTTTTGCAAAGAGGTTTGTCTCATTTACTTTCCTAGTAACTTATCATATAATAAAGTTAACACTAGGTACTAATAACAAATCTTAATTGTAATGGATATAGGAGGATGACGGATGAATTTATCGTTAAAGGGACGTACATATGTCGTGATGGGAGTGGCGAATAAACGCAGTATCGCCTGGGGAATCGCAAGATCTTTGCATGCCGCGGGGGCGCGTCTCGTTTTTACGTATGCCGGAGAGCGTTTTGAAAAAGAGGTGCGCGCGCTTGTCGATACGCTTGAAGATGAAAGCTCCCTTCTCTTGCCTTGCGATGTGACAAAAGATGAGGAAATTGTTCAATGCTTTAAGCAAATTAAGGAACAAGTCGGTGTCATTCACGGTGTGGCCCATTGTATTGCCTATGCAAACAAAGAAGACTTAAATGGAGAGTATATGAAAGTGAGCCGCGAAGGCTTTTTGCTTGCCCATAATATTAGCGCTTATTCATTAACCGCGGTTGCCAGAGAAGCAAAAGAGCTGATGACGGAAGGTGGAAGCATTGTTACGCTGACATATCTTGGCGGCGAGCGCGTCGTCCAAAATTATAATATTATGGGAGTTGCAAAAGCGGCGCTCGATGCAAGCGTTAAATATTTAGCTAACGATTTAGGAAAATACGGCATCCGCGTCAATGCTATTTCTGCCGGACCGATTCGTACATTATCGGCAAAAGGGGTCAGCGATTTTAATTCGATTTTAAAACAAATCGAAGAACGCGCTCCGCTTCGCCGCACGACGACGCAAGAAGAAGTTGGCGATACGGCGCTGTTCTTATTTAGCGACCTGTCGCGCGGCATTACGGGCGAAATTATTCATGTTGATTCTGGATATCATATTTTAGGATATTAACATAAAAAGATTGCAGGCATCCGCTATCTTTAACTGTTTGAGCTGTTCCGATAGATTATGGAGCAGCTCAATTTTTTTGCCCAACTTCTTGGCAATATTCTCAAAATGAATCGCATACATATATAAGGCAACAGTCGAAAAAGGAGGGGGCTACCGATGAAACGGCGTGACATAGTGGAAAATGAACCGCTTCTTTATATTGTGCAGCCTAAATTGGAACGTGCAATCGCTTATATGCAGCAGACGTTTAAAAGCAAAGCGACCATCGAGCAAAGCGAATGGGGGAACGGCGAAATTGTGCAAGAAAACCAGACTCGGCAGCAGGAAAAGCAGTTTCAACAGATGTCATTGGAGGAACAATTATCGTTTTTGGCAAACCTGACTGAACCCCATTCTCATATGAGATGCAAGCTTGTTAGCAAGGGTGGAGAAAAGGAAGGAATAATTCGCAAATATGATGGAACGGAAATCACCATCGATACGGTTTCGGGAACATTTGTCATTCCAAGAAAGGAGGTTGTTTCTGTTACGTTAATCGGGTTATCGGGGAAGGAGGAAGCAGAACAGCGTGACGGCGACTGAACTTTTTCTTTTTATTTTAGCAACGTTTCGCCTAACGAGATTGTTGATGTATGATGCGATTACATCTTTTTTGCGAAAGCCTTTCCATGAAATCACCGAAGAAACATTGCCTGACGGAACGGTACAGTCATTTTTGCATATTAAAGGAAGCGGATTGCGCCATTGGATTGGCGAGCTGTTAAGTTGCTATTGGTGCACGGGCATTTGGTGTGCGGCTATTCTTTATATTGGCGATATGCTTTACCCTGTATTATTTCAGCCGCTGCTGATCATATTGGCGATTGCCGGCGGTGCCTCGCTAATCGAGTGGACGATGGAAAAAGCAGATGCGTAAAAAGAGCGATTTCCGCTCTTTTTTGTTTGCTATAATTGTCCGCGAATGCAAGTAAAGCAAGAAGCTGCTGCGACATTATTGAATAGTGACTGCTGCTTGTGGATCTGTCGGTTCTGCTTTTACATTGTGTGAATTTTTGGTAACTGTTTTTTTTTTTTTTTTTTTTTTTTTTGGAAAAAAAGATGGGTAGGGGGTGGTGTT